>JAFUTY010000006.1 GCA_017484005.1 Selenomonadaceae bacterium | reverse complement strand
CCGAAAATCAAGTCCATTTTTAAAAAAATTTTTTCACAAATAAAAAAAGATCCACCGATCATTTTTTCAGATCGATGGATCAATTTTTTTCCCGAATCAGATATCGAGATTTCTAACTTGCAATGCATTTTCCTGGATGAAGTTTCGACGCGGCTCAACTTGATCTCCCATCAAAATCGTGAAGAGTTCATCAGCCTCCTCCGCATCATCGAGATCCACTCTCAACATCGTGCGCGTCATTGGATCCATTGTTGTCTCCCATAACTGCTCCGGATTCATTTCGCCCAAACCTTTATATCGCTGAACCGTCACATTATCGCGCCCAACTTCATCGAGCTTTTTCGCCAATTCTTCGTCAGAATATGTATACCAATGCTGTTTTCCCTTGCGAATCTGATACAGCGGCGGCTGCGCGATATAGACATGCCCATGCTCAATCAGCGGTTTCATGTATCGATAGAAAAATGTTAGAAGAAGTGTTCGAATATGTGCGCCATCGACATCAGCATCAGTCATAATGATAATTTTTCCATAGCGTCGATTTGCCAAATCGAAATCCTCACTGATTCCAGTTCCGAATGCAGTTATCATTGTTCGAATTTCTGCATTTCCAAAAATTTTATCGAGCCGAGCTTTTTCGACGTTCAAAATTTTTCCGCGCAATGGAAGAATCGCCTGAAATCTTCGATCGCGTCCCTGTTTTGCAGATCCACCTGCCGAATCTCCTTCGACGATATAGATTTCAGTTTTCGATGGATCTTTGTCTGAACAATCGGCGAGCTTTCCAGGCAATGATGAAACTTCGAGCGCACTTTTTCGACGAGTCAACTCTCGAGCTTTTCGAGCAGCCTCGCGAGCTTTTGCAGCTAATAAAGCTTTCTCGATTATCTGCCTGGTTTCAACTGGATTCTCCTCGAAAAATTCTCCCAATCCTTGAGATACAACTGAATCGACATGTCCGCGTGTCTCGGAATTATTGAGTTTAGTTTTAGTCTGACCTTCGAATTGAGGTTCACGGACTTTCAAACTCAAAACGCATGTCAATCCTTCGCGAACATCATCTCCGGAAAGATTTTCACTGTTCGGTTTCAAAATTCCAGTTCTCAACGCAAAATCATTCACCGCGCGAGTCAATGCAAGTTTGAATCCTGTCACATGAGTTCCGCCCTCGACGGTGTGAATGTTATTGACAAAGCTATAGAGATTTTCTTGAAATGAATCGTTGTATTGAATTGCGAATTCGATTTCAGTTGTCCCTCTAACGCCGCTGAAATAAATCGGCTCTTCATTGATCTTCTTCTTCTTGCGATTCAGATATTTGACGAACTCTCGAATTCCTCCCTCGAAATGAAATTGCTCGGATCGAAGATTTCCATTTTCATCGGGACGCTCGTCAGTCAAATTGATCTGGATTCCGCGATTCAGAAATGCTAATTCACGAAGTCGATGTTTCAGCGTGTCATAATTGTATTGAGTCACTGTGAAAATCTCGGGATCTGGAGTGAAATGAACTCGAGTTCCAGTTCCTTCAGCCTCGCCAATTACTTTTAATGGAGAGATTGTCTCGCCGCGTGAGAATTTGATTTCATGAATTTTTCCATCGCGCTTGACTTCGACTTCCATTGAGGACGATAGCGCATTGACAACTGAAACACCGACGCCATGCAATCCTCCAGAAACTTTATATCCATCGCCGCCGAATTTGCCGCCTGCATGCAAAACTGTCAGAACGACTTCGACTGCAGGTTTTCCAGATTCATGCATATCGACAGGAATTCCGCGACCGTCGTCAGTGACAGTTATCGAGTTATCGGGATGAATCACAACATCGATTTTCGAGCAATGTCCAGCCAATGCTTCATCGATTGAATTGTCCACGACTTCATAGACTAGATGATGCAAGCCGAGTTCCGAAGTCGAGCCGATATACATTCCTGGACGAAGTCGAACAGCCTCCAATCCCTCGAGAATCTGAATTTGATCCGCACCATATTCACTATCTACGGTTGAGTCAACTGTTGATTCGATTTTTTCTTCTTCAGACATGATCTATCTCCTTCGAATTTATTTTTGAGCCAGGTCGAATCGCAATTCATGAAAGACTCGATTGATCTTTGCAGAATCGATTCGATCTGGCGGGAGTTGCAATTTTAACATCGTGAGAATTTTTGCATCGGGATGATTTTGATCTTCGATCGTTAATTTTCGCGATAGAATTTGAATCAACTCGATTCGCGATCGATTCACAATTTGCGGAGTGCATAGATCTCTAGGAAATTTTTTAGATATCGAATTAAAAACTTCCGAATAAATTGCCCATGGTTTTTGACGTAAAAATTTTCTGATCTCGCGGCGAATTGATTCTTGAATTTGCAATCTCGATTGAATCTCACGAAGTTTTTTTGAATCTAAATTTGGATTTCGAATTCGATTATCAATTCTCTTCCGATTCAACTTTCTTCCATGAAATACAATCTCCTCAACAATCGATTCGCGACTTCCAAATTTCTCCCGAGCTGTAGAATTGATCGCATCGAGAATTTGATCTCTTCGAAGATTGGCATCATCTCTCCAAACTGCAGACTGAATCGATATATACAGTTTTTTGAATTCGATTCGATCTCCACATACATTTTGACAGAATCCCTCGCTGAAATTTTTTGAATGGAGAATCTCGGCGAAATGTTTAATGATCCAGCGACGAATGAATTGAGACTCAAAATTCACACCGAGCGAGTGATATTCTCGAAGAAGAATCGATTCAAGATTTTCCACAGCGATCACTCCTCGCGAATCATTTTAACAGAATTTGAAGGATTTCTCGAGACGAAGTAGAAATTTCCAAATTCTGAATTCCAAAATCAAAATCCGGAGGAGGAAATCAATTGAAATTCACTTGCACTCGAAAAGATATAGTCGAAGCGATTCAAGTTGTATCGAAGGGACTTGCACCTGCAAAATCAGATCAGCCAATGCTTTCGACGATCTATCTTCATGCGCACGATACGATTCTCGAAGTTCAAACAAACAATTATGAAATCGGAGTTGTCTATTATCTGCCGGCGACTGTCGATGAACCTGGAAAAATCGCTCTCAGCGGCAAATATTTTCAAGAAGTCATTCGCAAATTGCCGGATGATATCGTGAGAATCTCATATGACGACGAATCACATCTCGCAACGATTCGATCCGGCGCAGCAAATTTCACATTGTTAAGTCTCGATGCAGAATTGTTTCCAGTTGTCGAAGAACTCAAAGATGGCGAGCTCAAGTGCACAATCTCAAGCGACGTTTTCAATTCGCTCGTTAAACAGACAGTCTCGGCATGTTCAACTTCAGACAGCCGCCCAATTTTCACGGGATGCAATTTGCAAATCGATGGAACAAAGCTCTCGATGCAGGCGACTGATACTCACCAGCTCGCGTTAAAAAATGCAGAAGTTGAAGATGCAATCGATACTCAAGGCGAAACAAAATCATTGATTATCCCTGCCAAGACTCTCAGCGGAGTTATGAAAGATTCAACTCTCGGCGGATTGTATACTGATATCAAAATCGTTTCAGATTACAAACAGATCGGTTTTGAATTTGACAACATCTACATCAGATCTCGTTTGATCGAAGGAAATTTTCCATCGCTCGATAACGTTATCCCCGAGGATTTCAGCACCGAAGTCACTGTGAAAATCGCATCGCTATTGAATGCAGTCGATCGCGTTTCATTAATTTCGCGCGAGGATCAACTTCGAATCGTCAATCTCGATTTCAAGATGGGCGAAGTTCATATTTCTTCCGATAATAAGGAAGTTGGAAGTGCGGAAGAAATCATTCCAATCAAAATTGACGGCGCGGAAATCAAAATCGCGTTCGATTCGAGATTTTTGCTCAATGCTCTCAAAGCTCTCAATGGAGAATTTGGACGGCTGTCAATCGCTGGAGATTTGCGTCCAATGATGCTTCGCGAAAAAGAGAATGAAGATTTCCGATATGTTATCACTCCAGTGCGAACGAATGAAGAATGAAGATTGATTAGGTATTTACAGCTCGAGCATTATCGAAATTATGAATCGCTGGAATTGGATTTATCACCATCGATTCAGATTTTTTATGGAAAGAATGCTCAAGGAAAAACAAATATTCTCGAGTCGATCTATTTTGCGTCGATTGGAAGATCGCATCGAACTCAAGACGATTCAGATCTAATTTCATGGGGAAAAAATCAAGCTCGAATCGATCTCGAGACTGCAAGATTCGGAGTTCCACGACGTTTGAGATTCAATTTATCGCGCGGCAGATCGACTCGAATTTTCTCGAATGAATTGCCAATTCGACGTTCAGATTTGATCGGCAGACTCAAGACAGTTTTATTTTCGCCGGAAGATCTGTCATTAATCAAAGGATCTCCAAATCTGCGGCGTCGGTTTTTGGATATCGAATTATCGCAGGCATCGCCGAAATATTATCGCGACTTGATTGATTATCGGCACGTTATCGATTCGCGGAATTTGATATTGAAACGAATTCGAGAGAAATCCTCGCGAAAATTGAAAGATATGCTCGAAGTTTGGAATGAAGAATTCGTGACGCTTGCAACTCGAATCGTTCAGCGGCGAATCGAGGCAGCTCAAAGATTTTCAACGATCGCGGCGGAATTTCATTCTCAAATTTCCGGCGGCGAAGAAGATCTGCAAATCAAGTATCATATTCATGGTGCGCGTGGAAAAATCGAGAATTACGAGGAATGGATCAGTTCCTACATCGAATCGAATCGTGAAAATGAAATCTATCGCGGCTCGACGGAAATCGGTGCGCATCGAGATGATTTGAGATTTTCAATCAACGAAGTCAATGCGAAAAATTTCAGCTCTCAAGGACAGCAGAGAACTGCAGCTCTATCGATAAAACTTGCGGAATTGGAATTTTTGAACGAAGAATCCGGCGAATATCCAGTTCTGCTGCTCGATGACGTAATGAGTGAATTGGATTCGAATCGACGTCGGCAGCTCCTCGATTTTCTGTTGAAACGAAAGATTCAAACATTAATCACTGCAACCGATGCGACAATCTTTCCAACCGAATCAGTTGATGCAAAATTTGAAGTCAGATCCGGACAGATTTTTAGAAATTTATACTGATTGAACGAATTGAGTATAAATTTATTTGAACGAGATTGATCTGAAATTGATCGATCTCGATTTTTTTGTTCGGAAAAAATTTGCACGAGAGAAAATATTCGTCTATAATCGCGCGCGTGACAACTTCCAACGAATAACGTTTCGAGAGGAGAGATTAGTTTGAAGAGAACATTTCAGCCGAACAATCATCGGCGCAAAAAGAATCATGGCTTCCGCGCAAGAATGAGCTCGCTCGGTGGCAGACAAGTTATCGCTAGACGTCGTGCCCGCGGTCGCAAAGTTCTCACTGCATAATTAGAAGATGGTCACGGCAATTTCGCGGTGACCATTTTTATTTTGCGAATTTGAAATGAAAAAATTTACACTCCATAAATCTCGAATCGTTCGTCGACACGCGGAATTTCAATCTGTCTACGCGCATGGAAAGTCTATCGCGAATCGATTCATCGTTCTATACGTCGCAAAATCTGATTCCGATTTGAAAGTTGGATTTGCCGCTGGAAAAAAACTCGGAACTGCTGTCGAACGAAATCGAATCAAGCGAATTCTTCGAGAAACATTCCGGCTCAATCAACATCAGCTCAGATCTGGATTCAAAATTTTGCTGGTGGGACGAAAATCTCTCGTCGGTAAAAAATTTCAAGATGCAAATCGAGCGTTCATCGATATTTGCAAGCGAGCGGAGATTTGGGAATGAAAAAATTGATTCTGATTTTGATTCAATTTTATCGCGAATGGATTTCTCCACTCAAATCACCGAGCTGCAGATTTATCCCGACCTGCTCTGAATATGCAATGATCGCGGTTGAAAAATATGGAGCAGCTCGCGGATTGATTCTCGCACTCAAACGGATTCTCAAATGCCATCCATTTCACGAGGGCGGATTTGATCCTGTCCCATGATTTTTGAAAGGCAGTGATTCTTTGGAAGATAGTTTCTTCGGATCACTTTTCTCACCGATTGAAAGTCTGCTGAGTCTTGTGCTCGGAAGTCTGTATTCTATAACTTCCAGCTATGGACTCGCGATTATCATCTTGACGATCATAATCAAAATCGTGCTGTATCCTCTCACTGTCAAACAGATTAAATCGATGAAAGCGATGCAGGAATTGCAGCCGAAAATTCAAAAGTTACAAGAGAAATATAAAGATAATCCTCAAATGGCACAGCAAAAGCTCATGGAAATGTATCAGACAGCCGGAGTTAATCCATTAGCAGGATGTTTGCCGCTCCTCGTTCAAATGCCGATTCTGATGGGGATGTATTATGCACTCTTCAATTTCGATTATGGCGGAGCAACTCCAACATTCGCATGGCTTCCGAGTCTTTCTGAACCAGATCCATATTACATTCTGCCGATTCTTTCCGCACTCACGACGTATTTTCAATCAAAAATGACTGCGACCGGTGAAATGACGCAGCAGATGAAAATCATGACAACAGTCATGCCGCTGTTTATCGGTTTCATCAGTCTCAATTTTCCATCGGGACTCGTGTTGTATTGGGTCACGATGAACTGCGTGCAAATCATTCAGCAGTGGTGGCTGTATCGCAGAAATTCAGATACAAAGCCAGCTTGAAAGGGGGCTATCAATTTGTCTGAAGCAATTGAAATCACTGGAAAAACCGTCGAAGAAGCTCTCGAACAAGCATTGAAGCAATTAGGCGTGACAAAAGATCAAATCGGTTACAAGGTTATCGATCAGCCGTCAAAAGGCGTGCTGGGATTTTTCAGCAAGCCGGCAAAAATTCAAGCATGGATTCTCAAGGATGAAGTTGAAGATCTGAAACCATACGTCCTTGTAGATGTTCCAGCGGAAGATGCAACTGAATCAACCGAATCGCTCGAATCTACCGAGAAATTCGGATCGATTCCGACTGTCGAATCTGAATCTGACAAGGATCTCGTTCAAGGAATCGAGTCATTCAGCGCGACAGTTTCAGAGGAAAATAATTCTCTCGATCAAGCTGCAGCTCCTCGCGAAGAATTTTCATTGGAAGATCAAAAACCGAAAATCGAGCGGGCGATCGAATTTTTGCAGGGAACTTTCGAGCGAATGAAACTCGATGTGAAAATTGCGCATGAAAAGCGAGCATCGAATTACATAATCAATTTGTCTGGAGAAAAGCTCGGAATTTTGATTGGAAAACATGGAGCGACTCTCGATGCGCTGCAATATTTGACAAATCTCTCGGCGAATCGAAATGTTGCGTATGACAATCGAACGCGATTCATCCTCGACGTCGAGCATTATCGAGCAAAACGCGAGGAGACTCTCAAGGAATTAGCGGATCATCTTGCGGAAAAAGTTGCTCGGACGGGGCAGGAAACAAAGCTCGAGCCGATGAATCGATATGAGCGCAAAGTCATTCATCTAGCATTGCAGGAAAATGACAAAGTCACGACGTACAGCGAAGGTGAAGAGCCGTTCCGTCGATTAATTATCGCGCCAAAAAAGAAGTGATATTTTGATCTCGTGAGGATTTTTCCCCGCGAGATCTTTTTCGTTCGGGAGGAGATTTAATGGAAATTTTTCAAGACGAAACAATTTCCGCAATCGCGACGGCAGCAGCTCCGGCGGGAATTGGAGTGATTCGATTGAGCGGCGAGCATGCTTTCGACGTTGCAGATTCAATTTTCAGATCGTCAACTCGCAGAAAAATTGAACGATCGCGGAAAATTCTTCATGGACACATTTTGGATTCAGACGGCAAAGTTATCGATGAAGTGATATTGTTGACAATGCCAGCACCGAATTCATACACGCGCGAGGATGTTGTCGAAATTCAATCTCACGGCGGAATCACAGTACTTCGAAGAATTATGCAGAGAACTTTCGATGCAGGATCTCGCCCAGCTCAGCGTGGAGAATTTACAAAGCGAGCATTTCTCAACGGCAGATTGGATCTTTCGCAAGCGCAGGCAGTCATGGATATCGTTCAAGCCAAGACTGAAACATCATTGGAACGCGCACAGCAGAATCTCGAAGGCAAAATGTCGCGTCGAATTCGAAACATTCAAGCTGAATTGCTAGAACTTTTAGCGAATCTCGAAGCATTGATCGATTTTCCAGATGAGGATGTCGATGCTCTTCCGCTGAATGAAATTCGCACCAAAATTCTCGAATCGAAATCTGAAATCGAAAAAATTCTCGAAACTGCTCGCGATGGAAAAATTCTTCGCGAGGGAGTCAAAGTTGCATTAATCGGCAAACCGAACGTCGGAAAATCTAGTCTGTTGAATCTGTTACTGCGGGAGGATCGCGCGATTGTCACAGATATTCCAGGAACGACGCGCGATTCAATCGAGGAGATTGTGAATCTTGACGGGATACCGCTCGTGATAATCGACACAGCAGGAATTCGAACTCCGGCGGATGAAGTTGAGCAAATCGGAATCGAGCGGGCAAAAAAATCGATCGATCAAGCGGAATTGATCCTCGCGCTTTTCGATGGCTCAAAACCGTTGACGCATGAAGATGAAGAAATTCTCGACTTGATTCAGAATCGAGACGCGATCAAAATTCTCAATAAGAAGGATCTTCCGCAAGTTGTCGATCTTCCGGATTCGATTCAAATGTCGATAAAATTTGGAGAGGGCGAGGAGTTTTTGAAGAAATCGATCCTCCAAAAAATTCTCGGCAATTCGAATCGTGAGGAGAATCCTGGATTTCTTCGAGATGCTCGCGAAGAAAATATCATGCGGCAGGCTCAATCTGAACTTGAATCTGCAATTCAAACGATCGATCGCGGACTCGATGCAGATTTTGTATCGATAAATTTGCGATCAGCTTGGGAAATTCTCGGCGAGTTTTTAGGTGAAAATGTATCGGAAAAAGTGATTGATTTGATTTTTGAAAAATTTTGTGTTGGGAAGTGAATCAATAAAAAATGTTTACCGCGGGAGAATATGATGTCATTGTGATTGGCGCGGGACATGCGGGAGTTGAAGCAGCACTAGCCGCGGCTCGAATGGGATGTTCAACGCTATTGACAACTTTGTCGCTCGAAAATTTAGCGATGATGCCTTGCAATCCATCTGTCGGAGGTCCAGCGAAATCACATCTCGTTCGAGAAATCGACGCGCTCGGTGGACAAATGGCTCTGACTGCCGATGAATCCTGCATTCAATTTCGAATGTTAAACACGAGCAAAGGTCCAGCAGTTCATTCATTGCGCGCCCAAGCCGATAAAAAAATCTATCAACGCAATATGAAACGAGTTTGCGAAAATACAGAGAATCTCGATTTGAAACAGCTATTAATCGAAAAAATTGTGATGAATGATTCCGGAGTTGAAGGAGTCATTACTGAAACTCAAGAATTTTTTCGCGCTCGAAAGATCATTATCGCGAGCGGAACATATCTTCGCGGACGAGTGATAATCGGTGAAACGATTTTCGACAGCGGTCCAAATGGTCAGCGTCCTGCGATGAAACTCTCAGATTGTTTAAAAGATCTCGGCTTGAAAATTTTGAGATTCAAAACTGGAACTCCCGCGCGAGTTGATTCGCGATCGCTCGATTTTTCGAAAATGGAAATTCAGCCTGGCGATCCAATTCTTAGAAGTTTTTCATTCATGAATTCAGATTCGCGTCTAGTCGAAATTGAAAATCAAAGTCCGTGCTATCTGACTTATACGAATGAGCGGACGCATGAAATCATTCGAAAAAACATTCATCGCGCACCGATGGCTAATGGAATTATCGAGGGAATTGGTCCGAGATATTGTCCGTCGATCGAGTCGAAAATTTTGAGATTCCCCGATAAATCGCGGCATCAACTTTTTCTTGAGCCGGAAGGACTTGGAACGACTGAATTTTATGTTCAAGGAATGTCGACGAGTCTGCCAATGGATGTACAGATCGATTTTCTGCATACAATCGCGGGGCTTGAAAATGCAAGAATCATGCGGGCTGGCTATGCAATTGAATATGATTGTTTCGATCCTCTGCAGCTCAAACCGACGCTCGAATTCAAAAACTTTGCTGGATTATTTTCCGCGGGACAATCAAACGGGACGTCTGGATATGAGGAGGCAGCGGCTCAAGGATTAATGGCGGGAATCAATGCAGCGTTGCAAATTCATAAAAAAGATCCGTTGATTCTCAAACGATCTGACGCTTACATCGGAGTATTGATAGACGATCTGGTGACGAAGGGAACGAATGAGCCGTATAGAATGATGACTTCGCGGGCGGAATATCGATTGATTTTGCGACAGGATAACGCTGATTTGAGACTGACTCCTCTCGGTCGAAAAATCGGTTTAGTCTCGAATGATCGCTGGGAAAAATTTTGCGCAAAAAGAGATCAAATCGATGAAATTACAAAAATTCTCGATGAAAAAATCTTGACGCCCTCGAAGGAGACAAATTCGATATTGAAATCTTTGGAACTTGACGAAATTCATGCGACGCTGCCATTATCAGAACTTTTGCGGCGTCCAGATGTCACGTATGAAAAAATTCGATCTGCGTTTGAACTTCCGGAAATCGATGATGAAATTCGAACTCAAATCGAGACGCAATTTTTCTATTCCGGATACATCGAAAAGCAAATCGAGCAAGTTGCAAAAATGGAGCGGCTCGAGGATAAATTGATCCCCGAAAATCTCGATTACAATGATGTTTCGAATTTGCGTGATGAGGCTCGCGAGAAATTGATATCGATTCAGCCGAGATCGATTGGACAGGCAACTCGAATTTCTGGAGTTTCTCCGGCAGATATTTCAGTTTTATTGATCTATCTCGAATCACACAAATAAAAAGAAATCCCCGACAGATCGCTTTGATCTATCGGGGATCTCTTTTTTTTACAATTCGAAAGCGTTGCGATTATCGAGAATTGCTCCTCCCGCAGTACATGCCGCGCAGATGCAATATCGCGTTCCAGATTCTTTAGCCGCATGAGCCTGTTCCGCCATCGCTTTTGCAACTTCCGCACCAAAAATCTCCTCGCCTTTTGGAGATTCGACAAGCTCAATCAAATTGTCGATTGAATTCACATCGCGCTCGAGTTCCTGCACAAACGCTTCGATTGTATATCCCTCGTTCGCCTCGCCAATTGAATCAAGCCACGCCTGCGCCTTCATTCGGAGCGCGGGATAACACATCGGCGCGGCGACCAGCTCCTCTGCTTTTTCCTTGAGAAATGCTTTGTCTGCCATGAAAAATTTCCCTCCGTCGAGTTAGAATCAGGTTGCAGAGATTTTATCGCAATGGAATTTCGATTTCAAGATTAATGAAGGAGAAATGCAAAATGTTCCGAGAATATTTAAAAATTGTAGCGCTGGAATTCGAAATCGATCTGACAAATTCGCAGCTCGATCTATTTGACAAATTTTATTCAATGGTGCTCGATTGGAATTCAAAAATCAATCTGACAAATTTAACTGAACCTCGCGATTTCGCACTGAAAAATGTAATCGATTCATTGTCAGCTTGGCGAGCCATCGAAAAATCTTTTCCGAACAAAAATATTTCCGTGATCGATGTAGGATCTGGAGCGGGATTTCCTGGAGTTCCGTTGAAAATACTACATCCAGAAATCAAACTCACGTCAATCGATTCTCTCGGCAAGCGCGTGAAATTTCTCGATGCAGTGCGAGTCGAATTGCAGCTCGATGAATTCACATGCATTCAAGCTCGAGCGGAAGATCTCGGTCGTCTTGAAAATTATCGAGAAAAATTCGATGTTGCAATTTCTCGAGCCGTTGCAAAACTTCCGATCCTCCTTGAACTTTGCATTCCGCTCGTCAAAGTTAATGGAATTTTTGTCGCGATGAAAGGCAAAAAATTTCTCGAAGAGCTTGGGGAATCTCGCAAGGCAGTCGAAGATCTTGGAGGAGAATTTTTAGAGACAATCGAAATCAAACTGCCGGAGCTCGATGATACTCGTGCACTGATAACTTCGCAAAAAATTCGACAGACTTCAAAAAAATTCCCGCGGCAATTTGGAATCATTGAGAAGAAACCACTTTAACGGAAGGAGAAATCCTGATGCTAGCTAAAAAAATTCTCGTTGGAATGACGTTGGCATTTATGCTTGCAACGCCGACAACTCATGCGGAAGAAGAAGATTATTCCGACGAGTGGAGCGATGTCGCTGAAATTCCGCCCGAAGATGATGAATCAACTTCAAGCAATTCGCGAATCGATAACAGTCCAGTTTCGATTCAGGATTGGCGGCGCGAGCAATTCGGCGATAATCGATCAAATCGAGAACAAAATCCTCCTCCGGAATCTGAAAATCCACCGGAAAATCCTCCTCCGGAAGTTGAGAATCCGCCAGAAAATCCTCCGGATGAAAATGAAAAACCGCCAATCGAAAATCCTCCTCCAATTGAAAATCCTCCGGAACAAATCGATCCAATCGAGAATCCACCAATTGAAAAGCCGCCAATCGATAATCCGCCAGATCAAATTGATCCGAATGAAAATCCTCCGGATATTTTGCCGGGCGATGATGAATTCGAGCCGCTCGATAATGATGACAAATCGCTGGAAAATCAACCGCCAATCGATGACGAATTTTTGAATCAGCCGCCGATTGACGATCAATTTTTCAACAAACCGCCAATCGATGATGAATCATTCAATCGCGAAAATCTGCCGCCGACTGAAGAGGAATTGTTTGGAAACAAAAATCTCACGCCGGAAGAAATTAAACAGCAGAAGAAAGATGAAAAAAAGCAGCGTAAAGCTGAGAAAAAGGCTGAGAAAAAATTCAAAAAGGATGTCAAAAAAGCGACTTACAAAGCTCTATTTTCTGAAGCACCGTATACTTATATGCTGAATCGCGAATCGATTGAGTGGAAAAAAGTGCCTGGGCGAATGGATGAATATATGGTTGACTGTTGGATTTGCGTGATAAAAACGCCGAAAGATGTTAGAGATCAAGCCGCGCTGTTTATGTCAGAAATCGATGATCTCGGCGACCGCGAATATACACTGCAGCATTATTATATCCGTCCCGCGTCGCGAAAGATTCAATTTTTGAGCGAGCTTGAGATTGTCGGTTATGCACAGAATTCGATTTCTGAGCGTCCATATAGCGATTCACATTGGGAGATTTTGATTCCTGGAAGTGTTGAGGAGCGAATTTATAGATTGGTTGTCAAGGAAGTTGGAACGAAGAAGGCAACTGAAAAAGGACATCGATCGCTCGGTGAAAAAATCGAAGATCGTTTCCACATATCAATCACATGAAAAAAAGATCCATCGATCTAAATTGATCGGTGGATCTCTTTTTATTTTGTGAGAAAAGTAGCAATCGATGAGAATCGTCGCCCAATAATGGATCAAACGTCACGTTTGTTTTTATTTTGTGAGATAAATCAATCCACGCAGATAATCCATTGTCGAATTATCCGGCAGATGAATTGATTCAACCAATACGATTTTCTTCTTCGAATTTGGAAATTTTGAATCGAGAATCTTTTCATCGTGAGAATCAATTTTCCAAATATCAACTTCGATGCAATCTCCACAATTCAATTCACAACATCCATGTCCATAAAATTTTGCATCAGGACAGAATTTTGAAATCATTTCAGATTGATTTTTGAGAGTGACGAGTGTGAATCGATTTCCGCAACTTCGATGAAATGCTGAATGCAAAATCTCGAGCGGAAAATTTTTCTCGATATAGATTTCCTCGAGTGTTCGAAAGTAAAAGATTCCAGGCACACAAAAATTCAGATTTGAATTGATTCGATAAACCATGCCGCGCGATGAATCGATTTGCGCTGAATGAAACTCGATCTCCTCTTTGCGGCAGAAATTTGGAAATCCCGCGTGAGTATCAAGTCGAATTTCATCCTCCGGCGTGATTTTCCAAATTGCGACTGGAACAATTTCTGATTTCGATTTTTCAATCGTCGCAAATCCAATTCCATCGCCGCGAAATTCCAATCGCCAATCATGAAGTTCCGCGATTCCGAGAAATTTGGAATTTGGCGCACGTCGATTCATAATTTCAGAATCCATGTCGCTCGAATATGCAATGTAGATTTTTTCCATCGATTAATGGTGGAAAAGTCGAATGTGAGTCATTGCCATCGCGATGTTGTATTTATCGCAAGTCGAAATTACATGATCGTCGCGAATCGATCCGCCGCTTTGCGCAACGAATTCAACTCCAGATTTCCGCGCACGCTCGATGTTGTCGCCGAATGGGAAAAATGCATCTGAACCTAGCGAGACTCCGCGAATCGATTTTAAAAATTCGATTTTCTCCTCGCGAGTCATAATCTCCGGTTTCTCGGTGAAAATATCTTTCCATGCATCGTTTTCGAAAAGATCCATGAATTCATCGCCGAGATATACATCTATCGCGTTGTCACGATCTGGACGCTTGATTTCAGATTTGAACGGCAGTGATAAAACTTTTGGATGCTGTCTCAAATGCCACAGATCCGCTTTATTCCCTGCGAGACGAGTGCAATGAATTCTCGACTGCTGCCCTGCTCCAATCCCGATAACCTGTCCATCTTTCGAATAGCAGACTGAATTCGATTGAGTATATTTCAGCGCGATCAAAGCGATTAACAGATCTCGTTTTGCTTCAGGAGTAAAATTTTTATTTTGAGTCGGGATATCTTTCAACAGATCCTCGGTGATTTGAACATCATTCCGCTTTTGCTCAAAGTTGATTCCGAAGACTTGTTTTGTCTCGAGATCCTCCGGCTTGTAATTGGGATCGATTTTGATAACGAGATAAGATCCTTTGCGTTTCGATTTCAAAATCTCGAGAGCCTCGGCTGAATAACTCGGCGCGATTATTCCATCTGACACTTCGCGCTGCAAGAATCGAGCAGTTGCCGCGTCACATTCATCTGACAACGCCGCAAAATCTCCATATGAACTCATTCGATCTGCTCCGCGCGCTCTGATATATGCAGTTGACATCGTTGAAAGCTCGATTCCTTCGACGAAATAGATTTTTTTGAGAGTTTCGTTGAGAGGATTTGCAACAGCTGCTCCCGCCGGCGAAACATGTTTGAACGATGCTGCCGCTGGAAGTCCAGTTGCGATTTTGAGTTCCGAGACGAGCTGCCATGAATTTAGCGCATCGAGGAGATTGATGTATCCAGGTCTCCCGTTGAGAATTTCGAACGGCAGATCTCCATTCGATGAAAAAACTCGCGCCGGAATTTGATTTGGATTGCATCCATACTTCAATTTGATTTCCTGCATGAAACTTCACCTCTGAAAAAATTTTTGGATAATGAATTGGAATTATGCTATCATTGGAAAAAATTTTCGCAATAAGTCAACGAAAAATTTTTGGGAGGGATTTTTACATGCTGAAAAGTATCGCAATTATGACGAGCGGCGGCGATTCTCCTGGAATGAATGCAGCTGTTCGCGCTGTTACTCGTACAGCTCTGCACGCTGGAGTCAAAGTTTGGGGAATTTATGGCGGATATCACGGCTTGCTCGATGAAGAAATGTTCGAAATGACTTCGAAGAGCGTTTCAGATATCATTCAACGCGGCGGAACATTTTTGGGAACGGCTCGATGCAAGAGATTCACGACGCCAGAAGGTCGCCAGCTCGGCTATAAAAATCTTGTCGATCGCGGAATTCAAGGATTGGTAGTTGTTGGCGGCGATGGATCACTTCGCGGCGCATCAGCATTGAGCGCGGAAACTGGAATGCCGATCGTTGGACTTCCAGGAACGATTGACAATGACGTCTGGGGTTCAGATTATACAATTGGATGCGATACCGCTGCAAACACGATTATCGATGCAATCAATAAACTTCGCGACACTGCATCGGCTCATCGCCGCGTTATCGTTTTGGAAGTCATGGGAAGAAATTCCGGCTGGCTCGCAATGACAACTGGAATCTCTGGCGGTGCGGAATATATTCTTGTGCCGGAAGAAGAATATGACATGGATGAAATTTGCGCGGATATGAAAGAATCTTACGAGCGCGGAAAGAGATACATCCTTGTAGTTGTCGCGGAAGGTGCAGGCAAAGGATTCGATATCAGTCAACAGATTGTCGAGCGCACTGGACTTGATACTCGCGTTTCAAAATTGGGACATATTCAGCGCGGAGGATCTCCATCAGTTATTGACCGCGTCAGAGCATCGCAGCTCGGTGAAAATGCAGCATTAGCGATCATTTCTGGACTTTCTGATATCGTCTTTGGATTCGATCGCGGACATGTTGTCTCGATCAATCTTCACGATGCAGTCAATAATAAAAAGAAATTGAATCCTGAACTTATGAGATTGGCAAAAGTTCTCGCCTGATTCTATATTGGATGAAACGTCACGTTTCCCGAATAAAAAAGAGATCCATCGATCTGTATTGATTGATGGATCTCTTTTTTATTTGTGAACAATTCAATTTATCGAATTGTTAGATTTCATGCTCCAAATAGAACTCGTAAGTTTTTCTAATACCGGTTTCAAGATCAGTTTTTGCAGTCCATCCGAATTCTTTGAGTTTAGAAACATCGAGAAGTTTTCGAGTCATTCCTTCAGGTTTAGAAGTGTCATGCGTGAACTGTCCTTCATAGCCGACAACTTTCGCGACTGCTTGATAATATTGATCTATCGTGAAATCGATTCCTGTGCCAGCGTTCATGACTGAAGGAAGTCTGTCAAAATTTTCGACACAATAAGAGATCAAATCACCAAAATCTCCGCTATAGAAGAATTCGCGTCGAACCTGTCCAGTCCCCCAAATTTCGATTGACGATTGTCCATTCATTTTAGCAACATGGATTTTATGAATTACCGCGGGGAGCATGTGAGCATTTTCTGTTTTGAATTTATCGTTTTTGCCGTAAAGATTGTTGGGAATTATCGTTTTGTATTGGAACGCTGGATTTTCGCGCGATATAAACTCACAAAGCCTCTCACATGCGATTTTTGCAATTGCATATCCCTCATTAGTCGGCTCAAGCTCACCAGTCAAAATCATATCCTCAGCCAACGGCTTTTCACTATTGCGAGGATACATGCACGAACTTCCGAGATTTATGAATCTTTTCACTCCAGCGAGAAATGATTCATGAATTAGATTCTTTCCCATGTCAAGATTTTCTAACATGAATCGAACTTGTTCCTTGCGATTTATCATTATTCCGCCGACAATTCCAGCGCAATGAATAACAAGATCAGGATTTTGCGCTCTAAGATATTTGCGAACGGCGTCTCGATCGAGTAAATCCAATTCAGAATGTTTCGGCGTGAGAAGTTCATGATTGGTTTTCTGCATCGATTCAACGACTGCAGATCCAACAAGTCCAGTTGATCCCGCAATTAGAACTTTCATTTACACGGATCATCTCCCGATAAATTTACTAGTTATCTCAACGGAGCTTCAATTTGTCGCAGATTTCGCTGTTGCGTACCGAAAAAGAAACTGTTGCCAAATTTTGAACATCTGACGCCACAATCCTGCACTTATGCAAACCTTGATCATCCAAATTCTCTACTTAAAATGTGATTGTCATCCATCGATCTGGAATTTGTTGTATTGCTCTAGGTTCGAGCGCACTTTTAAGATATGTATGTGGAGCAAATACAAATTTTGAATCGCGACGATCGAGCCATGCACCCCACCAGCTTGATTTTTCTGTCGAAATTATGTGATGCCGACACAAACTCATCAGAAAAATTTCTTCATTAGGCGTGCTCGATGCATCTATAAATCTTGTCGGGATAGCAAATTTGACGTTCTGTATACAAAAAGGAACATCATTCGTAAAAACATACAACGAAAGATTTGAAAAATTTGGTTTCAAGACTTCCATGCAACGCTCGTAATATTTCATCGGCAAATTATCTTCTTCACGTTTATATCTCGGAATGTGAATAGATACTGGAATTCTTTCAGCGTGAATTTCATTTTCCAATCGAGCGTTTTCTGGAGACATCGAGCTTTTCGGCGTCAAGTCTCGACGAATCACGTCCGCTTTATCGAGGAAATAATCTTCAAATGGAAATACTCCATCGAGGCAGGAATTATCGGGAGACGTAACGACATTTCTGTTAAATTCGTTTTCAGATGCTACAACTTGATTCATTGTCAGAATTGATGCGGCTGTCTGATTGATCGCGTTGAAATAATTAAGCCAGAGAGTTTGATTGCCGAGTTTTGTGAAATCCAACACGAGATCCGTTTTCAATCGAAGACTCAATGCTCGAGCTGTCGCGTATTGGAAAAGTTGATCTCCAATTCCACCATTAATTCTTACTCCGATCAAAAAAAATCACCTCATTTATCTATTCCAATGCAACGCAGACAATACTCGGGACTATAGATTGGGAAAATGCTGTTGTTTCGAGGATAAAATGTGAGAGTTCCAGGGCGATTATCAAGAAACACACTCCACCAACTGAACGTTCCACTGCTTGCGATATGATGCCGACAAAGTCCTATCAAAAACATGTCTTCCCAACCATGATCGATATCATTTGCATCGACAAAGTAAGTTGGTATTCCAAAATTGAAATTCTGCCGACACAACTCTAGATCAACAGAAAAAACATAGAGTGACATTTGTGGAAAATTTTCTTTGAGAATAGCGACGCAGTGCTTGTAATAATCCCACTGAACGACATATCTCCCTTGCCAAAAATCACCATAATCGCCAAGTCGGGCATGCAAAGATACGGGCATTGGATCGTTTTGCATCTTTGCTGCCCAAAATCTAGTCACATCTGAAATCGGATCTTTGAATTGAAAATCCTGACGAATTTCTTTTTCGAAGTCTTGAAAGTATACAACACGTTCGCAATATCCATCCAAATGTGTGTTGTCTGGAAGTTTCAAAATTTCCAAATCTGGCTTTCCCTCGTGAGTAATCTTTTCTTTGTACGGGGAAAATGTTATCGAGTCAATTTTTTCGGGGGGGGGGGCGACAATATTGAAATGAGACAAATGGAATTTATACTTGTCATTCTCTCTATTGCGCACATCTAAAATTAAACCAGTATTGTGCCGAAGACTCAATGCTCGTCCCGCGGCATATTGAAACATTTGATTCCCTAAGCCAGAACGAATCACTTTTTTGATCAAACAAATCACCTCATTTATCTATTCCGATACAACGCAAAGCATACTCTGGACTATACAATTGGAAAATACTGTTGTTTCGAGGATAAAACGTGAGAGTTCCAGGGCGATTATCAAGAAACACACTCCACCAGCTGAATGTGCCACTGCTTGCAATATGATGCCGACAAAGTCCTATCAAAAACATGTCTTCCCAACCATGAGCACCATCATTCGCATCGACAAAGTAAGTCGGTATTCCAAAATGAAAATTCTGCCGACACCATTCTAGATCACCTGAAAAAACATAGAGTGACATTTGCGGAAAAATTTCTCGAAGGATTGCAAGACAATGCTCATAATAATCCAATTTAACAATATATGATTGAGGATAATCACCGAGTCGAGCATGCAACGATATAGGCATAGGATCATTTTGAATTTTTAAAGCCCATTCTCTGCTTTTTTCAGAAATTGAATCTTTGATCTGAAAATCCTGGCGAATTTCTTTCTCAAAATCTTGAAAATATATGACGCGCTCGCTGTATCCATCCAGATGTGTGTTGTCCGGAAGTTTCAAAATTTCCAAATCTGGATCTCCTGTAAAAGTGATTTTTTCTTTATACGGAGAAAAATTTATTGAGTCGATTTTCGGGGGGGGGGGGGGCAATGTTGAAGTGACACAATTGAAATTGATATGTCCCATCTTTTGCATTACGTATATCCAAAATCAAACTAGTATTGTGCCGGAGACTCAATGCTCGTCCCGCGGCATATTGAAACATTTGATTCCCTAAGCCAGAACGAATCACTTTTTTGATCAAAAAAATCACCTCAAGAATTTTGAAACTTCGCCGCCTCAGATCGAGCCAAAGTATCGCATCGCTCATTGAATTGATCTCCCGCATGTCCTTGAACCCATTTGAAT
Source organism: Selenomonadaceae bacterium (assembly GCA_017484005.1). Lineage (GTDB taxonomy): Bacteria > Bacillota > Negativicutes > Selenomonadales > Selenomonadaceae > Quinella. Next base: position 33,855 of record JAFUTY010000006.1, on the reverse strand, counting down.
TTCACCTTTCGATTTGAAACCAATTCATCGAGAGTTTTCCAAAGATCCACATTTTTGACCGGCGATTTCGATGCAGTTTGCCAATTCCGGCGTTTCCAATTCACAATCCAATTTTCAGTGAAAGCTTTTTTGAGATATTGGCTGTCGGTGAAAAGATTAATTTCATCGCCTTCGGAAGTCAAGCTCAGCGACGCAATTGCAGCAGTCATTTCCATTCGATTATTTGTCGTGGATTTTTCGCCGCCATGGATTTCAGTCTTTTCACCAGTTGATTCATCAACAATAATCGCTGCCCAGCCACCAGCTCCAGGATTTTTCAAACAGCTTCCATCAGTGTAAATCGTATAACTCATTCATCTTCATCCTCGAATTGAAGTTCAGGAAGCATTGCGAAAGCTCGAGTTTGTTTCCGAATATTTTCCGCCCGAACTAATCCTTCTCCGACAAGAATTCCATTGAGTCCGAGCTTTCGAAGTTTTGTAACATCTGCCATAGAAGAAATTCCGCTTTCACTGATTCGAATTCGCTTGCGATCGATGTAATAAATCAGATTTTGAGTGTTGGCGATTGACGTTGTGAAATTGACGAGATTTCGATTGTTGATTCCGATGAATTGCGCGGGAGTCGATTGAGCCGTATGAATATCTGCTTCGTCATGAACTTCAACGAGCGCATCCATTCCAAGAGTCCACGTTGTGAATAGAAATTTTTTCAATTGCGCCGGAGAAATAATTCGCGCGATTAATAAAATTGCATCCGCCCCGAGATATCGCGACTCATAAATCTGATATTCGTCGATGATAAAATCCTTCCTTAATAGTGGGATTTTCACAGCGTTTCGAATTTCAGTGAATGATTCATTGCTCCCGAGAAAATGTGGATCAGTATGCACGCTGAGCATAGTCGCGCCAGCATCCTCGTAAATTTTCGCTAGATCCAATGCTGAATGAGTTGAATTGAGTCTTCCTTTTGCGGGAGATTGAAGTTTGCATTCCGCAATTAATCCCCAATCAGTTTTGGAAAATTCTTGAGACATTCGAAAACTTCCAATTTCGATCTTCGACTCAATCTGTTTGAGTGGGAGATTTTTTTTTGCCTCTGCGACGATTGATCTTTTATTTTCGACAATTTCAGACAAAATATCCTTCCGCAATTGATTTAACTCCTCTCAACTTTCGATTAACTTTCGATTTTGACATCGCTGAATTGCGAATTGATTTTTTGAGCCTCACGCGTGACATAATCGATTTGCGCATTCAAAACTGACGTGATTAAATCATCATCGATTGGAACGCCGCGCTTCATCGATTGCTTGTCCAAATATTCATCGAGCCGATCGACGTCATAACCGACAAATTTCCAAAATCTCTCGAGCTCTTCGCGCGGCGATTTTGTTGAATCGAGTTTGAAAGTCCTCTCCTGCATGCCTGTCGATTCTTCAATGACATCTGTTTCAATGATTTCAAACGCGAGCATGTACAGATATCGACGCGAATAAGTTATCACTGCACCGAGATTTTGAATTGGCTGAACTCCTTTGAGCTGCGCTTGAACAATTGGAATTGAAAATCGAATAACTTCCTCCGGAGATTCAGAATTGATCAATTCCAAAACGAATTTTCGACCTTCGGAATCTGTCGAAATGATCGGCGTGATTTTTAATTCATCGCAAGCTTCCATGATCTGTGGAAGAAAATCGCCGAGCCCATAATATTTATATTTTGCGAATTCATTTTTGCCGGATTTTTGAATTCCGCCTGCCGCGATTTTGATTCGAGCCGCTTGAAGTTTTTCATAGATATTCATGAAAAATCTCCTCCTCCAATTTTTTAATATGAATATTTGATCTGAAATTGAGATTAGTCAACATACTCAAGAATCTTTCGAGCAAATTTATACTGATTTCTCGATTTGAGTATAAATTTCCGAACAAAAAAAGATCCTCGACCGATTTTTTCGATCGAGGATTTTTTCTATTGCAATTTATATTCAAAAAACGTAATATAGCAATGTAAAAATTTTCAACCTTCCGGAAGGTGTATCAAAATGGAAAATGACAAACAAATTCTCGAGGAGACTGCAGAATTTCTCAAAGTCCTCGCGCATCCAGTGAGACTTTGCATCGTGAGGAGACTTTGGCGTGAAGGTGCTCGAAATGTGACTTATATGCAGGAATGTTTGCAAGCTCCGCAGTCAACAATTTCGCAGCATCTTGCAAAATTGAGACAAGCTGGAATCATCAAAGGCGAACGAAATGGCTTGGAAGTCGTTTATTCGCTGAAAGATGAACGTGTCGAAGAGATTTTGTCGATCTTTTTTGAAAAATCGTAGGAGAATTTTTGAAATGGATTCTGAAGTTGGAAAAAAATCTGTCAAAAAATCCTCGAAACGTCACGCTGTAGTTGACAAAAATTTCTGCGCAGCTTGTGGAGCTTGCACTTATGTCTGTCCACGCGGCGCGATAAAAGTTTGGCGAGGAAGTTTTTCCGTTGTCGATGAAAATCTCTGCATCGGCTGTGGAAAATGTGCGAAAGAATGTCCTGCCTCCGCGATAAAAATCGAGGTGAGACAATGAAAAGACATTGGTATGAATATCTCTGGATTTGGTCGATTGTCTATTTTGGAATGGGATTTTTCAACATTCTATTCGCATGGCTCGGTTTGATTAGTTTTTTCCTGCCATTGATCTTTGCAATTGGATTCGGCAACAAAAATTTCTGCAATAGATATTGTGACAGAGGACAATTTTTTCGAATGCTCGGAAGTCAGCATGGATTTTCGCGCGGAAGAGATATGCCAAATTGGTTGAAGAGTAAAACATTTCGATACAGTTTTCTGATATTTTTTCTCGGAATGTTTTGCAGTGTAATCTACAACACATATATCGTTTTTGCCGGCGTGAAAAATCTGAATGAAATAGTGACGCTGTTTTGGACAATCGATATCCCTTGGAATTGGGCATATACAGTTCATGTTGAATCGTGGATTGCGCAATTTGCATTTGGATTTTACAGCTTGATGCTGACTTCAATGATCCTAGGAATTCTCACGATGCTCCTATTCAAGCCGAGATCGTGGTGTGTATATTGTCCGATGGGAACTATGACTCAAATGATCTGCAAACTGAAATCCAATGAAAAAATTTGATGAAGGGCTGATTTTATGAGTAAATTTATCATTGTTGGAGGAGTAGCAGGTGGAGCTACAACTGCCGCTCGACTTCGTCGATTGAATGAAAACGCCGAGATCATTCTGATCGAGCGCGGAAGTGAAATTTCATTTGCGAATTGCGGATTGCCATATTATGTTGGCGACGTGATAAAGGATCGCGACGATTTGTTAGCAATGACTCCTCAACGATTCTTCAATCTTTTCAATATCGATGTTCGAATCAACACCGAAGTTGTCAAAGTCGATTCGAAAAATAAAAAAGTTATCGTCAAAAATTCGAACGGAGAATATGAGGAGAATTTCGATTCATTAATTTTATCTCCAGGAGCAAAGCCACTTCGTCCGCCGATTGAGGGAATCGATCACAAAAATATTTTGACTCTCAGAAATGTTCCTGACGCTGACAGAATCAAAAATTTCGCGGAAAAATATTCAAATGGTAAAGCAGTCGTGATTGGCGGAGGATTCGTCGGAATTGAAACTGCCGAGAATTTGCGCGATCGAGGAATCGAAGTCACATTAGTCGAAGCAGTGCCTCATATTCTCGCGCCGTTTGATACTGACATCGTAAAAATTTTGGAAAATGAAATCGAATCGCATGGAATTGAATTGATTCTGAATGATGGAGTCAAAAATTTTTCCGCGATTGATAATGACAATCTGAAAATAAATCTTTCGAGCGGAAAAGAGATCTCTGCGAATTTTGTAATTCTATCGATTGGAGTTCGTCCAGATACTGAATTTTTGAAGGACAGCGGAATTGAACTCAGCGATCGCGGATATATTCTTGTCGATGAATATATGCAAACTTCCGCGAAAGATGTTTATGCAGTCGGCGATGCAGTTATGACGTTCGATAGTTTGACAGGAAATAAAACTGCATTGGCATTAGCTGGTCCAGCAAATCGACAGGGACGGCTTGCAGCTGATAATATTTCCGGCAGAAAAACTAAATATCGCGGAGTCATTGGCAGTTCGATTTTGAAAGTTTTCGATTTGACTGCCGCATCAACTGGAAAAAATGAAAAGATTTTGCAGCGCGAAGGAAAAATCTATGGACAGGATTATCAATTCTCGATAACTTATCCAACTTCACACGCAGCATATTATCCGGACGCTGAAGTTTTCATATTGAAATTGATCTTTTCAAAAATCGATGGAAAAATTTTAGGTGCTCAAGCTGTCGGGAAAAGTGGAGTTGATAAATGTATCGATCTTGTCGCGAGCGTTTTGCATTTCAATGGAACGATTCAAGATTTGCAAGAATTAGAATTGACCTACGCGCCGCCATTTTCATCGGCAAAATCTCCAATCAACATGGCAGGTTATGTCGCGGAAAATATTTTTGAAGGAATCAGCAAGCCGATTTTGCCGAGCGAATTGCAAGCTGAAATCGATAAAGGTGCAATGATTATCGATTTGAGATCGCCAGCACTTTTCAACTCGAATCATATTGACGGCGCGATAAATATTCCCGCTGAAAAACTTCGATCGAATTTGGATAAACTGGACAAAAATCGAGAGATCATTCTGACTTGCAAAACTGGATTGAACGGCTATTTCATGGAAAGAATGTTGCGAGGTCAAGGTTATCAAGTCAAAACTCTCATCGGCGGCAGCGCTTATAAAAATTTCAAACTCTGAAAAAATTTCCGAACAAAAAAAGATCCTCGATCAATCTCGATTTGAGATCGGTCGAGGATTTTTTTTATAATTTCTCGATGTTCTGAGTGAAGATCGCAGATCCGCCCTATTCTTCGATGATTGGCACTCAACGCACCATTCGTTTGATTGTTTTTCGAGATTTTATTTCCAATCCATCGACTGGAGTATCTGAAACTTTAATTCGTCCGCCATCCTCGATTCCATCGAAATATTTTGCATTGATATCCTCACGCTCTATTTGAAATTCAAAATTATCGCAATTAACGCCTAGATACCAAATCGATTCAACGATATCTGCTGTGAAATTTGTCCTCTTGTAAGCGAAGATCGAATTCATATTTTGACCGATAGATTTTTGCAAAATCGATTTTTCTGTCGCCGGAATGGAGACTTTCTCGATAATCATGTTTGTTTACTCATAATTTCTCGATAGTTTGAGAGAAGATCGGTTTCTCTGGAAATACTTCAGGATCATCCGGTTGATACCAAAAACTTAATTCATCGCAGAGCCCAAAATTTTCAGCGTCGAGCGGCTCAAGATGTATAATTAAGCCAGCGAGAGAAAAAATTCCAAGCTTTTCCACGATTAAATTACAATCATCGAAATGGAAAATGATCGCCTTTGGATAAGTCAGTCTGTACGGATCTTTTTTAAATTCGACACTATCAGTGATTATTGATACACCTTTCACAACTCGATTTATGGTTTTTGTATATTCTCCATGCACATCTTCAAACTTCGATTCAGAAATTTTGGGACGTCCTCCGTCTTCTGGTTCATCAAAAAGCATCGCAACTATATCTTCGCGATTAATTTTAAACCATGTATCCTCGCAATTCACATAGAAACGATCAACAAAATCATGCGAGAAATCTGTGCGACATGGAGACACAATTCGAAGCATATTTTTTTCAACGATTTTTTTCAGAAAAACTTTTTCTTCTTCTGGGATTGTGACACTATCTATAATCATTGTTTATTTCTCCTTTTTGTCAGATTGTTTGTTCTGGATAAAATGAATTTTTTTGATATCTCAATTTGAAATGTTGTTTTGAGATAGTTACTTCAACAATTGACTCGGCATTTCGGCTTTTAATTTTTGTCCAGAGCTCAATAACTGGAGTTTGATCTGATGCTGATGATTCTCGGACATATAACTCAAATCCATCTGAAAATCTAGCTCGAAATCCATGACCATTTTCTAAAGGTTCTATTTCTGCTCCTATGATAGCTCTTGAAACAAAATCTCTCATAGTTTCGAGGGGATTATCGCTCGAAATATGCCGATATTCAGTTCGATTTTTTCTTCCACGCGTACCAAAAAATCCTATATCAGATAGGGGATATTTTTCAATCAAATTTAAAAGATTATTGACTAATCCTCCTTTATTCGGAGTATTTCCATAGTCTCCACCGCGACCAGCTCCCATTATTTACACCTCCCATGTACAACGCTAATCCAACTCGGAAAATGAATCAGTTTCGTCTGATCTCGATATTTTTCGAAAATCGAATCAGGCATATCGCCGTACACGATGAGATTTTTCGGTTGCAGACGTTTCATCATCTCCTCGAGATCTTCAATAAAATATTGACGATCCTCTCGATTTTTTAAACAGCCAAGAGTTCCAATTGCGATAGTTGAAAATTTTTCGATACCGCTGAAAGCTATATCATAGGTATCTGCACCGTTGAATCTGACGTTCGGAATTACTTCAATTCCGTTTTGTTGCCAGTAATTTCCAAGTGCTCGACTCATTCCTATCGAGTTCGCTTTCATAAAAAGTGGCATGTTTCGCTGAACGCTGAGATCAAATGAAATTACTCCATAAAATTTTTGAAGAATCGGCAAATATCTCTTCGGATTATTCAAAACTCTAACGATTTTTTCGTCCGACTCGTAAAAATGAACCCATTGCCTATGATCTATCGTACGCATTGCTTGGGAAAATGGAATCAATTTGTTCGGAGTTAATTTGCTCGATCGAAGTTTTGGAATCTGAAATAGATCATCTGGCTCGTATTGAGCTCCATGAAGTAGATAAGATTTAAATACATCCATATTTTGCATCATCTCCAACTATAAATTCATCCAGCTAGTTTACTCTGGACAGATACATTATCGTGAAAAGCATAATTCAACTTAACTGTCTTGTAAAATTTTCGTTAAAAATCAATTCCGAACAAAAAAAGATCCTCGACCGATTTTCTCGATCGAGGATTTTTTTATGCTTTCTCTGAATCTGGATAATGTTGATTGATCCCCAAATGTCTGCCATCTGCCAATCGCCGCTTGAAATAGATGTAAATCACAGCGAGTAAAGCAGTCGTGAAAGCCCAGCTGATTCCATATGTGATCATCAGATTTTCGTAAGTCGGATCAGCGGCGAAAACTGTATATACCCAAATGATTCGAACGCCGCAGACACAAATCAGAGTTACAATTGCGGGAGGCATCGAAATTCCATATCCTCGAAGTGCGCCGGACAAAATTTCAATCGAGCCGTTCAAAATATATGGCGCAACGATGTACCAAAGTCGAATCGTTGCAAGCTCGATAACTCTTTCATCAGTTGAAAAGAGCATCAATAATTCGCGGGAGAAAATCAAAGTTAGAGCTGATAGTCCAAGCGTCACTAGAGTTTCAACAATCAGAGCGAGCTTTGTAATTCGAAAACATCGCGGAAGATTATGAGCACCAAAATTTTGACTCACGAATGTCGTCGTCGCTTGACCGAATGCATTCATGAAAGTATAAACATTAATTTCGAGAGAAAATCCAGCGGCAGATGCAGCCATCGCGTCAGCACCGAGACTGTTAATTGCCGATTGAATTATCAGATTCGAAACTGAAAAAACCATTCCTTGAATTCCAGCGGGAAGTCCAATCGCAATCATTCGACGAATCTCACGATAATCGATTCCGACTTGACGAAGTTCATAAATATGGACGTGCAAAATATCTTTGGTTGTCGATAAACTATGCAAAAGATAAAATGCATTCGCGTAATTTGCGATCGATGTCGCGCCGGCAATTCCATCGATTCCCATTCCAAAAACTTGAACTGCTAAAAAATCAAGAATCAGATTTAAGACGCTCGCGATCAATAAACTGTAGAGAGGAGTTCTAGTATCTCCTCGAGATCTTATAATCGCCGCGGCAAAATTGTATAAACTGATTCCAGGCATTCCAAGGAGAAAGAATCGCAAATATGTTTCAGTCATTTCGCGAACTTCCGAGGGAACTCCCATCGCATCGAGAGAAGTATCAACCAGAAATTCAGCGAGGAGCATCACTGATAATCCAGAAATAATTGCAGTGAGAATCGCAGTACTGATCGACATTTTGATTCGACCGAACTGCCGCGAGCCGATGTGTCGAGCGATAACAACATTCGCGCCGATTGATAATCCAACGAACAGACTCACAATCAAACTCACAATCGGAGTATTATTTCCAATCGCAGCCATCGCATTCGTTCCGATATATTTTCCGGAGATTAAGACGTCGGCAGTGTTTAGTAATTGTTGGAAAAATGTTGTGAGCGCGAGAGGAATTGCAAAGATAAACAGTTTATCGACGATTGATCCTTCGAGCATATTCAATCCATTTTTGTTCGGCTCTGGCATAGATACATCTCCTCTCGATTTCATTGCAGGGAATTTTTTTAGCGAGTCGAATTCTATTATCAACGAATGAAATTTTCGAGGAGGAATTCAATGTTCAATTTTTCGCAGAAAGATACAGATTTTTTCGATATGTTTGTCGAAAGTGCGCAATGTTTTCAGCGGGGCGCATTCATACTCAACGAAATCATTCTGAATCCAAAAAAAGCCCCCTCAATGCTCGAAGAAATTCTCAAGCTCGAGGAGGCAGTCGATGCAGTTGGTGAGAAAATTTTTGAGAAATTGAATCTCACATTCATCACGCCGCTCGATCGCGAGGATATTTTGATGATCGCGAATGAACTTCGAGCCGGCAATGATCTACTTCAAGATTTGCTGCAGCTGATTATAATTTATCGGGCGGGACATAAATCTCCATCGCCTGGAAAAACTCGAGAACTCTCACAAATCCTCGTTTATAGTTCCACGGAGATCTTAAAAATTTTCAATTCGCTCGATAATTTGAAAAAACATCAGCGGGAGATTTTGGATTCAGTTCACAAGATTTCTGATTTTGAATCGAAGGCAGATGTTTTATATCGCGACGAGATCAAGATTCTCTTTGACGAAAATCGATATGGCAATGAGGTTCAGTGGGAATCGATTTTGCACATGATTAAATGGAAGGAAATTTTAAAAAATCTCGAGGATGCTCAAGATCATTGCAAGCGGCTCGGTGACATGATGTATGGCGTCGTGATCAAATACGCGTAGGATTCCATGGCTTGAATTTTTCATAATCGATTTCGAATTGACGCAGGATCTTTCCAATCAGATGATCGATCTGATCTGTGAGAGATTCTGCGTCATTTTTTGTTCGGTTGTAGAAAGTCAACACTGGCGGAAGAATCATTGCGCCGGCATCGTGAGCTCGCAATAAATTCTCGAGATGAATTCGATTCAATGGAGTCTCGCGAGGAACTAAAATCAATTTTCGACGCTCTTTCAAACATACATCGGCGGCGCGAAGCAATAAATTTTCTGCAAATCCCGAAGAAATTCCAGCGAGCGTTTTCATCGAGCAAGGCAAGACAATCATTCCATCAGTCGAAAATGATCCGCTCGATATTGTCGCGGCAAGATCAAATTCATCGTGATAAAAATTTGCGGCAGATCGAATTTCATTGAGAGTTAAATCTGTCTCAAGTTCAAATGTTCGAATCGCGCCGGAAGTCAAAATCAAATGAGTTTCGACATCTGAAAAATTTTGCAACGCTTGAAGAAGTCGATATCCCATTATGACTCCACTCGCGCCGGAAATTCCAACTATTATTCGTTTCATAAATCAAAATCCGGAATCCATTTTCGAGGATCGACTTCGAGGAATTTGCAACGCTCGAATTCTGATTTCAATTCGAAAGGCACTGTACAATCGAAAATCGCTTTGCATGCAATTCCATGATATCGAATCGACGGCGAGAACTTGGGATCATTCGACGGATCTAAAACGTGAGTATGAACTCCAGGAATTGGAATGAAATCGATGTCGCCTTGAAATCTCGTTGTCATTGCCCACATCACGTCATGCATGTCGAAAATATCCACATCTTCATCGACGAGAAAAACATGTTTCATCTCGGCAAACGCGGAAAATGCTAATAGAGCAGCTTGACGCTGTCGACCTTCGTCATTGATATTGTTTTTGCGGAATTGAATTATCGCGACAAATTTTCCACCGCCGCATGGAGCAGCATGAACATTCACGAGTCGACCAGGCATCGCGCGCTCAATCAAATCGATAATGCTCGCTTCAGTTGGAATTCCAGCCATCGCAACATGCTCATTCGAGCAGCCGATACAGCTCTGCATGATTGGATTTTTTCGAGTTGTCACAGCTTTCACTTTGATCACCGGAAGATAATTTGGAAGATTATCTGATTTTGCGTCGCCAGTGTATCCAGGAAATTCCGGCATCGCTTTTCCAGTGTTAGTATTGATATCCTCGCGCATCGTCAATCCCGGAATGAGTTCCCCTTCGATTACAAATTCAGCGTTCGCAATGCAAGTCTCCGGAATCGAAACGCATCGAGCCAATTCGACTGGATGATTTCGAAGTGCGCCGGCGATTTGCAATTCGTTGAATCCAATTGGAGTTGTCGGCGGCTCGAATCCTGCACATATGTAAACCGCTGGATCAAGTCCAATGCTCACTGAAATCGGCATCGGTTTATTGAGTTTCAAATATTTATCCCAAAACGCGCCGAGATGTCTTGAGCCTGGAGTTATCCACATCGTCATTTCGTCGCGAGATTGAATGCAAAGTCGATGAATCGTGACATCAGTATCTCCGTTTTCTGGATCAGTTCCAGAGCATAATCCCATCGTGATATATGGTCCAGCGTCTTCAGTTGTATTTGTCGGCGCAGGAACTAATTTTCGCAAATCGAAATCTGGATCTTCCGCGCGATGAATCGCTTCTTGACATGGCGCGGGAGTTTCGACGATTACAGGTTTCAATGGATGTTTGATTGCGTCGCGAAGATGCCATCCCAATCGCAGCGGATCTGTCTGCAATAAAATTCCGACTCGCTTTCGACTTGATAGAATTCCAATTGCGACTTTTGAATCTGGAAATCCTTTGACGTTGTGAAATAACATCGCCGCGCCATCCATTTTTGTAGGGCGCATCGTTGTTCCGCCCGCTCCAACATATCGATAGATTCCAGAGATTTCGGCGTCGGGATCTGCTTCGACTTGAGTTTCGATAAGCTGTCCAGGAATTTTTCGAAGAGCATCGAGCGCAGATCTCAAATCATGAATCGAGTTTTCCATTCAAACATCTCCTTCCGAATAAAAAAATCGAGACTGTATTTCTACAATCTCGATTCGTTTCAATTTTCAATTTTCCTAGCGATTGATACTAGAAAAATCCCATTAAAAATTCATTCGGAAACAGCTTTCGCAGATTGAATTGCATTTGCATTGAGTGTTTGTGTTTGATTCAGTTCGGAAGTCTGCTCATTGTTCAATACGTTCGAGAGATTCTGAACATTTGCACCGACATCAGTGATTGGACGCGCCTCGATTTGAGTTGGCTGAACTTCTTCGGTTTCATCCTCATTCGCAGTCGATTGTTCCTGTTGCATTTGACGATTGATATCGAGAGTATATGGTGGAGGTGGCGGTGGTGGAGGCTCATCGACGAGCTGCTGATCCTCACCGATTAAAGAATTTTGACGACGCTGTTGCTCGATAGCCGCATTGTCCTCGGTGCGATACATGTTTTCAGGACGCACAGCTTCATTTCTCAACGCGACGCTAGATTGAATTTCGATTGCCATTTTGATCTACCTCCTCTAGATCATTTGAGAAAAATTGCGGAAATCGTTCCTCCAGAGATTCATCGTCGAGATGTCGAATTGCATCTTTGAACGCGAGACTCTTGATAATTTCATTCGTTCGATCGATCGATTCGCGAATCATCAATGTTCGTTTGAGAATCTCTCGCCCTGCATTAACTCGACGCTCCTCATTTTCTACCGCTTTATTTTCATCGTCAACTTCATCATTGAAAAGCATATTCATCGTTTCATTGTCAAGCGTTGCAGAATTTCGATCTTTTGTATCATCATAAATCGTGTCGTATGTTAGAAGTCGCTCCTCGATTTGTTTTTGCGCTTCGGAATAGTCAACCGGTTGCTCGAATCCAACTTGATTAAATGTCGCGTTAATTGCATTGTTAAAACCAATTCGAAAATCAACATTCTCAAAATCGATCTCGTTGCCTTTTTTAACATCGCCGACCATTTCGAGAACTTTGTCGACAATCGGATTATCAACAACATTATTACTCTTGATTGAATTTTCGAGCCGTGTGAAAAATTGATTATTCGATCCAAACGACGATAGATATGAATTCAATTCATACGCAAGTTTTATCGAGAGTCCATTGATTTCACGATTCAAAGTTGGAGTTGAGATTTCGATTTTTTGATCGAGAATTGCTGCGCGAGTCTCTTCGATTGAATCATATGGACGAATGACATCTGCAACGGTTTTGACGATATCGCGTTGCCGATTTTCAGTTGGATTTTCGGAATCTGAAAAAGAATCGAGAATGATATCTCCAAGGTCGGTTGAGCGTTTATTTGCGAAGGACAGTTGCATCATATTGATTCCATCGCGACTGATTGAGAGTGCTACCGCAGCGGAGTCCGAAGAATCGCCGAGATTTTTGGAAATTGTGTCGAGAATTGTGTTCGATGAATTTGAATCTGAGCTGAATGGAATTTTGGATTTGACAGCTGGCTTAGATTTATTTGATTGCGCCACGATTTGAGAAGAGGCTACGCCCTCCGCTGACATGTTTATCGCCTCCCTAATTGAAACTGCTTTCGAGATTTTACCATGTTTTAATCGCATTTTTGGGGATTGAAATTCATAGTTTCACAAAAATTTTTTGATTAATTCTCAGAATTTTCAAGATCGATTATTTCTCGGGCATTTACTATAATCGCGCGAACAAATTTAGAGAAAAATTCTTCATGCGATATATCTGCACTCACAACTCCTTTGAAAAGTCTTTGAACTCGAGCATTCTTTAAATCGCCGAGTGAATTTCTCAAAACCTCCTCGTAATTTTTCGGAACGGGAATTGATGTGAATTCGAAAGGCAGTTGCACTACTTGTTCCGGTGGATTGTCTGTCGCGAAAATGTAGATGAAAATTCCTTGCGGAAACTCTTTGTATTGAAATTTGAAAACCATAGTCGTGCGTCTATCCATCAACAAATTGCCTACAAATAGATATGGAAATTCAAATTCGAGCTTTTCAAAATCCTCGCGAGTCATTTCAAAAGTTAAAATGTCATCTTCCGGATTGAATCCATGGAATTGCCATGCCGCTAACAGAGTTGAATCTTTAGCCCAAAATTTTAGATTCAACTTTTCGCAAACTCGTTTTAATTCCTCAACGATTTCGAGTTGTACTTTCCAAATCTTTTTCTTTGATACATTAACAAATTTTCCATTGCGAAATTCATCGACATGCAATCGACTCCGCAGAGAATTTGATCGCGTTAAAAGATCATCCGGCGCATGTCTTTGCTCGAGAAATTTTTCATATGGAATATCGATGCTCGTGTTTTGGGAATACATCCCAAAAATTTTGATCTTTCGCCAATCGCCGTAATCAGCCTCTAACATTTTGGCAAATTCTTTCGGCGCAGGGACTGAGATTCCCTCGAACGGCAGATAGATCGTTTCATCAAACCATGATTTCTCGTAAATGATTGGCTCGCGCTTGCTTAAATATATGAAAGTCGATATATATTTCGAATCAAAATAAAATTCAGCAGCTTTTTTCTCGAGAATGATTCCGCGTTTTCTTAATGGAAGATCATAGATTTTTTGGATTCTTTCCCGCCCGAGCATGAATTCGCCGGTTGGATGAGCTAATTCTTCACGAATGAATTTTGTGCGGCATGCTGTAAAATAGAGTTCATAAATTTCCCTGAACTTCAATTCCATGTGTTCATCGCCAAACGGCGGAAATGGATCGAGCGGCATGACATCAATCGCAATATATTGATGATTCTGCGGGCAATCCATGTACTCAATCGAGGTCGTTCTCAAATCTCGCAGTTTGATGAATGGCAGCAATGGCCAAGTCTCTGGTGACAATTCTTTTGAATCATCATTCTCATACCAAAGATCGCAGAAATATGGATAGCGAATTTCTAACGGCGCAATTTGCATGAATCGATCATAATCCGGACGAAGCATTACTACATCGACATCTGCATCCCATGGAATAAATCCTCGATGTCTTGCTGCTCCGATTAATGTTCCATATGCAGCAAACCATTTCAGATTGTATTTCTCACAGATTCGCGCGAATTCCATGAGCAGATTGATTTGAGTATTCCAAACTCTTTTTTGAGATGATGTTACGAGAAATCCAGATCTCATTTCATCGCGATCCAAATTTTTTACATAGTCCAATCTTCACGCCTCCAAATTTTGATTTGAATCTCAATTTCATTTTTGAATTTCAAATCCTGCCGATGTGAAAATTTTTCTCGATAGACTTTCAATTTCGAAACGTGTAAAATTCTCTCAACAAGTTATCTCGATTTCAATAAGGAGGCAGCGTTATGCTCAAAAAAACAAAAATTATCTGCACGCAAGGTCCTGCAACTGATGCTCCAGGAATCGTCGAGCAATTGATCGAGCATGGAATGAATTTGGCGCGATTCAATTTTTCCCATGGAACTCACGAGGATCATTTGATGCGAATCAATCGAGTTCGCGATGCAGCTAAAAAAGTTGGAAAAGTTGTCGCATTGGTTCTCGATACCAAAGGTCCAGAAGTTCGATTGGGCGAATTCAAAGATGGAACAGTTTTGCTCGAAGCTGGAAAAAAATTCACATTGACTCAAAGCGATGAGCCTGGAGATGCAACTCGATGCTCGGTGAGTCATAAAAAACTTTATACGGAAGTTAAAGTTGGCGACAAAATTCTTTTATCCGATGGATTGGTTGAAGTCAAAGTCACGGCGATCAATGGACAGGATATCGAAACTGAAATTCTCAACACTGGAAAAATGTCGACTCGGAAAAGAGTTGCAGTTCCTGGAGTTCCTCTCGGACTTCCGGCGATTTCAGATCAAGATCGCGACGATCTGATCTTTGGAATTGAAAACGACATGGATTTTGTTGCGGCGAGTTTCATTCAGCGCGCGAGTGATGTTGAAGAGATTCGCGATTTGATTATGGAACATGGCGGGCACATGGAAATCATTCCAAAAATCGAGAATCTCGAAGGAGTTAAAAACATCGACGAGATTATCGCGGTGTCTGACGGAATTATGGTTGCACGCGGCGATCTCGGCGTCGAAATCCCTGCAGAAGATGTTCCGATTATCCAAAAAGAGATTATTCGCAAATGCAATGCCGCTGGAAAACCTGTCGTCGTTGCAACTCAAATGCTCGAGAGTATGACGACGAATCCTCGCCCAACTCGCGCGGAAGTTTCAGATGTCGGCAACGCGATTTTCGATGGCGCAGATGCTATCATGCTGTCTGGAGAAACTGCCAGCGGAAAATATCCAGTTGAAGCGGCGTCGATGATGAATCAAATTGCTCTTAGAACTGAAGCTGCGCTCGATTATCGCGAAATTTTCCAGAAAAAAGGAATTGGAAGAAAACATTCTCGAACTGAAGCGATCGCCCATGCAACAGTCCAAATCGCTTACGAATTGAATGCAAAAGCGATCATCACTCCAACTCGCTCCGGATATACAACGAACATCGTCTCGAAATATCGTCCAAAAGCTCCAATTGTCGCTCTAACTCCGGACGACATGGTTGCACGTCACATCAATCTTCGCTGGGGAGTCTATTCAATTTCAGATGTTCCATGGCTCGAGCTGGAAGAAATGACTGATTACTCAATCAACGCGGCAAAGGAACATGGAATCGTCGAAAAAGGCGATCTTGCGATTCTCACATCCGGAATCAAATCTGGCGGCGCGAGCACTTCATCGATTCGCGTCGTGACTATCTGATTCAAATTTATCAAAGGAGGATTTTTCAATGTCAATGATTGGAAAAGAAATTGGCGATTTCACTGTTCAAGCTTTCCAAAACAACGATTTCCATGCCGTCTCGAAGAAAGATGTCCTCGGCAAATGGTCGATCTTCTTCTTCTATCCTGCAGATTTCACATTTGTCTGCCCAACTGAACTCGAGGATCTCGCGAACAAATATGACGAATTCCAAAAAGCGAATTGCGAAATTTATTCAGTCTCCTGCGACACTCATTTCATTCACAAGGCTTGGCATGAAAAATCTGAGCGAATCGCGAAAATCAAATATCCAATGCTCGCTGATCCTGCGCATGTCCTTGCGAAAGATTTCGAAGTTTTGATCGAGGCGGCTGGACTTGCTGAGCGTGGAAGTTTCATCGTCAATCCTCAAGGAAAAATCGTCGCGTATGAAGTTGTCGAAGGAAGTATCGGTCGCAATGCTGATGAATTGCTTCGTAGACTTCAAGCATGTCAATTCGTCGCGGAGCATGGTGATGAAGTTTGCCCCGCGAAATGGCAGCCTGGTGCAAAAACTCTGAAACCAACTCTCGATCTCATCGGACAGCTTTGATTCTCAATTGAAAAATTTTTCTTCGAGGAGGGAGGCAGCAGCTTCTCTCCTCAATTTTTTTTGGAGGAATGATTTATGATGCAGGCACAGAAAAAAATCGATGTTGAAGATTTCGAACAGGAAAATGAAGAATATGATGTGATGCCGCCTGAGCTCGAAGCGTATCTCACTGAAATCGAAGAAGGTCGCGAAGAAATGTTTGGACCATTCGAGAGCACCGATAAAATGTGGGAATCGATTTTCGGTGAAAATTGGCGTGAGGTTGTTAAAAGATGTTGACGCCGGTTTATTCGAACAAATATCTTCGTGATGTTCGTCGAATGAGCATGCGAGAAAGAGATGTCACGAAGCTCGATACTGTCATTGAACTTCTTTGCAAGGAAGAATCTCTTCCCGAGCAGTATCGCAATCATCCTTTGCATGGAAAATACAAAGGTTATCGTGATTGCCATATCGAGGGAGATTGGGTGTTAGTTTACAAAGTTGATAGGGATCAATTGTTTTTGATCTTATCGCGAACGGGCACTCATTCCGATCTTGGATTTTGAATTGGAGGAATGATTTATGATGCAGGCACAGAAAAAAATCGAGATTGAAGATTTCGACGAGGATTATGAAGATGATCTCGAGATCACTCCAGCACTCGGGAAATATCTCCGTGATGTCGAAGAAGGTCGCGAAGAAATGTTTGGACCATTTGCAACAACTGAAGAAATGTTCGAACATGCTCTCGGAAAAGATTGGAGGAAATATCTCTAACAATGTTGACGGAGATCTATTCAAAACAATATCTTCGCGATTTGCGTCGAATGATAAAACGTGGAAAAAGACTTCAAAAACTTTTCGATGTAATCAATTTGTTAAAAACTGGCGAACCACTTCCACCACAATATCGAGATCATCCGCTTAATGGTGAGTGGGAAGGCTATCGCGATTGTCACATTGAGCCAGATTGGATTTTGATTTATAAAATTGACCTGGGACAATTGATTCTCGCGTTGACTCGAACTGGATCACATTCGGATTTGAGATTTTGAATTGGAGGAATGATTTATGATGCAGGCACAGAAAAAAATCGAGGTTGAAAATTTCGACGAGAATTATGAAGATGATCTCGAAATTACTCCGGCACTCGAACAATATCTTTGCGAAGTTGATGCGGGAATGCATCTTGGAAAAATATATCCGGATGCTGAAACAATGTTTCGAGACATTCTTGGCGATGATTGGAGGGAGTCTAAAAAGTAATGTTGACTCCACAATCCACCACGAGATATGCAAAAGACATCGAGCAATTAAGATCTCGCGGAAGAGATCTTTCAAAACTTAAAACCGTGATTGATCTTCTTTGCACTGGTGAACCACTTCCACCACAATATCGCGTTCATCCACTGCAAGGAAAAATGAAAGGTTATCGCGATTGTCACATCGAGCCGGATTGGATTTTGATTTATAAAATTGACATGGGACGACTCTTACTCATACTTTCGCGGACTGGATCACATTCGGATTTGAGATTTTGAATTGGAGGAATGATTTATGATGCAGGCACAGAAAAAAATCGAGGTTGAAGATTTCGACGAGGAGTATGAAGATGATCTCGAAATCACTCCAGCACTCGGGAAATATCTTCTCGAAGTCAAGGAAGGCAAACATCTCACTGGGAAAATTTACACTGATGTTGACGAGATGTTTCGAGATATTCTCGGCGATAATTGGAGGGACGCTGAAAATTGAAATTGAACGTCACAACGAGTATTCAATATGAACGTGATGTTCGTCGAATGCAACGACGCGGAAAGAAAATCCCAAAACTCTACGATGTTGTTAAACTTTTACAAACAGGCGAACCACTTCCTGCGCAATATAGAGATCATGCGTTGCATGGAGAATGGGAAGGATTTCGAGATTGTCATATTGAACCGGACTGGATTTTGATCTATCAAATCGAAAAAGATCAATTGCTCCTCGCTTTGACTCGAACTGGATCACATTCGGATTTGAGATTTTGAATTGGAGGATTTTAAATGGATCAGAAAAATTTATATGACGTCGTGATAATTGGAGGAGGTCCAGCAGGATTAACTGCGGCGATTTATCTAGCGCGCGCAAGATATCGCGTTGTAGTTCTCGAAAAAGAATCATTCGGCGGGCAGATAACAATCACATCGGAAGTCGTGAATTATCCAGGAATCGAAAGAATTTCTGGAAAAGATTTGACTGAATCAATGAGAAATCAAGCTCAAGCATTTGGTGCAGAATTCATGCTGGCTGAAGCAACATCGCTCGATATGTCCGGCGATATCAAAATCGTTCATACAAGCCGTGGAGATTTGAATTGCTTCGGAGTTTTATTGGCAACTGGCGCACATCCTCGAATGGTTGGATTCGATGGCGAGGAAAAATTCCGTGGGCGAGGAGTTGCATATTGCGCAACATGCGATGGAGAATTTTTCACTGGCAAACCGATTTTTGTCATTGGAGGAGGATTCGCGGCGGCTGAAGAATCGATCTTTCTCACAAAATATGCGACGAAAGTTACAATAATGATGCGCGGAGAAAATTTCCGATGCGCTGAATCAACTGCAAACGAGGCTCGATTGAATCCAAAAATCGAAGTTTTGAATCATACTGAAGTCGTTCGAGTTGAAGGAGAGAATTCAGTCACTAAAATTGTTTATCGGAACAATCAAACTCAAGCGGAAACAGTTTTTGAAGATCCGAATGGATTTGGAGTGTTCGTCTTTGCAGGATATACTCCCGCGACAAAATTAATCGAAGGAATTGCAGAGCTCGAAAATGGATATGTTGTGACAGATCGAAATCAGAAAACTTCATGCGATGGATTGTATGCAGCGGGAGATGTCTGTATAAAAAATCTCCGGCAGGTTGTAACAGCTGTCGGTGATGGAGCAATTGCAGCGACTGAATTGGAAAAGCTCGCGGCATCGATGCAGAAAAAATTGAATCTCAAGCCAAATCCTCCAGTAACCAGAATTCAGCAGGCGTCGCATGAAGAATCGGAAATTGAATCGAAGTCTGAATCAAAATCTTCCGAGCTTTTCGATTCACAAATTCTCGCGCAGCTCGACGCAGTGTTTGCAAAGATGGAAAATCCTTTGACTCTCAAACTTTCGCTCGATTCTCGTGAAGTCTCGGAAGAATTGCAGGCTTACATCGAAGAAATGGCGTCGCGAACTGATAAGCTCACGGTGGAAATCGATGAAAAATCTGCTCGGAAAAGTGAGCGTCCATGCGTCAAAATTTATCGCGATGGAAAATTTACAGGATTAGCTTTCCATGGAGTTCCGGGCGGTCATGAATTTACATCGTTCGTTCTTGGACTTTATAACGCGGCAGGATCTGGTCAAGCAATCGATGCAGAATCCAAATCGCGAATCGAATCAATCAAAGAATCGACAGATATCAAGATTCTTGTTTCATTATCCTGCACGATGTGTCCAGAATTAGTTATGGCGGCTCAAAAAATCGCGTCGATGAATCCAGAAGTTACAGCTGAAGTTTTCGATATCAATCATTTTGAAAAACTTCGTGAGAAATACAACGTTATGAGTGTTCCATGTCTCGTTTTAAATGACGATCAAATTTCATTCGGCAAAAAAAATATCTCGCAGCTTCTAGATTTCATCGAGTCGCACAAGCGTGACGCTTGATCCAATTTAAAAATCCCCGACAGATCAATTGCGATCTATCGGGGATCTTTTTTTATTTTGCGAGATAAGTTTGCAAACGATGAGGATAGTAGCCACAAAATTGGTCAAGCAGAATGCTTGTTAGACGTTGACTCCAAAATTCACGCCGAGAGCATGAAGTCCACCTTTCCAGCCTGCACCAATTGCATTGAATTTCCATTCGCCGCTGTGACGATAGATCTCACCGACAACAACTGCAGTCTCGACTGAAAAATCCTCGCCGAGATCGTAGCGAATCAATTCCTCATTGGTAATTTCATCGACAACTCTGATGTAAGCATTTGAGACTTGTCCAAAATTCTGATTCCGCTCCTGTCCTTCGTAAATCGTGACAGTGAAATCGATCTTTTCAACATCAGCAGGAATTTTTTCCAGATCGATTTTGATCTCTTCATCGTCACCTTCGCCAGCACCAGTCAAATTGTCTCCCATGTGTTCGACTGCGCCCGAGGGATGTTTCAAATTGTTGTAGAAGACAAAATCTTCATCGTTGCGAACTTTTCCATTCGCGCCGAGGAGAAATGCAGCGGCATCGAGATCGAAATCATGTCCGCCGTCATATCGATTGACATCCCAGCCGAGCCCAATCAAAACTTTTTTGAGACTCGGACGCCCTTTGGTGAGATCGACTTTCTGACCCTTTTTCAAACTAACTGCCATTGAAAAATCCTCCTTTAAAAATTGAAATTGTGAATATCCTTGAGAGATTTGAGATTCGAGAAACATTCCGCGACATTGTGAATCATGAAATTCCCGCCGATATTTTCGAGAAGAATGACAGCCCATGCGCCATCGTTTGAATTCACATCGATGCTCAATCCAATCGAATCGTCGTCATTCGAGAAACTACAATTGCCATCGCATTTGATATTTGAAACCACGATAAGAATTCGACTGATTTCGTCAATGAATCGCCCGTTGATATTGATTTTGAAAAATTTTTTGTAATCACTTTCTTTGCGCGAATCAACCAACACATAGGGATAGGAGCTGAAACTTCCAGATCCTTCAGTGACATTTGTTCGAATTCCTATCTTTGATTCGTAGAAAATATTAAGTTTTGGAAAATCATAGCTCCAGTAACTTTTACTGAAGATCGAATAGATCATGATTCTATCTGGCGCATGGATAAATTCAGGAGTCTCGCTCGATTCAATGATCTCGCTTTGAATCGGAGTTACTGAATTTTGAATTGGAACGATCGAAGTTTGATTTTGATCTCCAATATTAACTCCAAAATTCACACCGAGCGCATGAAGTCCTCCACTCCAGCCTGCACCAATTGCATTGAATTTCCATCCAGAACCGCGACGATAGATCTCGCCGACAACAATTGCAGTTTCCACGGAAAATTTTTCGAGATCGAATCGGATCAATTCTTCGCCAAATTCATCAATGATTTTGATATTCACATTTGAGACTTGTCCAAAATTCTGATTCCGATTCTGTCCCTCGTAAATCGTGACAGTGAAATCGATCTTCTCGATATCGCTGGGAATTTTTTCCAAATCGATTTCAAAATTTTTATCGCCTGAATTTTTCACTGCGCCCGAGGGATGTTCGAGATTGTTATAGAAGACAAAATCAGAATCGCTTCGAACTTTTCCATTCGATCCGAGTAAAAATGCGGCAGGATCAATTTCGATATTCGAATCTGCTTGATAATCCAGCTCAACCAGAATTTTTTTGAGATTTGGATTCGATTTTGTCAGATCGCATTTCTGTCCCTTTTTTAAACTAACTGCCATGGAAAATCCTTACTTCATTTCGAAATACTGTTTCAATGCATCGAGCTCGCCAGTCAATCCCTCGCCAATTTTATCGAAATGCCATTCAGATTCCTCGCGATAAATATCACCAATCAGAATCGCTGTAACATTTGATTCGCGCTGAAATTCATCACCAAAATCATATCGGAAAAGCTCAGTTTTTGAATCCGCATCGACAATTCTCATAAAAACATTCGAGACGAGTTTAAAAGTTTGATCGCGTTCCGAGGCCTCATAAATTGACACTCCAAGCGCAACTGCATCGATGTTCGCAGGAATTTTGTCGAGATTGATTCGAATTTCGCCGCGATCTTTATCCGGCTCGATCAACTTGCGATTATCATTGATTTTCGCGACTGACTTCGATTTATGACGTGGATGACCTCCATAAATGAAATCGTCATCGCTCTCAAATTTGCCATCTTTATCGAGGAGAAGCGCGACGATTTCCAATTCCAGATCTTCCTGCGCGTCATATTCATCCGATTCCCAGCCAAAGCCGACGAAAATGTGTTTGAGATTTGGATTCGTCTGCATGAGATTGATAGTTTCCTTCGGCGGATCTTTGATTTCCTCGAGCATTTTTTCGATTTGCTCTTCACTTTTTTTCTCGATAACCGGCTCAGATTTTTTATGTTTCTCCGGCTTGGATTCAGATTTTGGAGTTTCAGATTTGGATTCCGTCTTCGATTCTGATTTCGATTCAGTTTCCTTTTGAGATTCAACAATTGCAGGCTCGATTTCATTTTTCGTTGATTTGAAATTGTAAGCTTTCTTCAGAGCTTCGAGCGAGCCCAAAAATTCCGTGATGTTTTCGACGGTGAAATTTCCATTTTGATTTTCGATTAACGCGATAGCACTGAATCCTTTATTCTCTTTTTCGACGTCGCGAATCAGAATTTCAGGCATGCTCGAGCATTTCAGTGAAAGTGTATGTTCACCGAGGAAATTGCTGCAGATCAAAATTCGTTTGATTCCGGCGATGAATTTGTCGTCGAGTGAAATATCGGCGCGGAAGTGTGGAGCATCGAAATACAGAATTCCGAGATTCTGGAGAATTGAGCCATCGAGCGATTCGCAGAGGAAGGCCAATTCACCTTTGCCATCCCAATTCACAACAACTCGACCGAGCGAATCTTCACCGCTCTCCTGCAGAATGATTTTTTGATTCTTCTCGAGCTCGATTTTCGATGTTGCAGATTCCTGCGGAGTATCATCGACTTCGATTCCGTATTGTTTACAGAGTGCCGCCAATCCTCCGCTGAATCCAATTCCGAGCTGTTTAAATTTCCATTCAGCACCGCGACGATAAATTTCACCAATGATTTTCGCGCTTGCAATTGAAAAATGTTTGCATTCTGAATTGAACAGCTCGCGCTTGAGTTTTGCTTCAGAAATTCGAACATATGCTTCGCTCGCCATGGAAAAATTCTGCTCGAGCTCGTCCGCATTGTAAATCGATACTGCTACTTCGATTTTCGCAACGCTGTCAGGAATTTTTGAGAGATCGATTTCGATTCGTTCAACGTTTTCATTTGGATTTGTCGCGCCGAGATATATGACGCTCTTCGATTCATGTTCCGGATTTCCGTAGAAGATGAAATCTGAATCGCTTGCGACTTTGCCTTCGGAATTCAACAGAAAAACCGCGACATCGATTGTCGGTTCAGTTTCATTTGTGTTTTCGCCGAGCTCAATCAGAACATTTTTGAGACTCGGATCGCCGGTTGGTGATTTGCGTTGAAGTGAGATTCCCATGGAATAACCTCCTCCGTTTTGAGATGTTTGAATTATACTAGACTCTAGTGAAAATTACGCGTTGAATTTTTTCGAAGTTCAAATATATCGAATATCATCTGCGCCTTGATTTTTTCGATTGGAATGAGCATTACTTTTTTTCACCGGAGAAATAAATCTATCGGAGTCATATGAAGTTCCCTTTGAATCATATGCAGCATATCTTGGCACTCCACCAGATTTAGATATCGGTGACTCGATTGTTGATTGATTGGTAACTATCGAATCGATTTTTGGTTGATCGATTTGTTGCGGTGGATCATTTTTAAATCCAAATTCATCGACAATTCTCGATTTATCCTCAAAAACCTGTGTGACATTTTCGAGGACAAAAGTTTCATCGCGTTTTGTAAATTGAGCGATCGAACAAAGTTTTTGACTCTGTAACTCTTTCACCAAAATTCGAATCGCTGGCATGCTTGGACATAGAATCGACAAAACATATTCATGCGCGGCAGCATAAATCAGAATTCGATTTGCGTTCGTTAATAAATTTTTGTTCAGCCAAAGTTCCGATGTTGCATACGCTGGATTCAAATTTTCAACGCTCGAATTGTCAATTATCGATTTGTCTGATAGCTCCGCGAAAAATCCAATCTCGCCCTTGCCATTCCAATCGAGACGAATTCGATCGATTTTTTTGAGCACCATTTTTTGATTGAGTTTCAGATTGATTTGCAGATTCGAATCCTCTTGCGGCGATTCATCAACTTCAATTCCAAATTGTTGACAGAGTGCCGCCAGTCCGCCCGAATATCCAACGCCAATTGTTTTGAATTTCCATTCTGAACCGCGCCGATAAATTTCTCCAATGATTCGCGCCGTTGCAATTGAAAAATCTTGAACATTTTGCTCGAGGAGTGGAATTTGCAAATCTGTCTCGTTGATTCGAATGAATGCACTCGATGACATTGAAAAATCCTGCTGAAGTTCATCGCCATCATAAACCGTCGCGACAATTTCGATTCGATCGATCGTCTCCGGAATTTTTGTCAGATCGATTTGGATTTTTTCGATATTCCCTTCGATTGTTCCAAAATGAATCACTGCGCCAGATTTATGTTCCGGATTTCCAAAAAAGATCAAATCCTTCTCGCTCGAAACTCTTCCATTTGAATCGAGAAGGAAAATCGCGCCATCGATATTCGGCTCGCCATCGTTTGAATTTCTTCCGATTTCGACGAGAATATTTTTCAAACTTGGATCGCCGATTGGAGATTTTCGTTTGATTGATATTGCCATTTGATTCACACTCCAAAAAAGTTTCGAATTTCATCGAGCCCACCGATAAATGGTTGATTGTATTCATATTGATACCAATAACATACATCCCGAACATATATTCCGACGATCGATGCGCAAGTGTAGTAGTTACTGTAGTAGAAATTAACTTGAGAACTCGGTTTGGCAATGATCGCAATTTTCTCGATATCATTGGAAAGTTGATCAAATTTAATGTAATTCAACTCAATCCATCCATGCCAACTCTGATCTTTTTTATTGTAGAAAGTCGCGAACACATATGATCCAAAACCCTGCAAACCGGATTCGTTACTTTGGTGAGTTCCTATTCCAAGATCTTCGAATTTTTTCGGCGTATTGATATTCTCCGGCTTTTTAAAAATCGACCAATAATCATTTCCAGATGTCTGTGCAGAAAATCCAGTCGACGGAGAATCTTCAACACTCATTCCAAATTTTCGACAAGCTCCTTCAAGTCCTCCAGAATATCCAATCCATGTTTCTCGAAATCTCCAAATTCCCTTGAATCGATATATCTCGCCAATCTCGATTGTATGATTAGAATTCGTCGGATCAAAATCGATTCGCCGCAATTTCTGTTTCGAATCCAAATCATCGAGAATGAAATATGCATCCTTGATCATCGAAAAATTTTGCTTTCGCGATTCAGCCTCATAAATTGCCGCGACAAATTGAATCCTTGAAACTCGCGCCGGAATTTTTGACAGATCGACTTTGAATTGCTCGACGTTGTCACTCACATTTGGGATTCCAAGATGCTCGATGCAACGCGATCCATGCGCCGGATTGTTGTAAAAAATCAGATCATCATCGCTCGCAACTTTTCCATTCGAATCGAGGAGAAAAATTGCACAATCAGTCTGAATATCCTTCGCACTTTCTTTCAAATTCCAACCGAACGACAGCAAAAAATGTGAATCGGTGAGCCAGATTTTGGGATGTCCATGTTTCAATGAAATCGTCATTCGAATCCCTCCAATTCAATCGATAACTTCCACGCCAAAAAATTTACAAACTTCCGCAAGTCCTCCATTGAATTTTTTATCGATCGATTTAATTCGCCAAAGATCTGATCGATATTTAAAAATTTCCGCGACGATCATTGAATTGCAATTCTCAACGATTTTTTCATTCAGAATTTCTCGATCGATTTCCGGCTCGATTATTCGAATTTGAGCATCTGGAAACATCGAGAAATTTTTTTGTGGATCGCGAGTCGATGCAACGATTTCAAGATTGTAAACACTGAAAACATTTGTGCCGAGATAAATTTCCATTGAATCCTCGAGCTTTGTGATTCGAAATGCTAGCTCGCGAAAATTTGGATTGTTGTAAAAAATGAATCCATCTGTACAGAGATTTCGAGAGTCATTGAGCGCGAAGATCGAAAGATCGAGCTCCGGATTTTTAAGCTCGATCTTGATCTTCGATGTTGCGACTGCTCGAATCTCCTCACGCCGCAACGAGATTTTCATCAATCTTTAGTCCCACGCTGCCATTTGAGTCCCCAATTGAATGCTTCATCTAATTCACGATGTCCGTTGAAAAATTCGACGATCTTTTCGACGCTGAAAGTGCCTCCTTGATTTTCGAGCAGCGCGATTCCACAGAGAATTTTATAAGATCCATATTCATCCATTCGCACGATAATATCTGGATTTCCAGGACATTTGACGGTGACAATTCCATCAGCCTCGCGCCAATTTGCAACGCCGTCATAGATGAAAGTGAAAACTAGAATTCGCTTGATTTTGTCGATTTGATTTCCATTGACTCGAATCGTCTCGCCCGATGCAACTGAACCAGTTCTATCATCGCCATCGAGTTGAATATATGGCGCGGAATTTAGATTTCCGAATGTATTTCCGAGAGCTTGAACAACTCCCTTCCGCCCATCTTTTAATTCATAAAGACACGCTAAATCCAAATCGATCGCGTTAGATTTTTTGGAACTGATGAAACTGTCGATTCGATCGAGGATTGAATTTTCATGACGCCGATCATTCATTCGCGCCGGCTGACTCCAATTCAAATTGATAACGATTTCGCCGAGCGGTTGATCCTTTTTCTTCGTGAGATTGACTTTCTGATGCTTTTTGAGCTCGATTTTTTTCGGTGCAGAGGGAGGAGCTTGAGTTGGACGATTTGGCTTCGATTGAGGAGTTGATTGAGTTGGTTGCGAATCACTGACATCGATTCCGAAACTTTTGCATAATGCCGCGAGTCCTCCAGAATATCCCGCACCGATTGCGTTGAATTTCCACTCGCCTTTGTACCTGTAGATTTCACCGACAACAATCGCAGTTTCGACTGAAAAATTTTCCAAATCGAATCTCAAAATTTCCATTCGAGTTTCTGCATCGATAATTCGAATATACGCGCCTTTGACCATCGAGAAATTTTGACGTCTCTCCTCCGGCTCATAAATTGTCGCGGTTAGATCGATCTTTTCAATTTGCGCAGGAATTTTCGAGAGATCGATTTTGATTTGCTCAACATCTCCGCCCGATAAATTTTTGCCGAGATGTTCAACGCTTCCAGAATCATGATTCGAGTTTCCATAGAAAACGAAATCTGAATCGCCTCGAACTTTGCCGCTCGATTCAAGTAAGAAAGCCGCGCAATCAAGATCGACACTCGAATTTGTCTGCCAGCCGAATCCAAGCAGAATTTTTTTGATTCCGACATTCCCCTTCGTGATATCAGCTTTTTGTCCTTTCTTCAAAATTGTTGCCATGAATTTCATCTCCTTAGAAAAATTTTTGCACTGGATAAATTCGTCGGAATTTGAATTTATCTTTCAAATTCCGAACAAAAAAACAAGCGTGACGCTTGACCCATTTTTGTGGATCGATCGTCACGCTTGATAAATTTTTAGATCAAATTATTTCTTCGATGACATCGCTGCAACTTCCGCCGCAAAATCATCCTGCTTTTTCTCGATTCCTTCACCGAGTTGATAGCGAGTGAATCGATGAACTTTCTCTTTGCCGAGGATATCTGAAACTTTTTTCTCTGGATCTTTGACGAAAATCTGCTCATTCAAACAAACTTCGCCATAGAATTTTTTGATTCGACCTTCAACCATTCTCTCGATGATTTTTTCCGGCTTACCTTCTTCGAGAGCCTGTTTGCGAAGAACTTCTTTTTCATGCTCAAGCTCTTCGGAAGGAACTCCATCGCGATCGACAGCGAGCGGCTGAGATGCTGCGATTTGCATTGCGACATCTTTACCGAGCTCAACACTTCCACCAGTGATATCGACAAGAACTCCGATCTTTCCGCCCATGTGAATATAGCTTGCGATTCTTCCATCGGTAGTGTAGCGAGTGAATCGACGAATCGAAAGTTTCTCACCGATTGTAGCAGTTGCTTCGATAACGAGATCCGAGACTTTTTTGCCATTGATCTTGAGTTCGTTCAAAGCATCAACATCTGCTGGATTTTCTTTCGCGATAAGTTCTGCGATTTGAGATTCGAGCGCGCGGAATTGTTCATTCTTTGCCGCAAAATCAGTTTCACAGTTGACTTCGAGGAGCACACCGATTTTTTCATCTTTAGAAACGAATGCTGCGACTGCACCTTCTGCCGCGATTCGTCCAGATTTTTTAGCCGCTTTCGCGATTCCTTTTTCACGGAGATAGTCGATAGCTTTTTGCATATCGCCATCGGATTCAGCGAGAGCTTTTTTGCAATCCATCATCCCCGCACCAGTTTTTTCGCGGAGATCTTTTACCATTGCCGCTGTGACAGCCAAAATTGATCACTCCTAAAAAAATTATTCAGCGTCTTTGTCAACATCTTCAGCTGGAGCTTCCGCAACATCCTCTTCAACGTCTTGACCTTGACGACCTTCGAGAATTGCATCAGCCATTTTTGCTGTGAGAAGTTTGACGGCGCGAATTGCATCATCGTTTCCAGGGATAACATAATCGATTTCGTCCGGATCGCAATTTGTATCGACAATCGCGACGATTGGAATATTGAGCTTGCGAGCTTCTGCAACTGCGATTCTCTCTTTGCGCGGATCGACGATGAAAAGTGCGCCTGGAAGTTTTTTCATCTCTTTGATTCCACTCAAATTTTTCTCGAGACGTCCCATTTCATGACGAAGTTGCAAAACTTCTTTCTTTGTTAAAAGATCGAATGTTCCATCCTGCTCCATCGTCTCAAGCTCTTTGAGTCGATTGATTCGTTTTTGAATCGTTTGGAAATTCGTCATCATTCCGCCGAGCCAGCGCTCTTTGACATAAAATTGTCCAGCGCGTTCAGCCTCTTCTTTGACAGCATCTTGAGCCTGCTTTTTCGTTCCGACGAAGAGAATCGATTTTCCCTCCTGCGCCACTGAACGAATGAAATCATAAGCCTCGTCAACTTTGCGAACAGTTTTCTGCAAATCGATAATGTAGATTCCATTGCGCTCGGTGAAGATGTACTTCGCCATTTTTGGATTCCAGCGGCGCGTCTGATGACCGAAGTGAACTCCAGCTTCGAGGAGTTGCTTCATTGAGATAACAGCCATGGATTTTCCCTCCCGTTTAAACTTCCGCTCGTGAAAATTTTTGAAACCTGCAACGAGATTTCTGCGAGCGTGTGAATTTGTCGAAAACTCGACGAGCGCGATTATAACAATTTGATTCGATCAATGCAAAAAAAAGATCCGAAGATCATTTCGATCCTCGGATCTCTTTTTAATTTGTGGTGTCTTCGAAAGTTGAAACTCCAAGTTTGAAGTATTGGAAAGCATTTTCATCGATCTCCGGAAGTTGAATCAGTTGAATCGAAAATGCTCGATTTTTATCAGATCTGAAAAAGACAACGATCTCCTGATGATCTGCTGTCGCGGTGTCATCGATAATTCCATCGCCATCCTCGTCAATCTCGACTTCCTTAGCTGTGACTGCAAAAACTCCTTTGTTATTGTTCGGAAGTTGCAATTGAACAGCCGTCTCGAATCCATTTGAATTTTTCAATTGCTCGAGATACTCGTTGAATTTTTTATCATTCGCCTTATTGAAATCAATAACTTTTTTTGTATCGAATGCGTCAACTGTCACCAGCCATGCATATTTGATTTGAGTGATATCGTCATTGTCATAATCGAAAATCAACAGATCCCCTTTGCGATCTTCATACATGAAACTCGCTGGAACAATCGAGGGTTGTTTGGGACAAATCATTCGATAACCATATCGTTGACTCTCGTAAACAACTCCCTCGAGCTCGACAGATTGTTCAGAATCAAAATTTTGCGGCTGGTTTACATCGAGATTTTCTGCGGCTGACGAGATTCCATTAGAAAATAGAATCGACGCGCCGAGAATCAATCCAAAAACTTTTTTGAGATTCAAATTTGTCACTCCTAGCTATTTTGAAATTATGACCGTTCCTCTCTTATCTGGAATTGGAATTTTCACGACATGCCCAAATTCTTTCTCGAGCTCCGCAATTGCTCGGCGATTTCCTTCCGAAAATTCTGGAGCATTATAGGACTGCATGACGAGATAACCGCCAGTTGAAAGTCTTGGATAAAAATATTTCAAACCAGCAAGTGTCGGAATGTAAAAACTGACGTCAATTAGCACCAACGCAAATTGTTTCTCTTCTTCTGGAATTGTATCTGGAAACAATCCTTTGTAAATTTTAACGCGCTCCGGATATTTCATTTTTGACATAACAAGCTCGATACTTGAATCATTAAAACCTTTCAATGAATTTGCCGAGGCTTGATTTGCAAAACCGAGCCTGACTGCGTCATCGAGCTCCTTTTCAACATATCCTTCGAATGTGTCGAAAAGATTCAGCGTACGATCTGGAAACCATCTATTGAAAATGGCAGAAGTGTCTCCTTTATAAACTCCGAGCTCTGCAATTTCTCCAAGAATATTTCTATCTCGGATTTCGTCAGCAAGAAGCTGAAGAGTCCCGTTACGAACATATAACGGTGCGAATAGAAAAAAATTCTCGTCCTGTTCTGCAATTTGAGGATCAGCGAGTGTTTTTGTCTGAAAGCATGAAGACATCACTGAAAACAGCGCGAATCGAATTTTACCATTTGGATATTTGCGGAGATACTCTTCGAGGATAATCTCTGATGCAATGTAGATTTTTTCCTCTGGAATTCCGACTGTAAGAGTTTCTTCGAGCGTTTTGTAGTGATAATTCGCGACAAATATGAAATCGAATTCGAGATTCGGAAGCTCATTCACAGAGAAAATTGGTTTTCCAGTGAATCTGGAAAGTTCTCCTTTATTATCTGTAATTTGATCCGCTGATTTTTTGCTTTCGACGAATCCAATAACAGATTCAGTTGCAACAGGAAACGCATTGAAGAAATCTGTTGCTATCTTTCCACGCCCAAACACTAGGATGCGTTTATTTTCGAACATATTTTTTTCATTGACAATCCGCACTATATAACCTCCCTAAATTCCCAATCGATTGAGAATATCCTTTGGCGAAAAAGATTTTTTCTTAGATTTTCCGCCCGAACCTTTCACGACAACATCGAGAACTCTTTCCGCGGCGAGATCGTAAGTGAATCCAGCTTTGATTCGAACTCTCACCATATCTCCAGGCTGACTGCGGCGATCTCCTTCAACGTAAATCTGTCCATCAACTTCCGGAGCTTCTCGATAAGATCTGCCAATCGCGATATTGTTTGATTCTTCATCGCGCCCCTCGATTAAAACTTTGAATTCTTTTTCGACGAGCGACTCATTGATCTCCTGCGAAATCTGTGACTGCAAACTCATCAGCTCGTGATATCGATTCTGCATAACTTCTTCCGGAACTTGATCTGGAAGAGTCGCCGCGACTGTTCCTTCCTCTTGAGAATATGCAAAAATCCCGACGTGATCGAATCGCTGAGTTTGAATGAATGTCTTGAGCGTTTGAAAATCCTCTTCCGATTCGCCAGGAAATCCCACGATGAAGGTCGATCGAATTGCAACTCCAGGAATTTTTTCTCGAATCTTTGTTAAAAGCGTCTCGATTTCTTCACGAGTATCGGGACGTTTCATTCTCTCGAGGACTGAATTCGATGCGTGTTGAAGCGGCAGATCGACGTATTTGCAGACTTTCGATTCACTGGCGATAACTTCAATCAATTCATCTGTGAAATTTTTGGGATAGCTGTAGAGAATTCGAATCCAAAACTGTTCTGGAATTTTTACCAATTCTTTCAACAGTCGAGCGAGCGAGGGCTCACCATATAAATCGCGTCCGTAATTTGTAGAATCTTGAGCGATTAAATTGATCTCTTTGACTCCATCCGCAACGAGATTTTGAACTTCCGCGACAATATCCTCGATCGATCGCGAGATAAATTTGCCTCGAATCAATGGAATTGCACAAAAACTGCATCGATGATCGCAACCTTCCGCGATTTTTACCCATGCCGAATAATTTGGAGTCGTTCGAATTCGAGGAGTTTTTGAATCATAAATTTTCTCGTGATCCGTGATAACAACTCGATGCCCTCTCAAACTGTCGCGAACTGCTTCCATGATTCGATCCCATGCGCTCGTTCCAATTATCGCGTCAGCTTCTGGAATTTCATCGAGCAGCTCCTGACCATATCGCTGACCAAGACATCCAGCGACAATCAACGCGCGACATCTTCCAGATTCTTTATATTCCGCCATGTTCAAAATTGTCGTGATTGATTCTTCTTTAGCCGCTTGAATAAATGCGCATGTGTTGACGATCAAAATATCTGCATCGGCGGGATTTGTGACAAGCTCGATTCCATTTTCATTTAAAATTCCGAGCATCAATTCCGTATCGACGAGATTTTTTGCGCAACCGAGACTGATGAATCCTGCCTTCAATAGAATTCCTCCTAACTATTTCGTGATGATCAACGTGCCATCATTATCAGCGATTGGAATTTTTATGAGACGCTCAACTTCCAACTCGAAATCTTCGACCGATCGATGAATACTCTTATTGAATTGCGCATTATTGTAATCATGAATCATGATGAATCCACCGATTAAAAGTCGCGGATAAAAATATCTGAGCCCATCGATTGTAGGCTGATACAAATCTGGATCGAGTGAAACTAGAGCAAATTGTTTTTCTTCCGATGGAATTGTGTCTGGAAAAAATCCTTTATAAATTTTGACGCGCTCCGGATGTTTCATTTTCGACATGACAAGATCAACCGTTGTATTTTTGAGATAGCTCGAATTCACAAGCATATTTTCCGCGACGAGTCCACTCTGACGATCATGATTTTCCTGTTGATCTGCAAAGCCTTCAAATGTGTCGAAGAGATTCAGAGTTCGATCTGGAAAAAGTTCGTTGAGATATTTCGCAAATTCTCCACGAAAAACTCCGAGCTCTGCAATTTCTCCAGGAATTTTTTGATTCTGAATTTCTTCCGCCAACAATTGCAAAGTTCCAATTCGAAATCCATCTTGAGCGACTATGAAAAAATTTCCATCAAGCTCCGCAATTTTTGAACCGAGAATTTTCCGCGATTGAAGTTTTTGAGTGAGCATCGAAGTCAGTGCAAATTTGATCTTTCCATCTGGATATTTTGATCGATACTCCTCGTAAAGCGATTGAATCGTGATGAAGATTTTTTCTTCAGGAATTCCGACGGCGAGAGTTTCTTCCACGGTGTTGAGATAAACATTTGCGATAAAGATTCGATCGAAATCGAGATCTTTTATTTCAGAGACGGAGAAGACAGGATATTTTTG
>JAFUTY010000019.1 GCA_017484005.1 Selenomonadaceae bacterium | reverse complement strand
TCCTTGAGATCCATCGAGATTTGAATTTCCATTTGATCCGCTAGATCCATCTAGATTTGAACTTCCATCTGATCCTTGAGATCCATCGAGATCCGAACTTCCATTCGATCCTTGGGATCCATTGAGATCTGAATTTCCATTCGATCCTTGGGATCCATTGAGATCTGAATTTCCATTTGATCCGCTAGATCCGTCTAGATTTGAACTTCCATCTGATCCTTGAGATCCGTTGAGATCTGAATTTCCATTTGATCCGTTAGATCCCTCGAGATCTGAATTTCCACTCGATCCTTGAGATCCGTCGAGATCTGAACTTCCAATTGATCCGTTAGATCCGTTGAGATCTGAATTTCCACTCGATCCTTGAGATCCGTTGAGATCTGAATTTCCATTTGATCCGTTAGATCCGTTGAGATCTGAATTTCCACTCGATCCTTGAGATCCGTCGAGATCTGAACTTCCAATTGATCCGTTAGATCCGTTGAGATCTGAATTTCCACTCGATCCGCTAGATCCGTCAAGATTTGAACTTCCATTTGATCCGCTAGAGCCATCGAGATCTGAACTTCCATTTGATCCGTTAGAGCCCTCGAGATCTGAACTTCCATTCGATCCTTGAGATCCGTCGAGATTTGAATTTCCATTTGATCCGTAAGATCCGTCGAGATCTGAACTTCCACCAGATCCTTGAGATCCATCGAGATTTGAACTTCCATTCGATCCTTGAGATCCATTGAGATCTGAATTTCCATTTGATCCGTAAGATCCGTCGAGATCTGAACTTCCACCAGATCCGTTAGATCCGTTTAGATCTGAATTTTCATTTGATCCGCTAGATCCGTTGAGATCTGAACTTCCATTCGAGCCCTGAGATCCGTCCGGAATATATCCAAACAAATTTCGATCCGATGGAATGCTCCATGATTCGCCATTGAGAGTCTGATTGAAAATCACATTGTCATTTTCATCGCGCGAGACAACATTCAATCCGCCAGATACAACTTCAAATCGAGTTTCCCCGCCCGATTCACTCCACGCTGTGTTGTCGCCATAAATTCCAGAAATCACGACAAAATCGCCAATGTTATCGAGAGATTCAACAACTTCGCCCGCTGACAAAATCACTCCATTGCCGCTGATATCTCCAAAAATTGAACTCGATCCGCCCAATGAAATTTCTCCGCTTGATATATGCATTTCATCGTCAAATTCAAATGACGCACTTCCAATAATTGAGACAAATGTTGTTTCCGAATCAAAAATGATCGTTTGCAATTGATCCACATCTGAAAATCCGAGACTTGTATCGCTCGATGCAGTGATCGTCAGATTTTCATCTGGAGAACTTTCAAAGAGAGAAATTCCAGAATTAATCGTGACAAATCCCTTGCCGCCAGTGATTGTGACTTCATTTGATAGATTTTCAACTGCCGAAAAAATTAATTCAGGTTTATCAACTCCAGCGTTGATTTGAACTTGCGCCGCGCCTTCAATCGAAAATGAATTATCTACAAGTGCCCTTACAACTCGTGATGAGCCATATGCGAGTTGATATTTACCATTGTTATTTTGTTTGTAATATTTCGAGAAATTCAATCCCAAAATCGATGGATCGAAGTTATAGTACAACTTTAAACCGCTCGACGTATCAAAATCGATTGTTACGTTTTCAGTCATGCGAAATCCACAGACAAATAGACTGCCGCGATCTACTTCATTTGAAGTATTACTTGACGCATAAACAATTCCGCTATATTTTGCCAGAGCTCCTCGAATTGACGAAGGTGAAGTATATTGCATCGGTATCGGTAATTCGCAATAAAATGTGCCATCATTGCTGTTATACCAATAGATTTTGCCTGCAGTGAATTTACTGTTATCAATGTTATCTGATGAAATTTCATTCGCGATTGCTCCAACCGATATTTCCAAATCTATCACTCCTGACGCAAACTCGATTAGTCGAATTATAGTCGCGTCTCGGAAATAAAAAAAGATCGAGCCGTTTGACTCGATCAAAAAAATCCCATCAGACGAATCCAGTTTTCATCTGATTCAATTACATATTCAAGCCCGACGCGATCTTTGAATTTGTAAAGAATTCCAGCCTCGCCAGTTGAATCCTCAAATCGATATTCATACCTAAATCGCCAAGATTTCAAAAAATCGAATGATGCTCCAGCTATGAATTGTTCATCGCTGAAATTGTATCTAATCGATGTATGAAAATCATTCCGCAAATCTCTTCCATATCCTGCCGAGAATTTCCATCTCATATTGACCGGACGAAGATCTGTCATTATGAAAATCTTATCAGCACTCGACAACTTTCTTCCGAGATCAAATCGCAATGTTAAATCATCTTTGGAATAATTCGTGCGACCAAAATCTGCCCATGCCTCGAGATCGATATCAAATCGATTCGATTCTGTCTTTGCCTTCGCGATAATCTTTTCACCTTCCGCCCGCCGGATTGAGACTTCGGTTTTCAATCTGAACGAGCGGAATTTTTTTTCGGAACGCGCATAATTTTCAAATTGAGTTTCGAGATCCTTACGATGTCGAATCACAAAATTCACCGGCACAGCGATTAAACTTTCCATTCCAGTTTTCAAAAATCGATTTTGCTCGTCGCGAATAAAAACTGGCAGCGATCTCGATTCAGTTTCCAAATCGACTGTCCGGACTATTGGTGCTCGAGGAATTGCATACAGCTCGACTCGAGTTATATCACCTGGCTCGATATCAAATTCAAGCCGATACTCTGGAATTCTCACCTGTTCAAATGATTCGAGTTGACGCTTGATCGCTCCGGAAATCCAATCTGTCGCGGCAATTGGAAGATCATTCAGCGAATCGTAGAAAAGTTCATCGACTCCATCGAGATCCTTTTTGACGAGCGTCGCGATTTTTGGATCTAAATTTTCGAGCTGTAATTTGAATTCGACACGATTGATTCGATTTTCCCACGGAATCAAATGCACATGAATCACTGTCATTGTATCGAAATCGATTTGAACATTATCGACGCTGTATCCACTCAACACTTTATCGAAAACTGTTGCGATTGTTTTTTCCTGCATCGATTTCCATTCGCGAGTGATTGGCAATTCCATGCCTTCGAAAAGTTGCTCGCCGATTGTTTTGACACTGAATTCCATTCGATCGCGCACAATCGGTGGAATATTTTCGGAATGGATCATTGCATGAACTTGATTGATTCGCTCAGCTGAAACGTTTTGAATCGGGAAAAAAATAAGTGCGACCAGAATCGAGATCGCACACAGAAAATTTCCTTTCAAAAAATTTTTCATCAGAATGAACCACCGACACTGAAATGAACTCGCCCGCCTTGACTTCCATAACCATAGTCAAGTCTCAACGCACCGAGTGGAGTTGTTAATGCGACACCAGTTCCAACGCTGCCATGGAAATTCTCCGGCGTCCATCCTGAACTCCAAACTGCGCCGCCGTCAGTGAACAAAATTCCTTGAACTTTTTGCGCGAGAGGGAATCGATATTCAATCGTGCCGAGGAGCATTTTATCGCCGCGGAATTGATCGTCGCGATAGCCTCTCAATGAATCTTGTCCGCCAACTCGATATTGGTTGAATTCCGAGACGTCTCCAGTTGCAACTCCAGCCTTGCCTCGGAATGCCCAGACTTGAGCATGTCCCGCCTTGAAAAATTGCTGATGATCGATTCCATATTTTTGGAATGTGAAATCTCCGCCGAGCCATCCTGCAAATTCCGCTGACAGTGCAACTCGTCCGCCAGTTGTTGGGCTGTAGATGTTATCGCGCGTGTCAGTAATATGCTCGAGCGTTATTGATCTTGTCGTTCCAAAATTATCCTTCCGCCATTGATATCCAGAATCTCCCGAGCGATCTCCCGCATTTCCACTGCTTACATGGCGCACATATTTATCATCGCGGTTTCGAATTGTTATCGCATTCCGAGAGTATTCAGAAATCGGACGCGACAGAGTCAATTCGCCGCCTTTATATTTGCGCATGTATTCCTCTTTCAAATCGCCGTGAGTATCATAATCGGAATATTCATAGGTTCGATTGTAGATTCGAATCGTTCCGGAAGTCTCTTTGTCATCGAGCCATGGCTTTCTATATGCAAAAACATATCCATGCGCATCTTCATCGTCGCCGCTCATCTCGTAAGTCAATGAAATCGCATCGCCGCGTCCGAGGAAGTTTGTATCTGAAACGCTAACCATTCCAACGACACCATCGCGCGAGCTGTATCCAGCACCGACGCCGAAAGTTCCAGTGCGTTTCTCTTTGACTGTGACTTCCATGACAACTGCATTCGGCTCGACGCCTGGAATCATCTTGATATTTACATCCTCAAACGCGCCGAGATTATAAAGTCTTTGCATCGATCGACGTGCTAAATTTGCATCGAATGGAGATCCAGGTTTTTGACGCATTTCGCGAAGAATGACTTTTTCCTTAGTCTTTTTATTTCCTTTGATTGAATATCCTTCGAGCTTTCCTTCATTAACTTTGATCGTCAAAATTCCATCGCGATCAACATTCATATCAGTGATTTTCGCAAAAATATATCCATCGCTGTGATATTTTTCCTGAATCGCGTTGACATTCTCATGCAGCAGCGTGCTATTGAGAGTCTCGCCAGTTTTAACCGTCATGATTTTTTTGAGCTCGTCAGTTTTTTCAACATCATTGCCGCTGAATTCGATCCCGCGGAGGACTGGATTCTGCAGTAAATGATAAGTCAAAACGATTCCCTCTGGAATTTTTTGAACGGTTGGATAGATGTCATAAAAAAGTCCAGTGTTTAACAATGCCGCCTGCTCTTTCAATGACAAATCCGCGCTGAATGGATCGCCGATGTATTGAGTGATTGCTGCCATCGCTGTCGGCTGAATATTTTCCGTGACTCCTTCGAGCAGAATATCGACGATTGTCAATCCTTCATACTGTCGCAAAAGCTGCTCGAGAGTTGGTGCTGAATTGTTTTGATTGAGATTGTTATCAACATCGAGCGACTTGTTCGGATCAAAATTACTCGACTGTTTTTGACGCTGGAGATCCTCGCCGGGGATTCTTTCATTCTGCGGAATATCTTCCGTCGATGTTGGAGATACTCTTTGCTCCTGATTTGAAGTCATGTAATGCATCGCGACGGCTGAACATGGAATGATTCCAACTCCAATAGCGAGCGCGAGAGTCACAGCATTTTCTGAAACTCCAACGATTTTTTCTCTAATTTTTTCTGAAAATGTTTGAGGCAGTTTGATTCGTCTTTTCAATTTCGCAAAACTCCTTCTATTTCAATTTGGAAACTCGAAGGATTTTAACTGCAGATCATTTTGATCTCAAGATCATTCCTGCCGATGTTACCAATTCTCGCACTTGAACGCTCGAATCGATCTCAACATCTGAATCCGGCGAATAGATCTGCTGTTCCGATTTTTCCTCGTGATATTCAATCTGTTTCGGAGTTTCTTCAATTATCGTTCCGAGATCGATTTTCTCAACTTTGATTTTCTGAGCTTGAATTTCATCAGCCTTTGTATCTTTCGGCTGCGATTGAACTGGATGAACAATGATCTTTTCCTTTTTCATCGGTGGAGCTGGAGCTAGATCTTCCGCGGCATCGATTGCGACGGAATTTTCAGATCGCGTCGTGAGATTTTGATCTGACACTTGATCCGATTTTGGAAAATATACAATCAATGCTGCAATTGCTCCAGCCACGAGAAATGTTCCAGCTTTCGAGAAAAATTTGAATGTGAAATTTGCAGTCGATGGCGAGCTTCGAGATTCCTCCTCATGCTGCAATTCTGCCTTTGCTAACATTAGATTCAGATCGCCCTTGATATCTTTGGATTCTGCGATTGAATTTTCTGCCCGCGCGAGCCAGTCAATCGCCGATTGAATATGCTTTCGACGCTCGACTCGCTGCTCGTCTTTTTGATCCATTGAGCGACCCTCCTTCGTTTGGATTTGATCTGAATCTACCAGCTAGAGATGAATCGAGAAAGCATTCCGCGAATTCGCTGCATTCCCTTTTTCTGCAGCCGATAGATGTGCGAGATACTGAGTTTCATATCTGACGCGAGTTCTGATGCATTTTCATCGTTGAGATACATTTCTTGAATGACATTTTTTTCATTCCGCGGAAGTCGGTTGATCGCCGTGTGAAGTTGAGCTGCAAGTTCAGAACTTTCGACTAGATCCTGCGCAGTTGGCGATGAATCTGCCAAATCGAGAAAGATTTCTTCATTTGTTGGGATCTCTTTTTCACGTTTCAGATAATCGATCATTCGTCCGCGAATTCGATGAATCGCAAAAAGTGAAAATGCAACTCCTCGCTCCGGCTCGAATTTTTCAACCGATTCGATTAATCCAACTGTGCCTTCTTGAATCACATCCATAATCGATTGCAAATCTCGATAGGGAAGTGCGATTTTGAAGACGAGCGGCTGATAAGACTCAATGATTTTCAGACGCGCAGATCGATCATTTTCATTTTTGAACCTGCGCCAAAGCTCAGATTCTTCGTCCGGCTCAAGAATTTTTACTTTATCCAATTCACGCAAATAATCTTCAAACATGGCAAATCCCCCTTTCAGAATTTGATTCGCGCCTCAATTCCAAAATAATAATCGCCGCTCTCGCGTTCAACCGAGACTGCAAAATTATCCGTGAATTCATATTGGACGCCGTATCGATGAATGTGGTCGCCGCCGATTCCTTGCGTGTATTTCAACAAAACTTTATCGGAAATATATTTTCCAATCTGAACATTATATTCATCAGCATTGTTATCGCTAGTCTCTGCCGCATGATTTTCAAACGCTGAACCAGATCCTCGCGACACTGAAAATTGGTCGAGATACAAATTCTGGCGCATGAATGATTCGACTTCCGATAACAGTGACATCTGCAAACCGATCGTGATTAGATCCGCGGCAGTGACACTCTCGCCATTTTGATAAGCGTTGCGGAATGTTAAGAGCTGCATGATTTCAGTTTCATTCATCTCTGGACTCGAGCCGAGTTTAAATTTCATATCGTCGAGAGTTCCTTGAACATAGATGAAAACTCGCGCTTGATCGAGTCTTGTCTCAGCAAAGAAATTCAGACGCGGGAAAAATGTTCCGACTTGACCGAAATTCGCTTCGCCCTCTTTGATTTTGAAATTCGTCTTTAAATAACTGATCGTGCCGCCATTTTTGACAGTGACAGTTCCGCTCGATTTTGGGAAATTCGTTGCGCCTTCGAAATGCACCGAGCCGTTTAGATACATATCGTAGAGATACGCGCTGTATAGATGAACTTTTTTGCCGATGTTGAGTTGAACGTCTAGCAATATATCCGGCAGCGGCGAATCATCTGTTGGAATCGACGGAACTGAAATTGTGCAAGTATCGAGATTGATCTCTCCGGAAATTTTAGGGAGGATTCGACGTCCATGGAAGATCGATTTTTCTTCGAGCGTCAGATTCATGGAAAATGGTCCTTTATAGAATGGTGCCTGAATATCTAACGCGTTCGCTGTGAAATTGAAATTGTAATTTTTGAGTTCAAGCCCAACGAGATCCATTCCGCCCGTCAATGAATAACTTCCAGTTCCCATGTTTCCAGTGAAATCTTGAATTCTCATCTTCGAATCTTCAAAAACTACAGCGATATTCATATGCTCAATCGGTTTATCGAGGAGCTTGAATTTTGTAACTCCTTCCGTGACTAGAATCTGCCCATTGATATCTGGATTGTCCAGTGTTCCAGTGATAACAAGTTTGCCAGCCATTTCGCCAGTTGCCCATGAAACTTGTTTCGATAAAACTGGGAGCATCGAAAGATCTGCTTCGTCAACTGAGAAAATCAGATAAATCTGTTCATCTTTTTTGAGATCGTCTTTCGATTTTGCAGTCAAAGCGACAAGCGGCAAAATTCCATTGATGCTCGCGCTGTAAGTTTTTGCATCGGCTTTATCTTTATCGATCGTTTCTTTCGCAGTGAGATTGTTGACAAGAATCGAGCCATCTTTGAGCTCAAAATTCCCGTCGATGTTATCGAACGCCGAGCCTCTGATTCCGCCGTTGTACGCATGAACTTCAGCTGTCGCCGCGGGATTCGAAATCGTTCCTGAAACTGTCGCGTCAAGATCTGCAGTTCCAACGACTTCAGTTTCAACTTTAGCCGCTCGAGCAAACATTCCGAGCTGTAAATTTCGAGCTGTCAATTTCAAATCGAGCGTGCCCATTGGATCGAGAGGATTGTTTGAATTGCCAGTTATCAAGAAATATCCCTGCCCCTCGAATTTTGTTTCAATTGTCGGGATTTTTCCTTCACGCAAAACTCGCTCGAGCAATTTTTCATCGGCTTTTTCAGCTTCAACTGCTGAGCCTTGATAGCCTTGACATTTGTTGATATTGAAAAGTCGATCTTGCAGACTTGCATCGAGGATCAAATCGTGAATTTCATATTCCGCAAAACTTCCGCGAGGAATTTCTCCATTCACAATGACAGTTGGATTTTCAATCGTGTTTGCAATTTTGATTTTCGCGTTCAAAACTCCATCGAGCAGCTCATTTTTCTGATTCGCAAGCGCGGCAAGTTCCTTGACTCCAACATCTGTGACTTTGATATCGCCGTTGATTCGCTCAAAATTCTCCAAATTCGCCGAGACATGATACTCACCGATGCCCTGCTTGAAGATGAATTCCTGCAAATTTAGATTGTTATTTTCAT
This sequence comes from Selenomonadaceae bacterium, assembly GCA_017484005.1. Classification (GTDB taxonomy): domain Bacteria; phylum Bacillota; class Negativicutes; order Selenomonadales; family Selenomonadaceae; genus Quinella. The sequence continues at coordinate 106,914 of JAFUTY010000019.1, read as the reverse complement.
AATGAATATGCCCGCGCATTTCATCAAGATCCACGCCGTTGAAATTCGAATGCTCGGCGATAATTCTGCCGTCGAAAATCGGTGAATCGAGCGTGCCTTGAATGATTCCCTGGAATTTTCCATGCCCCTCGACTAGATATCCCTCCGGAAATTTCGATTGAAATCTTCGCGCGTTGATATCTAGAGCATTCGCCTGAAAATCGAGCGCGAGAGTCTGCCGATCGATCGTTCCATTGACAACCATATCAATCATCGGCGTTTGAATATGGAAATCCTGCAGTCGAATCAAATTTCCCTCGACGAAATAATCTCCATCGAGCCCGCTGACAATCATTCCATTATAAGCTCCGCGCCAAAAATGAATATATCCCACGACATTTGGATCGGTCAAATTTCCTGTGACTGTTATGACGTTATCAACGTTACCAGTGAGAATTTGATCTTGAAACGTCGGATTATTTTCAAACAGCGATGCAATTTCTTCCGCGCGAGAGCCAACTGTATCGATTCGCACATCGAGATTTTGCTCGCCAGTCAAACCGACAGATCCTTTAGCGAGCCAAACATCTTTGCCGCCTTTTTCGAGCGTGAAATCCTCGATTTGCAATTCTTCGAGATTTCCGCCGAGTTTCATTTTTACTGAATCATATTGCTGTTTGAATAATTCGCCTTGAACTTCAATTCTGCCATCGCGATTTTTCAAAGTTACTGCGGAAAAATCGAGAGTCACATCTGGATTTTCAATCGCGCCTTTCAATGTTCCGCGAAAATCCGAAAGTCCGGAAATCGTCGGTTCGATCTCTCCGGAAGTGATAACTTGTTTCAAAACCGGTTCAATCAAACTCAAATCAACATGTCCGCCGTAAAAATTGAAATCGAGCTCCTCGCCATTCTTGATATTGCCTTCAATTCCAATCGACGATCGATTTGGAAATTCCGCGCTGAGATAATCGACCATGACATCTTTATTTTGCGTGTGGAATGAAACATCGACACTATTGATAGGAAGGAATTTGTATTGAGCTCCGCGAGTTTTTGCCGAGCCGTAGATTTCCAGTGTCGAAGTGTCATCGCCGACTCCATGAATTCCGAGATCCGCGGTGATTTTCCCCGAGACTTCATCGAGTGCCGCGACGTTCAAATCGTTTTGAATTCGCGTGAGATCGATTCCATCTGCCAAAATGTGGATATCATATGCAAGATCGCTCGCTCGAAGAGTTCCCTCGCCGCTAATCGAGCCGCCAAAAGTTTCAGCTTCGATTTCCGATAAATAGACTGCAGAATTTTCATATCTTACATGACTCGACAGATTTCGCGCCGAGACTCCTTGATATTCAATGTTCGGGATAAAAACATCGCCATCGAGCGTCGGATTCGATATCGTTCCGAGTAGATGTGCTTTGACTTCTGCATTAACTTCCACCGGAATATTATCGAGAATTTTTTGGGGATTCAGCGAATCAGATTTTGCATTGAGATCGAAATACGGCTCGTCAGTATCAAGTCGAATCGATCCATAGACATGAGCATCTTGATTCTCCTCCGCCGGCAAATTTTCAAGTCGGGCGGAAAGATCTGTCGAAAGTCGAAGTGATTCATTCGAGAAATTCGCAATCCCTCGAACATTTTCCGCGATTAAATTGTTGACTTGAATCGATCCATCGCGATATTTTGCGTCGCCAGTGAATCGAATATCCCCATCGCGATTCACAACATCGATTCTGGATCTTTCGACATGCGCCGAGTCTATAATCAAATTGTCCGGCAAAGTTCCATCCGGAATCAAATATAGAAATTTTTCCGCGTCAATATTTTTGAGATCGATGCTCGCGACTTGTCTGGAATTTGCAAGATCGACAATTCCTTCAGCATCAACATTCGCCCCCAAAACTTCCGCTTGAATCTGTTTGAGTTTCAACAGATTGTTCGGCAGATCTTTGCATGAAATTTCTGCCGAGATATTGTCAACTTCGAGCTCCTTGTAAGTCGATCCACGAACATTTTCCGATTCAGATTCAGTTTCTTGAATCAAACCGAGTTTCGCATGAGCATTTTCGACTTTCACTTCCGCTTGAAAACTCGAGGGCTCTTCGCTCGTCGATTGAATATCATTGAAATTCCAAGTTCCATCGTCGCGCTGAATGAAATTGATCTCCACATTTTTGATCGTGACATTCTCGATTGTCGACAGCGGATCGATTTTGCCGCGAATCGCATCGATAACTGTGCCGATCGAATTCAACAAACTTAATTCAACATTCGCCTCGCCGACTGAAATCATGCTTTGATTATTTTTATCGAAAAGCTCGATATTCTGCGCATGAAGATTTCTGTCTTGATCGACTTGAATCTGTCCAATATCAACACGCGTTTTGATTTGTGCGGAGATTTCTTGATTTGCATATTGAATCGCCTTATCGAGAAGTTCCTGCTGATGCGACTTTGCATAGAAGTAAATGATTCCGAATGTGATCACAAAAAAAGAGAGGATCGCAATCAGAAAGCCACCGATCATCTTTGTAGCTTTCATCATGAATCCTCTCCCAAAACGCCGAAAATTTATCGACGAAAAAATTCTGATCTCCTTTCGCGAATTTTACAGATAAATTTCGATTTGTTAATGAAAAATTCCGGAGAATTTATTATTTCTTTGCATTTTCAATTTCCTTCGAAACGATTTCCGAAGGCATTTGAGAACCGTCGCCGCTGTCTCGAATTGTTTCGCGAACTTCCAAAGTCGAAGGAACTTCACGAGCCTCTTCAGTGATAGCCGCATCCTCTCGAGCTTCAGCCGCAGATTTTCCATCTTGTTCAGCCGCAACATATCTCGACACATCAATCGCGACAGGAATTCCCATCGCTCGGTCAAGATTTGCCTTGCTCGTGTTGTAATTATAGAGCGCGGTGTAATAATTCGTTCGAGCCGAAGTCAATTTTTCGCTTGCATCCATGACGTCAAGATTTGTTCCAACTCCCGCGCCATATCTGACTTGCGCGATGTGATAATCCTCTTCCGCCTGCTCAACTGCAACTTGAGTCGTTCCGATGTTTTTTTCTGCCGCGTTGAGATTTAGCCATGCAGTTCTGACGCCGAGTTGAACCGATTCGCGAGTTGCCGCCGCAGATTCTTGAGCTTGAACAATCGCCGCCTCTGCCTCGTGAATCTGTGCGCTAGTCGTTCCGCCATCCCAGAAATTCCATGTTGCCGAGACTCCAGCAGTCCAATAATCGTTGAGATCGTTATCGAATGGATCTTCGCCAGTTATCGATTTCGTTGCCGATGCTGAGACGCTAGGACGTTTTCCAGCTTTCGCAGATTCTTTTTGAGAGATCGCCTGTTTGATTGCATAATCTGCCGCGGCGATATCCGGACGATTTTGCAACGCGTATTCAATGCAGTCATCGAGCGTCAAATTATATTTTCGATAAGCAAGCTGATCTCTCGGCTGAAGAACTGTATCAGTCGGCAGACCGATAAAATTATTCATCGTTGCAACTGCAATATCATAATTATTTTGCGCAGTGATCAAGCTCTGTTTAGCATTGGCGAGCTCGACTTGCGATGCTAAAACGTCAGATTTTGCAACAGTTCCAACTCTGAATTGAGCTGAAACATTGTTCAAATGTTCCTGGAGAGTTCGAACTGATTCCATGTTGACTTCGACGAGATTTCTGCATTGAAGAATTTGATAATAGTAGGAAGTTGAAGTCTCTTTGATTTGCTGCAGAGTGTCCTCGAGCTGAAGATCTGCCGCGTTGATTCCATATCGAGCATAGATTCGCGATTGTTTCAAACTTCCGCCTTGATAAATTGGAATCGATGCAGTTACAGCGTTTTGGAAGGATCGATCATAGCCCAATCCATCGTAATAATCGCCGCCGACTTTCGATGCGGAAGTGGTGAATGACAAAGTAGGTCCAGCTTGACGACGTGCGAGCGAATATGCCCATTTTGCAGATTCACGGCTCGCGATGTATTGATTCACCGTTCGATTGTTGTGCAACGCCATTTGAACGCCGTCATCGAGAGAAATTGCGCGAGTTTCAGCGGCATCAGCGATTCCAAAACTCGTTGCGATAATTCCGGATAAAATGAATGCAGAGATTTTTTTTGAGAGTTTTTTTCTATTGAAAGTTCCCAATTCGAGACCTCCCATTTCACAAAATGAAAATTTCCTAAATACTTGCAGTCGCGAGATTCGCCGTCATGGATTTTTTTCCTGCTAGAATTCAGAATTCAGAATTCTTGCTTTAATCCGACGTAAGCTCGCCGAGCATCAGAATCAGTCACATCATCCCAACGCCCGAGCAGATAAGTTCCATCGCCGAGAATTTTGACTTGAGCTTGAAGTCGAAGTTTAAAATCGTTCGGATCATAACCATCTGCTGAGAATTTGACTGCATGTTTAGACTGTGGACGAATATATGTATCGAGACCAATTCCCGCTTCGCCATTGATAACTCCTGCGCGCGCTGAAAAACTCTCGCTGAAACTTTTTTCAATTTGAGCGTCAATTCGATTCGATTCACCGATATCATTCAAACCGAGGAGAAATGACGTCTGATCTTGCCCCGCGAGTTTCAAATGAAAATCAGTGTCCCAATCGCTCGCGCCGCCGCTGTATAAAACTTCAACTGACGGAATAATTTCTACATTGGAAGTAGCGTTGAGAATCTGTTGAGCTTTCTCGGAAATCTCTTTAGCGTTATGAACTGTCTCCTTCATATCGCTTGCAACTTGAGGATCTCCAAATGCACCGTCGAGATTTTGAGCGATGTGTGCAATTCGATTCGTCGTTTCAGTGACATTTCGCAAGGTCGTCTGGAGATTTTCTACAGTTTCTGGATTTCCAGCGAATCCATCGAGATTTTTTGTCATATGCTCGATGGTTTCAACCGTTCCGCCAACACTTTGCAAAATCTGATTGATTTGATTCGTCATTAAATTGACATTGCCTTGATTATCCTTTGCGAGAGCCTCGAGAGTCTGCATCAACCCTTCCATGTGTTCGGAAGCATTTTTCATATTGACGCTCATTTCAAGGAGAGATTGCTGCAAAACTGGATCGCTGGCAACATTATTCATCGAATCAACGAGCCCTTGAATATGCTCGAAAGTGTTTGACATGCTGGCAAACATAGAATCCATGCCGACTTCATCGATTCCGAGGAGATAATCGCCATTTTGCGCAAATCCATCGGTGATTTTTGCAGGAGTTATATTGATGAATTTTTCGCCCATAACTCCAGAGCTCGCAATGGTTGCTGAAGATCCTCGCGGAATTTGAGTTTCGGATTTGATACTCATTGTCACGACGACGCCTTCACCGCTGTTTGCGATATTTTTCACCGTGCCGACTGGAACTCCAGAAAGTCGCACTGTCGATTCAGGCTCGAGCCCGATGACTTGATGAAATCCCGCGTAAATCAGATAATTTGAATCACGCGCGAAAGGCAGTTGAACATTGCTCAGAGCGGCGTAAGATCCACCGAGGAGCATCATGCCTCCAACAGTGAACGCGCCGACTTTTGCTTCCAATGAAGACATCGAGCTCCCTCCTCAATTAGATCTGTCCGCTCGCTTTGAAAAATGCTTGAATTCTCGAATCCGGATTTTTTCTGAAATTGTCAACTGTATCGACCGCGATTAAATCTCCTTGATAAACCATCGCGATTCGATTTGCAGTTCTGCATGCGCTCGCCATATCGTGAGTCACAATCACGGAAGTCACTTTCAAATTTTTTTGCGTCGCGAGAATCAATTCATCAATCATCGCCGTCGTGATTGGATCAAGTCCAGAACTTGGCTCATCATATAGAATTATTTTTGGATCGAACGCCAAGGCTCGAGCTAATGAAACTCGCTTTTTCATTCCGCCGGACAATTCATTCGGCATCAAATTTTCGACATCTTTCAAACCGACTTGATTCAATTTTTCTCGAACGATTTTTCGAATTCGATCCTTTGGCAATTTTGTATGTTCAACAAGTCCAAATGCAACATTATCGCCGACTGTCATTGAATCAAACAGCGCGGAATATTGAAAAACCATTCCCATCTTGAGACGAATTTTTTGCAATTGATCCTCATTCATCTTTGAAATTTCATCGCCATCAATCCAAATCTCGCCTTCAGTTGGCTGAATCAATCCAATCATCAATCGAAGCAGCGTCGATTTTCCCGATCCACTTCCGCCGATAATTGCGAGTGTTTCACCATCTTTAATGGAAAGATTTATTGAATTGAGCGCGATTTTTTTGCCGAATCGCTTAGTGACATTTGCAATTTCAATCATCTCAAAATCATCTCAAAAAATTTTCTTCAATATATAACGAAAGTCAGCGCGGCATTCAGAATAAAAATCGCGATAATCGATGCAACGACGGTCTTAGTTGTAGCAATTCCGACGCCTTCAGCACCATTCGGCGAATTCAAGCCATAATAGCATCCCAGCACCGCGATAACATTTCCAAAGAAAACTGCTTTAATCAATCCACCAGTCAAGTCGTAGGTCTCGACAAACATCGAAATCGAATTCATAAATACATGCGAACTGATTCCAGAATAGTATACCGCGACGATATATCCTCCAAAAACTCCAATCAGATCGCCGAAAACTGTTAAAATCGGGACGGCTATCATACAAGCAATCATTCGAGGAACAATCAAATAATCGAGAGGTGAAACTGCCATGACTTTCAGTGCGTCGATTTGTTCAGTGACTTTCATCGTGCTGACTTCCGCAGTGATAGCCGCTCCAACCCTTCCAGCACATACAACTCCAACCAACACTGGACCCAGCTCTCGACCGATAGCGATTGAAACAATTCCGCCGACTGTCGATTGAGCACCAAATCGAATCAATTCATGCGCTGTTTGAAGTGTGAAAACGACTCCAGTAAATAGAAGAGTTAATGAAACGATTAATAATGAATCGACGCCAAGATGTGACATTTGCGAGACGATGTGTCCAAATCTCGGACGATGTTTCAACTGCTTGAGCGTTCCGATATACAGAATGATGATTTTGCCGAGCGATTCTAATTTATGCAGAATGAATTCACCGATAATCTCAAAAAGTTTCATCGATTTCCTCCCGCAAAAATTAGTCTTGAAACGTCGCGATTTTATCAAGTCAAAAATTTTTACGCAACAAAAAAGATCCATCGATCGAAAGTGGTCGGTGGATCTTTTTTTATTTTGTGAGACAAGTAGCAAACGATGGATTTAGTTGCCACAAATTGGATCAAACGTCACGTTTGTTTTTTATTCGGAAACTAGCGGTTGAGTTTGGAGAACTTCTTTGTCGTGATAGAATCTCCAGCAGAACCAAATTGCGCAAATCGCGATATAAACAAAATATGCACCGACTTCGGACGAAATATCGGTGAGAGTTGCGCCGCGCTGAATGATATCGCGAGTGAAATGAAATTCCCATGTCAATGGAAAGATATGAGAAAATGCAATGACCCATGGCGCGAATTTTGCGATTGGTGCAGTGACTCCGCCGAGAATAAATCCTCCAGGAATCAAAAAAATCATTCGAGAATTTGCAAGCCCTGGATTCGGTGCAGTCCATCCAACTAACAGAGATAGAATTCCAACGTTGATCGAGTAAAAAATTTGGATTATCAAAAATGAAATCAATGCTCCCGAAAAAACTAGATCGCCCCAGATTCGAAGAATTGCCATTCCAAAGAAAAATGAAATCACCATCAAAAATGCATATGGAACAATTTTCGCCAAAAGTTCCCAAGGCGTTCCGTTAAGTAAAATATCGTCGAGCTGATGAGTCATTCTAAGCCGTGGAATCATTCCAATCGTTGCAAATACGAAGAACATTGAGCCGAAAAAAAATAAAAATCCTTGAGTCTGTCCGTTTGAAGTTGAACCGGCAGGATTGAACAGATTTCGCGAGCTCAAAGTCACAGTTCCAGTATTAGTTCCGCCCGTCGCTTGAATCGCTGATGCATTATCTTCCGCAACGAGCGAATTCAACGCCTGCTTGATATCTGCCGCTTGAGCCGTGTTTGTATAATCGTAAAAAACGCCGATGACTCCATTGTTTCCGCTGTATCGATTCTTCTCCAATTCCCGAGGAAAATATACAACTGCAATGACATGATCGCGATAAAAAAGTGTCTGCGGATCAATTGGAGTATAAAGCACTTCCGAGACTTGCATATATTCGCTCGCCTCGATTTGAGATATTAGTTCACGCGAATAATGAGAGTTGTCGAGATCGATTACAGCGATTGGTGCATCTTTCGCAAAATTTCCAGACATCAATAGTGTAAGGAAAATCGAAATCACCATCGCGACGAGGATACAGACTTTTTCATACGGCATGCCTTTTCCTGAAAATAGAAATCCAATTTCAGATTTGAATGATCCGATGATTCTATTCATCGAATTCAACTCCGATCGTCTGTCCAGGCAAAACTTCGCCGGAATATGCTGACGCTGAATCGATGTAAATTCGAATTTGGAACGCTGTGAGATCCGCTTGAGCTTTTTCGCGAGTCTGTTTCAAATCTGCGAATCCTGGTGCTTGAGTTATCAGTCGAATCGTGCCTTTGATTGGTCGATCTCCCGCAACAGTTCGCCCAATGATTTGAGTTCCAACATGCAAATCGCCGAGCTGATCTTCCGCAACGTAGATATCATAATAAAATCTGCGACTTTCGAGTAGGACAACTGGAACGCTCGGAGAAATCATTTCGCCTTTCTTTGCTAAAACTGACAGAATTTTTCCATCTTCCGGCGCGTATAAAGTCAATCGAGATTTAGCGACTTCAAGTTGTTGCAATTGAACTTCGAGTGCTTTTTTCTGTTGATTGAGTGCCTCGATATCATTTTCCATATTTTGCGCTGCAGCTTTCTCACGCTCAATCGTCGGAAGTGCCAGCGAATCAGTGTGTCCGGTGTCATTGATTCCTGCGAGCAGTTGATCGAGAATTTGCTGTTGCTGATTCACATTTGCCCGCGCGATGTTCAAATTCGTTTGAGAATCATCGAGGACGGATCTCGCGATTGCTCCCTCGTTGACGAGCGCGAGATTTCGATTGTAATCGAGCTCTGCATTCTCGAGCGTCGCTTTCGCTGATGCTAATGCCGCTCGCTGAGAATCGATTTGCCGAAATGATTGCTGTTCATCGTTTCGAGCTTGATAGAAACTCAATCCCATCGAGCCTGACGTAGATTTGATTTGTGCATCGAGTTGAGCAATTTGAGCTTTAAGCTGTGCGATTGAAAGATCAGTGTCAGTTGGATCGAGCTGCATGATTAAATCGCCAGTTTTAACGAGTTGCCCTTCAGTCACTGATTCATTGATCAATCGTCCACTAACTGAATCGAACGACAGCTTGATTTGTTCCGCTGTGACGATTCCCTCTTTTTTCTCGGTTGAAAGTGCAACTGCATCATTGCCGCGATACATCAATACAACGCCGCTGATCAAAAGTATCGCGATAAAAATTATTCCGACATGTTTTGCTTGAGCATTTGGATTCATTCACAAACCTCCTAAAATTTGTTCGGAATGGATTTTTGATTTTGCGAATCGATTTCCTTCTTCCGAAAATAAAAAAAGATCCCTCCCGATTTTTTCGGAAGGGATTTTTTTTAACTCATTTGAATTGTGATAACCGATTTCATGCCTGGACGACAATCGAAATCCAAATTCTGCGGAATTGAAACTCGAATTCTCGGCGAATCTGTCCATTCTTCATCGTCCTCCTCCTCGTCATCGATTAGAGGCGAATCGGTGGCTTGATTCTCGATTTTCGAATCGGTTTTTGAATCGGACTTCGAATCGGTTGGAGGCTGCCATTTTCCATAATTTTCATCGGGAGGCTGCCATGGCGATTGAGGAAATTGCGGCTGTCCTTCCGATTGAATCTCCGGCTTAGATTCTGGCTGAGGATTTGGATTCTGCAAAATTTGTTCAGAGGATTTCGCTGAATTTTTTTCTTCTTGATCCGGCGGAATCCATTTTCCATAGTTTTCATCGGGAGGAATCCATGGCGATTGAGTTTCGACAAATCGCTCGTCGAATGTTTCATCATCCTCCTCGAAATCCTCGTCGAATTCATCTTCATCCTCTTCAGTCAAGATTTCGATGATCGTTCCTTCGAGATTTTTTCCATTGAGTTCATATGAAACCAATTGTCCGAGCTGAATTTTTTTGAGTTGATCTTCCGAAACTTTCGCTTCAATCCAAAGATCCGATGTGTCTCCAATTCGCGCGATAACTTGTCCAGCTCTCACATTCGAGCCGACTTGAATATCGACTGGATAAAAATTTCCATCGATTGGCGCGAGAATCTCCGTCGCTTGAGATTCCTGTTTTGCAGATGCCAGAGCCGCTTGAGCCTGTCGCAATGAAATCTCCGCGCTTTCAATCACATCGGGAGGATATTCTTCCCATCGAAGTTCGTATGAAGTCTCGGTATCGTATTGAGTTGAGGGCGGAACGTATTGATTCCGGAGCGAATTGAGATTATCGAGCGCAACATTGTATTCATATTCCGCACTGCTCAACTGATTTCTCGGAATTGCTCCAATTTCCGCCAATCCTCTGAATCGCTCGAGCTTTTCCGATGCAGATGCTAAAGCTGCTTCCGCATCTGCAATTTCATATTCACTCGCGCTAGATCCTCCATAATATCTCGACACCGTTCGAGTGACTGGAACTCTCACTGAATGTCCAGATTGAACTTGAGTCAAATTTTGTTCAGCGAGCCGAACTGTTTCCTCGAGCTGTTGAATTTCTTCAGGACTGACTTGAACTGAAATTGTAGCGATGACGTTTCCAGATTCAACTTTCGCGCCGGATTCGATTGGAAGAGTTTCGATTTTGCCCGAGGACATCGCTCGAACTCCAACCATAGATCCCGCGACTTCCGCTCCATAAATTTGCATCGCAACGTTGCTGCTGTGAAGAGAATATGCTCCTCCCGCGACGATGATTGTTGCGACTGCCATTCCGATTAATCCAATTGTAAAAAATTTTTTTGCCTCTCTAGTGAGATCAACTTCCAAAGTTTGATCCCCTCCTTTGATTCAAGGCAATTATGAAATTTGTTCGCGAAGAGTTTGAACTGCCGCCTCGAAAGCTTGAGGAAGTTTTTCTGGATCTTTTCCGCCGGCTTGAGCCATGTCTGGACGTCCACCGCCATTGCCGCCGATTGATTTTGCCGCGGCTTGAACGATTTTGCCTGCATGAATTTTCTTCGCGACTGCATTTTTGTCAGCTTTTGAAACGAGTGCAACTTTTCCATCTTCGAAAATTGCTGATAACAAAACGACTCCATTCGTCAAATTTCCACAGACAAGATCCGCGAAAGATCGAAGTTCATCGATCGATTTTACATTCGCTTTGCCTGCGACGAATTGAATCTTTTCTCCCGATGAAGTTTCGAATTCTTGAGCCGCCATCAAAAGTTTTTGAGCATCAGCTTTCTCTCGAATCGCTTCAACTTCCTTGAGCTGACGTTTCATCTCTCGATCTTCCGTCAAAATTTTATCGATTTGAGCTGGAAGATCCTCGACTCGAGATTTTAATTGCGTCGAAACTTTTTCCAAAATTTCGCGCTGATGATTTGCATCCTCGAGAGCTGCTCGACCAGTTATCGCTTCGATTCGACGAACTCCCGCCGCGATTCCAGTTTCCGAAACGATTTTGAATCTGCCGATTTGTCCGACGTTCGAAACATGAGATCCACCGCAAAGCTCGCATGAAAATCCTGGAACTGTGACAACTCGAACTCGCTCGCCATATTTCTCACCGAATAAAGCCATCGCACCGAGTTTTTTCGCTTCATTAATATTCATGTGCTCGATTTCGACGTCCTCGCCTTTGAGAATTTCATTATTAACGAGCTCCTCGACGTCTGCAAGCTGCTGCGTCGAAACTGGTTCGAAATTTGAAAAATCGAATCTCAATCGTTCAGGCGTCACGAGAGATCCAGCTTGATGAACTTGATCGCCGACAACTTTTCTTAATGCCGCTTGCAATAAATGAGTCGCAGTATGATTTCGCGCACTCGACATTTTTTTATCGCGATCGATTTTGATTTCGACAATATCGCCGACTTTCAAAATTCCCTCGTCAATATGTGCAACGTGATAAATCGTTCCATCTGGCAATTTTTTAGCATTGGAAATCGAGACGCGTCCAAATTCAGACGTGAATGATCCCTCGTCACCAACTTGACCGCCGCCTTCAGCATAAAACGGTGTTTGATCGATTATGATTCCTGCATCTTTTCCATCATCAATTTCATCGACAAGCTTTCCATCCATCCAAATCGCCAAAACTTTAGCAGTTGTCGCTTGAGGATTCGATACAACCTCGCCTAAATTTCTATCACGAAGATCAGGAACATCGACTCGAGCATTTGCAGATCTAGCTTTCCGAGCGCGATCTCGCTGCGAATTCATCGCTTTATCGAATCCCGCTTTATCGAGCTCCAATCCATTTTCATGAAGAATCTCATCAGTCAATTCCCATGGAAATCCAAATGTATCATAGAGTTTGAAACCGATTTCACCATCGAGAACTTTTTGATTCGACGATTTGATTTCATCGATGTGCTGATTCAAAATTTCAGTTCCTTGAGCCAGAGTCGTAGCGAATCTTTCTTCCTCGAGCCCAATTACTTTTTTGATATACTCACGCTTTTGCTCGAGTGCTTCGAAATCTGGAACTCCGGAATAAATTCGGCAGACTGCATCGACTGCGCCCTCGAGAAATTTTTGCTGAATTCCGAGCATGCGCCCATGACGAATCGCTCGACGCAAAATTCTTCTCAAAACGTAGCCGCGCCCATCATTCGACGGCAAAATCCCATCCATTATCATGATTGTCATCGACCGCGCATGATCTGCAATGACTTTCAGCGAGATATCCTTCGATTCATCTTTTCCAAATTCCACGCCGGAATTTTTCGACGCATATTCAATGATTGGATAAAGCAAATCAGTTTCGAAATTCGATTTCACATTCTGCAACACTGATGCAAGCCGCTCGAGTCCGCATCCTGTATCGATGTTTTTATGAGCGAGAGGATTATATTCGCCGGATTCAGTTCGATCGAATTGAGTGAAAACCAAATTCCAAATTTCCAAAAATCGATCGCAGTCGCATCCAACTCCGCAAGTCGGTTTTCCACATCCACGCTCCTCGCCGAGATCGATGTAAATCTCGGAATCTGGACCACATGGACCTGGACCGATTTCCCAGAAATTGTCATCCATTCGAACGATGTGAGTTGAATCGAATCCAGGCTGAGATTTCCAAATCGCTTCAGCCTCGTCATCCTTTGGATAAATCGATACCCATAATTTATCTTTCGGAAGCTCACAGACTTCAGTCAAAAATTCCCATGCCCATGGAATCGCGTCAGATTTGAAATAATCGCCGAATGAAAAATTGCCGAGCATCTCGAAGTAAGTCTGATGTCTTGCAGTTCTTCCGACGTTTTCAATGTCACCAGTTCGAACGCATCGCTGGCAGGTCGTGATTCTGGTGCGAGGAGGTTTCATCTTTCCAGTGAAAAACGCTTTGAATGGTGCCATTCCTGCGCCAATCATTAACAGCGTTGGATCGTTTTCTGGAATCAGCGACGCCGAGGTCAGCCGCAGATGTCCCTTCGATTCGAAAAATTTCAGATATGCCTCGCGCAGCTGTGCGCCAGTCATTTGTTTCAATCTTATTCCTTCTTTCGATGTTCGATGTTGAAACGAGCGGAGTGATAATAGCATAGTTGAAAAAATTTTTCTCGAATTTTAAAAACGGATCGATCATCCCCAATTGAAATAGCGATTCCGATCGTCTATGATCGCTTGCAAAGATGAATTCATGACGGGGAGGAATTTATGTGAGAAAGTTTTTCGGAATCTTTTTTGCATTGATGTTGATATCATCGAGCTGTTTTGCGATGAAATTTTCTCAGCCGGTGAAGTTGGGAAATGCAAGCTCTGTCGATGCTAGTTTCGACGTGTACAAAATCGAAGGCGGAACTCAAGTTAGAGATGGCGTTTCAAAATTTGGATCTGGTGAAGATTCAATATATTTTTTCCAATCTCCAGCCGTTGAAAAAAATCATTATGGAATGGGAAGATCCTATGCCTATGGATCTAAAAATCTCGAAAATACATTTTTATTTCTTTCAGCATATGGTTGTGAATTCACTCAGATAAAAACTGATGAGAATCTGACTTTATACATGGTTCATGAGTGGGAATTCGATATTCGTGGTGAGAAATATATTTTACTCGGGCGACTCAGTGATGGTAGTTTTGTGAAATATTTTGATAGTCGCGACTTGAAATCAAAATATTTTGGTGAGTCGACGAGACGTGCAGATGTTCCAGGATTTTCAAAATGGTATTGTGAGGGGGATACTGTCGTACTCGAATATAAACGATATTCTGGAAATGGCGGAGAGTTTCGATTCAAGTGGGATGATGCCGCTCAATGGTTCAGCATTGAACAGATAGTCTATTGAAATTTTTCTCGGAAATAAAAAACGAGGGCGATCAAAATCGATCGTCCTCATTTTTTGTTCGGAAGAATTTCCCTCGCATGCTCAAGATCCATTTTCAATTGAGAAATCAAATCCTCGACGCTTGAAAATTTCTGCTCGCTTCGAAGTGTTTCAATGAATCGAATCTCGATTTCCCTTCCATATAAATCGCCGCTGAAATTATCGATGAAAACTTCAATTCGCGATGAAATTTGCTCCTCGAATGTTGGATTATTTCCGACGTTTGCAATTCCAATGAAATTTTGATTTTCGAATTCAACTTCAACTGCATATGCTCCAGTCGGCAACATGACCCGCGCCGGATCAATTTCCAGATTTGCAGTTGGAAATCCAATCGTCCTCCCGCGCTCAAATCCATGAATCACTTTGCCGCGATATGAAAACGATCTGCCGAGAAATTCATTCGCACGTTTGAGATTTCCATCGGAGATCAATCGACGAATTCGCGTTGAACTGATTTTCTTTCCGTCTCGAACAATCGCTGGACAAATTTCCGCGATGAATCCAAATCCTCGCCCGAGCTTTTTGAGAAGATCTCCATCTCCTTCGCCTCGATGTCCAAATGTATAATTTGGTCCAGTGACAACAAATCGCGGTTCGAAATTTTTACAGAGGAGATCGATGAATTCGAGCGGAGTGTTTCGAGAAAATTCTTCAGTGAATGGAATCTCGATTAACAATTTGATTCCGAGACTCTCGAGAATTTCAGCTCGCAATTTTCGATCGCCAATCAACTTTGGCATGCCTCGATTGTTTTCTCTTTCGATTGAGACGAGCGAAAGTGGATGATTTTGAAATGTGAAAACTGCTGGAGTTCCTTCGATTTTATTGGCGAGCTCGACCGTTCGATTCAAGATACTTTGATGACCGATGTGAACTCCATCAAACATTCCGAGAGCTATTGCGATTCTCGGAAATTCTCCCGTGAGATTTTGAATTGAATCATAAATTTTCATTCAATATATCACCTGCTCAACACTAAACCATTGCGCCGATTCATCCCATTTGAATCTGAATTCGCCTTCGATTTGATCACTGTAAAATGTTGGAAATCTGCCATAAATCATGACAATCGAATCGCCGCGAACAAAAACATTTTGATACATGATTCCATTCATCAAATTATATTCATCGGAATCATCGCCGAAAAATTTTTGACTGATATCTTTGCTGTCAATGAATTTGATCCATTGTCCGTTGAGCTTTCCAATAATCGTGACGTGAGAATTATTGCGCAATGCATAGATCACATAGATCGGAATTTGTTCATCATTCGGAATTTTAGAAATAAAATTCGTCGCACCAACTGTATAACTTTCAATTGGAACGATCACTGTATTCGAAAGATTTTCAGATCCAAATCTCACATCCAATCCCTCGGAATAATTGTAGTGGCAGAAAAGTGAATCATCGAATCGCGCAATTCCTTTATCGAAATTCTCGCCGGAATTCCAAAATGTTCCCGAGTTATCCAGAGCGTCAATCCAAAATCCTCCGCCCGATTGATTCGATGCCGCGATCTTTCCAATTTCAATCGGTTCAGAAAATTCCATGGCATTCACATTTGAATTTAAAATCATGAACGCTGATAAAATTCCCAAGATCTTTTTCAAATTCAACACTCCAATTCATTTTAAAACTACATACGGAAAAATCTCAGAATCCTTGATAATTCCAATGCCGAGAAATGATCCATCGCAAAAAACTCGATATTTTCCTACATTATAATTGTGATTGAGACGCGTCGAAAGTCCGTTGAGAAATGCTCGACCTCGATCTTCCGTCAAATCGATTCGCGGAATATGCTCCAAACATTTTTCCGGCGCAATAATTTTTTCTGAACTCAAATCCTCGAGATGAATTGAATCCTCGATCGAAAAATTTCCAGATCGAATTCGAGTCAATCGATTCATCGTCGCAGGAATTCCAAATTCTCGACCGAGATCAATGCAAAGTGATCGAATGTAAGTTCCTTTCCAACAATCAATCTCGCACTCGATCGATTTTTGATCGATTCGCAATAAATCAAGACGATCGATTTTTACTCGACGCGAGGGAATTTCAAAATCGATATCCTTCCGCGCCATTTCATAAGCCTTCCGCCCATTGATTTTGATCGCTGAAAATTTCGGCGGAACTTGATCAATCTCACCGATAAATTTATTGAGAGTTTCAATTATAGATTCTCGCGACGGCAATTCAAAACCTTCACATTCACGAAGAATTTTGCCAGTCGAATCGCCGGTATCCGTTTCAAATCCAAAAATCATTTCGAATCGATACGATTTATTCGATGGCAGAAAATCGATCAATCGCGTTGATTTTCCAACTGCAATCGGCAAAACTCCATCAGTATCTGGATCGAGCGTTCCAGAATGACCGATCTTCTTTTCATGGAGAATTCTTCGAGCGATTCCAACTACATCGTGCGAAGTTTTTCCCCGCGGTTTGAAAATGTTGAAAAATCCATTCATCGATTTCAATCCCCTTTTTGTTGCCTCTTAAAAAATTTGCTTGTACAATATCGCGCGATGTGAAATTGATAGGAGGCTTAAATTTGATTCACGTTTGTTACTCTCTGCATGATGGATCTGGAGGCTATGCAAAATTAGTCGGGACTTCGATGGTTTCGATTTTTGAAAACACCGATCAGCCGACAACGATTCACATCTTCCACGATAAAACTCTGACGGAACAAAATCGACAGCATTTCATCGATACAGTGAGAGTTTATGGGCAAGATGTAGCTCTGTATAATATGGATGAAATCGCTAAATCTCGAATCGATGAGATTGTTAAATACATTCCCAAAATCGGAAGATATTACGCAAGCATCGGAACATTTTTTCGATTGTTGATTCCAAATTTTTTGCCTAAAGATGCCAATCGCGCAATTTATCTCGATGCAGATGTGCTTGTGAATCGTGACATCAATGATCTTTGGACGATTGAACTCGGAGATAAATCGATAGCTGCGCACGCTGAAAAAGATTCTGGCATGGATTCGAGCTGGTTTCATCTATGCAAAATTGGAGTGATTCCGCAAAATGATTATTTCAATGCCGGAGTGATTCTATTCGATTTGGACAAAATTCGTGCAGAAAAAAATCCGGACGATCTTTTGACGCGTTGTCTCAAAATTCTTCATGAACATCCAGATTATCCATGGCTCGATCAAGACGCGCTCAACGTTGTATTTTTAAACAAAACCGAACATATTCCTTCAAGTTTCAATCACATGATCAAGCTCACGCGGAATCAATCGAATCCAAAAATCGAGCGGGAGATTTATCATTATGTTTCAGATACTTTGCAATTGAATATGCATGATATCTACAATCGACTCTGGTTTGGATATTTTGTGAAATCGCCATTCTGCACCCCTTCAATTTTCCGCAATCTTGAATCTATGTTGAGCAATCCAATCGGGGATTATAAACGTCAATGCGAAGAGAAAATCAATCGAGCTAAAAGAATCGCTAATCTATCAATAAATCGTCCGAGAACTTTTTTTATGAATCCTGACGATGCTAAAAAAGTTCCCGAAATGTTTGGAATTCGCGGAAACGAGTTCGGAATCAATTCCAATGCTCCAAATTCTCTAGATTTACTCCTCGATCGAATGAAATCTTCAAACGCGCCGGATTCAAACGATAAACGGATCTATTTCATATCAGTCGATCCAAAGCGTTATGATGAAATTCGAAATCGACTCGTCTCGGAAGGATTCAAAGAGGATGAAGATTTCACAAACTTCGATGGATTATTTTCAACGCCGAATTTCAATTTGCCAGCACAAAATTTCTTCGTTCGAAGGATGTAGGGGGATTTGCGCTTGATTCATATTTGTTATTCTGTGAGTGACAATTGCGAGCTCGTTGGAACATCGATTCAATCGCTCCTCAAAAATACTTGCGCGGATATAATGATTCATCTGCTACACGATTCAAAATTGACTGCGGAAGATCGAATCAAATTCATCGATTTAATTCGTCAATTTAGACAGCAAATCGCGTTTTATGATCCAAATCAGCTCGATAAATTTCCGCCCGATATTCCAAAGATCATTTACTTAGATTCAAAAATGCTCGTGAATCTCGATATCAGCGATCTTTGGAATTTGGAACTCTATAAAAATCTCGTCGCCGCGGTGAGTTCTGATAAAAAATTTGACGTTAATCTGATTCTGATAAATTTGAATCAACTTCGTTTGCAGGGGCGTGGGGATCTGATTCCTAGAATTTTGAACGCAATTCGAAGACATGAATTTTCTGCGGATCGATTTTTACCATTGCCGGAGAAATTCAACACTCCAATCGCGAAAGATTTTGAGCATGGAAAAATTTATCGATTCATTGAAACTCCAAAATTCAGCGCGGAAGATCCATTTAACGAGCAATTCACTTCATATTTCATTCAAACACCATTTTGCACTCCGGAATCATTTGGAAATTTTTTCAACAATAAAATCCATGCGTTTGAACAATTGAAAAAATCCACAGATGAAATTCTCAATTCAATTCAGCGTGAAATCAAATCCAAAACTGAAAATCCTTAATTTTCGAGAGGAGATGTCATATGCCTAAAAAAGAAAATCTCCACAAAGTTTTAGTGATCGGCTCTGGACCTATAATCATTGGTCAAGCGGCTGAATTCGATTATGCAGGAACTCAAGCATGCCGCGCTCTCAAGGAAGAGGGATTGACTGTTGTCCTTGCAAACTCAAATCCTGCAACGATTATGACTGACACTCACATCGCGGATAGAGTTTACATCGAGCCGCTGACTGTCGAATTTTTAACTGGAATCATTGAGAAAGAGCGTCCCGATGGATTGTTGGCAACTCTCGGAGGACAGGCGGGATTGAATCTCGCTGTTAAACTCGCTGAAAAAGGAATTCTCCAGAAATACAATGTTGAACTCCTCGGGACTCCAATTTCTGCGATTGAGCAGGCTGAAGATCGCGAAAAGTTCAAAGAGATGATGAAGGAAATCGATGAACCGATTCCGGAATCGATGATTGTCGAAGATGTTTCCGATGCGATCCATTTTGCAAATTCAATCGGTTATCCAGTTATCGTCAGACCTGCATATACTCTCGGTGGAACTGGCGGCGGAATCGCTGAAAATGAAGAAGATCTGATCGAAATTGTTATCAAGGGAATCAAATACTCGATGATCGGGCAAGTTTTAATCGAGCGATCTATCGCCGGCTGGAAAGAGATCGAGTATGAAGTTATGCGCGATGGAAATGATAACTGTATCGCTGTCTGCAACATGGAAAATGTTGACGCGGTTGGAGTTCATACTGGAGACAGTG
Organism: Selenomonadaceae bacterium; assembly: GCA_017484005.1. GTDB lineage: Bacteria > Bacillota > Negativicutes > Selenomonadales > Selenomonadaceae > Quinella. The sequence goes on along the minus strand of JAFUTY010000019.1, from coordinate 87,041 downwards.
TTGTCGTTGCACCATCACAAACTTTGACGGATCACGATTATCAAATGCTCCGGAGCGCAGCGTTCAGAATCATTCGAGCTCTCGGAATTGAAGGCGGATGCAATGCTCAATTCGCGCTCGATCCAAAATCGGATCAATATTACGTTATCGAAGTCAATCCTCGCGTGAGTCGATCTTCTGCACTGGCCTCGAAGGCGACGGGATATCCAATCGCAAAAGTCTCGGCAAAAATCGCCGTTGGATATACTCTCGACGAAATCGATAACGCTGTCACTGGACAAACTAAAGCATGTTTTGAGCCGGCTCTCGATTATGTTGTCGTGAAATTTCCTCGCTGGCCATTCGATAAATTCGTCTACGCTGATAAAACTCTCGGAACTCAGATGAAAGCGACTGGCGAAGTCATGTCGATCGATCGAACATTCGAGGCGGCGTTATTGAAAGCAGTTCGATCTTTGGAAATTGGAGTTCATCGACTTCACATGCCGAAGATGGATGAATGGGATAACGTTCGAGTGATTCGCCGATTGTCTCGAGTTGACGATGAAAGATTGTTCGTTATCGCTGAAGCTCTTCGAAGACAAATCGCATCAGTTCAAGAAATTTCCGATATCACCAAAATCGATCCATGGTTTATCGAAAAGATTCAAAAAATCGCTGATATCGAAAATCGTCTCGAGGCGGAAGGATTGAATGCCAAAATTCTTCGACCGGCAAAAGATGTTGGATTGGCTGATGTTTCAATCGCCGAGCTCAGCAAAAAATCTGTCGATGAAGTTCGAGCGATGCGCAAAAAATATTCGATTCTGCCCTGCTACAAAATGGTTGATACATGCGCCGCGGAATTCGAAGCTGTCACTCCATACTATTATTCAACTTTCAACGCGCAGGAGGATGAAGTTGAAGTCACTGACGCGCGAAAAGTTGTCGTCTTGGGATCTGGACCAATTCGAATCGGGCAGGGAGTCGAATTCGATTATTGTTCAGTTCATTCAGTTTGGGCGTTGCGGCAGATGGGAATCGAAGCGATTATCATCAACAACAATCCGGAAACTGTTTCGACTGACTTCGATATTTCAGATCGACTCTATTTTGAACCTCTCACGACGGAAGATGTTCTCAACATTATTGATAAAGAAAAACCTGAAGGAGTCATCGTTCAATTCGGTGGACAGACGGCTATCAATCTTGCCGCGAGTCTCGAGAAAGCTGGCGTCAAAATTTTCGGGACGAGCGTTGACGATATCGATCGAGCGGAAGATCGTGAGAGATTCGATGAAGTTCTAACAGCCGTCAAAATTCCTCGACCGGAAGGAATCTCGGTCACAAATCTCGAAGAAGCTCTCGCTGGTGCAAAAAAGATCGGTTATCCAGTCATGGTTAGACCGTCATATGTTCTCGGCGGGCGAGCGATGGAGATCGTTTACAACGAAATCGAGCTGGAGGATTACATCAAGCGAGCCGTCAAAGTCACACCAGATCATCCGGTGCTTGTCGATAGATATATGATGGGCACGGAAGTTGAAGTCGATGCAATGAGCGATGGAATCGATGTGACAATTCCAGGAATCATGGAACATGTCGAGCGCGCTGGAGTTCATTCCGGCGATTCAATTGCAGTTTATCCACCGACAACACTTTCCGCTCGAGTTTTGTACACAATCACTGATTACACAAAGCGGCTCGGAATTGCGCTGCATGTCAAAGGACTCTTGAACGTTCAATATGTTATCGTCGATGGCGAAACATTTGTCCTCGAAGTCAATCCGAGATCCAGCCGCACCGTTCCATTCTTGAGCAAAGTCACTTCCGTTCCGATGGTCAACGTTGCAACTCAAATCGCGATGGGAAAAACTCTCAAGGAATTAGGTTATATCAGCGGAATGATTGAAGCCAAGCCTTATACCGCTGTGAAAGCTCCAGTATTTTCATTCGCAAAAATGGAAGATGTTGATATATCGCTAGGTCCAGAGATGAAATCGACGGGCGAAGTCATGGGAATCGATTATCACTTTGCGCGAGCATTGTATAAAGCGATTGTCGGTGCAGGAATGAATATCCCGACGGAAGGCACAATTCTATTCACCGTTGCAGATAAAGATAAAGAGGAAGTCAAACAACTCGGACAGGCTTTCGCGGAACTTGGATTCACAATCGTTGCGACGGAAGGAACTGCTGTCGCTCTGAAATCTGTCGGCATCGATGTTCAAGTCGTCGGTAAAGTTCATCAGCGATCTTCCGATATCATTCAGATGATTCAGCACGGACAAATTCATATGGTTATCAACACGATGACACCTGGCAAACATATCGCGAAGGATGGATTCAAGATTCGCCGCGCGACTGTTGAACATGGAATCGCATGCATGACGAGCCTCGATACTGCATGGCAAGTTCTTCGAGTGTTGACTTTCATGCGGACGCGTCGATTGGTATATTCGCTCGCGATTCAGGATTATGTTGGAGGCGGTGATGATCTTGCGTGATTTGATTCTGATCAATGAAAAAATTTCACGCGATATCTATCGTCTTGTTGTCGAAAGTGATTCGTTCCAAAATTCAAAACCTGGGCAATTCGTTCAGCTGCAAATCGATCCGGAGATTTTCACATTGAGACGTCCATTTGGAATCGCTGGAATAGATGAGAATCGAGTCGAGATTTTTTATCGAGTTGTTGGACGCGGCACAAAATTTCTCACAAATAAAAAAAGCGGTGAGGAGATCGATCTCCTCAAGCCGCTTGGCAATGGATTCAATTTCGATTCTGCCGAGAAAATTTTTCTAGTTGGTGGAGGCGTGGGACTTGCGCCTCTTCTTTTTTTGTCCAGAAAAGCTGTCAATAAAAAGATTCATGTTTTTGCGGGCGGAAGAACTCAAGACGATTTGTTTTGGAAAGATCTTTTCAACGGCGAATTCACTGGATTCGTGAGTGATCGATTTCCATTCGATGAATTGGAAAAATTTGCGCGAGATGAATCTCCAGATCTGATTTGCACATGCGCGCCGGAAATCATGATGCGAGGCGTTGCGAGAGTTGCCAAGAATCTCAAAATTCCATGTCAAGTTTCGATGGAAAAACGAATGGCATGCGGAGTCGGTGCATGTCTTGGCTGCTCGATTGATACGATTCATGGGCGTCGAAAAGTTTGCAAAGATGGTCCAGTTTTCAATAGCGAGGAGGTTTTTTTCGATGAATGATTCTTCGAGAATTGATCTCGCGACAGAAATCTGCGGAATCAAAATGAAAACTCCAATCCTCGCGGCGTCTGGAACATTTGGATTTGGTGAGGAGTTCAAAGATTTTGTCGATCTTTCAAGACTCGGCGGAATCATGGTGAAAGGTACAACTCTCAAACCTCGTCGTGGCAATGATGGAATTCGACTCGCTGAAACTCCGTCGGGAATGTTGAATTCGATCGGTTTGGAAAATCCTGGCGTCGAAAAATTCTTGAGTGATATTTTGCCGCGGATCAAAAATTTTTCTTCCAATATAATAGTGAACATCTCCGGCGGATCGTACGAGGATTTTGGAACGCTCGCTCGAATGCTCGATGTCGATGGCGTTGCAGGTATCGAAGTCAATATTTCATGCCCCAATGTCAAAGACGGTGGAATCATTTTTGGAACTGATCCTCAAGCCGCCGCGAGAGTCACTGAATCTGTCAAAAAAAATACATGCAAGCCGGTCATTGTCAAACTCTCGCCAAATGTCACTGATATCGTCGAAATTGCTCGCGCTGTTGAAAATTCTGGAGCTGATGCGATTTCGATGATTAACACTCTGCTCGGCATGGCGATTGATATTCGAACTCGAAAGCCGATTCTTGGAAATCTGACTGGAGGACTTTCTGGTCGAGCTGTGAAACCTGTCGCGATTCGAATGATTTATCAAGTTTATCAAGCCGTGAAAATTCCAATCATTGGGATGGGCGGAATTTATTCATGGCAGGATGCGATCGAATTTTTCTTGGCTGGAGCTAAAGCTGTCGCGATTGGAACTGCAAATTTTTCAGATCCAGCTGTCACGATGAAAATTATCGATGATTTGGAAAAATATTTGCAAGATCAAAATCTCGATTCTCTCGAAAGTTTAATTGGAGGAGCTCATCAATGAAAAAGTTAGTCTCGATTTTGACTTTGATTCTGATGCTTGGAATTTTTCAAACTGCATCCGCAGAAGAAGATACAGTTTATATTTCAGATCTCAAATTCCAATCGCTATTCAAAAAAATTCAGCATGGAAAATCGACACGGAGCATGTATCCTATCGTTCCAATTTTCTTCACCGATTGTATTTCTTCAAAACCACTTCAAAATGGACTCACTCCATGGGTTTGTGGATTTGGAACAACAGATCATAAAGAAGATCTACTAGGGATGATTGGATTCTTGGTTGACGATAAAAACAGAGTCACCTCAATCTCGATAAAGCCTAATCCTGAAACCGATAGAGAAGTTATTTTCACATCTACTATGATTGTCTTGGAATGCCTAGAACTTAATCAATCCGAGATAGAATTTTTGATTGCTCAGAAAGAATCTAATAAAGCAGTTTGGTGTAAAAATAGCAATCGCGCAATTCTCCTCTCTGAACAAGAGAATTCCAAAATGATAATTGCAAGCCGAGACGAGAAATTGAAAAAACTTCTACAGATCCTGAAAAAGTAGTCCATGGTTTTTGTAATTCGAAATCCTCTTCTGGAAAAATTTCCGAGGAGGATTTTTTTTGTGTATAATTGCAGTCAGATTTTTGGAAGTTCGGAGGCTCAAGTTCATGAAAAAATTCCTAACAATATTCATTTTTCTGATCGCTTTATCAACGACAACTCAAGCTAAAAATCTCGAGTCAATTCGAGTTTCAGATTTGAGATTTCAAGATTTTTTCATCGAGATTCAATCGGGACAATTCACTCAATCGATGCAAAATTCGATCCCGATCAATTTTGAAAATCCTGAACATGATCCAGAATTCGATTTGCATGATGAAAATCTTTGCGCGTGGAGATCAAATTTCAGCGATGGATTTTTGATTTTCCTCGTTGATAACAGCGGCTCGATTCAATCGATAACGTTGCGAAGATCGATTGAATCTGACAACGCGAGCATGGTTGATGCGGCGTTAGCGATCATTTTGAAAAATCTCGGACTTTCAACTTCAGAATTCGTCGAGCTTGCCAATAAAAAATCTGTCGTGAGAGATCTCTGGTGCGAGAGTCTGAATCGAAGAATCATTCTCGTCTCGAATGGATTTTGCACATCGATTGTCGCGACGAAAAATTAGGAGGTGATTCCATGAAAAAATTTCCGCGATTGATTGCATTCGAGGGAAGCGATGGAAGTGGCAAAGCGACTCAATCTCAATTGCTTTTCGATCGTCTGTCGAAGGGAAAGATTGTCAACGTCAAAAAAATCTCGTTTCCAAATTATGATTCGCCCTCGAGCGCGCTTGTCAAAATGTATCTCGGCGGCGAATTGGGAGATAATCCGAACGATGTGAATCCATATGCTGCCGCGACTTTCTACGCTGCAGATCGATTCGCAACATTTCAAACTCAGCTTAAAAAAGATTTTTTATCCGGAACGACAATCATTGCAGATCGATACGTCACGTCAAACATGATTCATCAGGCAGTAAAAATCGAAGATCCAAGTGAACGTGAGAGATTTCTCGATTGGCTTGATGATCTCGAGCATGAAAAATTCAAATTGCCACGTCCAGATCTCGTTTTCTATCTCGATATGAATCCGGAAGTCTCTCGGAAGTTGATTCAGCAGCGCGGCGGTGGATCTGATATTCATGAAAAAGATTTTGGATATCTGCAAAAATGTCATGCGATGGGACTTGAGCTCGCCAAAAAATTTTCATGGAGGATCATTCGCTGCATGAATCGCGATGAATTGCGGACGACGTGGGAGATTCAGGATGAAATTTTTTCAACGATTGAGATTTCAATGATTGAGCGGGGGCGCAGATGATCAAGGAAGTTTTGGTAGTCGAAGGGAAAATGGATGTCGCGGCGATTCATCGAGCACTCGATGTAGACTGCTTGATAACTGGAGGATTTTCGCTGAATCCTCGACTGCTCGAGCAAATCGAGACAGCTTATCGAAAACGTGGAATTATAATTTTCACCGATCCAGATTCAGCGGGCGAGAGGATTCGTCGATTCTTGACCAAAAGATTTCCAGAGGCAAAGCATGCATTCATCCCGCGCGAAGAGGCATCGACTGCAGACGATATCGGGATTGAAAATGCAAGTCCTGAATCGATTCGCGAGGCATTGAGCAAAGTCAAAACTGTCACGATCAATCCAGAAAAGATTTTCACGATGAACGATTTGATTTTGAACGATTTAAATGGTTCAGAAAATGCATCTGAGAATCGAGCGAAGGTCGGAAAAATTCTCGGAATTGGATTTGCAACGGCTAAAACTTTTCTGCATCGACTCAATAATTACGGCGTGACGAGGAGTGAATTCGAAGAATGTCTGAAATCCATCCGATAATCGCGCGACCAGAAGTCACTCGACGAATTCTCCGGCGATTCAAACTTCATGCAAGTCATAAGCTCGGACAGAATTTTTTGATCGATCCCGAGATTGTCGATGAAATCGCTCGAATTTCAGAGATCGAACCTGGCGAATCGATCCTCGAAATTGGCGCAGGAATTGGAACTCTAACGCAGGGACTTTTAGAATCGGGCGGAAGTGTTACAGCGATTGAAATTGATAAAAAATTGATCCCTGTGCTCGATGAAACTTTGAACGGTTATGAAAATTTTCGATTGATTCATGGCGATGTTTTGAAACTCGATTTGCGAGAAATCATGCAGAATCAGAGTTTCAAAGTCATTTCGAATTTGCCATATTACATCACGACGCCGATACTTCTAGCACTTCTCGAGCAAAAACTTCCAATCACAAAAATCGTCGCGATGGTTCAGCGTGAAGTTGCCGAGCGAATGATTGCAATTCCGAATCCAAAAAATCCAAAAATTTATGGCGCGTTATCAGTGGCAGTTCAATTTTTCACTGAACCTCGAATCGTTTTGGAAGTCCCGCCGGGATCATTTTTACCTCCGCCGGAAGTTGATTCGCGAGTTGTCGTTTGCGATGTTCGAAAATCTCCTCCAGTTGAAATTTTGAGTGAGCAGAAATTTTTTCAAATCGTTCGAGCATCATTTTCTCAACGACGTAAGACGATTTTGAATTCATTGATCGCCGCAGGATTTGATAGAGTTTCAGCCGAAAAAAATTTCGCCGAAATTGGAATCGATCCAACTCGGCGCGGTGAAACATTCAGTCTCGATGAATTCGCCAAGATCTCAAACGCTTTTTAAATTGATTTCATGCAGATCCGTGAGTAAAATGCTCGCGGATCTTTTTTTGTTCGGTAGATCTAAAATCCACTGACGCAAGTCGCAAATATTTTAAATCAAAGGAGAGTGTGAATTTTTGGCTAAGTCTGAAAAAGATTCTGGAAAATTGAACATCGAACAGCTGAATCAAAAAATTCGATGGAATATTCGCGAGATATCTAAATATGATCCAAATCGAAATCCGGATGCTGAAATTAAAGATGCGCTCGCGATTCCAGACAATGAAAAGATGGAACGTCTTGAACAACTGCGGCAGGAGTTAAACGAAATCAAAGATGAAATTTTGATTCCAATTGCTCCAAACAAATTTTTGTCACTCAAAGAATTGACTGGAAAACTGCAATGGAACATTCGCGAGTATGGGCGACTGAATCCTGATTACAACTTCGAAGATGAACTCAAGACTCTATCAAAAATGACACCACAACGGATGGCGTCAAGATTGATTGAACCTCGAAATTTGAGAGAACCTAAAAATGCCCCCCCCCCCCGCCAAATCAACCAAAATCAGATGCAAAACTTGATGAATCACTACCATATTATTTGCGCGGCATGATTCCGAGATTTTCTGCAGATGAGCTTTTCAAAACTTTATTGCAGTATGATATCATTTCATTTGATATTTTTGACACTGCAATTTTGCGTCGCGTGGAATATCCTGCTGACATTTTCAAAGTCTTGTCCGTTGAAATGAAATACAGTTATTTTTGGAATGCGCGGCAAGAAGCTGAAAAAATTGCGCGGAATCGAAAACAAAATTCCGAAGATCATACGCGCGAAATCAACATCGATGATATATACAAAGTGCTCCGAACAAAATATGGAATCGCGTCAAAATGGAAAGATCGCGAAATTGGACTCGAAATCACGCTCTGCACTCCAAATCCAGTTATTCTTGAAATATTTAATCGACTCAAATCAGTCGGTAAAACACTAATCTTTATGTCTGATACTCATTTACCTAGCAAGATACTTCATGCAATCCTTGCGAAATCCGGCTATACAAAATATGAAAAAATCTTTTTATCCAATGAATATAAATTGTCACAACGAGACGGAAAACTCCAGCCCGCGATTCTCGAAGAATATTCTGGCAAATCGATAATCCATGTTGGCGACGATTGGAATAGCGACGTAATTCAAACTTGGAACGCTGGAATCCCTGCTATCTACTATCCCGCACCACGTCTAGCATTTAGAGAAGGTGCAATGGAATCGGTCGCCGGAAGTTTTTATCGAGGGATAATCAATTCGCGATTGGCTTGCGGAAATTGGAATCGTGATTTGTATTATACTCATGGCTGGCGAATTGGTGGAATTTTAACAGCGGGATTTTGTCAATTCGTGAATAATCGCGCCAAATCTCAAAACGCTGAAAAGATTCTATTTTGTGGACGCGGTTGCAAAATCGTTTCGAAGATATATCAAAAATTTTATAATGACGTTCCGAGCGAGCATATTCAAATCTCAAAAAATGCAATTTTCGAAGTGACAACTGAGCGAAATCTTTACAATCTCATTTCGAATTCAGTACTTCTAGCGATAGATGAATATCGTGACATGAAACCTCTTCGAGAAATTTTGCAAATCACGGGATTCGATTATCTCCTTGAGGATTTGGAAGAGCATGATTTGGAGCAATTTGCATTTCCGAAAGCGGTGCTGGATTGCAAGAATCGATTGAGCAGATTTTTGATTGACTGTTCGGAAAAAATTCGCGAGCATTCTCAGCCTCATATTGACGCGGCTCGAAAATATTTTGCGGATAAAGTTGGAGATGCTCGGAAAATTTTGATCGTCGATATTGGATGGGCAGAAACTTGTATAATTGCATTGAAATATTTTCTCGAGACGCAAATTCCCGATGATAATTGGCAAATTCATGGAGCACTTCTAACGCCAAGTCGCAATAACTCTATGATTTTGAGTATGGAAGATAAAACGGTCGACGCGTATATCTATTCGCCATTCCATAATCTTGAACTCGGGCGATTCATCTATCCCATGGGGAAAAATGCGAATAACGATGTAGATCGACTTCAAAAACCGCTGGAATTTCTATTCACTTCAACGGATGCGACAATACAATCTTATTCTCTGGATGAAAATGGCGAGATTCAATTTATCAGAACTGCTCACGCGCCGAAAAATTCCGATCAGATTGAAAAAATGCATGCTGGAATTTTCGATTTCGTTGAGGAATTTTTGAGAAATTTAAAATCAACGAATTTACCTGAAATGACAATTTCGCCATATGTTGCATTTAATCCGCTGATGGAAACGATCAAGAATAAAGAATATATCTACGAAGTCTATAAAGATTTTCCATATAGCAAATCAAATGCCTCTTTCGAAACTCAAACTCGAAATTTTGGCGAAGTGCTTGGAATTGTTGGAAATCAAGATAATATTCAAGATGTTGCGATTGAAAAGCGAATTCTCTTTGTCTCTCACGAAATGTTTTATGCAGGATCTCCACGCTCACTTCTTCGAATGTGTAAAGTCGCGCGAGATCTTGGATATTATCCATTTGTCTGGAGTGCAAAACCTGGAGCATTTTCGCAGGAATTCGAGAAAGAGGGAATTCCAGTCGCAATTGTCACTGAAAAAGATTTAGACAATCCACAAATTGAGATTCAAGCAAAGCAATTTTCCTTGGCGATTTGTAATACAATCATGACTGATAAATATGTTCGCTGTCTCTCGAAGTATATTCCGGTGTCTTGGTATGTTAGAGAGGCAACGAATATTCCCGATTTTGTCCAAAGGAATCAACGGCGACTCGATACATTGCGTGACAGTCGAAATATCGTTTGCGTGAGTGATTATGCCGCCGATGCGATTATGAAATTCACGAATCATCGTCCGCGAGTGATTCATAATTGCGTCGAAGATGAATCTGAAATGGCAGTCGATTATATTCCTGGACAGAATAAGAAAATTCGATTCGTTCAATTCGGCACAATTCAGCGTCGAAAAGGCTATGATGTTCTTGTTGACGCTTATCTGACAATGCCGGATGAATATCGATATCGATCTGAACTGTATTTTGCGGGAGAATTTTGCGATAGTGGAACAGCATTCGCAGCTCAACTTTTCCGTCGAATCAAAGGCGAATCGAACATCCATTATCTCGGAGTTATTCGCGGCGAGAAAAATAAAATTGAGACTCTATCGTCAATGGATGTTGTTATCGTTGCATCGAGAGACGAATCATGTTCTCTCGTAGCATTGGAAGGCGCGATGTTATCAAAGCCATTGATTGTCACTGAAAACGTCGGCGCGAAATATATGATCGACGGCGGGAATGGAAAGATCGTCAAAACGGAAGATGTTGAATCTCTTCGAAATGCCATGATTTATATGATTGATCATCGAGATGAATTGGAATCTATGGGAATTCAATCTCGCAAAAATTATGAATCAATGGCGAGCATTGATTCATATAAAAAGGATCTGGATGCGAATCTATTTAGCCGAAAGATCTCTAATGTCATTGTTTCCTTGACTAGTTATCCTGCGCGAATCAATACAGTGAATCAGACAATCAAATCGCTCCTTGAGCAAACTGTATTGCCTGAAAAAATTCTGTTATGGCTTTCTGAAGATAATTTCCCGAAAAAGGAATCTGAACTTCCTCAAGAATTACTCGATCTTCAAGAAAATCCAAAATTCGAGATTCGATTTGTTTCTGGAGATTTAAAACCGCACAAGAAATATTTTTACGCGATGCAGGAATATCCGGAGCATTGTATCATTGTCTTGGATGACGATGTTATCTATGACAAAACGCTCGTATCGCGATTGATTTCGGCATATCAAAAATATCCAAATTGCATTTCTGCGATGCGGACAAATCGAATTCTATTCAAGGAAAATGGCGAAGTTCGAAATTATCAGAGTTGGCGACTTCCAGATGAAATATTGATCGAGCAACCGTCTTATCAATTGTTGCCAGTTGGAGTTGGAGGTGTGTTGTATCCTCCTCATTCGATTCCACATGAAGCATTTGACGAACTGGCGATCATGGAAGTTTGTCCAATGGCTGACGATTTATGGTTAAAAATTTGGGCGACACATAACAATTATCCAGCAGTTCATCCGAGAGATTTTGTGAGATTCGAGTACATTCCTAGAACTCAAGAAGTTGGATTGAGCAATCAAAATGTTCTCGAGAGTGCGAACGATATAGCGATACAAAACATCCTTGATTATTTCGATTTAACTCTGGGCAATGGAACTTCTCAAAAATTGTTGTCTAAAATTAGAGAAGATGGTTTCTTATGAATAAAAAACTCGCCTGTACTTAATTGACAGACGAGCGATTTATTAGGTTTGCATTTGAATCAAACTGAATGAATTGATTTTATATAGATCCGTGAGTAAAATGCTCGCGGATTTTTTTGTGAAAATTTTTTTAAAGAGGGGGAAATTTTTTGATCCATGTATGTTATGCACTCCGTGATGAATCTGGAAAATATTCCAAATTCGTCGGAATGTCCATTCAATCTCTCCTTGAAAATACGAAGGAAGATGTGACAATCCATTTACTTCATGACTCCACACTGTCACTGGATAATCAACAAAGGTTTCGCAAGCTTGTATATACTCAATCTCAAGAAATTATGTTTCATGATGTGGAAAAACTCGTACCAGACAAGCTTGATTTTATTGATTCATATGTGCAAAATCTGCCGAAAAATAAAAATAAATTTGCGCCATTCTATAGACTGTTGATACCTAATATCTTGTCACAGGACATTGAACGAGCAATATATCTCGATTCAGATACAATTGTGAATCTGGATATAGCGGAGTTATGGAATGTCGATTTGAATTGGTTTCCAATTGCTGCAGTGACTCAAGCTAGTGTCGGTGAATCCAAAGAAGAAATTGAAAATTTTGAGCCGCTGGTCAGACAAAAAATTCTCAAATCGGAGGATTATTTCAATTCTGGAGTACTTCTTCTGGATCTGGAACGAATAAGAAGTTTTGAAATTGATGGACTTTTGGAACGTTGCTTAAAAGTGAGAGCATCTTGGGGAACGCAACAAAAATTGATGGATCAAAATGCATTAAATTTCATCTTCAAAGAAAATTATCTGAAGTTGCCGCCGAAATTTAATCGACTCGTATTTCTAGCGAGAAGACTTGGAACTCCCAAAAAGGCTGGGCGAGAAATTATTCATTATGCTTCTCAAACATTCGGCACAAAATTTAGTGACGATTATGATCGACTTTGGTTCGAATGTTATTGTCGAACACCATTTTTCTCTTCTGAAAGTGTTATCGATTTGCTTACATCTTCGAGAAGTTCCGCAATTCAAAAAGGATTTATTTGGAAAAGAATCGTAAATCTCGATGTGACTCGTCAACGTGGATTTTTCATGTACCCAAAAGATTCAGATCAAGTTGTGCGGCTTATCGGAAAAAATGACAATGCTATCGGTTTAAATGCAGACTTTCCAAACGCTATTGATAATTTGACATCAACGATGGAAGAAAATCGAGGCAATATTTCTTTCTTCATCAAAGTCGAAGATGAAGAATACCATACAATTCGCGATTTGCTAATTGGTCGCGGTTTCGAGGAGTATATTGATTTTTTCAATGTCGAGGAACTCAAGTTGAACGACAACGGTTATCGATTTATAAAATCAATGTGAGGAGGAGTAATGTTGATTCATGTGTGTTATTCTCTTTACGACGTATCGGGAAAATACTCAAAGTTTCTCGGAATGTCGATCCAATCTCTTTTGGACAACACTGATGAAACTGTAACAATTCATGTTTTACATGATTCCACTCTCACAAAAGACAATCGGAATAAGCTGACTAAAATTGCTTATTCGCACGAACAAGAGATCATTTTCTACAATGTAGATATTCTTGTTCCGAAAGAAAAACAAAAAATATTCGATGGCGTTCCATACTTGAAGAGTAGGTTTTCCGTCGCATGTTTTTACCGCGCAATGATTCCCAACATCCTCTCGACAACAATTGACAAAGCGATTTATCTCGATGCAGACACGATCATTAATTTCGATATAAAAGAGTTCTGGGGAATTGATCTCCAAAAATTTCCAATCGCTGCAATTCCAGAATCAAAATCTGGACACACGCAAGAATCAATGTCGAGTGTGAATTTGTTAATCAAAGATGGAGTTTTTATTTGGAATGATTATTTCAATTCCGGCGTTCTGATGATGAATCTAGATCAACTCAGAATTTCAACAGAGGATGGCAATCTCCTCGATAGATGTCTTGCATTTTTCGAAAAATATCCAAATGCTACGGATTGTCCTGATCAAAATGCACTCAATTTTGTATTCAAAGAAAACTATCTGAAGTTGCCTGTGAAATTCAATCGACTTGTATTTCTTAATCGAAAGTTTAGAAAATCTCAAAAAGTCGGGCGAGAAATCATACACTATGCTGCCCATGCATTTGGAATCGATTTCAAGGATGAATTTAATCAACTGTGGTTTGAATATTACAGTCGAACTCCATTTTTCTCTCCCGAGAAAGTAGTTGATTTGCTTGCATCTTCGCAACGTTTTGAACTTCAAAAAGGAAATCTTTGGAAAAAGATCGTAAATCTCGATGTGACTCGTCAACGTGGATTTTTCATATATCCAAAAGATTCAGATCGAATCATACAGTTCATCGGAAAGAATGATGAGGATATCGGGCTCAACGCAGAAATTCCAAATGCAATGGAGAATCTAATTTCAACGATGGAAAAATATCGTGGCAAATACATGTTCTTTATAAACTTGGCTGAGGATAAGTTTAGCGATGTACGCGGCATCCTCAAAGAACATGGTTTCGAGGAGCATACTGATTTTTTCAACGTCAGAGAGCTCAATTCAAATGACAACGGCTATCGATTCATACAAGAAATGTAGGAGGAATAATCGTGGTTCACGTGTGCTATTCCCTTTACGATGTATCGGGAAAATACTCAAAGTTTCTCGGAATGTCGATCCAATCTCTTTTGGACAACACTGATGAAACCGTAACAATCCATGTCTTACATGATTCCACTCTCACAGATGAAAACAGAAATAAATTATCTCAAATTGTCTACACTCAAGGGAATTACATCGTTTTCTACGACGTGGAAATGCTCATGTCAAAAGAACGAAAAAGAATTTCCAAAAATATGTCGAGCGTGAATGATAAATTTTCCGTTGCATGCTTTTATCGCACTTTGATTCCTGATGTTCTGTCTCAAAACATTAGAAAAGCAATTTATCTTGATGCAGACACAATAATCAATCTTGATATCAAGGAATTGTGGGATAGAAGATTAGGATTGTTTCCTATTGCCGCGATTCCACAAGCCACATCCGGTCACACCAAGGAATCCATGTCCAAAGTGAATCCGCTTGTCAGAAAAGGAATTTTCGATTGGGATAATTATTTCAATTCTGGTGTTCTGATGATGAATCTCTCTCAAATTCGCGGGGGGGGGGGGTTATCTATTTGAACGTTGCATAGATGCTCTCTTCAAATATCCAGAATGTCCAATTTTCCCCGATCAAAACACGCTGAATCTCATTTTCAAAGACAATTATTTGAAATTACCTGCAAAATTCAATCGTCTCGTATTTTTAGCTCGAAGAATTGGTGGGGATAGGAAAGAAAATCGAGAGATTCTTCATTATGCGGGCGGAGCATATGGTATTGACTTTAATGATGATTACAATCGACTCTGGTTTAAATATTATTGTCAAACTCCATTCTACTCCGCAAAAAGTGTCATGAATTTGGCAGACGTATCGCGAGAATCAATTAAAAGGGCAAATCACTTATGGAAAAAGATTGCAAATCTATCAGCGAATCGACGTCGTGGATTTTTCATCTATCCACAGGATGCTGAAAAAGTTGTTGAACTCATAGGAAAAAATGATTATGCCATCGGACTTAATGCTCAATTTCCGAATGCTTTGGATAATCTCATTGAAACGATTCAAGAATATCGCGGCGAGATCATGTTTTTCATTAACGTCAACAACGATGAATATATAAAAATTCGTGATACATTGATCAATCTTGGATTCAAAAAAGACGAGGATTTTTTCAACGTCAAAGAACTTATTCCAACGCAAAATTTTAATAAGCTCGTTTTAGAAATGTAAAGGAGGAGAACTGTCAGTTGATCCATGTTTGTTATGCGCTTAGAGATGAATCCGGAAAATATTCCAAATTCATCGGTGCGTCGATACAATCGCTCCTCGATAACACTCGCGAAGATATCACGGTTCATCTGTTTCATGATTCAACGCTTTCAGAAGAGAATCGAAAGAAATTCTGCAAACTTGTCTATAATTTTGAGCAGGAAATTGTATTCTATAACGTTGACGAGCTTGCGAGTGAAGATATCGAGAAATTTTGGAATATTCCACAACTCAAAATGGTGCGCCATGGAGTTGCCATGTTTTATCGATTCTTCATCCCGAGATTTTTACCAAAACAAGCCTCAAAAGCGATCTATCTTGATGCAGATATAATTGTAAATCTCGATATCAAGGAATTTTGGAATATTGATCTTAATAATTTTCCGATCGCTGCAATTCCAGAATCTGTATCTGGAAGAAGTCCACGAATGATCGCTTTGGATGTAGATCCTGTCAAAGATGGCGACGTAAAAGCTGAAGAGTATTTCAATTCCGGTGTCCTCTTAATGGATCTGAATAGACTTCGTTCGCGGGGGGGGGGGGCACTATCGTTTGAGTGCTTGGATGCAATTTTACGGCATCCTAAATATAAGTATCTCGATCAAGACGCACTCAATTACGTTTTCCGTAAAAATTATCTCCAGCTTCAGCGTAAATTCAACTTGAGAGTCGATATCGAAAGGCGAAAGGGAAATTCATCGATAATTGAAAGCAGTATCATTCATTACAATCACCAATCTATGAATTGCAATGTTAGTGATGCATTCAATCGTCTTTGGTTTGAATATTTTTTTCGCACGCCTTTCTACACTCCAGAAACTCTTTTCAATCTGATTGACATGTCGCAGGCTATGTATGGAAATGTTATTGAAATTTGGAGAAAGATTGCTAATACAAGAGTCAGTCAACGTGGATTTTATGTCTATCCTGCTGAAGCTGAAAAAGTTACAAATTTTATTGGAAAAAATGCGGGCGATATTGGACTCAATGCAGAATTTCCAAACGCGATTAATCATCTAGTTGAAACGATGGAAGAATCGCGTGGTAATATAATTTTCTTCATACAAGTCAATCCGAAAGAATATAAAGAAATTCGCGATATTCTTAACGATCGTGGTTTTGAAGAATATGAAGACTTTTTCAACGTCAATGAACTTGTTCTGACTGATTCCAATAGGCGCCTCGTACAAGAAATGTAGGAGGGCTTTCAATTGATACATGTCTGTTATGCACTTCGTGACGAGCAAGGCACATATTCAAAATTCGTCGGGACTTCGATTCAATCACTTCTCGAAAATACAAAGGAGAATGTCACTGTACATATTCTTTATGATGACACTCTTTCCGAGAAAAATCGAAATCTACTTCGTCAGCTCATTTGCAATTTCAATCAAGACGTACTTTTTTATAACGTCGATGAGCTTGTGCCTGAAAAAATTGAACGGTGTTGGGATATTCCGAGTCTCAAAAATGATCGTCATGGAGTGGCAATCTACTATCGTTTAATGATTCCAGGATTGTTTCCACCGCATGTATCACGAGTAATTTATCTTGACGCGGATCTCATCATTCATCTGGATATCAATGAAATGTGGACGATGGATCTCGAGGGACATCCAATTGCTGCAATTCCGGAATTTTCATCTGGACAAAGAGAATTTACACTCAAGAGATTTGGTCCAGTTGTAGATGGCGATGTTGACTTCCGGGATTATTTCAATGCGGGCGTCATGATTATGGATTTGGATAAAATTCGTCAAGAAGAGGGAGACTTGCTCGATCGCGGTGTAGATACAATCCTTGAACGTCCACACTATAAATTGAACGATCAAGATGCACTTAACTACATGTATCGAAATAACTTTTTGAAATTGTCATCTCGATTCAATCGGCGAATCGATATAGAGCGTCGCAATGGAAATAGATCTCACATTGAGCGGGATATTTTGCATTACAATCAAAGAACCGCAAAAAGTGAAATGATCGATGCATTTAATCGGCTTTGGTTTTCATATTATTGCCGAACTCCATTTTGTACGTCGGAGGCACTGTTAAATATGACAGATGCATCTCAACGCACGATTCAAAAAGAGAAAAATCTTTGGAAAAGAATTGCGAATCTATCAACCATTCGAAGTCGAGGATTCTTTGTGTATCCTAAAGATGCAGAAAAAATCGTGAATCTCATAGGAAAAAGCGATGGAGATATCGGACTCAATGCGGAATTTCCAAATGCAATTGAGAATCTTGTCGAAAATATGGAATCGCGCCGTGGAGAAGTGATGTTTTTTATCTACGTTCCGGAAACAGATTATCCGCAAATTCGTCAAACTCTTATTCGTCATAAATTCAAAGAGAACATTGATTTCTTCGATGTGAATGGATTATATGCGGTTTATAAGGAAGGCTATAGCCATGTCTTGAATATGTGAGGGGGAATTTTTTTGATCCATGTCTGTTATGCACTCCGCGATGAATCTGGAAAATATTCAAAATTCGTTGGAACTTCGATTCAATCGCTCCTCGAAAATACTAAAGAAAATGTCACGATTCATATTCTTCACGACTCAACTCTTTCGAATGAAAATCAACGCAAACTTCAAAAACTCGTTTACATTCTTGAACAAGAAATCGTTTTTCATAATGTGGATGAGTTGCTCACGAATGAAATCAAAAAGATCGAGAAAAATGTTCAATTTTTTGATTCATCTCGAAACAAGATTGCGCCATTCTATCGATTGCTGATTCCACAGATCTTGTCAAAAGAAGTTTCGAGAGTTATTTATCTCGACGGCGATACACTCGTAAATCTTGACATTAATTCGCTTTGGACAATTAATCTTGAAGGCAATTCAATTGCTGCAACTCCAGAGATCCTCGCGGCAAAAGATGCGCAAAATTATTTGAAAAAACATCCTCCAGTCAAATCTGGAGTAGTTGATTCTCAAGATTATTTCAATTCTGGAATTCTCGTGATTGATTTAAGTCAAGTCAGAAAACTCGGGGGGGGGGGGGCATCAACCCTACTCGATCGTTGCCTAGAAATTCGAAAAACTTTTGGACGGGAAGCAAAATTAATAGATCAAGATTCACTGAATGTACTCTTCAATAATAAATATCTGAAATTGCCTGCAAAATTCAATCGAAGTGTCATTCATCTTCGCAAAGAAGGATCTCGTGAAGTCACGGAGATGATCTATCATTTCTGGGGACATGCGAACGGGCTGTATAAGAAGGATATTTTCAATCAGCTCTGGTTTTCATATTTTGTTCGAACGCCTTTTTATTCTGCTGAAACGCTGTTGGAATTAGTGGAATCCATTAGTTCCTCGGCTCAAAATATAGGATTTCTTTGGAAGATTATCGCAAATCTCTCACCAACTCGTCGGCGTGGATTCTTCATTTATCCAAATGACGCGGAGAAAATTGTTAATTTCATTGGAAAAAATGATGAAGATATTGGGCTCAATGCACAATTTCCAAATGCATTGGATATTCTCATTTCAACAATGGAAGAACAACGCGGAAAAATCATGTTCTTTATCAAAGTGAAAGATAATGAATATGCAGAAATTCGTGATGCTTTGCTCGAGCATGGATTTTTGGAGAATCAAGATTTCTTCAACGTCAAAGATTTTTTGATGTCGAGTTATAACGAACGCCTTGTGCGAGAAATGTGAGGATTTTGTAGATGTTTCATGTTTGTTATGCTTTGTACGATGCCTCTGGAAAATATACAAAATTCCTTGGCACTTCGATTCAATCTCTTTTTGAAAATACTAAAGAGCCTGTGACAATCCATTTGTTACACGATTCGACACTCACCGATACAAATCGCAAAAAACTCCGTCACATCGTTTACAGTTTCGATCAAAAAATTTTGTTTTATGATGTCGATTTGCTCGCACCGGGACGTGGAGAAGAGATTGTCAACAAGATCCCTAAAGTTCAGAAAAAACTCTCTGTGGCAACTTTTTATAGAGCATTGATTCTCGATTTGCTCCCAAAATCAATCGAAAAAGTTATTTATCTCGACGCGGATATTATCGTGAATCTGGATATCAAAGATTTTTGGAATGTAGACTTGAAAAAATTTCCAGTTGCTGCAGTTCCGCAAATCACTTCAGGTTATACTCAAGAATCATTATCGCATGTCAATCCATTAGTTAAAAACGAAATAATAAAATGGAATGATTATTTCAATGCAGGAGTTTTATTGCTCGATTTAACTCAACTCAGAAAGTTAATGAATGGAAGCAATTTACTATCGCGCTGTATCGATATACTTGTGCAATATCCAGAAAGTCCAAATCTGGATCAAGATGCATTGAACATTCTATTTCGTGACAATTATCTCAAATTGCCAGTGAAATTTAATCGACTTGTTCATGTTGCGAGAAAGTTTGGAAATCCTAAAAAAGCTGGGCGTGAAATTACACATTTTTCAGATCGATCTCACGGTATCAATTTCAAAGATGATTTCAATCGACTTTGGTTTTCATATTTTTTGAGGACTCCTTTCTATTCTAATGATGTGATTATGGAGCTATTCGATACTTCTCAAGATTTAAATCGGCATGTAGCACACTTGTGGAAGAAAATTGCGAATCTATCACTGACTCGTCGGCGTGGATTTTTTATCTATCCAAAAGATATGGAAAGAGTTGTCAATTTCATCGGGAAAAATGATGGTGATATTGGATTAAATGCTGCATTTCCTGACGCAATTGATAATCTTGTCAACGAAATGAAATCGCAACGTGGAAATATGATCTTCTTTATCAACGTCGATAGCAATGAATTTTCAAATATTCGTGATTCTCTCGTTAAACATGGATTCAAAGAGAATGAAGATTTCTTCAATGTTAAAGAGCTTTCTCTTATGTATGATTTCAAAAAGCTTGTATTGGAAATTTGAGGAGGTTTAGAGTGGTACATATAGTCGGCGCGGGATCTGGTGCAGTCGATTTGATAACTCTTCGCGGCAAAAAATTTTTGGAAACTGCAGACGTCGTGATTTATGCAGGCTCGCTCGTCAATCCTGAATTGCTGCAATTCTGTCGGAAGGATGCTCGAATTTTCAATTCCGCATCAATGACTCTCGATGAAGTTTTAGCAGTCATCGAGGAAACTGAATCGAAATCTCAAATGACAGTTCGATTGCACACCGGCGATCCATCGATTTACGGCGCGATTCAAGAACAAATGGATGCTCTATCGAAACGCGGAATCGAATTCGATGTGACGCCTGGAGTCAGTTCATTTTTAGCCGCGGCATCGAGTCTCAAAACTGAATTCACTCTTCCAAATGTTTCGCAAACTGTAATTCTCACTCGAATCGCCGGCAGAACTCGAGTTCCAGAATCTGAATCGCTGAAAAATCTTGCAACTCATAAATCGACAATGTGCATTTTCCTTTCAATCGATCGAATTCGCGATGTTGTTGCAGATCTTTTGACAAGTTATGAATCGAGCACTCCAGTCGCGATTGTTCAAAAAGCGTCATGGAATGATGAAAAGATTATTCGGGGAACTCTCGAAACAATTGCAGATCAAGTCGAAAAATCTGGAATCGATCGAACTGCAATGATAATCGTTGGCAACTGTCTCGATTGCGAATATGAACTCTCGAAACTTTATGATTCAAATTTTTCGCATGGATTTAGAAAATGAGAATTGCGATCTTTTCAATCACATCGGGAGGACATGAAATCTCGGAAAGAATCTCGAAAATTTTTCCAGATTCAAAACGATTCGAGAAACTCGATTTATTGCCGGAGATTTTTCGATCATTCGATGCATTGATTTTCATCTGCGCCGTTGGAATCGTCGTGAGAAAGATCGCGCCAATGATTCAAAACAAATTGATAGATCCTGCAGTCATTGTTTTGGATGAACGCGCTCGGAATGTTATCAGTTTGCTATCTGGACATGCGGGCGGAGCAAATGATCTCACAAAAAAAATTGCCGCGGCGATTGGAGCGAATCCAGTTATCACCACGGCGACAGATGTTGAAGAGAAAATCTCGATTGACTCGGTTTCGAATGATATGGGATTGAGACTTCATCCACGCGAATCGATTAAGCAAATCAATTCGGCGATTCTCAATGGCGAACGAGTTCGATATTTGATTGACGATGAAGTTCCAACAATTTTGATCACGGATCGATTTTTCCCCAAAAATCCTCGAATTCTATTTTTAACTCCGCGACGATTAATCGCTGGAATTGGCTGTCGTCGTGGAGTTGAATCAGAAAAAATTCTCGATGCATTGAAAAAATCTTGCGAAATGATCGGTCAGCCAATCGAGAGAATTGATCTTTTAGCGAGCGTCGAGATCAAAAAAGATGAAACTGGATTGATTGAAGTTGCTCGACAGATTGATCGAGAGATTCGATTTTTCTCGATTCAAAAACTCAAAGAGATCATTCAAAAATATTCTTTGGATGAATCTGAATTCGTTAAAAATCAAATTGGAGTTGGAAATGTTTGCGAATCCTCAGCACTTGCATGCGTCGATAAAGCTCGATTCGCTCTGACAAAAACAAAATTCGATTCAGTGACAATCGCTTTGATTTGGGAGGTGTAACAATGCAGGCAATAATTTTAGCGGCTGGCATGGGACGACGTCTCAAGGAATTAACTCGAGACAATACAAAATGCATGGTCAAAGTCAATGGCGTGACTCTGATTGATCGAATGCTGCATCAGCTCGAAAAACTTCATCTGTCTCGAATCGTGATTGTTGTAGGTTATGAGGGACAGAAACTTATCGATTTCATCGCGACGCTCGGAATTCAAACGCCGATTGTTTATGTTCAAAATCCAATTTACGATCGCACGAACAACATTTATTCGCTGTATCTCGCGCGGGATTATTTGAAACGTGAAGATACAATATTGCTCGAGTCTGATTTGATTTTCGATGATGAATTGCTCACGGAATTGATTGAAGATCCTCGCGATTCACTGGCACTAGTTGATAAATATGAGAGCTGGATGGATGGAACTTGCCTTCGATTGTCTGACGATGATTCGATTCTATCTTTCATTTCAAAACGCGATTTCAGATTCGATCAAGTTTCGGAATATTTCAAGACGGTCAATATTTATAAATTCAGTCAAAAATTTTCGGCGACTCGATACATTCCATTTCTCGAAGCATATTCAACTTCGCTCGGAATGAATGAATATTATGAGCAGGTTTTGAGAGTCATAATGATTCTTGAAGATCCCGGAATTCGCGCAAAACGATTGAATCATGGCGAGCGTCGCTGGTATGAAATCGATGATGAGCAGGATCTCGATATTGCCGAATCGATTTTCGCCAAAACATCGGAAGAGAAAATCAAAAAAATCCAGCGGAGATATGGTGGTTATTGGAGATATCCAGGTTTGCTCGATTTTTGTTATCTCGTCAATCCATTTTTCCCGCCGCAAAGATTGATCGATGAAATTCAGTCGAATCTGCAGACGCTAATCACGAATTATCCTTCCGGAATGGAAGTCAATTCTCTTCTTGCATCGAAAAATTTTGGTGTTCATCGCGAGAATATTTTGGTCGGGAATGGTGCGGCAGAATTGATCAAATCGCTGATGTCATTCATCGAAGGCAAAATCGGAATCATTCGCCCAACGTTCGAGGAATATCCAAATCGATATGAGAAATCTGAAACGATCGAATTTTGTCCATCGAATCAAAATTTCTCTTACACTGCAAAAGATCTCATTGAATTTTTCGACGCGCATGAAATTTCGAGTCTGATTTTGATCAATCCAGATAATCCCTCGGGAAATTTTATCGATCGCGAAGATTTATTGAAATTAATCGATTGGACAAAATCGAAAAACATTAGACTGATTCTCGATGAAAGTTTCGTTGATTTTGCTGATGAAAATGCAACTTTGATCGATCAAAAAATTCTCGATTCGAATCCAAATCTAATAGTCATGAAGAGTATATCAAAATCATATGGAATTCCTGGACTTCGACTTGGAATATTGGCATCCGGCGATCTCGATTTGATTTCACGAATGAAAAGGGATGTCGCGATTTGGAATATCAACTCAATCGGCGAATTTTTCATGCAAATTGTGGAAAAATATAAATCGATTTATCTCGAATCATTGAAACTTCTTCGAGCTGAACGCGATCGATTTTCGCAAGAATTGAATCAAATTCCGAGTTTGAGAGTGATCCCATCTGGAGCAAATTTTGTAATGGTTGAATCTCAAAAAATTTCGAGTTCTGATATCGTTCGCAAGCTTTTAATTGAGAACAAAATTCTTCTCAAGGATCTTTCAAACAAAATTGATGGGAATTTTTTGAGAATCTCAATTCGTTCTTGTGAAGATAACAATCGGCTTATTGAAGTGCTCCGATCTTTATTGAAGGAAGTTTGAAATGGGAAAAATTTTTGTCGTTGGAATTGGTCCAGGATCGATCGATCTGATTTCTCCGCGCGCCTTGAAATCAATCGAAGAATCTGAAGTAATTGTTGGTTATAACACATATATCAAGCTCATTGCGAATTTGATCGATGGCAAAAAAATTATTGGGACTGGAATGATGGGCGAAATCGAGCGATGCAGACTCGCGCTCGATGAATCCAGATCTCAAACTGTCTCGATAATTTCGAGCGGCGATTCTGGAATTTATGGAATGGCTGGCTTGATTCTTGAAATGCTTTTGAAAATTCCCGCGGAAGATCGTCCAGAATTTGAAATCATTCCTGGAATTTCTTCTGCGAATTCAGCTGCCGCGATTCTCGGTGCGCCGTTGATGAATGATTTTGCAACGATATCTCTCAGCGATCTTTTAACTCCATGGGAAGTCATTGAAAAGAGAATCGAATCAGCGGCTCAAGGAGATTTTGTCATCGCGCTGTATAATCCCAAAAGTCACAAGCGAATCGAGCAAATCGAAATCGCTCAAAAAATTTTATTGAAATATCGAGATCCCAAAACTCCGGTTGGAATTGTGACTGACGCGTCGAGAATCGGTGAATCAAAAATTCTCACGACGCTCGACAAATTCACTTTCGAAAATATTTCAATGACTTCAATCGTTATCATTGGAAACTCTCGAACATTTATTCGCGACGGAATTATGATCACTCCGCGAGGTTATGAAATATGAAAATATTAGTATTGGCAGGCACTCGAGACGGTCGAGAGCTTGCCGTTTTTTTATTCGGAAAAAGTCTCGATATCACGATTTCAGTGGCGAGTGAATATGGAAGAGAAATTCTCGATGAAAATCTTCCGCCCGAAATCGAGATCAATTCAAAACGACTCGATCAAAATGAATTGGAGGATTTCATGCGCGCTCGAGAAATCAAAATTCTCGTTGACGCGTCGCATCCATATGCAGAAAATATTTCCATGAACGCGATTGAAGTTTGTCGAAAAAATTCATGGAATTACATTCGATACGAGCGTCCGGAGATTGAATCGCATGGAAAGATTTATCACGCTGCGAATTATCTCGAGGCGGCTCAAAAATCTCGCGAGCTTGGGCAGAATATTTTTTTGACGACTGGAAGTAAGACTCTCGAAATTTTTTGCGCGGAATTGAAAGATCGAAACATCATTGCTAGAGTTTTGCCGACTCCAGAAGTGATTCAAAAATGTCTCGATTTAGGATTGCAGCCTCGAAACATCATTGCAATGCAGGGATCATTTTCGCGGGATCTGAATCGAGCACTGTTTGAAAATTTTGGGGCAGATGTAATTGTCACCAAAGATTCTGGGAAAATCGGCGGCGTTGATTCAAAAATCGAGGCGGCTGAAGATCTCAAAATTCCTGTCGTGATGATCGATCGTCCTCGAATCGATTATCCAAATCTCACACAAAGTTTCGATGAAGTTTTAAAATTGATAGGAGAGTTGAAATGATCAAAAATCCAATGGAAATTGAAAATCGGAGCATGGAAATCATTGCGCCATATCTTGAAAATTTGAATTTATCGGCGGAAGAAGTTCAAATCTATTCGCGAATAATTCATGCCGCGGGAGATCCAGATTATGCTCGAGTCATTCGAATTCATCCCGACGCGATTGAATCGACGAAGCGAGCAATTCAATCCGGCGCGAATGTTTTCACTGATGTCGAGATGGTTAGAACTGGAATCAATAAGCGAGTGCTGAATCGATTCGGCGGCGAGGTTTTCTGCCGAGTTGCAGATGACGAGATTCGATCTCTTGCTGAACGCGAAAATATCACTCGATCGATGGCGGCAATGAGATCGTTCGGAAAAAATTTAGACGGCTCGATTGTCGCGATTGGAAATGCTCCAACTGCATTGTTCGAAGTTTTAAGACTTTATCGAGAGGAGAATATCAAGCCAGCTGTCATCATTGGAATTCCTGTTGGATTTGTCGGTGCGGCTGATTCAAAATCTGAATTGGCGAATCAAAATCAAATTCCATTCATAACTGTCGAAGGAACAAAGGGCGGAAGTCCTATCGCTGCTGCAAGTCTCAACGCGATTCTCTACATGCTTGACAATCGGAGGTAAATATGAAAACTCCTCGAATTGTTATCGCGGCAGCATCAAGCGGCTGTGGAAAAACTACAATCGTGACTGGAATTTTATCGGCTCTCAAAAATCGCGGACTCAAAGTTCAGCCATACAAAATTGGTCCAGATTACATCGATCCAGGATTTCATTCGCGAGCATCGGGAGTTCAATCGCGAAATCTTGATTCATGGCTCGTGCCGGCTGAAAAATTGCGCGAGATGTTCGTCGAATCGTCTCAAAAATTTGATCTCGCGATAATCGAAGGAGTCATGGGATTATTCGACGGCGGCTCGAATGGAGTCTCGTCAACTGCAGAAATCGCAAAATTGTTAGATAGCCCAGTGATTTTGATTCTCGATGTAAAGTCGCAAGGATCTTCCGCGGCGGCAACAGCATTAGGATTCAAAAATTTCGATCCAGATTTGAAATTCGCAGGAGTGATTTTGAATCGAATCGGTTCAGAAAATCATCGGCGAATGATTGAAGAATCGCTCTCGAAAATTGGAATCGAATCATTCGGCGCAATTCGCCGCGATGAATCGTTGAAACTTCCGGAGCGACATTTAGGATTGACTCCAGCGACGGAATCAGTTGAACTCGATGAATCAATCGCAAAAATTTCCGCGGCGATCGAATCTCAGCTTGATCTCGATAAAATTCTCGAAGTTTCAAAAATATCTCTAGAACCTCAAATCGAGGATTTTTCGAGACGCCCTCGAATCGCAATCGCTCGAGACGAGGTATTTTCATTTTATTATCCCGAGAGTTTGTCGGTGCTTGAAAAATTTGGCGCGGAATTGATCTATTTTTCGCCGCTCCATGACAAAATTTTGCCGGAGTGCGAAGGATTAATCATTGGCGGAGGATTTCCCGAAATGTTTGCCGAGGATCTCGAGAAAAATTCATCGATGCGAAATTCGATTTTTCAAGCCGCTCAAAATTCCATGCCGATTCTCGCTGAATGCGGTGGATTCATGTATCTTTCAAAGTCGATTCAAGATTTCAATGGAAAAATTTTCGAGATGTGTGGAGTTTTCGAGTCGAAAGTTGAAATGGAATCGAAATTGCAAATGGTAGGTTATGTCGAAGCTCGATTGAATCGCGATTGTATTCTCGGAAAGTCTGGCGAGATTTTTCATGCGCATGAATTTCATTTTTCAAAAGAGATGAAATCGAAGGACAAATCGATTTTCGAATGCACAAGGCTTCGAGATTCAGAAAAATATTCCGCCGGAAGAATTTTCAAAAATTCGATCGGATCATATTTGCATTTTCATTTTGCTGGAGCTGAATCGATGGCGCGGAATTTTGTCGATGCATGTCGGAGGCGCATGTAATGGAAGGAATTTTTTTGGTGACTGGAGGAGCTCGCTCTGGAAAATCGAGTTTCGCTGAAAAATTCGCCGAGAGTTTTGGAAATCGAATTGCATACATCGCGACAGCACAGATTTTCGATGACGAGATGAAACATCGAGTCAAACTTCATCGCGAAAGGCGTCCAGATTCATGGCAAACATTCGAATCGCCATTCAACGCGCATGAAACGATTCGAAAAATCCATGACGTCGATGCGATTCTATTCGACTGCGTAACGATTTATCTGTCGAATCTGATTTGCAAATTCGAGAATCTCGATGACTTTGAAAAAATTTCGAACGCCGTGAAAAAATCTATGGAAGATCTGATTTCCGCGTCGCGAGAGTTTTGTGAATCGGGAGGAAAGATCATTTTTGTCACGAATGAAGTTGGCAGTGGCATCGTTCCAGAGAATCAACTCGCGAGAATTTATCGAGATTTTGCGGGGATTTCGAATCAGATGCTCGCTCAAAATTCCGAGAAAATTTTTCTAGTTGTGAGTGGGATTCCGATTGATCTTCGACAAATTCAATTCAAAATGTGAAGGAGGGAATCGGTTGCAGGCGATAATGTTGCAGGGGACAGCGTCGCACGTCGGCAAATCGATTTTGACAGCCGCACTCTGCAGAATTTTTTTTCAAGATCGGCGAGCAGTTTCACCGTTCAAAGCTCAAAACATGGCTCTCAATTCGTTCGTGACTCGCGAGGGATTGGAAATGGGACGGGCGCAGGTCGCTCAAGCGGAAGCCGCAGGAATCGAGCCGCGAGTCGCGATGAATCCTGTGCTCCTCAAACCAACTGGCAATTCAGAATCGCAAGTGATAATCGATGGGCGACCAGTTGGAAATATGAGCGCGCGAGAATATCACACTCGATTCTCATTGCGAGCGTTCGATGCAGTCAAAAATTCAATCGAAAAATTGCGCGAGGATTTCGATACACTTGTCATCGAGGGCGCAGGATCTCCAGCGGAAGTCAATCTTCGATACACTGACATCGTCAATATGCGCGTCGCAAAATATCTTAACGCTCCAGTGATTCTCGTCGCAGATATCGATCGCGGTGGAGCGTTGGCGTCGATTGTTGGAACGCTCGAGTTGCTTGAACCGGATGAAAGAGATCTCGTCAAAGCTCTGATTATCAACAAATTTCGAGGCGATCTATCTTTATTTACTCCAGCAGTTGAATTTTTGGAAAACAAAACTCAAAAACCAGTCCTCGGCGTGATTCCATTTATTCCAAAACTCGGAATCGATGATGAAGATTCAGTATCGCTCGATGAAAAAGATTCTGAATCGAATCGCGAGATCAAAATTGCAGTAATTCGACTTCCAAAAATCTCGAATTTTACTGATTTTGATTCATTTGAAGGCGAATCTGATGTTTCATTAAAATATTGCAGCTCGATTGAAGAGCTCGATGAATTCAATCCTGATGTGATAATTTTGCCGGGATCTAAAAATACAATCGGCGATCTGGAATTTTTAAATCGATCTGGATTCGCGCAAAAAATTCGGGAGTTCAATTCAAATTCCGGAATCATTTTTGGAATTTGCGGAGGATATCAGATGCTCGGTCAAAAAATTTTTGATCCGAATCATGTGGAATCGAATCGCGATTCAATCGATGGATTTGGATTTTTCGATTTCGAGACAACATTCGCCGAAAAAAAAATCACGCGGCAAGTTTCAGCTCGCCACGTGAAATTCGATTTTCTAAATGAAACTTTGGAATTCGACGATCTGTCTGGATATGAGATTCATTCCGGAATTTCTGAATCGAATCAGATTTCGACGTCGCAAAATATTTTTGGAACTTACATTCATGGAATTTTTGATAACGATCAATTTCGCCGCGAGATTTTGAATTTGATCCGACTTCGCAAAAATCTCCCGCCAATTGAATCGACGCGAAACATTCGATCTGAAAAACAGCGAGCATATGATCGACTCGCGAGCATCGTGCGAGATTCGATTAATATGGATTTGCTTTATAAAATTCTCGAGGGCTCAAAATGTTGACAGCGATCGTTGCATTCATAATCGACACATTGATAGGAGATCCGCGCTCGAAATTTCATCCCGTCGCGATTATGGGAAGTTTCATCGGCTTTCTCGAGCGAATTTTTTATCGAAAGACAGATGCAGACTGGCACAAAATGTTCACTGGAGGAATTTTGGTAACAATCGCATTATTAATGACTTTTCATGTTGGAAGTGCGCTCGTCTATTTCATCAAAAAATTTTCAATCGAAGCGGGATCTCATTTTGCGCCGGATGTGATTCCAGTCGCGACAAAATGGATCGAAATTTTGCTCCAGGGATTTTTTCTATCATTCATGATCGCGCCAAAATCGCTCGCTGGATCTGCTCGAGAAATTTGCGTATTGCTAGCGATGGATAAAATCGATCTTGCCCGTCAAAAATTATCGTGGATTGTCGGCCGCGACACGAAGGAACTCAATGAATCTGAAATCTGTCGCGCCGCTGTCGAAACTGTCGCTGAAAATACTGTCGATGGAATCATTTCGCCGCTGTTTTATTTCGCAATTGGAGGACTTCCTCTCGCGATGTGCTATCGAATGGCTAACACGATGGATTCGATGCTCGGCTACAAAAATGAAAAATATTTGTATTTTGGTCGGGTTGCGGCGCGAGTTGATGACGTCGTGAATCTGATTCCAGCGCGAATCACTGCGATTTTATTTATATTTTCCGCGTTTGGATTGGGATTCGATGCCCGCCATGCGTTTGAAATCATGCGACGCGATGCTCACAAACATCCAAGTCCCAACGGTGGATATGCAGAGGCGGCTGTCGCTGGAGCTCTTCATATTCGATTGGGCGGAATAAATTCATATTTCGGCAAAAAATCTTTCCGAGAATATATGGGAGACGCGGAAGAATCTCTCGCAACGCGCCATGTTATCAACACGATTCGATTGATGTACACCGCGACGATTCTTTTTTTGATCGCAATTTATCTCGTCGACCACTGAGGAGGGATCGACATGAAAATTCCCGCTCGATTCCGTCGACTTCCAAAGGCTTTTCGAAAAAATCCTAAGCTCGTCACAAAATATTTCGTGAGCATCCTCCTCTGGCGAATTCTGATTTATCTCGCCGCGATTTTCATTTTATCGATCATCGCGCCGAGATCGATTGCCGCAGTTAGAAAAATTCATCCGCGCGCAATTATCAAGCTCGCAAAATCAATTCCAACAGATATTGAAAAATTTCTACCAAAAATCGGTGAAATTTTTTTATACTATGGAAGGCGATTCATCGATTTCACATCGCTCACGATTCATAATCCAGGACTCGCGCTCGAAGTCTTTCTCCATTTTTTCAGAACAAACGGAACGATGATTTCGCGAATGACTCGGAACGCGACAACATTTTTCGTTTCATTTTTACTTGTCAAAGTCGCAATGATTTTCATCATGCCGATTCTCTCGGGAGTGATGTTGACTGTCGCAGGAATTCGAGTCTCGATGCTGCTGATCTTTCTGATAAAATTCGCACTCAATAAAATCGGAAATATTTTGGGAAAGATCATTCATCGCGCCGCCAGAGAATTGATTCCTTCGAATTGATTTTGAAAATTGATCTGTGATTTCCGCAAAAGGGGGTGTGGAAAATGTCGGATCAATCTCGCGAATTCGTTCGGCTGAAAAAATTTCCAAAATTCGCGACGTACAAACTCACAACGCGTCGAGAAATTCGAGAGAAAAAATCTCAGCCGCCAAAGCAATTCGATCTTGCCGCGTCATTTCAAAACATGATGCAGGTCACGCAGGAAGTCGATCGAGAAAATAAACGTCGAGCGGAAGAAGCTATCGCGAATGCATTTCAAAAAATGATCGATCTGTCGGCGAAGATCGAGAAACAGAATCAGCAGATTCAAGAGGCAGCGCGGCGTGAGTATGAAGAGCGGACGAGGGTTTGCAATAATAAAGTCGCGAATCGAATTTTGAAAAAAGCTCCAGCCAAATATCGCAGACTTCCAAAAGTTTTCAAAAAGAATCCCAAACTCGTTTTGAAATATTTCGGCGGAATTTTATTTGGAAGAATGCTCGCAATTGTGATTTACATCGTCGCAATGCTGATTCCGGCACTCCCACTTCCAGAAAATGTCGTTGCATGGGTTGGCAAGCCAGTTCGAGCAATCGGTGGGATGTTTGTGACTTTTCGAGCGACAACATTCGATCTCGAAATGATCATGCGAATTATCACGACAATCCCGACAGATATCAATCGACTTCTGCAGCAGCTCGGCGAGGGAATTGCGTATTATGGAAGAGAATTCGCGCGATTCATCGTACTGCTGTTTCAACATCCAAAGCTCGCGATTCGTCGAATGATCGAGTATTGCTCGTCGCATAAAAACATGATGTTCAGAATCGGGCGCGGGACAGTCATGCTGATTTTCTCATTCATGTTAATCAAAGCGGCAATGATCTTTTTCTTACCATTGCTCGGCGGAATCGCATTGACTGTTGTCGGTGTGAAAGTTTCAATGTTGATTTTTTTGATCGTCCGAATGATTTCCGACAAATTTGGACAATTTTTAGGACGCAGATTGTATCGATATTCTTATCGCACATACATTTTCATTCGATCTCATTTGCCAGGCTGGAAGGAGCGGGCGCATGAAATTCCGAAGGAAGGAGTTCGAATGCAGCATCGAGCTCTTTCGCGTCATGAAAAAGCGAAGCTCGCAGTTCAAACTCAGCTTTGTATCAGCGAAGCACTTTTCAGACAGAATGAGGAGACTCGACGGCTCGAGCGAATCAAGGAACATGCAAAGAGAACATCTTGTCGATTGGTTACTCGCGGAGCAGATGGAAAATGGAAAGTCGATCAAAAAATTGCAGATGAATGGACTAAAAAAGTTATGTGAAAAAAGATCCGAATCTCAAACGAGGTTCGGATCTTTTTTGTTCGGAAATTATTGCAAGGCAAAATCGATTCTGATACTATTTGCAGGAAATTTTCAGAGAAGATATCGAAGGGGCGATCAAAATGCTGAAACGCTTCGGAAAAATTTTTGCTGGATTTGCATCGGTGATTCTTTTGGCAAATTCAACAGCATCAACTGCGCAGGCTGAACGGAAGATCGTTATAAATCTCGCAACTCGAACTCTCGCTTTGTACGATGATAACAAAAAAATTCGACTCTATCCAATTGGTCCAGGAAAATATGCAACTCCAACTCCGGTCGGCTATTACTCGATTCTCACGAAGGAAGTCGATCCTCCATGGATTAATCCGGACGATCCAGAGTTTTCAGTTCCGGCGGGATCAAACAATCCTCTCGGAAGAAGATGGATGCAGTTTCATGGAAATTATGGAATCCATGGAACGAACAATCCGGGCTCGATCGGTCATTATGTATCAAATGGCTGTATCAGAATGTATGAGCAGGATGTCGAAGAGCTTTTCGATCTCGTGACAGTCGGGACGCCGGTTGAAATCATGTACAATCGCGTCGTCGTTGAAAAAGATGATAATAATGAAGTTGTTTATTATGTCTATCCGGACGGTTATGACTGGCAGCGGAATGTTCAGCTCGAGGATGTGACAAAGTGGCTCGATGGATATGGAATCGGCGCGTTTGAAAGTGATTCGCAAATCGAGCAGGAAATTTA
The DNA here is from genome assembly GCA_017484005.1 of Selenomonadaceae bacterium. Lineage (GTDB taxonomy): Bacteria > Bacillota > Negativicutes > Selenomonadales > Selenomonadaceae > Quinella. The sequence continues at coordinate 53,950 of JAFUTY010000019.1, read as the reverse complement.
TGATTCAACCGGCGAGCCAAATTATGTTGGGAAAATCTATCCAATTGAATATGGCGATAAAAAATTGAATGTCGGTGCGATCATTCAAGACGATGTCACATATATTCCCGCGGCAGAAATCTCTAATGAAACTCAAGTCAAATTCACATGGAGCGATTATGACAATCGAATCTCTTCCGAATATGGGACGGCTTATGCATTCGATAAAAAAGGAAAAATTTATATCAATGCAAACGATTCGCAGAAGATTTTTCATACGAGCGGCTCTCTAATTGACGGAAATATTTTCCAAATTCAGCCGATCGATCAAACATCGAAGAAAGATAAAAAGAAAGATAAACCGTCTCGCAAAGATAAACGCGGCAAGGATCAAGGATTGAATGCTCCAACTGATTCGCCGGCAATTGAACCGATTCATGTTCCAATTACAGTTGACGATCCGAATCAAAAACCGAGCGTCGATCAGCCAATTGATCAGCCGACAGATCTTCCGCCCGCAGATTCAAAACCTCGCGATGACAATCAGAATCCACCGATCGTTTTCGATGATTATGGAAATCCGCTCGATGAATTCGGCAACATCATTCCTCCAAAATCCGAGGAATCTGAAGTTAAAAATGAATCTCCAGAACCTGAGCCGGAAGTGAAATCTGAACCGGAATCGAAGTCTGATAAAAAATCCAAATCTAAGAAATCAAAGAAAGATAAAAATCAAAAATCAGAGACAGAATCTGAAGACGAATCGAATCAGCAGCCGGAATCTAAACAGGAACAGAAATCTCAAAAACAAACTCGCGATCCCAAAAACATGGTTTTCGATGATTATGGAAATCCGCTTGACGATCAAGGCAATGTGATTAGTCCGGATGCAGCTTGATACAATTACTCGAAAAGGTGATGATGAATGAAATTCTTAGTGCTCGACGGATCGTCGCTCATCTATCGTGCATTTTATGCGTTGCCACTTCTACAGACAACGAAGGGCGATTTTACAAATGCAATTTTTGGATTTTCATCGATGCTCGTGAGACTGCTCAAAGATTTTGATCCAGATCTCGCCGTGAATTGTATCGATGCAAGCCGAAAAACTTTTCGAACCGAGATGTTTTCCGATTATAAAGCGCAGCGCGATAAAACTCCCGATGAATTATTGTCGCAAATTCAGCCGATCATTGAACTTTGTCAATCGCTCGGAATCAAAACAATCTCAAAACAGAATTTCGAGGCAGATGATTTAATCGGAACTCTCGCAAGTCAATCGGCAAAACTCGGGATCAATACAGCGATTGTGACTGGAGATCGCGACGCTCTTCAATTACTTCGCCCAAATTTGAGAGTATTTTTCACGCGGAAGGGAACTCAAAATCTCCAAATTTATGACGAGTCGAGTTTTCAAAAGGAATTTCAAATCACACCGACGCAATTGATCGATTTGAAGGCATTGCAAGGTGATAAATCAGATAACATTCCTGGAGTTCCAAATGTCGGCTCAAAAACTGCAACTCAATTATTGATAGAATTTGGCAGCGTCGAAAATTTATTGAAACGAATCGATTTAGTTCCGACGCGAATTCGATCCAAAATTTTAGAATCCAAAGATCAAATCGAGTTATCCAAAAAGCTCGCGACGATCGATCAAAATGTTCCGGATCTCAAATTCGATTCTGATGAATTCCGATTGCATGTTGATTTCAGACGGCTCGCGGAATTTTGCAAACGTTATGAGCTCAATAAACCGCTCGAGCATTTCAAGGATCTATTTGCATTTCGACTGAATTTCGATTTGACAGTTGACGAGAATACAATCGATCTTTTCAACATTCCGCAGGTTCAATCTGAAGCGGTCGATGAAATTCAAGACGGCGTGACGATTTATGTGCGCGATCTTAAATCGATGCTCAAAAAACATCCGGAGATTTCCGAGAATCTCGACAAAATTTTCGATGTTGGAATCGCAAATTATCTTGTGTATCCAGATGAATCGACGCGCACAAAAAAAATTCCGCCTAAACTCAACGAAGATCAACTGCTGAATCTCGGGCGAAAGTTGAAATTGGAATTGGAATTGCAAAATCTCTTGAAACTGTATCGCGAAATCGAATTGCCGCTAGTACCAATCCTCGCACAGATGGAATTGGTCGGAATGCAGGTTGATCGAGGCAAAATTTTTTCGAAGTCATATGAAATCGGTGAAAAGCTCGATTCATTGATCAGGGAAATTTATTCATTGGCGGGCGGAAAGTTCAACATCAATTCGACAAAGCAGCTCGGTGAACTGCTCTTTGAAAAATTGAAACTCCCGACGCAGAAAAAAACTAAGCGTGGATATTCAACAGATGTCGAGGTGCTCGAATCGCTGAAATCACAGCATCCAATCGTCGCGAAAATTTTGGATTATCGAACGCTGACAAAACTGAAATCAACTTATCTCGATGGAATTGGCGCGCTGATCGATCCAAAATCTGGTCGCGTTCATGCGAAATTTCATCAGACAATCGCGGCAACTGGAAGACTTTCGAGCTCAGATCCAAATTTGCAAAATGTTCCAGTGAGAACTGAAATGGGCAGATCGATTCGCGAATTGTTTATCCCCGGCAAAGATTTCGACGCGCTGTTATCCGCTGATTATTCGCAAATTGAACTTCGAATCTTGGCGCACATGTCCGGCGATGAAAATTTTATCAAGAGTTTTTTAGCAGGAGAGGATATCCATTCTCGAACAGCCGCGGAAGTTTTTGGAATTCCAATAGATCAAGTCACGTCTGAACTTCGACGCCATGCGAAAGCAGTGAATTTTGGAATTGTCTATGGAATCAGCGATTTTGGACTTTCGAAAGATCTCAAAATTTCTCGGAAGGATGCGGGAGATTTAATCGCAAAATTTTACGATCGATATCCCGGCGTCAAAAAATTTCTCGATGAAACGATTGAATTCGCGCGAAATCATGGATTCACTGAAACGATGTTTGGACGTCGTCGATATCTGCCCGCGCTGTTAAGTCCAAATTTCTACACTCGATCCGTCGCGGAAAGAATGGCGATGAATACTCCGATTCAAGGTTCGGCGGCAGATATTATCAAGCTCGCAATGATTCGAGTCGCCAAAAATCTCAAAATCGAAAATCTGAAAAGCCGAATCATTTTGCAGGTTCATGATGAATTGATTCTTGAAGTTGTCGAAAATGAAATCGATCAAGTAAAAAATCTCGTCAAAGAATCGATGGAAAACGTCGCGAATCTCAAAATTCCATTGTTAGTTGATATCAACGTCGGAAAAAATTGGGCGGAAGTTTGAATGCATATTATAGCTTTGACAGGCGGAATCGCATGCGGAAAGTCTGCGATTTCTGAGACTCTGGAATATTATGGCGCGGAAGTTATCGATGTTGACAAACTTGCGCATGAACTTTCGAATCCTGGCGAGAAAATTTTTCAAGCATATTTATCTCACTTTGGCAAATCAATTTTGCAGGAAGATGGAACGCTCAATCGCCGGCAAATCGGTGAAATCGTTTTCAATAATCCCGCGGAACTTCAATGGATAAATGAAACGACTCATCCAATTCTTCACACCGCGCTAATTGAACGAATCGAGGATTTTTTCAAGCAGGGAACTCGATTGCTCGTTTTGGAAATTCCATTGTTATTCGAGGCGGGCTGGGATGATTTGGCGGATGAAAATTGGGTTGTGATTCTGAAACGGCAAATTCAAATCAAGCGGTTGATGCGCCGCGACAATTTGAATCGAGCTCAAGCTAGGGCGCGAATCGATGCTCAAATGTCGCAGGCTGACAGAATCGCTCGGGCAGATGTGGTTATTGACAATTCGGAAATGAGGTTTGTGACACGTGACAGAATTGCAAATCTACTCGCAAAACGAAATCTCTTATGAAGAATTCGAGACGCGCGACGAAATCGAAGAATCTCCAAAATCTCCGCATAAACGGCTTTCGCAATTCATAATCGCGACGTGTATGCTCCTCACGACGATAATTTTTTCGCAGACTCCAATGGTTCAGCGCACATTTTTTTATCCATTGCATTATCGCGAATCGATTGATACATATTCCGCGCGATTCAACGTCGATAGAAATCTCGCCGCGGCAGTTATCAAAAATGAAAGCAATTTCGATCGGCGGGCGACTTCATACGTCGGCGCGATTGGATTAATGCAATTGATGCCGGAGACAGCCGCATGGATTTCAACGCAGCTTGACGAAGATGAATTTGACGCGATGAATTTGTACGAGTCTGATGTAAATATTCGTTATGGAATTTGGTATCTCGCGACGCTCAAAGATGAATTCGACGGCAATGATATTCTAGCGATTGCAGCTTACAACGCTGGAAGCGGGAACGTTCGCGGCTGGATTGAGGATTATCATTGGGCGGAAGATTTTTCAGACATCAGCGCGATTCCATTTCCAGAGACTCGAGCATTCGTCAGAAAAGTTCTCGATGCACGTTCAAAATATCACGAGCTTTATTGATCCGAACAAAAAAAGATCCCGGGGATCGAAAATGATCCTCGGGATTTTTTTATTCGGAATCAGGCATCGTTCAAATGTGGCAACCATTCGACTTTGATTTTGATTTCTTCGCCAGCTTTGACATTTTTTTGATATCGATACGGCTGGTCATGCCAAGTCGGAGTAATTTTATCGAATATCAAATCTTCATCCACCATAAATTTGGTATAGTCAATCCAATATGGAATGCGTTTAGAATTGTCTTCAGGATAACGCTTATCCATTCCTCGCAACCACAATATGACTTTACCATCTGTAGTAGCTTTTGCCGAAAATTCCAAAATTCCAGAATGTGAGTGAATGCAAAACCCAATTCGATTCTCGCCTTGAATCCAATTAGGTTTTGTAACTCGAGCAGTATCATCTGACACGGAGACAATTTGAAAATCTCCATTGACTGAGACAAGTTGAATTTCTACTCGTGCAGTTATATGAGGCAAGAAATTCGGATTGATTGATACATCTTCGTGAAATTTTGCAAAGTCATGATTTAAAAAGCGTTGTACATATCCGTTTGATAGACGGTTATTTTGACTAATTTCAACATCCTCAATAACTTTCGCAACTCCAGTAATAACATACGCTGGACGTGTGCGTGCGAAAATATATTTTTCATAAAATTTCATCGCGTTATTGTAGAGTTCCATGTCAAAATATGCAGTAAAAAGCCCATATACTCTGCTGGTATCAAAAACTGCTTTCAAACAGTCCTGCGATAATTTTTCGGAGATTTCTGGATTGTTTTGATTTGAGGCGAGGATTTTTTCGACATATGAATCACGCGGCAGTAGACTGAAGGAACTTTGTACCCCCCCCGAATTTACATCTTTACGTATGATTGGAAATCTTTCATTGATCTTTTTTGCATAATCGATAGTCTCAGGCGCAATTGATCTGTTGCCTTGAATTGGAAACTTCAATAAATCCGGAGCATATCTATCGAAAAGCAAAGCGACCATTAAATTATAATCTGGACATTTAGCTGAATTGCATGACAAAGTACAAATTTCAGGATCGCTTGCAGGAAATAGCGACAATATATTCGAAAAATAGCTTGACACTGCCGCCTTTCCAAAATGCCAACGCCCACGAGTTTCCAAATACATGAAGTTTGTAATATCTACAGAATCAGCATCATCGATTTTGTACTTGTTGCGAAGATAGCGCGAATTCGATGCAAAAATATTTTCGAATGAACGTCTCAATTCAATTGCTAATGTAGGTGAATATCGATCTGCCCTTTGAGTTTCAGTCGCAACAAATTCCTTCAACGGAGTTCGCCAATAATAACGCAATGTCTCGCCATTAGCTCCAGTAAATGCATAAATTTTATTCAGACTTTTTTTGGTTGGCACTCCAGAAAGATTGCTAAAAAGCTGTCGAGAATGTAAATTGACATCAAATCCATCGTACAGACTGTAATTCAAATTTTGATTATCCGGCAATGTCCGATTCAATTCAAAATTATAGTGCGCCGCGATTTGAGAGGCTATTTCATAATCTTCCGAATGAGTATAGAGATTGTTGTGAACTGAATTGATTCGTATTTGATTCAAATCCGTTCCAGAATAGATCAACGGAACGAGAGCGATTCGACTATCAAATCCTCCCGACAAATCTGCTTGAATGAATTTTGTATTTTGAGTCAATTTACGGAACACACCACTCCAAAATTCAGCCCATTGATCTAAAATCCCGATTCCTTCTACTGAATCCGGAGAAATGCTATGTTCTTTATAATCAATCGATTCAATTTCCAAAATTTTTTTAAATCGATCGATGTGAAGAATTGCACTTCTATCGATTATCTGAATCTCATTGACAGCTGTTTCGATACATGACGAGCTACAAAGTCCATCAACTGAGATATAATTGCAATAATCGCGATTCACTGTCAACGGATAACGATATTTCACATGATCCAGAAGTCGAAAGAATGAATTGCTCAACGCGAAATAATTTCCATTCTGAAATAGATAAACTCCCCAACATCCATTCAAATCTTGCTTGATCGTGATTTCATTATCTCTCACGTCAACATAGATATAACATCCACGCCCATCGAGATTTGAAATTGCCTCCGGAGTCAAATTTTCTTCCTCATAAATTCCATCGCGTTGAATCGAATATCCATAAAAATGCGGACGGACATTCGACAGATTTTCGGAATCGATAAGAAAAAATTCTTTCTCAACATCAAAATAATTGATGCTATTTCGCGAAAGTTCCTCGATTTGAGCTAACAATTTTTTGTGATCCTCTGGATTTTTCATGCGATTTGTCCTTTCTGAATGAAGTTCAAACAATGTGTGAATTCTAAGACATGGAAATCATTTTATCAACATCGAGATTCTTTGTTCGGTTCAGATTGAGAATTTGTACTAAATTGGTTAGAATAGTATAAGTTTTAAATTCAAGGAGGAATTTTGATGAAGTATCGTGATGAAAGCATCGAGCAAAATGTGGTTCAAAAGGCTCTCGCAATTCTCGACAGACGCGGGCTTCGCGGTTGGAATATGACTGAACTCGCTGATGAAACTGGGCTCGCGAAAAATACTCTGTATCGAATCATTGGTTCGAAGGAAAAATTGATGGAACAAATCGCGGAATTTCATTGCGAAAAAATTTATGCAAAGCTCATGCAGATTCTTGAAGAGGATGGAGAATTTTTCACGAAACTGGAAAAATTAGTCGAAACATATGTTGAGCTCACACCGATTTATTTCGCGGAAATTTTTCGAGAGTTTCCACGAATCGAATCGACAATCTCTGAAAAAAATTCCGAGGCTCGAAAAAAATCGATCCAATACATAAAACTCGGAAAGGCTCGAGGATTTATTCGCGAGGATCTCGACGCGGAATGGATATTCGATTTGCTGCGAGCGGTTGGATTGCATTATCGCGCGAATGAATCGGAATCTGAGCGTCGCGAGAAAATTCGATTCGCGTTTCATTGCATTTTCCATGGAATTATTAAGGATGATCAGACATGAAAAGATCAATCGCGATTTCGATTTTGTTAGCCGCCGCAATTTTGAATCTCGGTTGCAATTCTGAAAAATCTTCCGAAGAAAAAGTCACATGGGGCAGAGCTGATGCGAAAGAATTGAACCTCCCACGACTAAAAGTCGCGGGATTCCTGCTTCTTAGATCAGGATTCATCAAAACGACTATCCCGAGTCTCCACAGGCTTAACTTCCCGTAGTTCCTACGGTACAAAATCCTTTAAGGCGATCCCTTTCCTTGTACAGATCTGCTTGCTGATTTTGCACAACCCGATTTTACGTAGATGAGGTCGCTGTACCAACCTATTCTCACATAAGCCTACTGTCTTGCGACTCTGGTACATTTCGGCTTACGAAGATATCCTCCTTTCCTCAAAAATTTTTATGAGTTGATTTTACATGTTCTAAAAATGTTGTCAATGAGATTCCAACGGCGATTCTCGATCAAGATCAATCGAAACTCAGTCGAAATTTGGCGCGAATGTTTGATGATTCCGAGCGATTCGATGTCATTGAAGAATTTTCGACGGAAGAAGATTTGCGTGATTCAATTAATTCTGGTCGAGTGAAAATTGCGATTGAAATTCCGAAACATTTTTCGCGTGATATCAGACAGGGAATCGGCTCTGAAGTTTTAATCGTCGTGAATTCAGCGAATAACATGTTTTCGAATCCCGCGATTTCATCGTCTCAAGAAATCACTCGAACATTTTCAGCGATGCTCGGAAAATCTCAAATTCAACTCGGCACGAGAATTTTGGGAAATCCAGCGAACGGTTATTCGAGTTTCATGCTGTCCGGATTGATTCTCAACGGCGCGCAAATTGGATTGATGATTTCATTTGCAGCATTTTTCTTCGACGAATCCAGATCTAATGGAAGAATTCGAGATCTTCCATGGAAAATTTTACCATATTGGATTTTTTCACTGACTGGATTCATGATCGCGATTTGGATTTCGACAAAACTTTTCGCAATTCCAATGCATGGAAGCTGGATCGATATCGCAAAAATCGGTGGAGGATTTTTATATTTCGTTATGGGAGTATTGAGTCTGTTTTCGATTCTAAGTCCACAGCGCGAGATGTGTCTTCAAGCTCCAATGATTTACATCATGCCAGGATTGCTTTTCAGTGGATTATCATTCCCGCGATTCGACATGAATTCATTCGGCGCGATTTTTTCAACGATTCTTCCGATGACTTACGCCGGCGAATCGATTCGCGATGCGATGTTGATGGGATCATCGCCAGAAATTTCATCGATGATTTTGGGCGGCTCGATTCCACTTGCAATTTCGATTCTCGTTCTTTGGAGGAGAGTTCAATGTTCGCGCGAGAATTTCGAAACTGTTTAAAAGATCCGCGGCGATTGATTTTTATCTTCGGTGCGTCAATTGTATATCTATTTTTATTTGGAATGCTGTATCAGCCGAACATCGTTCAAAAAATTCCAACCGTTATTTTTGACGAAGATCAATCAAAGTTGAGTCGAGAGATCATTCAAAATTTTTCCGACAGTGATGCTTTCGAAATTGTTGATTATGCTCGAAGGATCAATATTCGAAAAGATATTTTTCTATTGGATTCTATCGATGTTGTCATTCGCGATTATCATTTTTGCGATCGAAAATTTCGCGGAGGTTGAACTTCGAGCGTCTATGATTCAAGTCATGATTCTCGGCGGAATTTTTTCATTGAGCGTTCTATCGTTCGGAAGTCTATTCGCGGCGCTTTTCAAAACTGAAATCGATTTTATCCGCGCGTCAATTCTGTATCCAGTGCCTGCATTCATTCTATCAGGATATACATTTCCAATCGAATCGATGCCGAGCTCAATGCAGATTCTCGCAAAATTTTTTCCACTAACATATTTTTCAAATGACATGCGCGATCTGTTTTTGATTGGAGATTCACCGAATTTTTTCGAAAATGTTTCGATACTCACAATAATGTCAGCGATTTTTTTGATCGGAAATCAAATCTCACTTCGAATTCGAGTCAAAAAATCAGAAATCACTTCGCGCGATGACGGGATATCACTGCTGTAAACATCGAGCGAATTCATGATTTTTGCTTGAGTGACTCGTTTCAGATCCTCGATCGAATTTCCAATTCCACCGCCGCCGTGAGTGACAATCGGGACGATCATTTTGCCCTCGAGATTCTGCTGCGATAGAAAACTTTCAACAGGCATCGGCAGAGAATTCCACCATAATGGATAGACAATGAAAATTAAATCGCAATTTCCCAATTCGATCGGCTCGAGCTGGGGAATTTTTTTTGTTCGGAATTCTTCTTGAGCAATTTGAGTTGTCGCGGAATAATCGGCAGGATATTTTTCCAATGTGCGAATCTCAAAAATTTCTCCGCCGACTGCATCGTGAATCATCATCGCAAGCATTTCGGAATTTCCAATCAGATCATTTCCGTCACGCATTATTGACGCGCCGGAAACTGCATCGACATCCGGTGGGAAATCTGTATTTCCAACGCGGCTGAAATATATCGTCGCGACATTTTTTCCAAAATCGATCTTCGATCCCGCGACAATTTCCGATCGATCAACTCTCACTTCATGAAACCAGCGGTCAAGATATGGCAATCCAAAAATTCCGCCCGCTGCAAGAATGAATCCAAAAACTCCCGCGGCATAAAAAATTTTTCCATGAAAATATCGACGCGCCTTAGTCATGCAATGTATGAAAATCAGAATCAACGCGGCAATCGATGAGCCAAGATGAATCGATCGCCAATTGAAATTTCCGAGATCGATCAAATTCATCAGCGCGAATCCAGAAATCGCGAGCGAGATTGTACAAATTCCAAGGAGTATTTCGACAAATCGTGCGCGAGGATTTTTTCGATGATGAATCGCGGCGAGAATCAGAAATCCAACGCCGAGAATTTCATGCAGAATTGACGGCAGGAAAAAACTCCCGAGCTCGAGAAAAAATATCGCCAGCAAAATTAAATCGAGAGATTTTTTCATCTTAGAAGTTCCTCCGGCTTGATTCTCCAATGTCGATAGCGTTTTCGATTCTTTGTAATTTCACCGACATCGATCGCCTGCTTTGGACAAATATGCAGACAGCCGAGACATTCGACGCAATTATGATTCCATTGCGGAAATCCATGCGGTCTGGAAACATTTCTAACTGGACAGATTTTCTCACACATCCCGCATCGAATGCATCGCGATCTATCACAGATAAAATTTTTATCGAGTTCAGATTTTCGAGATTTCCAATCCTCATGCATTTTTCGACAAAGATTTTTTCCAAATTCCCAAGTCGATCGCGATTCATTTTTCGAAATCGATTCGACGATCTTCGGAAGCTGTCTATCTGCCCACCAATATCGAAATCGAATTCTCCAATCAGCGGCAGTATCTCGCGACGGCAGATAATTCGATACAAGTCTCAAAAACCAGCTCGCATTCAATTTTCGATTGAGAATCTCTTCCAATTCATTGAACGGCTCGCCTAAAAATGGAATTCCGCAAGTCGCAATTGCAAAGATGTATCGAGCATTTGAAAGCTCTAACTTCCGCGCAAATTCCTCAACGAGCATCGGCAATCCGCCATAATGCAGTGGAAAAATAAATCCAATTGATTCATCATCTGCTTGAAATTTCTGCTCGCGAATCATTTTTGGAATCGATTCGAGCCGCACATTCGATATCGCGCTGCGTAGATATTTCGCCGCATACAGAGAATTTCCCGTGGCGGTGAAGTAATATATCAACATAAATCTCGCCCCCTTCGTTCAAATTTTATAGGAATGAATTAATCGAATTCAAGTTTTTGATTTTGAATCTCAACTGAAAGTTTATCGAAAGAAGTGATCTGATGAATCCAATCGAGCAGTCTTGGGACGATATAACTGCGGCGGCATTCAGCGCAAATGAAAGTGTTCGGCGATTTTCAACTCGCATGGCACGCCGCTGGCTTGACGATCAAAAACTCGTCCTCGAATCGAAACTCGAATTTGGAGCATTCATTTTGAATTACTTCGATGGAACTGAAAAACTCGAGCGAACTGCATTCGAATTGACGGGACAGCAGTGCAGAATCAAATGTGAGTTTTTGAATTCATCGACAACGCTCGAAAATTTTCCCGAACCTCCAAAAATTTCTGCACCGATTCAGACTCCAAAAATCGATCCGCCTAAAATCGAATCGAAAACTGAATCCAAAGCCGAACAAAAAATCTCGACGATCGATTCACTTTCTGACGGTCAGAAAAAAATCGTCGTCGAGGGATTTGTTGGTGAGGAGAAATTTGCTCCTGAAGTTCGAAATTTGAAAACTGGAAAGCAGCTGCTTCAATTTTCGATTTCTGATTCGACAAATGGAATCTCGATCAAAAAATTTTATAAATCGGGCGAGACGATTGATCTTTCAGAATTGAAATCTGGATCTCGAGTTAGAGTCTATGGCGATGTCAAATTCGATGATTTTGCGAAAGAGAATGTGATCTTCGCGACAAAATTCGAGAAAGCTGTATCGATCGAGCGGGAGGATTTGGCAGCTGAAACTCGAGTCGAACTTCATGCTCACACGACAATGAGCGCGATGGATTCAGTCGTTCGCGTTGAACAATTGATAAAAACTGCCGCGCGATGGAATCATCCTGCCGTCGCGATAACAGATCACGGAGTCATTCAAGCCTTTCCTGATGCGATGAAAACTGCTCGGAAGTTGAAGAAGGAAGGCAAATCGATAAAAATCATTTATGGATTGGAAGGATATTTGGGCGATCTCGATCAAAAATTCGCGAATCATATAATTATCCTTGCGCGAAATCAGATCGGTCTGCAGAATCTGTATAAATTGATTTCGATTTCACATTTGAGATTTTTTCACAAACGTCCTCGAATTCCCAAAAAAATTCTCGAGGAGCATCGCGAGGGATTGATAATCGGTTCAGCGTGCGAGGCTGGAGAATTGATTCGCGCGATTGTTGCGGAGAAAAGTCATGAGGAATTGAAATCGATCGCGAGTTTTTATGACTATCTCGAGATTCAGCCGATTCACAACAATGATTTTTTGAAACGCTCGGAAGAATTTCCAAAAATCAAAACTGATGAGGATTTAATCGCAATCAATTTGAAAGTTGCGGAATTGGCGAAGGAACTCGATAAACCGCTTGTCGCGACTTGTGATGTGCATTTTTTGAATCCGGAGGATCAAATTTATCGCGCGATAATCATGAAGGGGCAGGGATTCACCGATGCAGACAATCAGCCGCCGATATATTTTCGAACGACGTCAGAAATGCTCAACGAGTTTGAATATCTCGGACTGATTGAAGCATACGAGGCAGTCGTCACGAATCCTCGAAAAATCGCGGAAATGTGTGAGGAGTTGCAGCCGATTCCTGACGCGCTTTATGCTCCCGCGATGCCTGGTGCAGATGAAGAAATTCGCGATACATCTTACAATCGCGCCAAGGAATTATATGGCGAAGATCTTCCGGAGATCGTGTTGGCGAGACTCGATCAAGAATTGAAACCGATAATTCATCATGGATTTTCATCGCTGTATATCATTGCACAGCGGCTCGTGAAAAAATCGAATTCAGATGGATATCTCGTCGGCTCGCGAGGATCAGTCGGCTCGAGTTTTGTTGCGACGATGTTAGGAATCACTGAAGTCAATCCTCTTCCGCCGCACTGGAGATGTCCCAATTGCAAGCACAGCGAATTTGTCACTGATGGATCTTTCGGCTGCGGTTATGATCTTCCGAATAAAAATTGTCCAAACTGCGGTTCGAAAATGGAAAAGGATGGACATGATATTCCATTCGCGGTATTCCTTGGATTCGACGGCGACAAAGTTCCAGATATCGATTTGAATTTTTCCGGAGAATATCAATCCCGCGCACATAAATACACTGAAGTTTTGTTCGGAAAGGACAACGTTTATCGAGCGGGATCGATTACAACTGTCGCGGCAAAAACTTCATATGGCTTAGTAATTAAATATTATGAGGAGAAAAAAATTCCAAAGCATCGAGCATTCATCGATTTCATGTCGAAACGCTGCATGGGAGTCAAGAAGACGACAGGTCAGCATCCGGCGGGAATCATGGTTGTGCCGCGCGATATGGATATTCATTTTTTCTCACCGCTGCAGCATCCCGCAGATGATAAAACATCGAAGACAATCACGACACATTTCGATTATCATTCAATCAGCGAGCGGCTCGTCAAACTCGATATATTGGGGCATGACGATCCGACAGTTATCAAAATGCTCGAGGATTTGACTCACATCGATCCAAAAACAATTCCATTCGATGATCCCGAGACGCTGTCAATCTTTTCATCGACGAAAGCGTTGGGAGTGACTCCAGAGCAGATTGGAACTCGAAGCGGGACGTTTGGAATTCCAGAATTCAGAACTCCATTCACCAGGCAAATGATCGATGATACTCAGCCGAATTGTTTCAGCGATCTGGTGCGGATCTCTGGATTTTCTCACGGGACAGATGTTTGGCTGAATAATGCGCAGGATCTGATTCGCTCGAAAATTTGCACGTTGAAAGATGCAATTTCAGCTCGCGACGATATCATGATGTATTTGATCCATAATGGAATTGAGCCGCTCCTTGCATTCAAAACGATGGAAAGAGTTCGCAAGGGCAAGGGAATCGAGCCGGATGTTGTTGAAAAATTACGCGTTGGAAAAATTCCCGAATGGTATATCGAGGCTTGTCAGAAAATCAAATATCTATTCCCTCGAGCGCATGCAACTGCTTATGTAATGATGGCGTTTCGAATCGCTTATTGCAAAGTTCATCATCCACTTGCATATTACGCGGCTTATTTTTCAATTCGGGCGGAAACTTTCGATGCAAATTTGATCGTCGAAGGCAAAGATCGAATTCAAAAAGAGATCGATGAAATTTCTCGGCGAATCGAATCTAAACAGACAAATCCAAAAGATGAAGATCGATTGGCAGTTTTTCAATTAGCTCTCGAAATGTATCTCCGCGGAATCAAAATCGAGCGGATCGATCTCTACAAATCTGATGCGGAAAGATTTCAGATCATCGAAAGGACGAATTCATTACTGCCGCCATTTGTCGCGCTGCAAGGAATGGGAACAGTTGCATCGCGGGGAATTGTTAAAGCTAGATCCGAACGAGAATTCACATCGATCGAGGATCTCAAAAAGCGAAGCGGAGCATCTTCAACAATGATCGAGATTTTAAAATCGCATGGAACTCTCGAGGGATTAGGAATGAGCGATCAGATCAATCTGTTTTAAAATTTTAAGATTTTTATGTTTGTATTCGATATCAAAATTCTTGACAGAAAATTAATCCGGTGTGAAAATTCTGCCGTCGAAATTAACTCGGCAAATGGTATCAAGTGGGGAGGAATCTCAATGGCAAATCCAAAATCTGGGAAGGCGTACAAATTCGAGACACTTCAATTGCATGTTGGGCAAGAGCAGGCAGATCCTGTGACTGATAGCCGTGCAGTCCCGATTTATCAAACGACTTCCTACGTGTTCCATGATTCTCAAGACGCCGCAGATCGATTTGGTTTGAAGGCGGCTGGAAACATTTATGGACGTCTGACCAACCCCACGGAGGACGTTCTGGAAAAAAGAATCGCAGCGTTGGAGGGAGGATCTGCAGCACTTGCAACAGCATCCGGTGCAGCAGCAATCACTTACACCGCGCTGGCATTGGCTCGAGCAGGTGAACACATCGTTGCAGCAACTACAATCTACGGCGGCACGTTCAATCTTTTCGAGCACACACTTCCGGATTATGGAATCACTACAACTTTTGTTGATCCAACCAAAGGCGTCGATGTTTTTGAAAAAGCGATTCAGCCTAAAACAAAATTCATCTTCATCGAGACAGTTGGAAATCCAAATGCAAATTTGATCGATATCGATGCAGTCGCAAAAATTGCTCACGATCACAAGATTCCGCTGGTCATCGATAACACTTTCGCAACTCCATATCAAGTCCGCCCGATTGAACATGGCGCAGATATCGTCGTTCATTCCGCGACAAAATTTATCGGCGGGCATGGAACGACTCTCGGCGGAATCATCGTCGAAAGTGGAAAATTCGATTGGGAAGATTCGGGAAAATTTCCATGGCTTGTTGAACCGAATGCAAGCTATCACGGAGTCAGTTTCTACAAAGCCTTGGGATCTGCGGCATTCGTCACATTCATTCGCGCAACATTACTTCGAGACACTGGCGCATCGATTTCTCCATTCAATGCATTTCTACTTTTGCAGGGAGTCGAGACTCTTTCACTTCGAGTCGAGCGTCACATCGAAAATTCATTAAAAATTGTCGATTATCTCTCGAAACATCCCAAAGTCGCGAAAGTCAATCATCCATCGCTCAAAGATCATCCAGATCACAAACTCTATCAAAAATATTTTCCGAACGGCGGCATATCGATTTTCACGTTCGAAATCAAAGGCGACGCAAAAACTGCAATGAAATTCATCGATCATCTCGAGATTTTCTCATTGCTCGCAAACGTCGCAGATGTCAAATCGCTCGTGATTCATCCAGCGAGCACAACTCATTCTCAAATGACTGAAGAGGAATTGCTCGGCTCAGGAATTACTCCGTCGACAATTCGCCTGTCAATTGGAATCGAGCATGTTGACGATCTGATTGAAGCACTCGACACTGCGTTTAAATCGATTTAGTTTCGAAAGAAGATCTAATTTCAAATTAAATTGGGTCAAGCGTCACGCTTGTGCATTCAAATCGATCTGGTTTTTATTCGCCGAAATTTTTGGTTGCAGAGGAATAGAAAATGTCTGAAGTAAAAATTAGAGTCGCTGAAATCAGTGACGCAGAAAAAATTTTAGAAATCTATTCCCCATACGTCGATAGGACTGCTGTTTCTTTCGAATATGATCTTCCGTCGATCGAAAAATTTCGGCAACGCATGAAACATATTCAGAAACGATTTCCATTTTTAGTCGCGATAATCGATGATGAAATCGCTGGATTCGCTTATACAGATCTTTTTGCAGAGCGGGCGGCTTATCAATACTGCGTTGAGGCGTCGATATATCTGCAGCAAGATTTTCAGCGTCAAGGGATTGGAAAACTTCTCTATGAGAAGATAGAAAAAATTTCTAGAGATCAGAATTTCGTGAGTTTGTATGCTAGAGTTGCGACGACTGAAATCGAGGATGAATTTCTGACGAATGCAAGTTTGAAATTCCACGAAAAACTTGGATTTCAAATCGTCGGCAAACTCCCAAAGTGTGGATTCAAATTTGATCGGTGGTATGACATGACGATCATGATGAAAGATCTTCGTGATCGATCTGAAAATCCTCCGCCGATACTCAAATTTTCGAATTTATGATTGATCGAGTCTCCGAAGAAATTTGGAGGCTCGATTTTTTTTGTCCGGAAGTATAATGACTTTTCAAAAATCTTCGATAAAAACTTTTAGAGGATTTTTAAAAATTTTTTGAAAGGAGGGATTTTTGAATGTCAATGGTTATCGCTAATAATATGGACGCAACTCGAGCTTTGAACGTTGTTGATACTAACAGCGATTCACTTTCAAAATCACTGCAAAAAATCGCGAGCGGAATGAAAATTCGTGGTGTAAGAGATGGCGCATCGGATATTCAATCTCTGAACAAATGCGCGTCCAAATTCGATCTTTGGATCAAGCAAATTCAAACGCCCAAAATTCCAATTCGATGATGCAAACTCTCGAGGGCGCACTTCAAAACACGCTCGATATCTTGAAAACATTGAAGGAACGCGCTCTCGAGGCGGCAAATGATTCCGATCGATCAATTTACGATCGCGAGACAACTCAAAAAGATCTCGACAGTATGATTGACCAAATCGATGGCAATGCAACTGTCACATACAACGGGAAATTGATGATGGATGGCTCGCTGAGATTTCAAGGCGTCGCGACTGCTTCTGGATATATGAATATGAATATTTCGACTGATACTGCAACGACGGATAAAATCACGCTATCAGTTGTCAATTATGACGGCACGACGATTTATAAACAGGATTCGAGCGGCAAAGATTACACTGGCGAAACTACTCTTGCAGGATTGGCTCAAGATCGCGGATTCGATTGGGATGATAGCAACACGGTTGGATTTGATTATACTGGTGAAAAAATCTACTCTCCTAATGGAACGAATGTTTTATCAGCGCACGCAAAAACTGCAGGAGTTAGAGATCAAATCGCGGGAATTGCAATTCTCGTGACTGACAATGAGGGAAGAGTTCGTTGCGATGCAACAGAAATTCTCAACGATTTTGTCGAAGTCACTCGAGCGGAAGATGCGGCGGATGAACATTCATTGACGTTTCATCTTGGACCAGGCGCGAATCATTCAATCAAAGTTGGCTTGAGCGATATGAGAGCCGCGGCGTTGGGACTTCGAGGCGAGGGAGGAAAGCCGATCGATATTTTTACGCAGGAAAAATCTGAAGCCGCAGTTGCAACTCTAGACAATGCAATCGCGACAGTTATGAGACAAAAAGGATTTGTCGGCGCAATTCAGTCGCGAATCGATTATTCATATGCAAATAATTCCGTCGCGCGAGAAAATACAGCGGCCTCTGAATCGACAATTCGCGATTTGGATTTTGCTAGCGAAATGACAAATTACTCAAAACTCAATCTATTAACTCAGTCATCGCAAATGATGCTTGCGCAATCGAATCGTAGCAGTTCATCGGTTATTGAATTGCTACAATAACCTCGGAATTTACAAGATCGTCAGAAAATGGCGATCTATTTTTTTTGCTCAAGTTCAGTATTTAAAAATTCGATTCATGCATAGGACTCTTGAGGAGGGATTCTCATGGCGATGGTTGTAAAAAATAATCTCGATGCAAATTCGACTCTCAATAAACTCAACAAAAACTCGAAAGATCTTTCTAAATCGTTGAAAAAAGTTTCGAGCGGAATGAAAATCAATTCAGCGGCTGATGGAGCGTCTGAATATTCGATCTCGGAACGAATGAGAGTCAGAATTCGATCTTTGGATCAAGCGAATCAAAATACTCAAAATGGAAACTCGATGCTCAAAACAGCTGAAGGCGCGATAAATTCGACTGTCGAAATTCTTAAAACACTCAAAGAGAAAGCGATTAACGCGGCGAATGACACTAACAATTCTGAAACGGATCGCCAAACGATTCAAAAAGAGATCGATCAGCTTGTCGATCAAATCGATGATAATGCAAACGTCACATACAATGGAAAATATTTGCTTGATGGAACAAAAAATTCCGCTGGCTCTGCAACGAAGTCAACTTACATCAATATGAGCCTTGCGACTGATACAACGGCATCGACGGCTCTCACAGATTTGAAAGATCGGGCGGGACATCATCTTGAAATTCAAAGCACTGATCGATTGTTTACAACGTATGTGACAGGCGGAGATGGTGTCACGATGATTCCAGATCAACCACTTTTTCTTGTAGCGGATAAATCGATTTCGGTTATGTTGTCGAATATTGACGAGCCGTTCTCAGATCCAATTAGCGTTGGCTCGATAGCTGGCACAAGTCACGGCGGAAGCAATGTTTCGACTCCCGACGGCGAAAATGCAGTTATCATTTCCGCTAGAGATCCAGGAATTGCGGGACAAATTTCGAGTCTCACAGTGCGAATCACCGATAGCGAAGGCAATATCAAAACTCGCGCAACTCAAGCTCTAAACAATTTCATCGAAGTGATTCATCCTGAAGATGCGTCGGAAGATAACGCTATAACTTTTCACACCGGCGAAAAATCGAATCAATCAATCAAAGTCGGCTTGAAAGAT
The DNA here is from genome assembly GCA_017484005.1 of Selenomonadaceae bacterium. Lineage (GTDB taxonomy): Bacteria > Bacillota > Negativicutes > Selenomonadales > Selenomonadaceae > Quinella. The sequence goes on along the minus strand of JAFUTY010000019.1, from coordinate 34,589 downwards.
ATGAGATCACAAGCATTGGGACTTCGAAATAATAAAGGAAGTCAAGTGAGTGTTGAAACTCGAGGCATGGCAAATATTTCGGTGAATCTCCTCGATAATGCATTATCTCGAGCTCTCGATATGCAAACAACTCTCGGCGCGATTCAAGCTCGATTCGATTACACTTCATCGAATCTCACAGTTTCTTCGGAAAATACTTCAGCATCTGAATCCACAATTCGCGATGCTGACATGGCAAAAGAAATGACTGAATACACGAAGAACAATGTTTTACTTCAAGCGTCTCAATCGATGCTAGCTCAAGCAAATCAAAATTCATCGGCAGTTTTATCCCTGTTGCAATGAAATCCGAATTAAAAAAAAGATCCTTCGATCAAATTGGTCGAGGGATCTTTTTTTTGTTCGGAATTTAATCAAGGATCAGAATTTGTAAGTTGCACCGATTTGGAAAAATCTTCCTGGAGAACGCTCATCGCCAGAAGTAGAACCATAAGTTCTATAATCTTCATCAGTGAAATTCAGAGTCCGGAAGTAAACAGTAGCGCGATCATTGATATCATAACTTGCATTCAAATCAAGCACAGCGTAACTACTCGATGGGAAGTATTGAGAATCTAAGCCGCTCGCCATGATTCCGAGGAGATTCGCTTTCCATGCGCCATGTCGATAGTGAACTCCAACTCGATATCCATTCGGTTGAGCATGATCACTTCTCGTGGAATTGTTTGCCGTGTTCAAAAGTTCATAACTAGTATGAGTATAACCGAGATCATAACTCCAATCATCATTGACTCTCTGACGGAAGGTCAAATCAATTCCACGGTTTTTTTCTACGCTCGAATTATCAATGAACATTCCACTGATATATAGATTAGTGACAGGATTATAAAATACTGGTTGTGTTGTATAGTAGCTCACAACATCGTTAAGTCTTGTATTAAATAAAGTCATCGAAACATTGGAATTGTCATCAAAATTATGTTCAAAACCGAGCATTTCAGTGTGTCCCTTTTCAGCTCTGAAATTTGTCAGATCGCGTCCAAGTAAGGTAGAAAAATCAGGATTGTTTTTTAGCCAATATCCTCCAAGAATCAAAACTTGAGCATAGTCATTTGATTCGTTATCAGCGTATAACTGAGTAAGTGTTGGTGCTTGATAGACTCGCCCGTAAGAAATAAAAAATCTCGTCTTATCATCAGCGCGATAGTTCGTTGCGAATTTTGGAGACCATTGATGTCCATAATCTTTTCTATGATCGAATCTCACGCCAGGAACGAGAGTCCATTTATCAGTCAGTTTAAAAGTATCCTGTAAATAAGCTGCCTGACTGTTGAGCTTTGCATCTTCGATTCCCAACATTGAATAACTAAGTTCATTTCGATGAAACTCAATTCCAGCGATTAATGCATGGCGATCTCCAAGTTCCCAACCGTTTTGATATTCCAAACTTTGCAACTTGGACGTATCAGAGTATCCTTCAGGAGCCGTCACATAATTATTTACGTATCGAATCCATCCGGGAGTTTTTGTATCCTCTTTAAATCGATATTCGACGCTTGCATTGTTATACATCCTGTATAGAGTCTCATTTATGAAGTCATGTGAACGATGAAAATAACTCACTGTCAGTGATCGACGATCGTCAAATTGATCATCGAGTCGAATTGCAAAATCGCGATCTTTATAATCAGTTTGTGAATATAGTGCATTATTGGTAGGTGCGGCATTGTATTTGAATGGATCGCTCTTCCCAAATCCAGCGGTCACAAACCAACTCAATTTTCCCTTGAGACCTTGATTCGTGATTTCATAATTTTGACGTTTCCAAGATCCATAGTTGACATCAACTTCAGTTTCGTTTCGAACGCCTTTCTTCGTAATAATATTGACAACTCCGCCGACTGCCTCAGATCCATAGAGAGCCGAATATCCACCCTTGACAATCTCTATTCTATCAACAATTTTTATTGACGGGATCAGGCTAAGATCTGATAGAGACAATGATGTAAATTCTTGACCATGATTTGCACGATGCCCATCGATGAGTAGCAACACGCTCTGACCTACGTTCATAGTGATATAACCACTAGTAGTCACTCCGTCAGATCCGCCGATTACAACGCCATTCACATGACTCAATGCTTCAGCGACAGTTTGATAATGATTGTCCTCGATTTCTTGCGACGTGATAACAGTGACATTCGCTGGAGTGTCCCATCGATTTGTTGGAATTCTCTCAGCCGTCACGAAGTTATCAATCAGCTCGAGATAATTCAAAAAATCCTCGTTTGATTCTCTCGATTCAACATCGATTTCTTGAGAATCAACGGAAACAGGATTTTGGGCGTGAATTACTGGGGGGGGGGGGGCAATAATATAGCCCACCACGAGCAAACTTAGTATCGCTCGTCTTAAACGTTTGGAGATCATGAAAATCTCTCCTTCCATGGATTTTATTTTTGCAATCATCGTGACTGCAATATAAAATATTCTTCATGATAAATTGATCTCCTTCACAAATAAAAAAATCCTCGATAGATTGCAAATGATCTGTCGAGGATCTTTTTTTGTTACTTACAAATTGAATCGATCCAATCAAAAAGTTCTGGAAGATCATAATCGCCGGCATGTCCTCGATTCCATGGCGAATAGAAATCAACATCGATTCCGGAATTCATGAGTTTCAACGCTAAAATCGATGGAATTGCAAGCGATGTATCTCGATCAATCGCGCCGTGTCTGATTCGAAAATGCTTTGCGACTTGAACATCCTCGCGCCCAATAAAATTCATCGGATTCATCAATCGAATTTGATCTGCATCGGCAATTTCTCCAGATTTTGTTTCATGAATTTTCGATGTGCGAGTGAAATGTCTCGGCTCATTCGATTCCGTTGCAAATTCATCATTCTCTCCCGATGAAAGATCCAATTTGTCAAACGCTGGAGGAGCTTTCATTCGCGTCGCATAAACTGCATATTTATCCAAATCCACATCGACAACTTTTTTGCCATTGAGCACAATCCAATCGAGATCCTTGAGCGATTCTCCGGAATTCAAAGCATCCTGCGCTGATTCGATGTATTTGCTCTTCACAAAATTTTTGAAAGATCCCTCGCCGTTTGCATCGAGCAATAACAGCTCGCCAGTCGATGGATCTTTCAATCCCAATGAATTTACATAGATAGGAAATTCTGCTCGCAAGATATCAGACACTTTTTTCTCGATATCAGTCAATGGAGTTGCCGATTGATTTTCAACCGGAGCATTCATCGGACGATCTTTTTTCGAATCATCGGGAGGAGGATTTTTCATGTCCGGAGGAGGAGCTTGTCGATTTGATTGATGTGCCTCCAAAACGTCATGGAAAATCCATTCATAAGCCGCGTCTGCGTGATCCAAATTCGTTATTGGACAATAATCGCTCGATGCAAAAATATCATCACGTTCTTGAGCCGCACCGATTTCGCGCAAATATTTTTCATAATCCGGAGCGTTTCCAGTCGCGCCTAACAATGCTGACAATGCTCCTCCCGCCGATGTTCCATTCGAGACAATTTTTTCAACATCGCCCGCTGGAAGTCGATCTCGATTTGCGCGTAAAAATCTAACTGCCGCTTTGAAATCAACGACAAACGCTGGAGCTTTTCCAACATACAGCTTCGAATCTGAATCTGCGACCGTCGTTCGACCTCGAATCGCTGGAGAAACAACGACATATCCTCGCTCGAGAGCTTTGAGAATCGTCGATCCTCCCATTCGATCATCCGGAGTTTGAGCGAGTGAAGGCATGTATCCTCCAACTCCCGTCGGCATGAAAATCGGTGCAGTTTTCGAAGTGTATCCATTTATCGATTTGCCGTCGAGATAATTTTGCGGAATATAAATGTTGAGCGATTGATATTGAGCATTCTTTGGATTTTTCACATAGACAATATTTTCATACGCGCGGAATGAAATCGATTTGCCCTCGATCTCTGCCGTTCGAGAGTCAAAACCGATTGGATTGAATTCGAGATTATATTCGCCGAGACCGAGCGCATTGACTGGACGAAAATCTGATTTCATCGATTCTTCAGCCTCCACTGCATTCGCGAAAAAATTCACAGCACTGATACAGACTGCCGCGATCAAAAAATTTTTGAACTTCAAACAGACACCTCCCAAAAATTCAGTTGCGATCTTTTATCACGCTCAAATGAATTTCAACTTGAAACGCTCGCGACTTTCGAATTATACTCGTGAAAAATTTTCAAGGAGACTTGCGAATGAATCTCGTCACAATTTTAATTCCAACATACAATCGTCCGCAATATTTAAAATTTGCGCTCGAATCGATACTGAATCAGACCTATCAAAATTTCGAAATTGTTATAAGTGACAACAGTCCAAACAATGAAACTGAATCAATGCTCCAAAGTTTCAACGATTCAAGAATAAAATATTTTCACGATCCAAATGGAAATGCAGATTCGAATTGGGATTTTTTGAGACATTATGACAATATGAATTCAGAATGGGTTCATTGGTTGATGGATGATGACGCGTGGAAACCAAATCATCTTGAAGTTATGCTGAAAACATATGAAGAAAATCCAAATGTCTCGCTGTTGATGTCTGGATCGGAAGAAGTCGATGGTGATGGAAATCATGTCAAATTTCTAAAACATTTCGGAGATAAAATTGTAAAAAAATCTGGAACTGAAACTGGCAGGGATTTATTAATCACGAGCTACAATTTCATCGGGATGCCGTCGCACATCTTGATGAATAAGAAATTTTTGCGATTTGGAGATAACGCGTGTTGGTCAGACGAGGATCGAGGATTTTTTTCGCTTATCGATGTTTCGACGTGGTTACAATTGTTAAGTAAAGGCGATTTCATGTATATCCCCGACATTTTGACAGTGCAACGTGAACATCCCAAAAAAGCATCGCATGATTTCAAAATTCTGCAGGAGTTTTCAATCGATTTTTATATCTTTGTGCAACGTGCATGGGATCAAAAAATTTTTTTGACGACGCGGGAGGAAGTAATTCAAGCGTTGAAAGGAGTTTATGATCATCATGCGATTTATAATTTTAGGCGTAAAATGAATGACGAGCGAACTGAATTCTTGAGAAAAATTATTCAACTTGCGGACAATTTTATAAATGGAGCGGAGGAACTTCCAAAATTCGAATTTTGATCACAAATGAAAAAAGATCCCCGACAGATCAAACGATCTATCGGGGATCTCTTTTTTTTTTTCGGAAGATCTATTCTAATTCATCCGCGAAATGTTCCTTCAAATATGTATTCACCATTTCACCGATTATCTGCTTTCCGCCTTGATTTGGATGCAAGCCGTCCGAAGTATCATAGAGATTCCCATCTGCATCGGCTAATTGACTCGCCACATCTATGTGATACGGCTGTTTCATAATCCAATCATTAATATATTTTTGATGTTTCTGCCAATCTGCCGGAGGAGTTTCGACGAATCCAAAATGCTCCATCATCGCTGGATTGATTGGCGTTGCAGTTAAAAAGATCGGAATAATTCCATGCTCTTCGCATTTTTTACTGATCGCTTTGAGATTCTGCGTCGATCTCCAGCTCGAAATGATCCCTTCGCGAAAATCATTGACTCCGCCCATGATAATCAAAATTTTTGGAGCGAATGGAAGAACATCGCGCTCAAATCTATCGAGGAGAGTTTTGGTTGTATCTCCGCTGTGTCCGAGATTTTTCACCGGCACATCGCAGTAAGTTTCCCAATCATAAATCAAATATCCAGGCGGAACTGACATCGCACCGCCGCCGTGAGTGATACTGTCGCCGAATGCTGCAACTTTCGTCGGTGCAGTGACTTCGAACGTCGAAAAATCTGACCACTCACTCAATGCATAACCTTCCTCGGAAATCGATCTCACATGCCAGAAATATGTTCCGCCGACGTTGTATGGAGATTCATCATAAACGTCATACTGCTCACCGATTAACGAGCGCACGAATTGAAATGAATTTGTCTTTTCATCGAATTTCAGCACTTCGACTTCATGACGCATTGCATTTTCGCCGAATGGATCTTCATCCGTTGGAATCGCGACAGGAATCCATGAATATACTGGAAACAGCGGTGAATAAGCCATCTGTCCAAATTGCGTCGTGATTCGAGGCTCAGTTGGATTGATATCTGCATCCGAAAGCGGACGAAGATCTGAAAAATCAGCGAGCGGAAGTCCTTCATAAGTCAACGGACAGACTTTCCAATAAAAATTTTCCGGCGATTCGAATTGCGACAGATCGATTTCCACGCCGTTTGTATAGATTTCATCGCGCGTTACAATTTCATCTTCCGGATAATCATCGAGGCTGCTGACAATCACGACTTGATATTTCACTGCAGACGGAAAGACATTCCAAACGAGTCTGAATTTTTTCGTTTCGACAGATTCTTCCGGAATTTCCTCGTCAGATTCATCGACAGAATTTTCGACTGCCATTTCGATTTTGGACACCTCGATTTGATTTTCAACGGCTTCAGCACTCGGCATAATCACCGAGGAGATCGTTGTGAGAAGTGAAGTTATCAGCGCGAAAATATCCATCGACAAAATCTCCTCCGATCATGAATTGAGTAATTCCAGCGCGAGTTTTGAATTTTGTTCAGCCCGCGTTCGAAGATCTTTGAGCGTACTGATTGTTTTATTTTTGAGACGCCGGCGAAGTTTTTCACCGACAGCATCGCTGATATCTTCCGCCGTGAGTTTTTCAAGATCGCCGACAGGTTTTTCACCGATTGAATCGAGATATCGATCGATTTTTGGATCGTATGAAACTCCAACGACTTGAACTCCCATGACTCCGGCAAAAATCAACGCATGAAGTCGAATGCTCACCAAAACATCGAGACAGCCGACGATCGATAACAATTGCGACGTTGAAAATTGAGAATCGAGCACCGCAAAACTGTCATCATCGATGAAGCCGTCTGAAAATTTTTGGGACATTTGAGCGATCGATTTTGCGACTTTCACATCTTCCGGATACTGCATCGGCAGAAATACAATCTTTGCACCGAGCTGCTCGACAAGTTCAACAATCGCCAGAGCGAAAGATCTTTTATATTCAGTCCAGCCGCGCCATTCTCTAACTGCCAAGCCAATCAACGGCTGACGACGATTCGCAGATCTCCCGACATATGGACGCAGAATTTTTTGTCCGATTTCCAGATCCACAGATTTCAAGCCGAGAACTGGATCTGCAGTCAAAACGATCTTCGGTTTATCGATTCCGAGATTCTTCAATTCTTCCAAAGATCCTTCGTCGCGAGTGGTAATTAAATCGACATGATTCAAAATCGTTTTCAAAATTGATCGCGGAAAACTTCCTTCGACTGGACCAATTCCGTGAGCATAGAGCATGACTTTTTTTCTGAAAAACAATGCTAGGAAAATCACGGCGAGATAATAATACAGCGACCGTTTGCTCGTGACATTTTGTAAAAGAGAACCGCCGCCGCTGATGAAAAGATCGCATCTGGCGACGGCGATTGACACACTGAACGGATTCATCCACGAAATCGAATCGAGCACAATTCGATCGAGCGAATCTGAACTGTGCCGACGTTTTGTCTCTGAAGGATCTGCCGACAGAATCGTGATATGAAGTTTTTCATTTGTATCTTCATTGAGGGCGAGCAGAATCGCCGAGAGCATCGCTTCGTCTCCAGCGTTTCGCGAGCCGTAATAGCCTGAAATCACGATTCGAGTCATGAGGCAGCTCCTTAGATCAATTTGAATTGTGTTTTGGAATCATATTGTAAATTCGAATGGCAAGCATGAAAATCGCGCCGAGAATTCCACCGAGAATTAATCCACCAATCCCGCGCGCTAAACTCATATCGAAAGGCGTTCGCATGTGACAAAATGTTTCAACCATTGATCCTTGTCCGATTGTTGCGATTAGAGCTAGGACGAACAGAATTTCGAGCGGATATCTCATCCACATAACCATTGCGCTGAGCATGAATGCAGGATGTCCAATCAGAAGTTCCTTCGATCTCGGGCGAGCATAGAACATATTTTCGAGCATGGATCTGAAACTAATCTCGGCTTGAGAAACTGGCATGCCTGTAGTATGTCCAGATCGCGCTATCAAAACAATTCCAGCGACTGCCGCGAGTCCAATGAAAAAGATCGTTTTTACTTTCACTGGAATCTCGAGAATTTTTTTGAATTGAATCCATGCATCCGGATGAATTCGGCTTGCTCGATTAAACAAATCAAATCTCTGCAGAAATGCAATCGCGACAAAAATTATCGGCAGTATGAATGTCAATTTCACGCCGCGATAAACTTGAAATTCGAGGAAATATTCAACGTCAGAAAGCGACGCTGATAGATAAACTGCGCCCATCATCGAAATTGCGCCAGTTATGATCAACGCGACAAATGCAGTTCCGACGAGTTTGACAAATGTGATTGATTGTTTACGCTGCTCGCGAGTCATCATTTTGACGCGATCCATTTGGAAAATCATTGCGAGCGCAGGGAATAATGTTGCCGATGCAAACGCCGCGAAAAGTCTCATTGAGCCTCCGCCGCCCATCAATAAAGGAACGATCATCGCCGCGGAAAGGAAAAATAGACTCAATAACTGTAAAAATTCTTCGGAATTGATTCGACGCGATATCAAGGTCAAAAATAGAATGATCGTCGCCGCAACTCCAATCATCGACGCGATTCGAAGTGGCAGCATTGGATGAAAATCTTCGAAGGTCGCTGCCTGTCCGAATGAATATCCCTTGTCTTTCAACAAATCATGAACTGAGCGGAAATAATTCATGTTTGTATCGATGAGCGATTTGCCTGGATCAGTTTTTTCAAATGGACGGAGCAAATTTATCCGGATATTTCTTTCTTGATCCGATGTTCCCCAGCGCGCAATTGCAACTCCCATCTTGAGCTTGGGCTGTTCATCCTTTGGAATTGCATAAAGTCTCGCAACATGATCTAAACCAATTCCGCGTGCGACTTCATACATTCCGGCTTGATTGTAAAATCGCAATTGATCCGGTGCTTCAATCAATCCAAGAATCAAATTTCGATCGCGCATTTCGTCGATTGTAGTCTGCAAATTATCCGGAGCACCAAGCATTTCCGGCGCATCGATTACAACTTCCGAGACGCGGATTCCATCGAGCTTTTTGAAAATCGATTCAATATATTCCGGCGTGCATGGATTGAAATTTTTCGGACGAGCTAAAACATAAAATCCAGCTGAATTGACTTTCTCGAGCTCCTCACGCAAAAATCCCATCGGCAATTTTACAAATGCATCGAAATTCGCGCGAATCTCAAGCATTTCTGAACCGCGAAATGGAATCTCTCGAATTCGATTTGAACCGACTCGCAGCAGAATTTCAGATTTCAAATCGTTATAAAGCTCCAAATCATGCGGGATCATATAAATTCGCTCGCTGATTAATCCACCATTTTCGACGAATTCCATCAGCTCCGGATCTCCCATTCGCCCCGTGTGATAATCGTTGAGAAGATCTTTGCCCGTGAAAATCGTGATTCTGCCGGCGTTTGAAAGCTCCATCAGCGTTTTGTCATAAACTGCCAGCGATGTAATTCCAGATTTTTTGGTGCGATTCAAAACATCGTCGAGATCCAGTGCCTCGATATCTGCAAGTCGCACGAGATCTTTATAATCTGTCGCGAGATCAACTTGATAAGTCTTCGATTCGACTTCATACCGCTGCCAGCAGATTATCAATGACGCGATTAATCCTAAGCCGATGAATGCAAGGAGAATCGGATTGTATCGGAAAAGTTTCACGATTGCTCCTCCACATGACGCTTTGACGCGGTGATTGAAATTGAGCCGTCATGCATTTCCGCCCGATCGAGCTTCAGATTGTACGGCATGCGCTCGTTATCGATTATCACGATTTCCTTGACGACGTTATCGAGATTCACTTGTCTGAGAATCGGTGAATTGACGTTGAGATCTGTCATTCTCACCAAAAGTTTTCCATTCTCAACCAAAACTTTTCCAGCGACATTGACATCAGCATCGCGCCCAAAAATCGAATAAGTTCCAGTGATTCGAGTTCCTTCCGGAGTTGTTTTGATATCACCGAGCTTGAAATCATTGAGTTTCAATTCCGGAAGTTTCGATTCGACAATCTTTTTCAGATTTTCATCTGTCACGATACAGCTGTAATCGATATCATCTTTGCTGAAAATCATTTCGCCATCGAAGAAAAATTTCCCAACATCTAATTCAGTGTTTTTGAATTCGACAATTTGAGTATCGATTTGATAATCATCGAGATAGCCGTTATGAACTTCGAGATTCGCATGTTCAATTTTTCCGAACGCGATCATGAATCGTGGCGACGAATCGATCGAAAATTTCACATCGTCAGTTTTCATATACTCTTTGACTTGCTGCGTGATTGAATTTTCTGCGACGGGCGGAAGAATGAATTCAATGCAGACGAGGAATAGAATCAGAAATGGAATTGCGATTAAGATCAGTTTTTTCATATTGAGCCCTCGTCAAATTTTCTTGGCAGCTTTTGCCGCGAGAAATGATCGAATGAATGGATCGAGCGCACCATCCATGACGCGTTGAATGTCGCCAGTCTCCTCATTCGTTCGATGATCTTTTACCATTTGATACGGCTGAAAAACATACGATCGAATTTGAGATCCCCACTCGATTTTCTACTGAATTCCCTCGAGTTTCATTCGCTCTTCATCCTTTTTCTCGAGTTCAAGTTCAAACAATTTCGCGCGAAGCATCTTCAAACACTGCTCACGATTCTGCAATTGCGATCGTTCATTTTGACATTGAACGACAATTCCAGTCGGCATATGAGTCATTCGAACGGCGGAAGATGTTTTATTGATATGCTGACCACCTGCGCCGCTCGATCGATAAGTGTCAACTCGAACATCTTTCATATCGATATCAACTTCAACTGCGTCATCGATTTCCGGCATGATATCGCACGCGGAAAATGATGTATGACGCCGCGCATTTGAATCGAATGGCGAGATTCTCACGAGCCGATGAATTCCTTTTTCAGATTTCAGATATCCATATGCATTGTGACCTTTGACGAAAACTGTTGCCGATTTGATTCCTGCCTCGTCGCCTGGAAGAATATCGGCGATTTCGACTTGAAAATCATGACGCTCTGCCCATCGAGTATACATTCGCAAAAGCATTTGAGTCCAATCCTGCGCTTCAGTTCCTCCAGCTCCCGCATGCAGAGTCAAAATTGCATTGTTTCCATCATATTCGCCAGCTAAAAGAATCTCGAGCTGCAATGTCTCGATTCCGTCGTTGATTGAATCGATCTCAGTTTTGATTTCAGATTCGAGCGATTGATCTTGATCTTCCATTGCCATTTCGAGGAGAGTTTGAGCATCGTCGAATTTTTTCTCGAGCGATTTGAATCTTTCGACTGTCGATTTGAGATCGTTGACTTCCTGCGAGATTTTTTGAGCTTTATCTTGATCATTCCAAAAATTTGGATCGCCCATTCGATGTTCAAGTTCAGCGATTTGTTCCATTTTTTGAGCGATGTTAAAGAGAGTTCCCCATTTCATTCAGTCTCGATTGGATTTCATTGAGTATCGGTTTCAAATCTTCGAGCATGATTTCACTTCCTTACAAAAGATCTTCGCGAATGAAGATCAAATTCTCTCCGGAAAATGCAAAAAATGTTTCATAGAATCCCATCGCGCGAAATAGATTTCTCGAACATCCACGTTTCATTCGATCGTGTAATTCGATAATCAAAACTTTGACGAATGGAAGCCATTCCCAATATTTTCCTTCATCTGAAAAGATTTCTTTCTCTGCACCTTCGACATCGAGTTTCAATATATCGATGAATGGAAATCCAGATTCACGAAAAATTTTTCCGATTGTGATTCCTTGAGTTGTCTCGATATTTGGCGCAATAGATTCACTTGTCATGAATGCATCAGGAGTTTTATGGATTCCATCGAGTGCGACTGATAGATCGATTTCTCGATTCCAAAGAGCCGCTCGAATCGGTTGAATCTGTGGATAATTTTGAGTGTTGTATTGGAGTATTTCAAAATTTTCGATCTCCGGTTCGATTGCGAGAATCTTTTCACATTCCGGATATCGATTCGCAAAAAAGACGCTGGCATATCCAACATTCGCGCCGCCATCGATGATGAATCTCGGTTTGAAGTTGCCATTGAAAAATGCAAGTAATCCAGTGTACTCGAGAAAATAATCGCCCCGCTCAAAAATCACTCGCGCCGTTGGAAGATCGCTCGTATTTGGACGATATGCTAATGGAAATTTGTATTCATCGATTTCTATAAAGCTGACATCAGTTTTCAAAATTGTTCCCCCTGAATTTGTTACAAGAGATCCTCGCGAATGAAAATCAAATTCTCGCCTGAATGTACAAAAAATGATTTATACCAACTGACAGCTCTGAAAAAATTATGTGAGCAGTCACGTTTCATTCGATCATGTAACTCAATGATCAGAACTTTAACGAATGGCAACCATTCTTGATAATTTCCTTCCTCGGAAAAGATCTCTTTCTCTGCACCTTCGATATCGAGTTTGAGTATATCAATGTACTTGAATCCCGACTCTCGCAGAATTTTCCCGATTGTGATTCCTCGAGTTGTTTCGGAAATTTTTTCGGGGGGGGGGGCAGGCATTTCAACTTCACTCGTCATAAATGCATCTTTGCCTTTGTGAATCTCTCCATGCCCAATAGAAAGATCCGTTTCTCGATTCCAAAGTGCTCCATGAATCGGTTCGACATTTGGATAATGTTGTGTGTTGCATTGAAGCATTTCAAAATTTTCCGCATCAGGTTCAATCGCCAAAATCTTTTTTGCATCGGGATACTTTGTAGCGAAAAAGATACTCGCATATCCTGCATTTGCGCCGCCATCGATGATGAATTGTGGCTTAAAATTATTGAGATACGAATCAGGGAAATATCTTAACTCCCACATCTTTGAAAAATCGTAGCAAAGACGCTCGAGAATTGTTCGTGCAGTTCCGACATCAGTCGTATCCGGACGAACTAAAACTGGATTTTGAATTCCATTGAATTTAACCATATCGACTTTATATTTAGTTTCCATGGCAACTCCTCCTAAAATCATAAAAGATCCTCACGAATAAAAATCAGATTTTCTTGGGAAATTGTGAAAAACGTTTCATAGAATCCCATCGCGCGGAATAGATTTCTCGAGCATCCTCGTTTCATTCGATCATGTAATTCGATGATCAAAACTTTAACGAATGGCAACCATTCTTGATAATTTCCCTCGTCTGAAAAGATCTCTTTCTCTGCACCTTCTACATCGAGTTTCAAAATATCGATGTATTTAAATCCAGATTCTCGAAAAATTTTTCCGATTGTGACACCTCGAATTGATTCTTGAGATTGATCATTTTCGGAAATTTCGTGAGTGTAATATGCAGTCGGCGAATCAAACATTGGATGCATTTCGACTGATAGATCAATTTCTTGATTCCAAAGAGCCGCCCGAATCGATTCAACTTGCGGATAATATTGAGTGTTGTATTTGAGCATCTCGAAATTATCGATCTCCGGTTCAATCGCAACAATCTTTTCACATTCCGGATATCGATTTGCAAAAAAGACACTTGCATATCCAACATTCGCGCCGCCATCGATTATGAATCGCGGTTTGAAATTTTTCATCGCGGGCGGAAAAACACTTTTGGTATCGATAGAATAACAAAGAAATTCAAAAATCAGTCGGGCAATAACCAAATCAGTTGTATTTGGACGATAGACAAGAGGAATCATCTTTCCATTTAGATCGAGATTCATTTGAGAGACTTTCATTTTTTCAACTTCTTCATTTTATTCGGAATCTCTTTTTCTTCTTCTTGAGATTCTGTTGACGGTGCGACAATTGCAACATGATACATTAATGACGCGATTTGATCTTGAATTGCCGCTTCCATTTCTTCGAACATCGTGAGTGCCTCGATTTTATATTCGACAAGAGGATTTCGCTGTCCATACGCTCGAAGATTGATTCCCTCACGAAGCATATCCATATGATCCAAATGTTCCATCCATTTTGAATCGACAACTCTAAGCATCACGACTTTTTCCAATTCACGCATCGACTGCTCACCGAACATTTCCTCGCGAGCGTTATATGCATCGACTGCCACTGATTCGAGTTTTTCTTTCAATTCATCCCGCGACAATTTTTCCAATTCAGATTGATCGAGCGTCCCTGGATTTGCATAAATTCTCTCAGCGTCTTTGATCAATTCACCGAGCTGCCATTCTTCAGGATACAATTTTTCATTTGCATATTGATTCATCTCGACTTTGATGATGTGTTTGATCATGCCGAGAATATTGTCTTTCAAATTTTCACCGAGCAGAATTTTTCGACGCTCACCATAAATCACTTCACGCTGTTGATTCATGACGTCGTCATATTCCAAAACATGCTTGCGTATATCGAAATTTCGAGCCTCAACTTTTTTCTGAGCGCGTTCAATCGATTTCGTGATCAATGTATGTTCAATCGGTTCATCTTCATCGATTCCCAATTTATCCATGACTTTCGCGATGTTTTCAGATGCAAAAAGTCTCATTAAATCGTCCTCGAGCGACAGATAGAATCGAGATTCGCCTGGATCTCCTTGACGTCCAGATCTTCCGCGCAATTGATTATCGATTCGCCGCGATTCATGTCTTTCCGTTCCGATTATGAAAAGTCCGCCGAGTTCTGGAACTCCATCGCCGAGCTTGATATCAGTTCCACGACCAGCCATGTTTGTCGCGATTGTCACTGTATTTAATTCTCCAGCATGCGCGACAATTTCAGCCTCTTTTTCATGATATTTTGCGTTCAAAACTGAATGCTCGATATTGAGTTTCGACAAGATTCCCGACAACTCTTCAGATTGAGTTATCGATGTTGTACCAATCAAAATCGGCTGTCCCTTGGCATGAATTTCTTGAACCAATTTACCGACCGCTCGATATTTTGCGGCTTTCGTTTTATAAATTACATCGGGATGATCGACTCGTTGGACTGGACGATTTGTTGGAATTACTAAGACATGAAGTCCGTAGATTTTGATAAATTCATCCTCTTCAGTTTTAGCTGTTCCAGTCATTCCAGCGAGCTTGTCATACATTCTGAAATAATTTTGGAAAGTGATCGTCGCGAGAGTTTGAGATTCGCGCTGAATTTTGACTCCTTCTTTAGCTTCAATCGCTTGATGCAAGCCGTCTGAATATCGACGACCTTCCATTAATCTTCCTGTGAATTCATCGACGATTATAACTTCATCATTTCGAACGACATAATCTCGATCGCGTTTCATCAGTGCTTTAGCTCGAAGTGCCATTGTGAAACAGTGTGAGAGCTCGATGTTCTCCGGCGCGTATAAATTTTTGATTCCGAGAATTTTTTCGATTTTTGGAATGCAGTCATCAGAAGGCGCAACAGTTTTCTGCTTTTCATCGACTGTATAATCTTTGTCTTTTTTCAATCCTGCGACAGCTTTCGCCATGATTGCATATGTATTTGTAGATTTTTGACCTGGTCCAGAAATGATTAATGGAGTTCTCGCCTCGTCAATCAGAATCGAATCAACCTCGTCAACAATCGCGAACGCTAATTCTCGCTGAACCATTTGCTCGCTATAGATAACCATGTTATCGCGAAGATAATCGAATCCAAATTCATTATTTGTTCCGAATGTTACGTCGCAATTATATGCAAATTTTCGTTCATGAAAATCCATGTCGTGATAAATCAAGCCGACTGTGAGTCCCATGAATTCATAGAGTCTGCCCATCCATTCTGAATCGCGTTTTGCAAGATAGTCGTTGACTGTGACCATATGAACTCCACGACCAGTCAACGCGTTCAAATAGACTGGAAGAGTTGCGACTAGAGTTTTACCTTCACCAGTTTTCATCTCGGCGATTTTTCCTTCGTGGAGACATGCGCCGCCGATAATTTGAACATCGAAGTGACGCATCCCGAGAACTCGACGAGATCCTTCTCGAATAGCTGCAAATGCTTCCGGTAAAATTTGATCGAGAGTCTCGCCATTTTTCAATCGAGCTTTGAATTTATCAGTTAATCCAGCGAGTTTATCATCGGTGAGATTTTGCATCTGCGGCTCGAGCGAATTAACTTTATCAACAATCTTCCGCAGGCGAGCAATTTCTTTATCATTGTTGTCGCCGAGGAAGCGTTTAATGAATCCGAACAATCCAATACCTCCCTTGCAAATATCGCGACGAATTCTAACAAACATCGATTTCGCTTGCAAGTTTAGCGGGAATAGAAAAGATCCATCGACCAAAAAATGATCGGTGGATCTTTTTATCAAAACTCAAACCTATAGGAAAAGTTTATTGAATATGTAGAAAATCGATTTGCATTGATCGCTAGAAAATTTTTATAATTCCCAAACGATAAAAATCCCAACGAAAATGAATCGAGGAGGATTTTGCGATGAATGATTTTACTTTTCAAAACACAACGAAGATCTATTTTGGAAAAAATCAATTGGGGCATCTCGGCGATGAATTGAAATCCTTCGGCTCGAAAGTTTTATTGGTTTACGGCGGCGGATCGATTAAAAAAAATCGGACTCTATGATAAAATCGTTGCGGAAATTCAAAAAGTCGGAATGGAAATTTTCGAACTTTCCGGAGTTGAACCGAATCCGAGACATACATCAGTCAACGCGGGAGCAAAAATCTGTCGCGAAAATGAAATCGATGTGATTCTTGCGATTGGCGGCGGCTCGATTATCGATTGCTCGAAAGCCATCGCGGCGGCTCGATATTATGACGGCGACTCTTGGGATCTTGTCACGAAGAAAGCTCCAGTCACGAACGCTCTGCCAGTCTGTGTAGTTTTGACAATCGCGGCGACAGGATCAGAAATGGATTCTGGCGCGGTTATCAGTAACATCGAAACGAATGAAAAGCTCGGGCTTGTGAATAAATTGCTCCAGCCGAGAGTGTCATTCCTAGATCCGACAAACACTTTCACGGTCAGCAAATATCAAACCGCATGCGGAAGTGCAGATATCATTTCGCATTTGATCGATCTGAAATATTTTGCGAATGAAAATGAAAAGATGTATATGATCGATCGAATGGTTGAAGAAGTTATCAAGACCGTTGTGAAATTTGCACCGATAGCGATTCAAGAGCCGACGAATTATGAAGCTCGCGCGAATCTGATGTGGGCAGCGACGTGGGCATTGAACAGCTTTTTGACGATGGGAATCAAGCAAGCCCCGAGTTGTCATGCAATGGAACATGAATTGTCGGCGTTTTATGACATCACTCACGGACATGGATTGGCAATCATCACGCCGCGCTGGATGGAACACATCTTGAAAAAAGATCCAGAGAAAGTCGCACCGCAGTTCAAAAAATTCGGTGTGAATGTTTTCAATGTTGATCCGAATTTATCAGAAATGGATGGAGCTCGAGCAGCGATTGAAAAATTCAAAGAGTTTTTATTCGTGACGTTGGGATTGCAAAATCGACTTTCCGATTTGAAAATCGATGATAAAAATTTCTCAGCGATGGCGAATAAATCTTGTGCTGGCGGAGAATTGAAAGGATTCATCACACTCACACCGAAAGATGTTGAAGAGATTTTCCGCGCGAGTTTATAAGGAGGAATCGATTTGAAAAAATTTCTTTTGAAAAAATTTCTATCGATGCTCGCGATTCTCGGAATGTTTTTGACGCTCGGAGAAAATTTTGCATCGGCTCAAGGGAAAATCTTGATCGCGTATTTCTCTCGAATCGGCGAGGAATATTCAATTGGAAATGTTTCGAAGGGCAACACTCAAATTGTTGCAGAGATTATCGCAGAAAAAGTCAATGGTGATCTGTTCGAAATCAAACCGATTCAAAGTTATCCGGCGAGTTATGAAGAATGCAAAACTGTCGCGAGTCATGAAAAAGCGATCAAAGCTCGTCCAGAACTTGCGAATCGAGTCGAAAATTTTGATCAATACGATGTGATTTTTGTCGGCTATCCAATTTGGTATGGCGATGCTCCGATGCCAGTTTATACATTTCTCGAGAGTTATGATTTCAGCGGCAAGACGATTATTCCATTTTGCACTCACGCCGGAAGTGGACTCAGCAGCACCGATCAAACAATCACTCTAACTTGTCCGGATTCAAAATTGCTGCAGGGATTCGAGATTCGAGGAGCAATCGCTCACAATGATCCCGCGCAAACTGAATCGAGAATTTCGAGCTGGTTGAATCGAATCGGCTATTGAATTAGTAGCAGGTGATGAATCGCCTGCTATTTTTTATTCGGTTTATGAATCTGCAAAAATTTTTTGGATTTCAATTGAGCTATTCATCGAAAAAATTTTTCAAATTGGGATTGATATTTTATAATGCTCGCGCGATTTTCGCAAAATTTGATGAAGGAGGTATTTGCATGACAACAATGCAAGCACATACAAAATATTCCAAAGGCTATTATCTGCCGCCAGAAATCGATTTGTCGTGGGCAAAGAAAGAATTTCCAGATCACGCACCGACGTGGTGCTCGGTGGATTTGCGCGATGGAAATCAGGCTCTCGTGATTCCAATGAGTCTCGATGAGAAAATCGAATTCTATAAAACGCTCGTCAAAATTGGATTCAAGGAAATCGAAGTTGGATTTCCTGCCGCGTCTGAAACTGAATATGCATTTTTGAGACGGCTCATCGAAAATGATTTGATCCCCGACGATGTCACGGTTCAAGTATTGACTCAAGCGCGCGAACATATTATCAAGAAAACATTCGAGGCGTTGAAAGGTGCTAAGAATGCGATTGTTCATGTTTACAATTCGACTTCAGTGGCTCAACGCGAGCAGGTTTTCAAGATGTCGAAGGATGAAATCAAACAAATCGCGGTTGACGGTGCAAAATTGCTGCTCGATTTGACTCGCGAGGCTGGAGCGAATTATCGATTTGAATATTCGCCGGAGAGTTTCACAGGAACTGAGCCGGAATATGCATTGGAAGTCTGCAACGCGGTGCTCGATGTTTGGCAGCCGACGCTGTCTGAAAATCGAAAAGCGATCATTAATATCCCCGTGACGGTTGAGATGTCGATGCCGCACATTTATGCAATGCAGGTCGCGTATATCAATTCACATCTGAAATATCGCGATAAAGTCGTTTTGAGTCTGCATCCACATAACGATCGCGGCTGCGGCGTTGCAGATTCCGAGATGGGACTTTTAGCTGGCGCGGATCGAATCGAGGGAACGCTGTTTGGAAATGGCGAGCGGACTGGAAATGTTGATATCGTCACAATTGCGATGAATATGTTTGCGCTCGGAGTTGATCCAGGGCTCGATTTCACCAATATGCCCGAACTTGTCGAGATTTATGAGCGTGTGACTCGAATGAGAGTTCATGATCGTCAGCCATATGCAGGAAATCTCGTTTTTACTGCATTTTCCGGAAGTCATCAAGATGCAATTGCGAAAGGTATGCATTGGAAAGATGAAAAGAATCCGGACAAGTGGAGTGTGCCTTATCTTCCAATCGATCCGAAAGATGTTGGGCGCGAATATGATTCCGATGTGATTCGAATCAACAGCCAATCGGGTAAAGGCGGCGTTGGATTCATCATGGAGCAGCGTTATGGAATCAATATGCCTAAAAAAATGCGCGAAGATTTCGGTTATCGAGTCAAATCTGTTTCCGATCGGAAGCATAAAGAGCTTATGCCGGATGAAATTTATCAAATCTTCCACGATGAGTATATAAATGTCGAAAATCCTTACAAATTGATCGATTTTCTACTCAAAAAGCAGCCGGATGGAACTCGAGCAGGTTCAGTGGATCTCGAGATCGAGGGCAAACATCAGACTTTCGAGGCGCGCGGAAATGGCAGACTTGATGCGATCTCTAACGCTTTGCAGGAGAATCTCGGAATCAAATATCGCGATTTGACTTACAGCGAGCATGCATTGGAAATCGGGCAGTCATCGAAGGCTTTGGCGTATATCAGCATCACTGGACACGGCGGAAAAGTTTATTGGGGCGCGGGAATGGATACTGATATTATAACTGCCTCAATTCTCGCGCTGGTTTCAGCTATCAATCGCATGAAAGCAGGTTCTTAATATGAAAATCTCACCAACGTGGGAAGAATTTCAAAAACTCGCCTCACAATCGAATCTGATCGGAATCACAACGGAATTATCAACGGATCTCGACACTCCCGTCTCGATTTATTACAAATTGATCGGCGAAGGCAAGGGATTCATGCTCGAATCGGTCGATACGACGCAGCAATCATTCGGGCGATACACATTTCTCGGCGCAGAACCATTCGTCAGACTTCAAGTTTTCAAAAATAAATTGATGATCAAAGAGGGAGATCTGATGAAATCGCTCGATGGATCTCCCGTCGAGACAATTCAAAAATACATGGCGAATTTCAAGCCGGCAGTCGAGGATAAAAATCTTCCGCTCGTCAACGGAGGATTGATCGGCTATTTCAATTTCGATGTTGTCGCGACGTTTGATCGAATTCGCAACGTTGAGCTTGGCGATGAAGATCTATTGGGACAATTCATGATTTGTCGAATCCTCGTCGTGCTCGATTCACTGAAAAATTCTGCGCGATTGATATATTTTGCAGACGTTCATGATTTTGGACATCTGCGGGAGATTTATGATGAAGTCGTTGAAAAAATTTTGGCGATCAAATCAAAGCTCGATGCGCCATTGATTCGCGAGGAAAAATCGATCGCACCGCGAAAATCTCCAGTGAATTTTTTGGAGAAATTTGGAAATGCTCCTCAAGAATATTTGGACGCGATTCAAAAAGCCAAGGATTACATCTTTGCGGGAGACATTTTTCAAGTTGTACCGTCGCGACAGTTCAGAGAAAAAATCACCAAGCCGAGTTTCGATTTCTATCGGCGGCTCAGGCAGGTCAATCCGTCGCCATATATGTTCTATTTGAATTTTGGAAGTGTGAAATTGGTCGGCGCGTCTCCAGAAATGCTCGTCAAAGTTTCAAATGGAACGGTGTTTTCATATCCAATCGCTGGAACTCGTCGGCGCGGTAAAAATGATCAAGAAGATCTAGAATTGGCGCAGGATCTTTTAGCAGATGAAAAGGAACGCGCGGAACATGCGATGCTTGTCGATTTGGCGCGGAATGATATCGGGCGAATCGCGGAGGCTGGCTCGGTGAAAGTTCCAAAGCTCGCGACAGTTGAATATTTTTCGCATGTCATGCATCTTGTCTCGCATGTTCAAGGAAAATTGAAATCGAATCTGTCGCCAATGGATGTCTTGAAGGCAACATTTCCAGCGGGGACAGTCAGCGGTGCGCCAAAACTTCGAGCAATGGAAATCATTCACGAGCTTGAACCTGTCGCGCGAAATTCATATGCCGGCACGGTTGGATATATGGATTTCGTCGGCAATCTTGACATGTGCATAACTCTTCGAACGATGCGAATCGAGAATGACGATACAGCTGTCATTCAATCAGGCGGAGGGATTGTCGCGGATTCGATTCCGTTCAATGAGTATCAGGAAATTCTGCAGAAATCGAAGGCGTTGTTTGAAGTCGTGGAGGAGGTCGAAAACGATGTTGCTGCTTTTCGATAATTACGATTCCTTCACTTACAACGTGTATCAACTGCTGTCTGAACTCAAAGCGGAAATTGAAGTCATTCGAAACGATGCCGCGACTCTCGATGAAATCGAATCGAAAAATTATTCGGCGATTGTCATTTCTCCAGGACCTGGAATTCCTCGCGACGCTGGATTGACTGAAGATTTGATTCGCAAGTTCAAAGATCGAATTCCAATTCTCGGAATTTGTCTCGGACATCAAGCGATTGGTGAAGTTTTCGGCGGCAAGATCATTCGGGCGGAAAAAATTGTTCATGGAAAAACGTCGAAGATCAAACATCGAGGCGAGGGAATTTATCGAGGACTTCCGAATCCTCTCGAAGTCGGCAGATATCATTCACTTATAATCGATCGCGAGTCACTTCCGTCTGAATTAGAAATCACGTCGGAACTCGATGATGGGACAATCATGGGAATCAAACATCGTGAATTTAACGTCGAAGGAATTCAGTTTCATCCAGAATCGATTTTGACTCCAGACGGCAAGACTCTCATGCAAAATTTCTTGGAGGAATTAACATGAAAACAGATCTACTCTACAAAATTCCCGCCAATACTCCTAAAGAAAAAATTGAACAAATGCTCCGCGATCATCCAGAAATCAAATTTGTTTCATTGATGGGAATCGATCTCGCCGGCAATGACACCGATGAAAAAATTCCAATCCGGCTTTTTTTGAAGGATCTCGACGATTTTTATGCAGGGCGAGCAGTTCAAACAGATGGCTCGTCAGTCGTTTTGCCAGGAATTGCGACTCTCAACAATGCCAAAGTTGATATGCCGATTGATCCGAGCGTGAATTGGTTTGTCGATTATAACGCGGAAAATCTCGAGGACGATCTTCCAATTGGAACGTTGAGAATTCCTGCATTTTTGATTCATGAGGGCAAGCGAGTCGATTCGCGTGCAATTTTGAAAGATACTCTCGATTTTGTTCGTGAAAAATTGTTAGATCTTTTCAAATCGCATCCAAATATCAGCGAGCTTGATATCAATGGAAATGAAATTCGCGATATCGTTTTCACATCGGCGACGGAATTGGAATTCTGGGTTAAAACTCCGCTCGAGGAAGCTGCGATTGAAGAGTTGTCTGCGTCGCAAGTCATGCAGGAACAGTATTGGGAGAGAACTCACGGTGCGGTTCGAACAGCTCTCGAAAAATGTATTCTCGAGCTTGACCGATATGGATTCGAAGTTGAGATGGGGCATAAAGAGGTTGGAGGGCTCAAGGCGCAAATCGATGAATCTGGAAATTTGACTCACGTTTGCGAGCAGCTCGAGATTGACTGGCGATTTGATAATGCAATGCAAGCCGCTGATAATGAAATCTTCGTGCGGACAATCGTTCGAGAAGTTTTCAGAAGCAATGGGCTCGATGTGAATTTCAAAGCGAAACCAATGATCGGACTTGCAGGGAATGGCGAGCATACTCACATCGGAATGGCGGCTGTCGATTCAAATGGAAAGATTCATAATCTCTTCGCGGCAAAAAATCCTCGCGAGAATTTTATGAGTGCGATCGGATTCGGCGCGATCATGGGAATTCTGAAAAATTATGAAGTTATCAATCCATTCGTCTCGGCAACAAATGATTCGCTGAATCGATTGAAACCAGGATTCGAAGCACCAGTCTGCATCGTGACATCGCTCGGGCACAATCCAATGATGCCGTCGCGAAATCGAACAATTTTGGCAGGATTGATTCGCGATCTCGAAAGTCCAATGGCAACTCGATTTGAACTTCGCGCTTGCAATCCTTACACCAATACATATTTAGCGCTCGCCGCATGTTATTCCGCGGTGCTCGATGGAATTTCCAAAACGATCGATCATTCGACAGATGAATTGCTCAAGGAACTTTCGAAATCTGCGGGCGAAGAGGGATTCTATCTCGAAAAAGATCGCGCGTATCGATCTGAAGATGATGTCTTCGAGGATTATTCATCGGCGGAACGCGATCGACTCTTTGGAAAACCTCCAGCGACTGTCTGGGAAAATATGCAGAATCTCGACAAATTTTCCGAAAAACGATCTGTAATTTCAACTGGAGCATTGCGGGATCAAATTATCGAGGCGTTCAAAACTGGAGCACTCGTTCGCTGGAAAACTGAATTGATCGCGCGAATCATTCCAGAAAATCGAGAAATCGTTCGAAAGGCGCATCAAATCGAATCAGATATCACGACGGATCAAGATTCGTACATGTGGAATAAAATCAATGAATTGCGAATCTATCTCGCCAAGGATTCGATTCATAACAAATCGCTTTTCACTCAAATCATCACGGCACTCAATGAGGGAGATTTCGAGACGGCGAGCAAATTGCAGGTCGAAATGTATGACAAGATCGCAGAACTCAAAATGCTCTATGATCTCTATTCAAAAAACATGATTTGAAATTTTTAAACCCGAACAAAAAAAGAGATCCATCGATCGACAAATGATCGGTGGATCTTTTTTATTTCCGAAATTCAATTCACAAGTTTTTTTAGAGCTTCTTTTGCTGCGATTTGTTCCGCTTCCTTCTTCGATTTTCCAATTCCGCGTCCATAAATTCGATCATCAATTTTCACTGCGAATTCGAAAGATCGCGAATGATCTGGACCGAAAGAATCGAGCTCAACATATTCAATCGTGCGCCCTGGAGTCTGCTGAATGAACTCCTGCAATGCTGATTTATGATCCTTTGCAACCTCGCCCTCGCGAACTTCATCGAGCGTCTGTTTCATGTGTCGAAAAACATACGATCGCGCGATTTCCCAGCCTTGATCGAGATACACCGCGCCGAGAACTGCCTCGAAAACATCCTCGAGATTCGATAATCGACTTCGTCCGCCAGATTCTTCCTCGCCATGCCCCAATAAAAGCATTTCGCCGAGTTTCAATTTTCGCGATACTGCCGCTAAAGATTCCGCTCTGACAATATTCGTTCGAGTTTTGGTGAGAGCTCCCTCCGGCATATTTGGAAATCGATTGAATAGAAAATTGCTCGTCGCCAATTCCAAAACTGCATCGCCGAGAAATTCAAGCCGCTCGTTCGATTCAAGCTGCGATTTTGACTCGTTGACGAATGAAGTGTGAGTCAGTGCGAGATTCAAAAGCTCGATGTTATTGAATTTCACGCCGAGACGCTCTTCCAATTCATGCAAATCTTTCAGCCGTTGTTTTGAGATGTTCAAAATCAGCCCTCGTATTTTTTCAGCACGAGACAAGCATTGTGTCCGCCGAAGCCGAAGGAATTTGAAATTGCGGCACGAATTTTTTGTTCGCGAGATTTATTTGGAACGTAATCGAGATCCAATCCCTCATCGGGAGTCTCGTAATTAATCGTCGGCGGGAGAATTCCATTTTGCAAAGATAAAGCTGTCGCGATGCATTCAATTCCGCCCGCTGCACCGAGAAGATGTCCGGTCATGGATTTAATCGAGGAGACAGCAATCGATTTTGCGCGCGCTCCAAATACAACTTTAATCGCTTCAGTTTCGCCGGCGTCATTCATCGAAGTCGAAGTTCCATGCGCGTTGACATAATCGATATCGTCAGCAGTCAAGCCTGAATCATTAATCGCGAGCTGCATGCATTTGGATTGAAATTCGCCGTGAGGAGCTGGACTTGTCATATGATAAGCGTCGGAATTTGAACCATAACCGATAATTTCCGCGTAAATATGAGGAGCGCTGCGTTTCAATGCATGTTCCAAGGTTTCCAAGACGACAATTCCAGATCCTTCGCCCATAACGAATCCAGATCGATTTTTGTCGAACGGTCGCGACGCATGTTCAGGATCGTCGTTGTGATCTGTGCACAAAGCTTTCATCGCGCAGAAACCAGCGATTGGTGCGGGAGAAATGCTCGCTTCAGTTCCGCCGGCAACCATGACATCCGCGTCGCCACGTTGTAAAACTCTGAACGCGTCGCCAATACAATTCGTTCCAGTGGCGCATGCAGTCACTGTGCAACTCGATGGACCATGGAGATGATGCAAAATCGTGATTTGTCCAGCCGCCATGTTCGGAATCATCATCGGGACAAAAAATGGACTAATTTTCGATGGACCTTTATCGAAGAGTTTTTCATATTGATTATGCATCGTTTCGATTCCGCCGATTCCTGTTCCGACGAAAGTTCCGATTCGATCCAAATTTTCAGATTCCAAATCGATTTCCGAATCTATAATCGCAAGATCTGCCGCGGCAACTGCGAATTGAGTGTATCGATCCATTCTTTTCGCTTCTTTTTTATCGATGAAATCGTCGGGATTGAAGTCTGGAATTTCTCCGGCGATTTGCGATGGGAGGTCGGAAGGATCAATTCGCGAAATTTTTTTGATACCATTTTTGCCGTCGATCAACGCTTGCCAGAAATTGTCTTTGCCAATTCCAATTGGAGTGACAGCACCGATGCCGGTGATAACGACTCGATTTTTCAATTTATCGTCCCCTTTCTCAATCAATCGCTGCCACTTCAGCGAGAAGTTCCGAGATAATCTCTTTAACTGAGAGAATTTTTTTGATTCGCGGCATAAATTCGCCTGTGAAAACCAATCCAGTTTCCAAATCGCCCTGCTGAGCGCGAATCAGAGATTTAATGATGCAAAAATTTCTCTTGCAGGCTTTGAGACAATGATCGCAAATTTTGGGCGGAACGTTTCCATTCATGACGCGGTTTGAAAATGGAGTTCTGACAGCGCGCCCTGGAAGTCCAACCGGCGAATGAATCACCACGATATCATCGGGCTGCGATTTCAAATAGTATTGTTTGAGAGTCGGGGCAGCATTACTTTCAACGCTTGCCGCAAATCGAGATCCCATCTGCACACCGTTCGCGCCCATCTTGACAACTTCCGCGATATCTGCGCCATGAAGAATTCCGCCTGCCGCGACAACTGGAATTTTGACAGCCTCGCGAATTCCTGGAATCAATTTTCGCACCGAGATATCAGTTCCGAGATGTCCGCCAGCCTCTTTTCCTTCGACAACGATAGCAGTTGCGCCGAGTTTTTCAGAAATTTTGGCGAGCTTGACAGATGAAACAATTGGAACGATTGGAGTGTTGCTTTCTTTTCCCAAACCGAACATGTCGCGAGAGAATCCTGCGCCTGCAACGATTAGATCGATTTTTTCTTCGATAGCAGTTTTGACAATTCCGACGAAATCTGACGCGGCGACCATGATATTTATACCGACAACGCCTTTAGTCAATGCGCGCGCGAGTCGAATTTCGTATCGAAGTTCGTTGTGAGACATGCCTGACGCTGCAATTAGTCCAATGCCGCCTTCATTTGCGACGGCTGCTGCCAACTTAGCAGTTGAGAGACGAATTGCCATACCGCCTTGAACTATCGGAACTTTGGCGATCTTTTCTCCGATTTTCAACTCTGGCAGTTTCAAAACAATTCCCCCCTTTATAACTCAAAAAAGCCGCGAAGATTTTTTCCTTCACGGCTTCGGTTTCGATGGGAATATTATTTCTCGTCTTTAGCGTCTTTGGATGAATTGCTCTCGATGTATTCGACAACATCTTTGACGCTCTTGATTTTTTCGGCTTCTTCATCGGGGATTTCGACGTTGAAAGCTTCTTCGAAAGCCATGATGAGTTCAACGATATCGAGGGAATCCGCGCCGAGGTCGTCGATAAATGTAGACTCTTCTGAGACTTCGTCCGCTTCAACACCGAGCTGTTCGACGACGATATCTCTAACCTTTTCAAAAGTTCCGGTAGACATGATTAAAAAATCACCCTTCCAACATTTTTTGGGATCTATTCTAACACGAAGATCAAAATTGATCTCGAATTAGCAAATTTACATGACCATTCCGCCATCAACATTCAAAGTCTGTCCAGTGATATATGAGGCGGAATCTGACGCGAGAAATGCTACGACGTTTGCAACATCTTCCGGTTTTCCAAATCGATTCAGAGGGATCGATTTGCTCATTTCCGATTTAACTTCATCTTTCAGAACGTTTGTCATATCTGTTTCGATGAATCCAGGAGCGACAGCATTCACATTAATTCCGCGCGATGCAAACTCTTTCGCTGATGTTTTAGTCAACGCGATAACTCCAGCTTTTGCGGCGGAATAATTAGCCTGTCCAGCATTTCCAATTTCACCGACAACCGAGGCGATATTCACGATTCGACCGCTGCGAGCTTTCAGCATGACTTTCGCGGCGGCTTTTGTACAATAAAAGATGCCTTTGAGATTTGTATCGATCACGGCGTCGAAATCTTCATCTTTCATTCGAAGAATCAGACTATCGCGAGTGATTCCGGCGTTGTTGACGAGAATATCGATTTTCTGAAATTTTTCAACGATCGAATTAAAAAATTCCGCGACCGATTCAGAATTCGACACATCGACTTTCAATGCAATCGCCTGCCCGCCGTTCGATTCGATTTGTTGAACGACTTCGAGAGCTTTCGATTCGTTATTGGAAAATCCAACGACGACCTTTGCACCTTCCGACGCCAATTTTTCAGCGATCGCCCGCCCGATTCCGCGCGATGCACCAGTCACAACTGCAACTTCGTCAACGAAAAGCATATTATCTAACCTCTCCTAAATAGTCAAGGGATTTTTGGAGTGTCTCCAAGTCGCCAACGGTGAGAGTTTCGAGCTTGCGATCGATTCGTTTGTTGAATCCTGCAAGCGTTTTTCCAGGACCAGCTTCGATGAAAAGTTCCGCGCCGAAATCTTTCATCGAGTTGACGCAATCAATCCAATGAACTGGATTATCGGCTTGCGAAATCAGATTCGATTTAATTTCCGATGCTTTGGATTCTAATTTGCCGGTGAAATTCGATGTGACTGGGAATTTTGCATCTTTCAGATCGATTTTTTCCAATTCCAGAGCCAATTTTTCAGCGGCAGGTTTCATCAAAGTTGAATGAAATGGTGCGCTGACTGGAAGAATAACTGCTTTTTTTGCGCCAGCTGCTTGAAGTTTCTCGACAGCTAACTCGACTCCTTTACTCGTCCCAGCGATAACAGTCTGTCCCGGGCAGTTGAAATTGACAGCTTGAACCTGATTCGATTTTGAAACTTCCGTGCAAACATCGACAATCGTTTCATCCGGCAGACCGATAATCGCTGCCATGCCGCCTTCACCGACTGGAACTGCCTCCTGCATGTATTGTCCGCGATGATGAACTAATACGACTGCAGTTTGAAAATCAATCGCGCCGGCAGAAACTAATGCGGAATATTCTCCGAGCGAATGTCCTCCAGCGATCGATGGCTCGATTCCGTTCTCCTTCAAAATTTCTGACGCGACAACGCTCATTGTCAAAATTGCAGGCTGAGTGTTCGCTGTGAGCTGCAATTCATCGGCTGGACCTTCGAAGCATAATTTTTGAATCGAATAGCCGAGAGCCTCGTCAGCTTGAGCGAAGATTTTTTTTGCGACGTCGAATTTGTCGAAAAGATCTTTGCCCATTCCGACGAACTGCGCGCCTTGACCTGGAAAAATGAACGCGAGTTTTTTCATTAAATCACTTCCTTTGAAAATATTTTCGATAAACCTTTCGTCGCATGTCAAAAATTTCCTGCAAAAAAAAATTCCCGAGAATCTACATTTGATCCTCGGGATTATTTTTTATTTCCGAATTAATTGTATCGAGATTGAATTTCTTCAACGATTTTTGGAAGTCCTGCGACGATATCCTCGATAATTTGTTTAACCGGTTTGATATCTTCGAGCATTCCAGAAATTTGTCCAATCATGACTGATCCATTGTCAACATCGCCTTCGTGAGTCGCGCGATGCAATGATCCAACGCCCAATTTTTCCAATTCTTCCGCAGGTGCTCCAGCCGCTTCCATTTCCAAATATGTACGAGTGAATTTGTTTGCAATGACTCGCGCTGGATGTCCCAATGTTCTGCCGGTGACAACTGTCGAGCGATCTTTCGCCTTCAAAACGAGATTTTTGTAATTTGGATGAGCGATGCATTCTTCCGACAAGACGAATCGAGTTCCCATTTGAACTGCTGACGCGCCAAGTGCAAATGCTGCCGCCAATCCGCGAGAATCTGCAATTCCTCCTGCCGCGATAACTGGAACATCAACTGCATCGACAACCTGCGGAACGAGTGGAAGTGTTGCGATTTCTCCAATATGTCCGCCGCTTTCCATTCCTTCAGCGATAATTGCATCTGCGCCGACTCGCTCGAGTCTCTTCGCCAATGCAACTGATGCGACGACTGGAATGACTTTTGAGCCGATTTCTTTTAATGCAGGAACATATTCGCCTGGATTTCCTGCGCCCGTCGTGACGACTGGAATTTTTTCATCGATGACAACTTCCATAACTTCTTTGACGAAGGGCGACATCAGCATAACATTGACGCCGAACGGTTTTGAGCCATCGATCATTGATTTACATTTTTGAATTTCTTTGCGGAGAATATCTGGAGGCATGTGTCCTGCGCCGATGAGCCCCAAGCCTCCCGCATTGCTCACTGCCGATGCAAGTTCTGCCGTTCCAATCCATGCCATTCCGCCTTGAAAAATTGGATATTTTATGTTCAGCAGTTTGCAGATCGCATTGTTTTCAAACATTCAAAATGTCCTCCTTAGCTTGAGACTTTTCTTGATCTAGAGCATCGCGAATTTGTCCAATAACATCGCGGTGGACGAATTCATTTGCGACGCCGATTGCAGAGCAGATCGATTTTGCCTTTGAAGAGCCATGACCAATTATGCAGCATCCATTGACACCTAGAAGCGGTGCGCCTCCATATTCTGCAGCGTCTAATTTTTTCCCGAGAGTTTTCAAAATCGGCATTAATAGAGCTGCACCGACTTTTGCTCGAACTCCTCCGGATTTCAACGCTTCTTTCAACAATTGCAGAATCATTTTAGCCAAGCCTTCCGCAAATTTCAACACGACATTCCCGACGAATCCATCGCAGACAACCACATCGAAATTTCCAGTTGGAACATCGCGCCCTTCAGCGTTTCCGACAAAATTGATCGTGTTGAGTTGTTTGAGCAGTTGATAAGTCTCTTTAGCCTGCTCATTACCTTTAGTCTCCTCTTCACCGATGTTTAGAAGTCCAACGCGAGGATTTTTCTTTCCGAATACATGCTGCGCGTAAATCGATCCCATAATCGCGCTTTCGACTAGATGTTCCGGCTTTGAATCGACATTTGCGCCGGAATCGAGTAACAAAGTGACACCGTTGGGAGTTGGAATTGGAGTTGCAATCGAGGGACGTCCGATTCCTTTAATCCGTTTGAGAATCAAGACTGCTGCAGTGACAGCCGCTCCAGTGCTTCCGGCGGAAAAAACGCAGTCGCAAATTCCATCTTTTACCAATTGAGTTGCAACGACAATCGATGAATCTTTTTTCGTTCGAACTGCATCGGCAGGATGTTCGCCCATCGCAATGACTTCCGACGCGTGTTGAATCGAAATGTTTGGAATTGATTGAGCGTTTTGGTCTGATAAAATTTTTTCGATTTGAGATTTGTCACCGACGAGCACAATTTCGCAGTCATAAAGCTTTGCCGCTTGAATGCATCCGAGGACGATTTCATTTGGAGCGAAATCACCGCCCATCGCGTCGATCGCAATTTTCAACCGCCTCGACTCCTTCGCGTTAGAATCCAAAAATCTCGAGTATCATAGCGACTTTGAAAATCAAACGCAAGGCAAAATTGATTCGATAAAATTCCATGAAAATTTTTCAGAATATTTTTCGATCAAGAAGGAAATTTAAAAAGTCTGTTGAATCATTCAAAAAAATAATTTGCGAAGGAGTTTCGACGTCATGAAAAAATTGAATCAGGCTGTCGATTCGATTTGCGATTGAAACTCTGATTGCGTTTTGACTGGCGATCGTGATTTGGAATCTCTTCTTGAAATTTTCGCTGTCAGGTGAACATTGCGACTCATTCTGAGGTTGAGATTCTCAAGTGAGGTTGAAGTTAGGGATCAAAATTCGAAACCGATTTGAGTTTTTCTTCCAAATCGAATCGGTATTGAACCTTGATAATTGAATAACGAAAATTTTTTAGAGTGTTGAAATCTGTCCAAAAATAAATCGAGATTCTGAAATTTGAATCGATATTTCGAAAATTTTTAGCGATCAATTTGCCCGAAGGGGTGTGACTTATGAAAAAAATCGTTCTCCTATGTGCTGCGGGAATGTCAACTTCAATGCTCGTTTCAAAAATGCGTGAGGCTGCTGCGGAGGAAAATTTTGAATGCACAATTGACGCTTTTCCAACTCATGAGGCTAAAGAACGCGCGTCAGATGCCGATGCAATTCTCCTAGGTCCGCAAGTTCGATTCTCAAAACGCAAAATTTCCGAGCAATGTCCTGGAATTCCTATCGATGCGATCGACATGAGGATTTATGGGCGCATGGATGGAAAATCTGCACTCGATCTCGCACGTCAGCTCATGGGAGCGTGATTTTTCAATATTCCCCAAAATTTTTTATAAAGGAGACGTTCTCACTATGAAAAAAATCGTTCTTTTCTGTGCCGGCGGAATGTCCACTTCTATCCTCGTCAAAAACATGCAGGATGCTGCAAACAAAGAAAATCCTCCGTTCGAATGCTCAATCGCGGCTTATGCAGCGTCTGAAGCATCCAAACAAGGCAAAGATGCAGACTGCATCCTCCTCGGCCCACAGATTCGTTTCCAAAAAGATGGAATCTCCAAACAATGCCCAGGCGTTCCAATCGACTCGATCGACATGAAAGTCTACGGAAAAGCTGACGGCAAAGGTGCTCTCGCAATCGCGAAAAAACTCATGGGAGTCTGATTCTCAAGATCCTCTGAAAAATTGTCGAAGGAGGTCTGCTAATGGAAGGCTTGGAACAAATTGCGTTTCAGATCATCACTGCAGTCGGAACGGCGCGCTCTTGCTACATCGAAGCGATTCAAGAAGCTAAAAAGGGCAATTTTGAAAAGGCTGAACAGATGATCAAAGACGGCGAAGAAGCATTCAGCGGCGGGCATGATGTTCATCTGCAGCTCCTCACTCGTGAGGCAAATGGCGAATCTGCAGTTTCGATTTTGATTATCCACGCGGAAGATCAATTGATGAGTGCAGAAGGATTCCACACAATTGCGCAGGAATTCATCGATCTCTACAAAAAACTCGGCAAATAATCTCAAATCATTCCGAAACAAAAAAAGATCCCCAGATCATTTGATCCGGGGATTTTTTTCTAACTTTTTTCCGAATTTATACCGAGATCGACTTTTCAGTATAAGTTTCTCCAAATTTTTCCGAGAAATTTATACCAATTGATCGATTCGAGTATAAATTTTTGAAAACTTATACTGATTTCATCGATCTAGTACAAATTTTTTATTGAGAGGAGATGTTTCAATGGCTTTTCCAAAAAATTTTTTATGGGGCGGAGCAGTAGCAGCTCACCAGCTCGAGGGCGGCTGGGATCAAGGCGGCAAAGGAATTTCCGTCGCTGACATCATGACTGTTGGAGGTCCAGGAAAACAGCGCGAGATCACTGATGGAGTTCTTCCAGGCAAAAATTATCCAAATCACGAGGCGATCGATTTCTATCACCATTATAAGGAAGATATCGGACTTTTCGCGGAAATGGGATTCAAAGCTTTCAGAACTTCAATCGCATGGACTCGAATTTTCCCGAATGGCGATGATGAAACTCCAAATGAAGAGGGCTTGAAATTCTATGACGACATGTTTGACGAATTGTTAAAACATGGAATCGAGCCGGTGATAACTCTTTGTCATTTTGAACTTCCATATACTCTCGTCACGAAATATGGCGGTTTCAGAAATCGCAAATGCGTCGATTTCTTCGTAAAATTCGCGGTGACCTGTTTCGAGCGTTATAAAAACAAAGTCAAATATTGGCTGACGTTCAATGAAATCAACAATCAAGCGCGAATGATTGAACTTCCATTTTTCGCAATGACAAATTCCGGCGTGAAATATGAGCCTGACGAGAATAAATGGAAAGTCCTCTATCAAGTTGCACATCATGAATTGGTTGCATCGGCGAAAGCAGTTATCGAGGGACACAAAATCAATCCAGATTTTCAGATCGGCTGCATGATCGCTTTTGGACCAACTTATCCCGAGACTTGTCATCCGGAAGATCAAATCGCGGCGTTGAAGGATATGGATCTCACAAACTTCTTCGGCGATGTTCATGTGCGCGGACATTATCCAAATTACGCGAAAAAATTGTGGGAGCGCGAGGGAATCGCTCCGCAAATGGAAGAGGGCGATTTGGAAATTCTGCAGCAGGGCAAAGTCGATTTCTACACTTTCAGTTATTACATGACCGGCGTCGTGTCGCATGATCCGAGTCATATGAAACCAATTCAAGGCGGATTCGCGATGGGCGTCGAAAATCCATTCCTCAAAGTGTCGGATTGGGGCTGGCCAATCGATCCAGTCGGACTTCGCTATGCATTAAACGTATTGGCTGAACGTTATGACGATATCCCGCTGATGGTTGTCGAAAACGGAATCGGTCTGCATGAAACTGAGGCCGATGCGATTGATGGAATGCTGCATGATGATGCTCGAATTGCATACTTCGCGAGTCATATCGCTGAAATGAAAAAGGCAGTCGAAATCGATGGAGTCAATCTGATCGGTTATACAACATGGGGGCCAATCGATATCGTTTCCGCAGGAACTGGCGAGATGGATAAACGCTATGGATTCATCTACGTCGATAAAAATAATGCAGGTGAAGGAGATCTTCATCGCGCGAAGAAAAAGTCATTTGGCTGGTATAAAAAAGTTATCGAGACAAATGGCGAGGATCTTTCGAACAACTGATATTTGAAAATTTTTCGAGTCGGGGATCTGAAAATGATCCTCGACTCTTTTTTTTT
>JAFUTY010000018.1 GCA_017484005.1 Selenomonadaceae bacterium | reverse complement strand
GTGTTAGGCACGCCGCCAGCGTTTGTCCTGAGCCAGGATCAAACTCTCCAAAATTTGAAAGAGTCGACTGACTCAAAGTAATTAACGATTGTGGTATGAAGTAATGTTCAGTTGTGAAGGGGCGTCGCGATTGGCGACGGTGAGTATATTAAATCTTCAACTCCTCGAAGTCAACATCTTTTTTATAGTTTTTTAGATTTTATTTTTTTATCTCATTTATTTATTGTTGCTTTTTGAAATCTAATTATCAGATACAGATTCAAAATCAATTCCGTAAGTTAAATTCAACATTTTGAAAATCCATTGCAGCGATTTTTCATCATCGAGCGTTTCAATCGCGGATTCATGCGCCGCCTTGAGTAAATCCATATCTTCAATCACATTCGCCATTTTCAAATCCGGCAAGCCATGCTGCATTCCTGTGAAAAATTGTCCTGGTCCTCGAAGTCGCAAATCAGTTTCCGCGAGAAAAAATCCATCTGTCGAATCTTCCATCGTCTTGAGTCGATCGCTCGCAACATCAGATTTCGAATCAGATAACAGATAGCAAATCGATTTTTCAGTGCCACGCCCAACTCGACCGCGCAACTGATGCAATTGCGCTAGTCCAAATTGCTCGGCATGCTCGATAACCATTATCGTCGCGTTGGGAACATCAACTCCAACTTCGATAACTGTTGTCGAAATCAATAATGAAATTTTTCCATCGCGAAATTCTTCCATGATTTGATCTTTATCCCGCGATTTCATTTTGCCATGAAGAAGTGCGCAATTGATCCCACTGAAAATTCCATTCGACAATTCTTCATAAACTTCTTCGACTGACGGCAATTTTCTCTGCTCGATTCGATTTCCTGCTGCATCGAGCGGCTGCATGCCTTCTTCGAATGGATCTTCCGCTTCGATTCGCGGACAAACTACATATGCTTGCCGACCTTTCAAAATCTCACCGCGAATTTTTTGATACATCCTTCGACGTCCGGAATCTCTGACAACTTTCGTTTCGATTGGAACGCGTCCCGGCGGAAGTTCATGAATGCTCGAGACGTCCAAATCTCCGTAAACCGTGAGAGTCAATGTTCGAGGGATTGGCGTCGCTGTCATTGATAACATGTCTGGAATCAAATCGATTGACGACAATTTTTCTAATCGAGCGCGCTGTGAAACTCCAAATCGATGCTGCTCATCTGTGATTACTAATCCTAATTTCGCGAATCGAACTCCTTCTTGAATCAATGCATGCGTTCCAATGACAATATCAACTTCATGATTCGAAATTTCTTCATAGATTTTTTCTTTCCGCTTTTTAGTCAGATGTCCGCTCAAAAATCCAACGCGAATTCCGATCGGTGTCAAAAATTTTTCAAAGGTCTCGAGATGCTGGCGCGCGAGAATTTCAGTCGGCATCATCATCGCGCCTTGAAATCCACTCTCGACAGTTTTTGCCAGCGCGAGCATTGCTAGAATTGTTTTTCCAGATCCAACATCGCCCTGCAGCAATCGACGCATCGGGAGATCTGATTCCATGTCTCGAAAAATTTCATCGATCGACTTGCGTTGATCTTTCGTCAATTCAAACGGGAGCGATTCAAAAATCTGTCTGATCAATTTTCCATTTGGTCGATGTGAGATTCCCTTTTGCTCCTCACGAATTTTCTGTTTCATATGCAACAGACCGCACTGAATCAGAAAAAGTTCCTCGAATGCTAGAGTTCGTCGAGCTTTTTTGAGCGTCTCGAAACTCCGCGGAAAATGTACTTCGCGAATCGAGCCCCAATGCCGATTCAAATCGAGCCTCTCACGAATCTTTTGGGGAACTAATTCATGCCAATACCTGCGCCCATCTTCGACGAATGACGTTTCTTGATAACTTGTGAGCGTCGCGAATAGATCGCGAATTCGATTTCGAAAAAATGTTTGAGTGATTGTTGATGTTGACGGATAAATTGGCATGATGTGGAGAAATTCTTCGATGTTTGTTTCTGACGCGACGATATCGAATCCTTTGATTGGCGAAAGTGTGATTTCATCGGCATAATATCCTGTCCATTTGATTTTGCCCGAGACGATCAATCGCTGATTGTAATGAAATTTTGTCGCGAGATATCGCTGATTAAACCACGTCAATTTCATCTCACCGGAATCATCGCGAATCCAAATGCTCAAGATGTATAGATTTCGAGGACGAATCTCACGCTCCTCGATGTGCACGACGATTCCACTGATTGTCACGAGATCGCCTTCCGGCATTTGATTCAGTGAACCGATTCGAGCAAAAAGAGTTCGATCTTCATACGCGCGAGGGAAATGTGTCAATAAATCGTAAACCGTCCTGATCTTGAGTTTCTCGAGTTTCGCGGCGATCTTTGGTCCAACGCCTTTCAAAAATTGAATATCTGACGCGAGAGATTTTTCATGCATATTTTTACCTCGAAACGATTTCTATCGGGGATAAAACCGAGATGCCTTGCGAATTGACAAAAATATCTGCTCGAACATTGAAAACTTTTTCGATTAATTCGACCGTCAAAATTTTCTTCGGCGATCCCTGCGCAAAAATTCCATGATTTTTTATCACGACGAGTTCATCTGCATATTGCAGCGCGTGATTGATGTCATGCAAAACCATGATGACTGTCATTCCATAATTTTCATTGACGTCGCGAATGATTTTCATGACTTCGAGCTGATGTGCGATATCGAGATAAGTTGTCGGTTCATCGAGCAACAGAATTTGAGGTTTTTGAGCCAACGCCATCGCGATCCATGCTCGTTGACGCTCTCCTCCCGACAACGAATTCAACTGTCGATCTTGAAAATTTTTGAGATTCGTGACTTCGATTGCCCAATCGATCGCCGCTCGATCTTCGATTGGATTTGACGCTGTAAACATCCCGCGATATGGAAATCTGCCATAATCAACTAATCGACGCACTGTCAAATCCGGAGGAGCTGTGGTTGATTGTGGAAGAATCGCTAAATTTTGAGCGAGTCTTTTTCTTCCGAGAGATCGAATATCGATTCCGTCGAGATAAATCGAGCCGTCAAAATTCTCATTTAAAAGAGAAATTGCGCGTAATAGAGTCGATTTTCCTGCGCCATTAGCTCCAATAATCGCAGTTCGTTTTGATTCGGCGAATTCGACGGAAATATTTTCAATGATCGATTTGCCCTCAATCGAAACCGAGAGATTTTGAGTCGAGAGTTTCATAATTCTTTCCTCAACAAAAATAGAAAAAATGGTGCGCCGAGAGTTGCCATCAATATTCCGACAGGCAATTCAGTTGGTGCAAAGGCGATTCGCGATATCGTGTCTGAAAATGTGACTGTCGCCATTCCGAGCAATGCAGATCCAGGTAGCAAAAATCGATAGTCTGAACCGATTAAAAGTCGAGTTGCATGTGGAACAATCAAGCCGACAAATCCCAATAATCCTACGACGCTGACTGAACTTGCGGCTAATAATGCGGCTATCGCTGTCAAAACGATTCGAGTTAATTCGACTCTCAATCCTAAACTTTTGGCGATTTCATCTCCGAGTTGCAAAATGTTTAAATGTCTTGCTCCAAGAAATGCTAAAACTGTTCCGATTATCGTGTAAGGATAAATCATCGAAACATGTGTCCAGCCGCGAGCTGATAATCCTCCAACCATGTACATTAAAGCTGAATGAACTCGGTCGCTGTAGAAAATCATTAACGCTGAAATTCCTGCGCCGAGAAATGCTGATACTGCAACTCCCGCGAGAATGATTCGAATCGGGCGAATTCCATTTTTCCACGCAAGCATGTATATCAGAATTGCCGCAAACATTGCGCCGATGAATGCTGCCGGCGTCACAAATATTCCATGTTCTGGAAATGCGAGCAATACAAAAATCCCTGCCAATCCTGCGCCGGATGAAATTCCGATGATGTGAGGATCTGCTAATGGATTTTTCATGACTGCCTGCAAAATCGCGCCGGATAATGACAAATTGATTCCGACTAACGCCGCGACAATCGTTCGAGGAAGTCTGATGTTCTCCAAAATTTTTCCATGAATTTCAGTTCGCAAGCTCGAATCGAGAATTTCTTCGATTGGAATTTTTACTGAGCCTTGTGTCACGCTGAAAATGAATCCACTCAATGCAAAAAAAGCGAATGCCGAGATTATCAGCACTCGCCTTGAAGTCTTGATTTCCATCGATCAATTTCCCATCTCGTCGGGATAAATCAGTCCTGCCATCAGATTCACTGCTTCCGGATAATGAATTCCAGGGCTCAATAAAAACAGATTTTGCGGCAGATAGAAAATATTTCCGGATTCGATTGCGGAAATCGATTGCCATGCCGGCTCATTTTCAAATTGTTCATCCATATTCTTTTTGATATCTGACAATTTACCCATGCTCGTGATGAAAATGATTTCTGGATTTTGTTCTGCGAGAGTTTCGAGACTATATGGCGCGGCATCTGGATTATTTTCGAGAGGAGTCATTCCGCTCGCAACATTTTCCCAGCCGAACATTTTGGCGATATTCCCTGCAATACTTCCATCGAGCTGAATCGTCAATCCTTGCGCGGTGCTATGAAGAATCGCGATTCGTTTTTTATCCTTTGGAATTTTTTCGAGCGTCTCACTGATTTCGCGATCCATATCATCAAGCAGGATTTTCCCAGAAACTTCGTCACCTGTCAACTCGGAAAAGATTTTTATTTCATTTTGAACTTCCGGATAGCTTTTCATGTCAAGAACGATCGATTTGATTTTGTTGTCATTCATCGCGTCAACAAGCTTTTCATTCATGCCTTTGTTGATAACGACGAGATCCGGCTTGCATTCGATAACTTTTTCGACGTCGATTTCATAAACTGCACCGATGCTCGGGATATTTTGAGCATATTCGGGCAAATTCGTTCGAGAATCGGGACGTCCGACGATTTCTCCGCCAACTGCATGGAGCGGTTCGATGAATGATGCTGATGTCACGACGATTCGCTCTGGTTTTGAATCGAATGCTACATCGCGCCCAAGATCGTCTTTGATTTCCGCGAAATGTGTTGACGATTTGGGCGGAGTTGAATTTGTCTGCTGAGGATCATCGCCGCAACCAGTTGAAAAAATCGCTGTTGCTAAAAGAATCGGAAAAATTTTCTTCATTTGTTTCTCCTTGTTAAAATTGTTGATAGGTAATTCAATTTTTCATCGGCATGCGATTTGAGATTTTCGATTCGCTTTTCATCTTCCAAACCGCAGCGAGATATCAAGATTGCATCGTCGATCATTTGATTCGTCTCGAGCGCATCAATAATGGTTGGGAAATTTTTATAGACTTTCATCATCACGACGCTGTCTGACGTTTTCAAAGCGCGATCGATCTTAGATTCTTCAGCTGTCGCGGGAATTATCGAGAGAATTTCGTCGCCATATACAACTGGCTTTCCGATTTGACTTGCGATCGCTAAAAATGCTGGCACTCCAGGGATCGTTTCGATTTTCACTTCAGATTTGAGCCGTTCGAAAATATAGATGAATGTGCTGAAAAACATTGGATCGCCAAGAGTTAAGAATGCAACATTTTTGCCTGCTTGGATTCGATCCAGAATTTCAGATTTATTCGATTCCCAAGTCTCCGGCGCGGATTCTGAAAAATCTTTAACCATTGGAAAAGTTTGATAGACAATCTCGACGTCTGATCTCAAAAATGGCTCGGCGATTTTCAGAGCTAAACTGTCATCTTTTTTCTCAGTGCGCGGCGCAATGATTGTATCGACCCGTTGCATTGTCTTTATCGCTTTCATCGTTAGCAGATCTGGATCGCCTGGACCTACTCCGATTCCAAACAAAATTCCTGCGCTCATACTTCATCCTTATCCCATTCGACGCGTTTGAGATTCGAATAGAAAAACCGAGCATTTGTATCGCGCGGAACATCCTTCCACATTTCGATTCGATGTTTTGCTGTCGCGATTGCATGATTCAGTGCGTTCATGACATCCTCATCCGTGACAATTGGAAGATCGCTCGTCAAATCTCCAAATGATTCTGTTGCAAATCCACGATCGAGCAGAATTTTGATCGTGAATGCATTTGAAACTTCATCATTGCAGTCATTTTCTCGCGCGGCTTTCATGAATCGAAGTGCTTGCATTGGTGTCACGGCAAATCCATTCTGCAAAAGCCAAAATGCGATTTCTTTTTCTTCCTGCGAAAATTCGTTGATAAATTCATTTTCCATCTCAAAACCTCCGTTGACTGAATATTTCTTGAGATTATAACATGTCGAAAGATTTTTTCAGGGGGAATTTTTTTGAACGCGATTTTGATTTTCATTTTGACTGCGCTCACGATTTTTTTTATCGTGCAAATTCGTCATTCACTGAAACGCTCGTCGAAGAATGTTGAGTTGATTGAAAAGTACATCGATCATTTGAAAAATCCGGCGCGAGTTGAAAATTTGATCGATGAGCTGTTTGAATTTTGTTCGAATGATTGGAAGTTGTCACGAGTCATTCAGAAAAATTCAGCGACGCGTGAGGATTTTTTGGAGATTTTTCGGAAGTTGATGATCTGGGGAAATTTTCGAAAGTATAATCGATTTGTCCCGATAACAGCTTTCATGTATGTGACGAGTCTCGATTATCTGTTGCAACATCGCGATGAAGATCCGAAGAAATTGACGGAGC
The DNA here is from genome assembly GCA_017484005.1 of Selenomonadaceae bacterium. Taxonomy (GTDB): domain Bacteria; phylum Bacillota; class Negativicutes; order Selenomonadales; family Selenomonadaceae; genus Quinella. The sequence continues at coordinate 11,091 of JAFUTY010000018.1, read as the reverse complement.
GCATGATGAATTTTTTGCATTTCTGATCTTAAATTTCAAAATTGATCTTTCGATACAATAGCAAGACGACATCAGCTAAAGAAGTTCCTTTTCAACGCCGGCAGGCTCTGATGCATTTACTTCTCGCTGATCGGTGATGAGCCAAAAAGCTTCCTTGTGAACTTGAAATTCAGTTTAGCTTTCGCTCTCATCGATGTCGTCCGTTTTTTGTTCGGAGGGATCAAAATGATTCAAATTGAAAATCTTGACAAATTAATCGAGGCAACGCTATATTTATTCAAAGCTGTTCCGGAAGTTGAAACTGAGCAGACAAGTCTCGATTTTTCGCTCTTCGATACAACGCTCGACGGTTATCTGATTTCGAAAGATGCAATTGAAAAATGTCCACAGATTCTAGCGTCGAACAATCTCGCGACGATCAAAAAATTTTATGGCTATGATATTCGCGAGCTGAATCGTGGATTTTACAAATCATTCGGGACGGTAAAAGATTCCGAGCATGACAAATTGCTAATCGATCAACTCACACATTATTTCACAACGTATGGGCTCGAGAGTCTCGGTCTGCGCGATGAATCGATTGTTTACATCCCGCCTGACAAATTGAATCTGCCAAAGGATTCCAAGCCGATAAAGGTCACGATAATCAAATCGATTTCGCTCGATGAAATTGAATCGCGAACTCGAAATCTGATTTCATCCGGCGTCGCGATGTCTAATGATTCGATTCAATATTTGTGTGATGTGATTCGGCTACTCGATTTGAAAATTGATTTCAGTTCGATTCGCAACAAGGAGATTCGAATTCGAATTTATGATTTGCTGGGAAGAGTTCCAGATTCTCCGGAAGAATTTTTGAGATTCATAATTTACAAAAAGACAGGATCGACTCTGATAATCAAAAATCGCGAGACATTCAAAGCAATTCGAGATTCAGAAGAATCAGTTGCACCATATTTCGTTCGATATAAAGATCTCACGAAACTCGCATCGATTTTCTACCGATTCAAACCGATTTGGATCGCGTTTAAATCTGAATCGAAAGTCATGTCGCGAGTCATAAATCGAATTCGCCGGCTCGCTGTAAAATATCATAGACCAGTCAAGCCAAAAATTCTCGATACAGTGACTTCGAATCCAGATATCAATCTCGATGAACTTCGCAAGGAACTCGAGGAAGTCACGATTTTCAAACGAATCTCGATCGCAAATGCAATTCTATTTCGCATGGCATGGACGGAAAGCATCGTTTATTTCATTCGAAACGGAAAAGCTTTTGCAACGGAATTGAATTGTGAAATTTTCAAGCGCAATGACATTCTTGACGTGGTGATTGAATCGATTGTTAAGGATTTGAGAAAGAATGTTGCGGGCAAATCGATTCATCTGCCTGATGATCTCAATTATGCTGCGCCGACTTCTGAAAAACGGTTTATGGGAAACATTCCATTCGGCTCGATATATCAATTCAAAAATAAAAATATCGTCGCGGGAGTTCATTGGGAAAATGTTGGCGAGAATCGAATCGATCTCGATCTGCATTTGACCTCTACAGAGCGTCATGTCGGCTGGAATGATTGGCTCAATGACGATAATTTCTTTGACATGAAAAAATCTGACGTGATCTTTTCTGGAGATATGACTGACGCGCCAAAATCTCAAGGCGGAGCGACTGAAGCATTTTTCATCGGTGAAAAAATTGGATTCGAAACTTTCATGCTTACGCTGAATTATTTCAATTTCGATTCGTCGATTTCGCCAGTGCCTTTCAAATTGATTATCGACGATGTAAAATCAGATCGAATCAACAAAAGATATCTAATCGATTCGCACACGATTTCATTTACACTTTCGAACGAGATTTCGAGTCCGGAGATGTTTCTAGGTTTCATCGATGCTTATCATGGTGACAAATATTTTATGTTTACTTCAGCGAATTTTGGTAAAAGGATCGTCGCGAGATATGATAAAAGTACAAGGCATCTGATTGAAGCGACGCGCGAGAGTTTTCATTCGACTTTGAAACTCAAGGATTTACTCGAGCGAGCCGGTGCGCGATTCGAAAAATCTGAGGGGGAGGAGTGGGATATCGATCTTGATCCTCAAATTGCAACTAAAGATTCAATTTTGAGTTTGTTTTATTGAGACACAAAAAAGATCCCCGATAAATCAAAAGATCTGTCGGGGATCTCTTTTTATTTGTGATTAATGACTTGCGACGTAATTCATCCAGAATCGAGACTTCTCGGGATTCATTTTTTCGAATTGAATTTGATCTCCGATGTGCATAAATGAAATTCCGTTTGACTTTCCAACTTCATCCCACTGCGGAAGATCCTCACCGAATGAATCTTTGCCATTTGGATTTCCAGTTTTTGCGAAATTCACGATGTAACTTGACATGATTTTTCCAATTGTATAATCGATTGGCTGCCAATCACGTGGATATTTTGTCGTGTAATGATTCAACCAATAATTCACATCGCTCGTGTGAAATGCTCCAAATTTTTCCATGCGATCTGGCGTGTCTGGAATGACATGATCGAAGAAATAGACGTAGTTTCGATTCATATTGTCACGAGAATCTTTCATCTTCGCCGCATAGAAATAGCTCGCTATCAGATAATCGTTGTTGACTGACTTCGCCGCATCAATTGCATCGCCGGAAATTGGATAGAGCTCAGCGATTTTTGAATCCGGACAAAGTGAATTGAATTCTTCAACTGTCATTGACATCTTCGGCTCGATGAAATTTCCAACATCGATAACTGAATTGAAAAGATATGGATCGCCTGGAACTCCTCCGCACAATATATCAACACGATTGAAATTGCCGCTGGCATATGCATCTTTCACAGACATTGCAACTGTCTTGCCATCGATAACTGCAACGTGTGGATTATAGCCGAGATTCAATACATCTTGAGGAGACATCTTTCTCAAATCAGAAATCGAATACGATCCAATTTTTTCTTGAGCGTCAGATTCTGCCTCTGAAATCGTCGTGACAGTTGGTTCAGTTGGACTTTGATAGCCGTTGAAACTCAAATAAATCGCTCGATGAAACAATCCTTTAGCCGCGGGAGACGCTATCAAACTCTGAACGTTAATCGAGCCGGCAGATTGTCCCATGATCGTGATATTTTGAGGATTTCCTCCAAATTTCTCGATATTTTCTTTGATCCATTTCAATGCCGCGATTTGATCCTGCAGTGCAAAATTTCCTCGAACTTCTTCACCTGATGAATCTTTATAAGCTAAGAATCCAAAAATCCCGACGCGATAATTCATACTCACATAAACAACATCTTGCAACGCGATATCCTCACCAGTATAAACATCATTATCTGCACTGCCGCTGACATTCGCGCCGCCATGAATGTAGACAATGACAGGTTTATTATCGCCGCGATTCGCTGTTGTCCAAATGTTGACACTCAAGCAATTTTCGCCCATCAATCCATTTTCAAGATTCATCCCGAGATCGAGATATTCATCTGTCCATGGAATTGCGGGAGATCCTTTAGCCTCATTTTGAACTGCGATTTGACCGAATTTCGAGCAATCGAGAGTTCCTTTCCATTTTTTAACAGGCTGAGGAGATTTCCATCGATTTTTCCCTGCAACGCTGTCTGCATATGGAATTCCTTTGAACGTCTTGACTCCATTCGAATCGATGTATCCTTGAATCTTTCCGCCTGGAACTTTTGCAGTTGGAACATCTTTCGATGCGGCATCAACTGTGTTTCCAAAAAGCATTGCGACAGCTAGAATTCCGCAAATCGATTTCCACATCGCAATCACTCCTTCGGCGTCTCAGGAATTTCTTTGACTCCAAGATCCAGCTCCATGCGATGCATTAAACCTTTCGCCTCCTGCTCGAGCGTCTTTGCTTGTTTCAAATTCGCGTCTGCATCGTGAATCGTTTCTGCCTTCTTGTCAGTCATCCACAGCGCGTAACCTGTTGCATATGAAATTTGATGATCGCAAACTTTGATCCAAAGATGCTGCAGAGTTTCAGCCTCTTCCGGAGTTGTCAAGGCGAAGATCTCCTGCTTGCGATTTTCCCAATCAACTTTCAATTTCTCCATTAATATTCTAAGCTGCTCGCGAGTTGAATCGTTGCCGAGAGATCCTTCCGATAATGTTTTGCCATATTGAAGATCATAATCGAGCGCAGTTTTATCGTGAGAAATTGTAATTGCATCGAGTTCCTTCAAATATCTTTCGATCTGTATGTGTCTAGCGTCATAAACAAGAATCGTGAAATCCTTGAAGTTATCGATTCTCACGACGCGCCAATGATTCTCGGAATCTCTTTCTAAATCAACGTTGAACGTGAATTTTCCATCGAGATCCGCTTGCGAGACTTCGACATGTGCCACTGCAGTCTTTCCATCTTCAGACACCGCGACATCTGCAATATCTCTGAATTTGACTTGATCAAGTCCAGTTCGCGCTAGAAGATCACTGCCTTCCGTCGTTTGAGATTTGTCAGCGGAATTGTCACTCCATGCGCCAGTCGCAACATAATTATTGATCGATTCTTTGACGCTGTTGAGTAATGGAATTTTTATCGCGTCAGTGAAATTCCCGATCATTTTTCGAGTTTGATCCGTCGCACTTTTGTCTGAATCGAGCGTTCCGATTACGAAATCATCATACGCAAAATTCAGAACTTTGTCAATATCGACAATCCGATCGAATGTTTGTCGATCGTGCCCGTCAATTGCCGCGTTGACTTGTTTGAGTGTTGCCTCCGGAGAATCGCTCGGATGTTCTGATTTCGAAAAGAACGCCACGAGCATTAAGATAATTAGAAGAACGATTCCGCCGATACGAAGCTGCATTGCATTAAACATAGCTTTCCCCCCTAAAAATTTTTGCATCGGTTATCGGAAAATTTCGTTTTGAGCAAAAAAAAATCCTGCCGATCGAAGGGCAGGAAAAATTTTTCATGGATCATTCTTCCGGTTCAGGTATCAAATCTTCAGGCTTGAGATCTGTTTTTTTAGAAAATGCAGCTGTCGCGGTGAATAGAACATCGCTCGAAGAATTCAAAGCCGTCTCGCATGAATCTTGCAAAACTCCAATGATGAAGCCGATTCCTACAACTTGCATCGCGATATCGCTGTCAATTCCAAAACTCGAGCAGGCAACAGGTATTAACAATAAAGATCCGCCTGCAACTCCAGATGCGCCGCATGCTCCAATCGTCGAAATCAGACATAGCAATAATGCAGTTGGCAGATCGACGCTAATTCCCATTGTGTAAGCCGTTGCGAGGGATAAAACTGCAATTGTTATCGCTGCGCCGGACATATTGATAGTCGCGCCGAGTGGGATTGAAATCGAATAAAAATCTGGATCGAGTCTTAATCGCTTGCATAAATCCATATTAACAGGAATATTCGCCGCGGAAGATCTTGTGAAAAATGCATATAGTCCGCTTTCTTTGAGAGTTGTCAGAACGAGTGGATATGGATTCATGTGCAATTTCAAAAATACGAGCAATGGATTCATTATCAACGCGACAGTGAAAAATGCTCCGAGCAATACCGCTAGAAGTCGAGCATATCCCAATAACGTTTCGATTCCAGATGTCGCGATTGAATCTGCAACCAATCCCATGATTCCAAACGGCGCGAATCGAATTACCCATTGAACTACTTGAGTCACAGCCTTGGCGAGATCTGAAATTACCTCGTGAGTTCTTGCGCTCGATGGTTTTAATGCCAATCCGATTATAACTGCCCACGCTAATATTCCGATGTAATTTGCATTTGTCAGAGCATGAATTGGATTATCGACGACGTTCATTATTACATTTTGTAATACTTCGACGATATCAGACGGCGGTGAAATGCTCGATTCTGAAACTTGAAGTGTCAATTTTGTCGGGAATAGAAATGATGCCGCAACTGCTACGAGTGATGCGCAGAATGTTGCGAACATGTATAGCGCGATGATTGGTTTCATGACGCTCGAAGATTCTGCTTCTTGAGATAGCGCGTTTATAACTAAAACGAATACTAGAATCGGTGCGACGCCTTTCAATGCATTGACGAAAAGTTTTCCAAACACTGCGATCGCTGGGACGATTGACGGAATTGCTAGCGCGATAATGATTCCAATGACTAGACCGATTGCGATTAATTTGACGAGTGCAGTTTCAGCATAGAATCGTTGAAGTTTTCGAAACAAAGAATTTCCTCCGTTCAATAGATGATTCCGCCGCCTAAAACTATATCTGAATCGTAAAAGACGACAGATTGTCCAGGAGTAATTGCGCGTTGAGGTTCATCGAATTCGACTGTCGCGATATCGTTTTCGATTGATACTGTTGCCATCGATTCGCGACGACTAGACCGAGTTTTCACACTGGCGCGGAATTCGTTTTCAACTGGCGTCAAGAATTTTAGATCGCGAGCATGAAGATTTGTTGAAAATAAATCTGAATTTGCACCGACGATCACTGAATTCGATTCCGCATCCAATCTCACAACGTAAAGCGGATCTGGATTTGCAATTCCTAATCCGCGACGCTGTCCAATCGTATAATTCGCAAGTCCCAAATGTTTTCCCAGAATTTTTCCGTGAGTCGAAATTATCGCGCCAGGCTTGAAATCGATTCGCGACTCCAAAAATTTTTTGTAATCATCGTTTGGAATGAAACAGATTTCTTGCGAATCCTTTTTCGACGCGACTGGAAGATTGAGCAATTCAGATTGTCGACGAACTTCAGATTTTGAAAAACTCCCGAGCGGGAATTTTATTCTCGGAAGTTTATCGCGGTCAACTCGATACAGAAAATAACTCTGATCTTTGTCAAGAACTTTGGCTTTTTTCAAGAATCCATCTTCGATTCGAGCATAGTGTCCAGTTGCAAAATAATCAACTCCGAGATTCATTGCAAAATCAAAGAGCTTTCCAAATTTGATTCGCTCATTGCACTTGACACATGGATTTGGCGTTCGAGTTTGTGAATATTCATCGCAAAAATATTTCACGACGTTCGATTGAAAATCCTCCCGCAAATCCAATACATGATGTTCGATTCCTAGAAAATCTGCCACGATCTTTGCATCGATGTGCGCCTGCTGCGAATCAAAAAGCTGCATCGTGATTCCAATGACTTGATAGCCCTGATTCAAAAAATATGCCGCGGTGAATGACGAGTCAACTCCTCCACTCATCGCGACGCCGATAGTTTCCTTCATTAAATAGCCCCCTCACGATGTTGAAATTGGATCTATGTCAATTGAGATATCGCGACGCCTATCAATTTCATTCGATTCCAAAAAATCGCGCACTCGATCCAAATTGTGAGTCTTTATCAATACAACAAATCGATAGAATCCATTGAAATTTTCAATCATTGCGGACGCTGGACCTATCACTTCATCTTGAATCTCGCTTGAAAATTTTTGAACGAAAATCGATGCATTTTGCTTCGCTTCGATTTGATTTTTTGCGCTGAATATCAATTTCACTAGTCTTGAAAATGGTGGATAATTCAATTCCTCGCGCGATTTGATCTCCCGTTCATAAAATTTCTCGTAGTCTTGATCGACGCTAAATTGAATCGCAGGAGCATTTGGTTCATAAACTTGAATCACAACTTCCCCAGAGATTTCTCCTCGACCAGCTCGCCCCGCTGTTTGAGTTATCAATGCAAAACATTGTTCAGCCGCGCGGAAATCTGGAAAATTCAGAATCGAATCGGCACTAACAATTCCTACTGCCGTGACGTCTGGAATATCATGTCCCTTTGATACCATTTGAGTCCCTAGCAAAATATCGAATTCATGATCGCGGAATTGCTGTAAAATCTCCTCGTGAGAAAATTTCCCCTTTGTCGTGTCATGATCCATTCGAATCACTCGCGCCATAGGAAATTTTTTTGTCAATTCATACTCCAATCGCTCCGTTCCTGTTCCAAAAAATTTGATGTATGAACTTCCGCAATGTGGACAAATCGTCGGTATTGATGAATGTGCGTCGCAATGATGACATAATAATCGAGGAAAATTTCCAGCATGATAAGTCAATGGAAGATTACAAGTTGAACATTTTATCACTTCGCCACATTCTCTACACATTATGAATGTTGAAAATCCTCTCCGATTTAGTAATATTATCATCTGTTGATTTGAATTGAGCGTTCGCTGAATCAGATTTTGCATCGCGACTGACAACACATTTCGATTTCCATGCTTGAATTCGTCACGCATATCGACTGCGGAAATTTTTGGCAGTGGTCGATCTCCTACTCGTCGCGGTAATTTCAACAATTCTAATTCTCCATGAATGGCGCGATAATATGTCTCGAGCGAAGGCGTTGCAGATCCCAAAATCAAAATCGCATCATGGATTTTGGCGAATTCTTCTGCTACAACTCGCGCGGAATATCGTGGATTTCTATCCTGTTTGTATGAAAAATCTTGCTCTTCGTCGATTATTATCAATCCTATGTGCTGAGCTGGCACGAATAATGCCGATCTCGCGCCAACTATGATTCCGACTTCCCCACGACGTATTCGAATCATTGCATCGCTTTTCTCTGACGCCGATAATTTACTATGTAATACTATAACATCATCAGGGAAATTCGCTTGAAACGATCTAACCATTTGTCCCGTCAATGATATTTCTGGAACTAATACGATCACTGATTTCTTATCGCGACGTATTTTCTCCGCAGCGAGCATATATACATAAGTCTTTCCAGATCCTGTGACTCCATGTAATAGGAATTTTTTCGCGCCGGATTCGATTCGACTTAATGCTTGAGCTTGATCTGTCGTCAAATCAAATTCCAATTTTGGCAGTGGATCTTTCACAAAATTCTCAAGTCCATCACGGAATATTCGACGTGTTTGTATCGATATCAAATTCTCTGATTCGAGTTTTTTGATTGTCGCCGGAGTGATTTTGAAAATTTTTCTTTGATCGTCTGTGAGTATTTTATGTTCAGAAAATAGTTTTATAGCCTCAAATTGGGCGGAACGTTTGCGATAATGATCCAATTCTTCCGCTGAAATCTCGCGAATCAATCGATATTCTTTCTCATATAGTATTGATATTTTTGACTTTCTAGATTCAGGTAAAAACATTCGAATGATTTGCGCCGGCGGTGTGAGATAAAATCGCGACATCCATTCAATCGATTTCAGATTTTCCGGCGAAAACCATGGCTCGAGATCAAATGAATCATAAATCTCCCGCAGTTTGAAATCCAGTTTTGCAATTTCATCCCGAGATTTTCGCTCGATCTGAAAAATGATTCCATCTATGACTCGCGCACCGAATGGTATTCTGACGCGACAACCAGGTTTCAAAAAATCGAGACGATCTGGGATCAAATATGAATAAAAATGCTCGAGTTCTGCCGTCGCGTTATTGATACATACTCGCGCTATTCCAACGCTCGACGAATTTGAATCGAGGGGGAATTCTTCCAAATCGATTTCGCTGTTGAAGGTCTCGTCGAAAAAATACTCGTCGATCAAATTTTTATCCCCTTCCGAATAAAAAAAGAGCCACCGCAATCACTCGGGCGGCGGATCTTGATACAGGATGTTGCCAAATTTCGTGATATCCTTCTGAAAACTTAGCTCGACTGTGCCTACTGGTCCATTTCGATGTTTTGCGATTATGACTTCCGTCGTATTTTTCTTCTCCGTCTCTGGATCGTAATAATCATCGCGATATAAAAACATCACGATATCTGCATCTTGCTCGAGTGCGCCAGATTCGCGAAGATCTGACAATTGCGGGCGTTTGTTGGATCTCAATTCGACGGCTCTTGACAGTTGCGACAGCGCGATCAATGGAACTTCCAATTCGCGAGCTAATGACTTCAATCCGCGCGAAATCTCCGATATTTCTTGATTTCGATTCAATTCGCCCCGAGTTGCTTTAGATCCCTGCATTAATTGAATGTAATCTATGATTATCAATGCTAATCCCTGTTCTGATTTCAATCGACGAGCGCGAGATCGAATTTCCATGACATTCATCGCGCTTGAATCATCGATAAACAATTTTGCACGTGACAATCGATCTGATTCTTCCAAAAGCCGATCCCAATCATCCTCGTCAAGACTTCCGGATCGAAGTTTTTGAGATTGAACGCCGCTAGATGTTGATAGCATTCGTTCCGATAGCTGTTCCTTCGACATTTCGAGAGAAAAAAATGCGACTGGAAGATCTCTCAATGCTACTTCCGTTGCGATGTTCAATGCAAATGCAGTTTTCCCCATGGATGGACGCGCTGCTACTAATATCAAATCTGATTTTTGAAATCCGGCAGTCATTGTATCTAAATCAACGAACGTCGATGGTACTCCAGTAATTCCGCCGCCATTTTTGATATTTTCGTCTAGATATGCAAAGACTCGCGGCAAAATCGATCGAAGTGATTCTAGATTGCCAGTTGATTTTCCACCTGCTATTGATAGAATTTTTTTCTCCGCAAAATCTAACAATTCAGATGTCGTTTCTGATGATTCATAGACTGATTGAATGATAACTTCCGATGTGTTTATCAATTGACGCAATATCGATTTTTCATGAACTATTTGTGCGTGATAATTAACATTCGCTGCAGTTGGTACAACATCTGCGAGGATTTCGATGAATTCTCGACCACCGATTTTCTCAAGTGTTTGATTTTTCGTGAGTTTATCGATGAGCGTCGTTGAATCAATTGGCAGATTCTCGCGATTTAGCTCCTCCATCGCCTCAAATATCGCTCGATTGTTTGGAAAATAAAAATCCTCGTGCGAAATCAAATCGAGGAGATTTTGAATCGATCGCCCCTGAATCAAAATCGCGCTGAGAACTGCACGCTCCGCTTCCAGTGATGACGGCAATTCTCTCATTCAATACACTCCTCAATAGAAAACCAAATCGTCAAAAATATATCGAGTTTGAAAGTCCAAATCAGACATTGCATCGATTGCGATTGAACAATCATCCTCGCGCGTTGTCAAAAATATATCTGTCTCGCGAAGTGAATCAAGTGAAAATGGTTTTGAATCGTGAGATTTTATCATGAAGATCAATTTCCCATCGGGAGGATCTCCT
>JAFUTY010000005.1 GCA_017484005.1 Selenomonadaceae bacterium | reverse complement strand
TGGTACAGCGACCTCATCTCCGTAAAATCGGGTTGTGCAAAATCAGCAAGCAGATCTGTACAAGGAAAGGGATCGCCTTAAAGGATTTTGTACCGTAGGAACTACGGGAAGTTAAGCCTGTGGAGACTCGGGATAGTCTCATGATGAATCCTGATCAATGAAGCAGGAATCCCGCGACTTTTAGTCGTGGGAGGTTCAATTCTGCGTCTGATGAAATTTATGGAAACAAAAAACATCCCAACGGTTTCAAGTCGATGTTTTTAATCGCGTTGAGATCTTCTTACACCGATGCAATTCAAAAAATCGAGACTCAAAATCAACGCGTCGAAGATGATATCAAGGATTATTTGGAACGCTCGGCAGATTCAGATAAATCAATGAGTGCCGATGAAATTCGAAAGAGATCGGAAATTTTTCATCAGGATCGCGATTTTTCATTGATCGACCCGCTCGATTTGAAAGATAAAATCGATAAACTTTCAACGGAGATCACTAATTTTCGCGAGGAATGTGATGCGGCGATTTCTGAACATAATGCTCTCACGACAGTTGAAATCGATTTGACAAATATCGATTGATTTTCGAGATGTAGAATCGAAAACTTCTAAATTTGAAGTCATCGGGTCTCAGCGATGTAAAAAAATCTGAGTCTACAACGCAAATCTCTTCGCTATAAGAGATGAATAGGAAAAGATCAAAGTTCAAATTTGAACGGTTAAATCTTGAAAGATCAGAACTTATTCAATGAAAGATCAAATTTCAAAGGTTAAAGAGTGGATTTAATTCCCAAACGAAAATCCTGCGATCAAGGTTTGTCAATTTCATGACTTGAAGTTTCCTGCAGGCTGATTCTATATCCGAACAACAGATCCCCGATAGATCGTTTGATCTGTCGGGGATTTTTTTATTTCCGGAGCAATTCATTCAAATAATCGAAAACAATTCCACGCTCCAAAATTTCATGCTCATATTGATTTCGATAACTTCTCAAACATCCATAGCAGCTCGAATCTTCACTGCATCCACATTCGCCATTGACTCGATCTCGCGCACTCGATAAAACTTCTTCGAAGTTGCCAAAGATTTTTTTCGAATGTCCAGCTCCGCCAGGCACATCATCGAACAAAATTATCGAAACATCGTCAACATTCTGCGGGCGATATAAACATCCACCGATTTCTGCGTCATTGATTCCGAGCGATTCAGCCGCTCCAGCTATCAATGCATATAACAGCGACGTCCAAAATTTTCTGCCATGGAATTTTGAATCAAACGTTGGAAATTTGATTTCGACAACATCCGTGATGAATTCATGTCCCAAATGCACATGATGTAAATATGTGTTTGAACATTTATAGCCGAAGTGAGTTTCATGTTCGTTTTTTTGATTCTTTTTATCCGATGGCAAATCGATATATCCGCAAGCCGCACACAATCGATAGCCGCGATTTCGATTGTCATTGATAACCATTAACTTGCCGCGCGATGAATATTTCAGATTGACAAAAAATTTTCCGATCGGAATCGATTCTTCTCGCGATTCAACTAACGCTCGATTTTTATTGTCATAATCATAGAATTTTACTCGCGATGGAGCAGGTTTTGGTTTTCGACGATCTCCAACTCGTCCGGGCGGCTCATCATTTTTCACCGTGAATCCAAAAATTGGCTGAACTGCATATTGATACTCGAGAATTTTTCCACAGCAGTTCAAAACTTTTTTATCGGATTTGACTCCGAGCACTGAATCCTCGGTATAGAGTCGTCCGCATTCCTTGCAAATTGCATATTCTTTGACTGTCCAATTTTTCGCTCGATTGATCTGCAATGCATATGGTTTCCAAACTTGTCCATTCGCAATCACTTCATTTCCTGGTGCGAATTCTGAAATCGCAAGCTGAAGACTTCGCTGCAGCTCAATATTTTTCGACGGTTCAGAATTTCCACGAACATCGAGCTCGACAACATCAACTGGAAATCCATATCGCGGAATTACATTATTGATCGACAAAAAATTCAGTGTTTGCATTCCGAGATAAGTTTTTTGAGTGCGCTCGATACTGCCTGTCGATTGACGTTTTTTGAAACTCTCAAGACGCATTTCTTCGAGCTTGTCATAGATTTCTTTGATTTTATTTGCCGCGAGAACCAATGCTCCATTCGATTCGCCGAGCAAATACTCGATCCATTTCCACGACTCGATGCCGATAAATTCTCTGACGCTCGGAATTTTTGGAACGACATAATCAATCGCTTTCAAAATTTCATCGGGACGATCTTCGAGCAATTCATCGAGAATTTTGATCGATGCCCGCCCATCACTTTCCAAATCGAGAAGAGAATTTGCAGTTTTGAATCGCTCCGGATATTTTTTAAAAAACCATGCAAACACGATTGAAAATACATGCCGCAAAATGATTTTTTCATTGCTCAACTCGATATATGGTGCTTTGATTTTTCCTGCGATGATCTCCTCCGGATGCTGGAAAAAATTCAAATCATGCATTCGACGCTTGCAATATGTCAAAACGAATGCAGTCGATTCAGATCGTCTGCCAGCTCGACCGGCGCGCTGAATGTAATTTGAAACTGTCGGCGGCACATTTCTCATTAAAATTGCTTCGAGCTGTCCAACATCGACGCCCATTTCGAAAGTCGTTGAACAGCTCAAAATATTTATCTTTCCATCGACGAATTCCTGCTGAATTCTCGCCGCGAATTCTGATGTAAGCTGCGCGGTATGTTCATGAACTTTCATCGATATTGCGTCTTGATTCAAATTTTCATAGAGCTTTTTCAAATGTGAGAATCGCGTTGATTCGTCATGATATTCCTTCAAATTTCCACTGCATCGATAAGTCGGACAGACTCCTCGAACATTCCGAGTCGTCAATACTCCACATTTATCGCAGCGGAAAATTTTCGAGGGAATTTCGACTTGCCACATTTCAGATTTGAGTTTGTATTCTGTTCCGGATCTTTGATTTGTCTTCGAAACATATTCAGACAGCTTAAGAATATCGAACAATTTTTTCAACAACACTCGAGATTTTTCTTCCGGATTCGAAACTCCATGACGCTCATATAATCTCCGAATGAAATCGAGCCGACGATTATTTCGATCTTTTTTTGGACTCCAGCCGATTAGATAACTCGAATCTGCCTCCGATTTGAATGAGATTTCTTGATTCATCGGCGCGAAAATTTCATCTTTGGGATTGGCATTCGGTAAAAATTCAACGGCGCGAGACTGTCGAATCGAATCGAGCATCACTGTGAAAAGTTCCTGACACTCCTCACGCGTCAAGTCGATCTCGGTTGGGAATGGATTCAGATTTTCAATTTTCATCGGACGAAATGAAATCAATCCAAGTCCCTCGAGCCCAATTCGCGGTTCAAAAGCTAGAAATTCTTTCATTAACATCGCTTGAACAAAATCGAGGTCATGATCTTCATCGCTGTATTTTAAAAGTGCATTCGTCAAATTTTTTAATCGAATTTTATAATCTGGAAAATCTTCCCGCAAACTCTCGATCGATTTTAAAATTGCGCGGCGCCATTGAATCGTGTCATATCGCCGCTGAAGATATGGCGCGAAGAATGCAGCCTCTTGTCGATTATCTGAAAATACAAGGAGCTTTCTTCCATGTCCAAATTTCGATTTTTCATTTTCTGGAATGCATGGATAAAGCGAACGAGTCAACAAATCTGTCGATGCATCGTCATTTGTCATGAATCGACGAATTATCCCGCCCGATGAATGTGCGCCGCAGATCAGACAGCTGTTTTCGACTGGAGTTTTCGATTTGATTTTCTGAATTCGGACGAATTTATCAGCTGGAAAATCGCAGCAATTTCCTTTTTTCTTTCCAATATATCCGCAGGCACGACAGAGATACAGCGTCTCGACTTTCTGCTCCGGAATCGATTTTGAATTTGAAAGCGCAATCGAATCATCATCGAAAGTTTCATTATTGACTTCGATTTCATCATTGCGAAGCAAAAAATATGAAAATTTCTGTCGAGTATTTCCCTCATTTGGATCTGCGTCGCAATGTTTGAGAGTCGATCCATCCTCGCGCCCAACTAAATATTCCTGCCCGCATCGCTGACAATTTGCAAGTTCGAAAGTCACAATCGATTTCGTCGGATCGTTTTCAAATCTGACAGTTTTCTGACGTTCAAGATACAAATTTTTCGAGGGATATAATGAAACGAATGCGCCCTCGAGAGATCTAACGAAAACATGATATCGCGCCGGCAGATCTTCGGGAAATTTTGAAATTAGATCTACAACTCGACGCTTTGGATCTGGATCTTTTGGAAAACATTTTTGAGCGACTTCATCGAGCGGCTGAATTTTCGATTGAAGTGTCTGCTGAATTCGACGAACATCAGGATTTTCTGTCCGCGATGTCAAATCGATTCGCTGAGTTTGAATGATATCAGACGGCTCGAATTTTTCATGAAATAGATTCGCCGCGAATTCTGCAACTTCATCGAGCACATGTTCGCCATCGCCGAGAGTTGCACTTGTCGCGATACAGGTCAAATTTTTCGAATTGATTCGCTGTTTGAGCCGCTGAAGCAGCATCGAAATTTCGGTTCCGCGCGCACCATTGTAAGTGTGAGCCTCGTCGAGCACGATGAATCGCCATGACTTTGCAGAATCGAAAAATACATGATCTTCCGGACGAATCAACAGATATTCAAGCATCGCGTAATTTGTTAATAGAATGTGCGGAGGAGTTTCTCTCATTTCCTCGCGTGACAGCAATTCATTCGGAATCAAATCAGATTCTTCATGCGTCTGTAGAAACATTTCTAACGCTTGATTCCGAGTATCTTTAGTTTGTCCGATATATCTTCCGAACGTTATCTCCGGATATTTTCTCAAAATCTCACGCAGCCGATCGATTTGATCATTCGCCAGCGCATTCATCGGATATAAAAGCAGTGCACGAATTCCTGGATCGAGATTTTTTTCGCGCAAAAGTGAATCGATTATCGGAAGTAAAAAGCATTCAGTTTTTCCAGAGCCAGTTCCAGTTGCAACGATAACATTTCGCCCGCTTGAAATTTTTCTAATCGATTCTTCCTGATGAATATAGAGATCATAATTGAACTTGTCACGAATCTTCTCGAATTTTTTCGATAGAATTCCCTCGCCAATCAATTGATCGAGACTTTTTCCAGTCATAAATGGCGGCGTGAGTTCGATGTATGGTCCTTTGATAAATTTGCCGGCTCGATGCAGATTCTTGACTGCTTGATTCTGTAGATTTTTATCCTCAAAGAAAAACATCGATTCAAGATATGAAAGATAATCCGCACTGATTTTTTGCGTCGTGAAAATTGGATCAAGACTCATTCAACATTTTCCTTTCAATTTTTGAAATGATATCATAAATGAAACGTTTCCAAATTGGATCAATATCGGTAGATTTTTCGAGCGAGATTTTTGATTTTTCCATGAGATCAAAATCCTCCGGAAAAATTTTTTTGATATCCTGCAAATTTGCGGTACATTCGCTGAGCAATCGGCGAGCAGCATCTATTTCAACGTATGGAATTTTCAACAGTTTCATGAGAATTTGCTTGATCTTTGATTCATGAACATGGAAAAATCCCGGCAAAATCGTTTCGATTTCAGAAATATTTCTCGGCTTATCATTTTTCTGAATCGCTACTCGATAATAGCCAGGATTTATTTTTTTCGTATCAATTTCGAAACTCGTTGCACCATCTGGTATACTAATTGCAAGACAATTTAGCCATGGGTGATTGATATTGATCAGCACCAATTCACGATCGATTTTGCGTCCAGATTCATCCCACTCAACCAAAACTTGATCCTCGATTTGTAACATAGAAAAATTTTCGATCGCAAATTCATCGATTTCCTCACCGATTTTGGCAATTAAAAACGATCGATCATCTGGAAGTTTTAATCGCAGTTGATAAAGTTGAACGTTTGATCGATCGATTTCCGCAAAACAATTCGAAAGTGAAAATGGAATTCGATTGATTGGCACTTCAAACATCGGATTCTCGTCTTGATCACGCAATTCGATTCGCAAATCCAAATTTGATTCGAGATACAAAAACCAATCGAGCAGTAAATCATCGAGCGGAATTTGCAGAATATGATTCTGATTTTGAATTTCTGTCGATGAATAAACTGCCCAAGTCAATGGATGCAGACGCTTTCGAATGATACAGCTTCGATCGTTGTAAAAAAATTCCGCCGTGAAAAATTCATCGCTTGGATTGTCGAGGAGATATATGATCCGATTGTCATTCGATTCGATCTCCTGAGCATTTTGAGGAATCAATCGAGTTTCATTTGGAATCTGAATTTCGATTCGACTATTTTCATAACCATTTTCATCGCTCGGAAATTCTTCGCACGATGTTAAAAATTGAACTTCCGGAACAAATTCGATCTGACAATTTAATTTTGGACGAACTCGAATCTGATACTCACCAAAATTCTCGATGTAATTTTTGAGCGAGATTTTTTCTGAACCGATTTCGAGATCCGGCAATTCACAATAGATTTCCGATTCATCCCATAAATTTTTTCCGCCCGAGATAATTGGTTTGATCTCACGAATCACTTCGACAGTTTGATCTCCGATTTGAATTGAATCGATTTTCTCAAGATCAATTTGATAAGCCCAGAATCTTGACCATTCACCATTCAATCTAATCTCGGATATCGATAGATCATTTTTGTTTTGAATATCTAAATTGCTCGTGATAATTATGAATCGAGTTGATTCTTTGAGCTCCCCGCTTCGAATCAATTTTCCATTCGATTCGAAAGTCAAAAATCCATTATCAGTTCCAAAGAAATCCCATCTTTGCACTTCTTGTCCATTTAGAAAAAGCATTAGGATATATTGCGAATCCGGATTCACATTAATGGTGAATTCTTCATCTTCATTACAAGCATGAACCGCATCATTTAATCTCCAACTGATCTTTCCAAAAATTTTTACATTGACTCGTGGAAGATTCAGAACGACTTTTTGATCATCGATTGAAATATATGGAGAGCCATGAATTTCAACATTTTTCTGAAGCTCTTCTTGATCGCGAAACGATGAAGTTCCTCTAAATCTATCAATTGCCTGCGCTAGTCGAATTCGATTTCCAGTTATCGGGGTTTTTGTCTCGAAATTTCTTAATCGCTTGCGGGTGAATCGAATCAAATCAAGCGATTCGTTCGGTTTGAGAATATATGTGAGATAATTTTTCGTGGAACGTTTGTCATATCGAAGATAATTGAGCCAAGCATGAATTGAGAATGAATCAAAATCATCGTCTTTAATTGTGCGATAAATTTTCGTGATAAATGAGTCGAGATATTTCGCTGGAATTCCAGCTTGATCGAGAAATTTTCTGATTCTTGAATGTGATCCAGATTGATTCACGACAAATTGTTGACGTATATTTTTATGCAATGCGATAGTAGTTTCTAAAATTTCAACGAGATAATTTTTATCATCCTCGGATAAACTTCGTTGAAACTTTTTCTCGAGCATTTTCCAATATCCGCCATCATTTTTTTCGTATTCATACACTGCACAGAACACAAGATAAACAGCATACGCTCGACGTCGTTTTTTAAAATGGTCGATCATTTTGAAGTTGTTAGTGCACATACTTACAGCTTCATGTAATTGATTGAATGTTTCTTGATCGATTGCAAGATCCCCAATGATGTCAACGCGATTAAGTTGATCAACTAATTTCTGATTGAACATCTTAATCATGACATGTGAAGACTCTCTCACTCCTGGAGAAATTTTATTCACATTATCACATCCCGCGACAGATTTTCGATACAAAATTTCTTCGATTTATCAACAAGAATTCCTGTCACGATCCAAAAAATCGCGGCGGGAATTTTTGATTTCGAACAAAAAAAGATCCCCGATAGATCAAAACGATCTGTCGGGGATTTTTCTATTCGGTTAATCGAATGCTCCACGGAAAAAATGTCCTCGAGTAATTTTTGACGAATCAATTTCAATTTTCGAATCAGTTTTGTATGCTTGAATCGCCTCGAAAATTTCAGATTCATCGAGATTTCTGCAATCGATTCTCAAACGTTCAATTCCCAGCGATTTCAATTCCGACACGTGATCGATCATCGATAAAATTCTGCTGTTGAGAATATGCATTCGACAAAATTGATCTGTCACGATTGGAAAATCGATATTCATTCTGTCGCGAAGAAAAAATCGATCTTTTTTGCATGGCATCGAACATTTTTCAGATTCGTTGAGAAAAGTTCCGATTGGACAGTATGACGAAACCATTAATTCAGCCCGCCCATGAACGATCAAATCTAATTCGATTGGCGATTTTTGCGCGAGAATTTTAATTTGCTCCAACGATAATTCCGGCGATAGAGTTGCACTCGATGCACCAAGATTTTTCAAAAATTCGAGTGTCTGTAAATTTGCCGAGATTATCGAAAAATCTGTCCGGAAATTTTTATTGAGATTTGCAAATGCTAAATTATGAATGTAAATTGCATCGCAATCAGAATTTAAAAGTTCACGAATCATTGATTCCTCGCGCGATCTGACGATTCGAGAAGTTCGAAAATAAATCTTCCGATCATGTTTCCGAGCGATTCGAGATGCCTCGGAATAATTTCGAATTTCTTCGTGATGAAATGAATCGCCACCGAATAAAATTGAATCCGCGCCAGATTCGATCGCCAATTTTTCCATTTCAATCGAATCAACTTCCGCGACAATTTCAACATATCGAGATTTTTTTCGAGACTTTGGAATCTCTATTTGATACTCGGAAATTTTTTCGCGATTTGTTGATTCAAGTTTTTCAATCAATTGACGTCGAAGATCGTTCAAAACGCTCGCTGGAATCATAACATTCGAATCGATATCAACATCGAGATTTCGAAGTTCAAAATTCGTCCCGCCCAATCTGTCAAGCTGCTTGCGAATCGAGTCAATCGTCGCGGGATGTTTTTGAGCTGTTTCGACAATGAATTCAGATTCGACTTCGATTCCATTTCCACGCAGCAAAATTTTCTCACCGATTCGAGCCCGCAGAAATAAATCGAGCGGCAATTTATTTTCATTCGTGAAGATCGACTGCGCATGATTCATTAACTCTGCATCGAGAATTTTGAATACTCGATCGCCAATATTCACTCTTTTCGAAAGTTCAAAACTCAATTCGTTTCCATTCAGATCAAATTTTTCAAGCGTTGCAGTGACTCGACCTCCAACTTTCACCCAAAATTCGATTTGATCTCCCGCAGAAATTTTATCGGTGAGTTTGATTGTCACGATTTTCGAATTTCGATCGTAATTCGAGACTCTGCCGATTGAAATTCCACGATGATTTGGACGCTTGTCGCTGATGTAATTTTTCACCGGCGACCGAGTTTCATTGCGCGTTTCGAGAAATGCTGTCGTGAATCCACGATTGAAAACCTGCGCGAGAATTTTTTCATCGTTCGAATTTGACAACGAATCGAGCGCACGTCGATAGACTTCGACAACCGTCGCGACATATTCAGGACGTTTCATCCTTCCTTCGATTTTTAATGACGAGACTCCCGCTTGAATCAATTGCGGCAGCAGTTTCAGCGTGTTGAGATCTCGCGGTGAAAGCAGATATTCTCCCGCTCGATTTTCCAAAACATCGCGCCCATGTGAATCAATCAATTTATATGGCAATCGGCATGGCTGGGCACATTTTCCACGATTCCCGCTTCGTCCGCCGATTAATGAGCTCATTAAACATTGTCCGGAATAACATACACATAACGCTCCATGCGCAAAAATCTCGATTTCGATTTTTGATTCGCGGCAAATCTCGGAAATTTCTTCGATCGTCAATTCTCTAGACAAAACAACTCGATTGAATCCAAGTTTTTCGAGAAATTTTACTCCGGATAAACTATGAATTGTCATTTGAGTGCTTGCATGAATCGGAAGTTTTGTAACGATCTCCCGAGCAATTTTATATACTCCTAAATCTTGAACAAGAATCGCATCTGCTCCAATTTCATACAAAAATTGAAGATATTTAGCGAGCTGTTCAATTTCAGAATCCACGACGATCGTGTTGACCGTCACATGAATCGCCGCTCGATGCAAATGTGCAAATCGAATCGCCTGCTCAAGATTTTCATCGTCGAAATTCTTGGCGAACGCTCGAGCTCCAAATGCATTTCCAGCGAGATAAACTGCATTTGCTCCAGCATTGACAGCAGCCTTCAATGCATCGAAATTTCCTGCCGGTGCTAAAAGTTCAATCACATCTTTCACCATCCAAAATTTTTTCGTATGATACAACCATGAAAAAATTTTTCAATTTAGCATTGATTTTCGCCGCAATGCTGTCAATCGGATCTTGCAAATCTGAGACCGCCGAAAATCGAATCGCGATGCATACTCTAATCCAAATTCGCGCGGAGGGATTCAATTCGAAATCTGCAGTCGAAGAATCTTTCAATCGAATCGCGGAGCTTGAAAAAATTTTCGAGGAGGATTTAAATCGAATCGAATCAAATCCGGATAAATTCGTCGAAATTCATTCAGAGACACTCGAATTGCTCGAAGAATCTCAAAAAATCTCGCTGGAAACTCAAGGATCTTGGGATATCACGATTGGATCTGCTTTAAAAATTTGGGATTTTGATCAAGCCAAAATTCCCTCGGAAGATCAAATTTCTCAAGCGAAAAATTTGGTCGACTTCAAGAATCTCACGCTCGACAAAAAAAATCAACGCGCTAAAATTTCTCGAGCCGGAGTCAAATTGGATTTCGGCGGAATTGCGAAAGGATTTGCAGCCGATGAAGTTCGAAAAAGCTTTGATCAATACAAAATTCGAAGCGGCTTGATTCAAATCGGTGCGAGCACTATTTGCGCAGTCGGTAAAAAATCAGACGGTTCGAAATGGAAAATCGGTCTGAAAAATCCCCGAGATACTTCAAAAATTTTACGGACGATCGAATTGGAGGATCAAACTATCTCGACTTCCGGAGATTATGAAAAATTTTTTATCTTGGAAGGGATTCGATATCATCACATTTTAGATCCCAAAACCTGCGCACCGGTTCAAAATGGAATTGCCAGCGTTTCAGTGATCGTGCCGAATTCGATGAGTCACGCCGGCTTGATTTCCGATGCATATTCTACCGCGTCGTTTGTCAATAAGAAAAAAGTTTTCGAAACTATCGTTATTGAAGGAAGTTGATTGAATGCCGCTCGTCTCGATTCTGATTCCAACGTATAATCAGCCGGAATTCTTTCGACAAGCACTCGAATCCGCACTAAATCAGGATTATCCGAATATCGAGATTCTCGTGAGTGATGATTCGACAGATGATCGAGTCAAAAAAGTTGCAATGGAGTATAAAGATCGAATTCAATTTTTCAAACATCCAAAAATCGAAGATGGAACGCTAGGCTGGCGGAATATGATGTTTTTATTGAATCATGCGCATGGAGAATTCATAAATTTTTTATTCCATGACGATCTTTTCATGCCGCAAAAAATCTCGACGATGATGAAATATTTCAATAACGATGTTGCATTTGTGACAAGCGTTCGATACATAATTGATAGCGAAAACAATGTAATTAGAAAAGCTGGCATTACTGATATGGTTGAGCGTGAATTGTTAGTGCCTGCTGAAACTGTTGCTCAGAAAATGTTGGAATCATGTACAAATTTCGTCGGCGAATTGTCATCAGTACTTTTTAGACGCGAAGATCTTTGGTGTGAGCAGAATAGTCGATATGAAATTTGTCGATTTATGAATCTATCAAAAATGATTGCAAATTGCGATATTCCAACTTATCTCGAAATCTGTCGGCAAAATCCAGACAAAAAATGTATATTTATCAATGAATGTTTGAGTTCATTTCGATTAAGTATCGGACAAAATATCCAAAATTTCAATATTTCACTTGACACACTATTTGAATGGATTTCGATGATTGGGATTGCCTATAAATCGAGGACTTTTATCACAAATGAAGAGCAATTAGTCACTTGTTTCGGAAGTTTTATGCAACTTGCGATGAATGTAACCTCAAAATTCGCTGGTTTCAATGGATTAGACGAAAAGCATGCTCGAGATATAGATTCATTGATTCAAATTCTGAATGCTTGTGAAAGAAATGATATTGATATGTTTCTAAAATTGTCGAATGGGAGATATGTGGAATGAATATTCAAGAAAAACAATCGAAACTCGAGGAAATTTTAAAAAATTTTGGGAAAATCGCAATTGCATATTCAGGAGGAGTTGATTCGAGCTTTTTATTGGCGGTCGGAAAAAAGATTCTCGGTGCGAAAAATGTTCTGGCTGTCACGATTCAATCTGAAGTCACGTCGCAGGATGAAATTGACGCGGCAGATCAATTTTGCAGAGATCGCGGAATCAATCACAAAATTATTCCGGCGAGCGTCTTTGAAATTCCAAATTTCCAAAAAAATCCGCCCGATCGATGCTACATCTGCAAAAAAGTCGTCTTTCAAAAAATTATCGATGCCGCGGCTGAAAATGGAATCGAGATAATTTGCGACGGCTCGAATTTCGATGATTCCGGAGATTATCGTCCAGGTGCAAAGGCTGTCGATGAATTAGGAATCAAATCGCCGCTGAAAATTGCTGAAATGACTAAAGACGATATTCGGACGATTTCAATGCAAATGAGACTTCCGACGTGGAATAAGCCGTCGAAAGCATGTCTAGCGTCGCGATTCGTCTATGATGAACCGATAACGCTCGAGAATCTGAAAATCGTTGAGTCTTGCGAAAATTTTTTGAGAGATCTCGGAATCCAGCAATCGAGAGTCAGATTTCACGGTTCAAATTCGAAAATCAAAATTGCTCGAATCGAAGTTCCGCCGTCTGATTTTCAAAAATTGATCGATGCCCGCGAAAAAATCTTGATGAAATTTCAAATCGAGGGATTCAATTATGTCACAATCGATTTACAGGGATTTCGAAGCGGCTCGATGAATGAAACTCTCGAAAAATAACCGAATGAAAAAAGATCCCCAGCCATTTTGACGGGGATCTTTTGTTGTTCGGAATTTGGAGCTAGCTATAGGATTTGAACCTACGACCTGATCATTACGAATGACCTGCTCTACCAGCTGAGCTAAGCTAGCTTTCGACGCGGGAGATTCTAACAAACGAGATTTTGAGT
>JAFUTY010000017.1 GCA_017484005.1 Selenomonadaceae bacterium | reverse complement strand
CGATTCAACATCGATAGAGAATCGCAATTTATAAATTCCATGGATATCCTGCGAAATCTGTATCTCGTCTCGAACAAATCCAATGACTTCGATTTCATGTCCCGACAGATTCGAGATGTCATTTGCGGGCGGCTTGAAAATATCTGTGAAATTCTGGATAAAAAAAATTCCCAACGCCATCACGAGAACGATGACGTTGAGAGTTCGGTTTGTAAGTATCATTTTAAATCCTTATATGTTTTTAGAAATTTGATTAACGTAATTTCGCAATTCCGGCAACGAGTCAAAGAGAGTTCGAATGTTGAAACATTCCGCACCTTGATCAACGATTTTTTTGTTCAGATTTCTGTAAGTTGAATCGTCAGTGTAGATGCAATAAATTCGTTCTTTCGAAAAATTTTTCAAATCTTGCTCGAGAAAATCCATTGCCTTTTGATTTGTCGCATTGAGAAATATATCGCGAGGATCATTTCCGAACGATTCGCGAATTTTGTCGACATTTTGGGGATCGGTTAAAAAAACTCGAGATCGAGTTGCAGACAATTTGCAAATTTTTTGCCAAAGATCGATCCGATCGATTGCATTCTTCCGAATATTATTGAACGAATCCTCAAAACCATTCCATAGATTTCCGAAAGAATCCATATCGAAAAATGGAGTTCTCATAAAATATTTGAACCATAATTTTTGAATCTCATCCTTGAAATTTGGATGTGGTTTACATCCATTTCCAAGATAATGATAGATTTCACTGTCAACTTTTCGAGATCTGATATGTGAAAAAATATTGTTAAACTTTGCAGGCAATTTATAAAAATTATTTGCGAATGCAACATTGATAGCATCTTGATCTCCAAATTTACCATATTCCGGATGATTTTCAATGATATTTATGCAACGCTCGAATAAGGAAGGTGCCCCCCCCCCCCGCGAATTTGATCCAGATCCATGAAAAGTACTCCGCTATTGAAATAATCTTGAGGATCTACAACTCCAGACTTACACGAATTAAAAATTCTCATCGCAGTTTGAACTGATAATCCAGTCACATATTCTGGAATCGCGGCGAGTGGCTTGCCATCAAAATCAATTTTCCAAAGATCATTTATATTGAGATTCACAACAATGTCCCCGTCTATATAAATAACCTTATCCACATCAAGAACTTCTGGAATCATAGTTCGATAAAATGCTCCAATGGTAAATCGCGAATTTAATATCTTTGGGATTCGACGATTAGCATCTGCGATTAATTCTGGCACAAATTCATCAACATCATAAAATCGAATCTCTTGATCATGTTGATATGCAATGATCGATAACTTTCGACGATTTTCATTGCTCAAAGTTGAATCATGGAGAATATGAATTGTGACTTCTTCTTGCGTGTTATCGAGAAGTGATTGAATCGACGTACCTGCATATTTCGAGTATTTTCCAGATTCATCACGCAATCCGTAGCAAACATGAATCAATTAAATTCCCCCTTCAAGTTGTAATCAGATCTTTCATGCTTTGAAATTTCGATTCACCGATTCCGCGAACTTTTTTGATATCTTCGATTTCGATGAATGCTCCATTCGTCTCTCGATAATCGATGATCTTTTTAGCCGTCGCCGCACCAATTCCAGGAAGTGAAATCAATTCAGATTCGCTCGCCGTGTTGATATTAACTAATCCTCCGGAAGATTTGCTCGATGAATTTTGTCGAATTGGAACTGTTGAATTTGGATCTGGAATCTCTGGAACAGTCACATGCTGACCATCTCTAACTTTCTGCGCCATGTTTATCGATTCAAGATCCGCTTCAGCAGTAACTCCTCCAGCCGCATTAACTGCATCGAGCACTCGCGAATCTTCGGGAATTTCAATGACTCCAGGATTTTTCACTGCGCCGGTTATATATACGACGATTTTATCTGGATCTTCTTCAACTTCTTGAATCGATTCTGAAATTTCGACTGGATCATCGAGAAGAATTTCCTCTTTCGGTGAGGAGCTATAGACATAAAATCCACAGCCAGCGATTATTAATCCAGCTGTCGTTGCGAGAATTTTTTTCTGCAGAGATTCATTCAAACTCCTCACCTCAACTCACATATCACGAATAATTCTATTGAAATCAGCACGTATTTGTTGCGTCGATATCAATTCGAGTCCATTAAAAAAATCAACATTTTCAATTAATCCAATTGATGATAAATGATCGTGAATATCATAAATTTTCGATCGCGAAGTACAAATTAATACAACAATATAGCCACGAAATTTCTCAAACATCTGAATAATAATCTGTAATGCATCATCTCGCGTCGCATTGATTATTATATCGTCATCGCGATGTCCAAATTCTTCGAAAATCAACGTTTGATCTTCGGGTGAAACCCAAAATACTCTCCGACGATTTGCAGATGCCTTGATCATTTTTCTAAAAATGTTGCAACTGTTTTCAATAACTTGTTGGCAAACTAAAATTGTTTGGTTAAAACTCTCGAAAAGATTTCCGAACGAATCTGGCGTTGCGAACGGAGTTTTAAAAAAATATTCGAACCAAATTCGATTAGTCGGCAATTGAAAATTCGTGTCGAGAGTATTTCCAACGTAGTGGTAGATCCCGTATGTATTTTTATAATCCGAAGTCAAATTTATCCATGAGACGAGTCGATTAAATTTCGATGGAAGTTTAAAAAAATTGTCTTTGAAAAGAATATTGAGAGCATCTTGATCGAGCGAGTTATTTCGAGGATTTTTTAGCAAAATATCAACGCATGAATTCAAGAGTTTTCCTTTGGTATTGAACAATTTCTTAATTTTATTCAGATCAAGGATCAAAACTCCAGAATTGAAATAGTCATGTGGATCGATTTTATCTGAGTCAATTTGAATTGAATTTTGAATGATATCTAAATCTGGAAATGCAAAGAAATGTGGAGTTGCAGCGATTGGAAAATTTTTTAGATTGATATTCCAAAGTTCCGCGATATCTAGATTGATTATTGTATCTGCATCGATATATATCACGTGCTCGATTTTTTTCGGAAGAATTTTTGGAATCAATAATCGATACATTGACGCGATTGTCCCTCAAAAATTTTTTGTTTCCGGCAATTTTGTTTCAGCGTATCGAATCGAATCTGCCGCAAGATCATCGACGTTATAGAAAATGATCTGTTGATTGAATCTATCGACAATCTTGATAAATCTCGATTGATTCTCTCCCGATAAAGTTGAATCATGAATCAAGTGAATCGTGACTTCAGATTTTGTATTTTCGAGAAGTGACAACATTGAAGTTCCGACGAATTTCGAATATTTTCCGGATTCATCTCTCAACGCATAGCAAACATGAATCATCTGCGCTCCTCCATCACATAGCGCGAACAATTGAATTTTCATAATAGACAACTCGATTAGATGTTATCAAATCCAGCCCATTGAAAAAATTTTCATTTTCATTTAGACCGAGTACCAGCAATTCGCGGCAAATTTCTGGATAATTTTTCGACGCGATACAGATGAAAATGACTATATGATCACGAAATTTTTCAGCGATTTGAAACATAAACGCTGGGGCATTTTCACGCGTTGCATCAATGATTATATCGTCATCGCGACGTCCAAATGCTCTAAAGATTGTGGTTTCATCATTTGGACAGACAAAGAAAATTCTCCTTCGATTCAACGATGCTTTAAGGATTTTTTGAAACAAATTTCTTCGATTGTCGTCGAGCTGTCGAAACTGTTCTAGGATTTCATCATATCGCGCGGCAATATTTTCAAATGCATTTGGATTGCAAAATGGAGTCTTGATGAAATATGAGAACCAGAGCCGATTGATTGAAACTTTCATATCGATTCCGAGACTTCCACCACAATAATGGTAGATTTCATTTGAAATTTTGAAATTTGTATCTCCACAAATCCAAGTTGCGATGTGATTGAATCTCACGGGCAACTTGAAAAAATTGTCCTTAAACATGACATTGAGCGCATCTTGATCGAGTGAAATGTTTCGCGGATTTTGCAAAAGAATCTCGATACACTGCAACAAAAACTGTCCATGTTCAGTGAAATTCTCCCGCAATTTATCAAGATCAAACATCAGAATTCCGGCGTTAAAATAATCATTAGGATCGACCTCGACTGTATCGATTCGGATATCGCTATCAATCTTGATATCATTCGACTTGGAATTCGGAATGCTAAAAACATGGGGAGTTGCGGCGATTGGAAAATTTCCGAGATCAATATTCCAAAGTTCGACAATATCGAGATTCACAATTGTATCCGCATCGAGGTAAATGACACGCTCAATTCTTTTCGGAAGAATATCTAGAATCATGAGCCGGTATAAAACTGCAATTGTCCCCCAATGCTCATGAATTCGAGTCAAATTTACTTCTGCTAGATCTATCAAATCCTTGGCTAACTCCTCGACATTGTAGAAAACGATCTGCTGATTGAATCTTTCTACAATCTCAATAAATCTAGATCGATTTTCTACAGATAAAGTTGAATCATGAATCAAGTGAATCGTGACTTCATATTTTGTATTTTCGAGAAGTGACAACATTGAAGTTCCGACGAATTTCGAATATTTTCCGGATTCATCACGAAGCGCATAGCAGACATGAATCATCTGCGCTCCTCCATCATCGAAATGAATTCGTCGAAGAGATATTCATTGTCATCTGGACCTGGCGCAGCTTCGGGATGATATTGCACCGAATATATTGGAAGCGATTTGTGTCTCAATCCTTCAATCGAGCCGTCATTCATCGAGATATGAGTGATTTCGAGCGGCTGTCCAGGAATTTTTTCGAGCGATTCAGCATCGACTGCGAATCCATGATTGTGAGATGAAATTCTGACTCGACCAGTGCGAAGATCTTTCACCGGCTGATTTGATCCGCGATGTCCAAATTTCAATTTATAAGTTTCAGCTCCACATGCTCGCGCTAATAATTGATGTCCGAGACAGATTCCAAAGATCGGTTTTTGAGATTCGACGAGCTTTTTAATGACTTCGACAACTTCCGGCAGATCTGCAGGATCTCCAGGACCATTCGATAAAAAGATTCCGTCCGGATTCATTTCCAAAACTTTTTCCGCGGGAGTTCGAGCAGGTACAACTGTGATTTTACATCCATGTTTTTTCAGCGAATCGAGGATGTATTGTTTGACTCCAAAATCCATTGCGACGACATGGAAAGCATCGCTCGAATCTGAATTGATTGTATAAGTTTCCTTCGTCGTGACTCTCAAAACCACATCAGTTTCAATTGGCGCGGCAAGAAGTTTATCGATCTCGTTCTGCGATGTATATGCTGACGCGATAACTCCTTTCATCGTTCCGGCAGATCGAATTTTTCGAGTGACTGCACGAGTATCAACGTCGCAAATCATCGGAATTGAATTTTCTTCGAGAAATTTTGTGAGAGATTTTTGGGCTTGCCAGTGAGAATATTCATCGCACATCTGTCCAATTACAAATCCTGCGACGCTCGGTTTGCGAGATTGATTGAAAAGATCTGCGATTCCATAATTGCCGATCAATGGATAAGTCAACGTAACGATTTGTCTGCAGTAAGATGGATCGGTCAAAATTTCCTGATATCCAGTCATTCCAGTATTGAAAACGACTTCACCGCTCGCTCGAAATTCACGCGCGATTGTTCCATTGAAAACTGAGCCATCCGCGAGAACTAATTTGCCTTTCAAAATCAATTCCTCCTTCGAAAATCAATCGACTAATTTTCCATCGCAAACGAGAATTTTTCCATCGCACATCGTGAGATCGACAGGCGTTTCAGTGATCGGATTAAAATTCGGCGCGATCAAAACTAGATCTGCCGGCGTTCCAATCGATAACGTTCCGATTCCTTTATCGAGCAAACCGAAAATTTTTGCTGGCTCGAAAGTCATTTTAGAAATCAACTGCGGCATCGAGATTTTTCCCTCGCGAACTAACTTCCGAATTAATAATGCCAGTGCGCGAGTCAATCCTGGAAATCCTGACGGTGCTCGATTGTATTCGCGATCTTTCTCCTCGAACGCATGAGGACTGTGATCTGTCACGATGCAATCGATTGTTCCATCTTTCAATCCCGCGACGACTGCATTGACGTCTTTGAGAGTTCTGAGTGGAGGATTCACTTTTGTCATTGTATCTGAAAGCGTGACGAGATCTTCTGTCATTGTCAAATGATGTGGAGTTGCTTCCGCCGTGACATGAACTCCGCGCGATTTTGCATCTCGGACAATTTCCACAGATCTCGCGCTCGATATGTGAGCAATGTGAACTCTTCCGCCCGAATATTCAGCGAGCAGACAGTCTCGAGCCACCGCGATATCCTCTGCGACTGTCGGTCGTCCCTTGACTCCAAAAACTGCACTTCGATGTCCTTCATTCATCGAGCCGCCCTCGACTAATGAAGTTTCCTCTTCGTGACAAATTGCGAGTTTTCCAGTCGGCGCAAGATAATCCAATGCATTCAAAAAGATTCGAGCATTATCGACAAAATGTCCATCGTCTGAAAATGCAACTGCTCCAGCGTCAATCATATCGAGCATCTCGGCGAGCTGTTCACCTTTTTGATTCTTCGTCATTGCACCAATGATTTCGATTTTGATGATCGCCTCTGCCGCTCGAGCTTTCATCGATCTCACGAGCGCAGCGTTATCGACAACTGGATTTGTATTTGGCATCGTTGCGACAGTTGTAAATCCTCCGAGAGCTGCCGATTTTGCGCCGTCGATAAAATTTTCCTTCGATTCCTGTCCCGGCTCGCGAAGATGGGCATGCATGTCGACTAATCCAGGAGCTAAAATTTTTCCCGAAGCATCGATTCGCTGAACATTTTCCAGATCTCTCGCGTCGATTTGTTTTTCGATGCGGGAGATTTTTTTGTCCTCGATTAAAACGTCAGAAATTTCGTCGAATGAATTTGCAGGATCGATAACGCGTGCGTTTTGAATCAGAATCATGCTTATTCACCTCCACACAATGTTAGAAGTAAAACTGCCATTCGAATCGCGACGCCGTTTTGAACTTGATCGCGAATTTTTGAACGATCGGAATATGCAACTTTCGGAGAAATTTCCAATCCCATATTTTGAGGACCTGGATGCAGAACGATCGCATCGGGCTTGGCAAGTTTCAATCGATCCTCGTTCAAGCCGAAAAATTTTGCATATTCTCGAGTCGTTGGGAAAAATCCAGCCGCCTGCCTCTCGAGTTGAATTCGAAGAACGTTGATAACATCTGCATCCTCGAGCGCATCTTCAAGATGTTCATGGATAAAAATTCCTGGCTCTTGATCCAAAAATCTCGGCAATAGAGTTTTAGGTCCAGCGAGATGAACTTCCATGCCCATCTGACGCATGCCAATGATATCTGAACGCGCAACTCGACTGTGCAAAATATCTCCAATGATCGCGACTTTCAGCCCTGTCAATTGTTTGAAATGCTGCTCGATCGTGAAAATATCTAGGAGTGCTTGAGTTGGATGAGCATGCGCCCCATCTCCCGCGTTGATAACCAATGGACGCTTTTCGCGAGGAGTTTTTTTCTCATAAACTTTTTCAGCGATATCAGCCGCGCCTTCCGAGGGATGTCGAATCACGACGGCATCGATTCCCATCGCCTCGATTGTGTAAAGAGTATCTCGGAGCGATTCGCCTTTCACGACGCTTGAATTTCCAGAAGTAATATTGACAACATCCGCGCCGAGATATTTTCCCGCAAGTTCAAATGATGTGCGAGTTCTAGTGCTCGGCTCATAAAAAAGTGTAACGATCGATTTGCCTTTAAGAGCATCGAGTTTTTTGACATCGCCTTGAATGAATTTTTTCATCTCTTTCGCTGTTTCGAGAATGATCCGAATTTCCGCATCAGAGAACCGGTCAAGATCGATAACATTTTTTCGCTTCATGTACAAACTCCTTTCTGAAATTTAAATCCGAGATTTGAAATTATAACGATTTGAAATCATCGAGCGGCCAGAAAATCAGAATCGCTTTGCCTTTGATCAAATTGAATGGAACGAATCCAACATCAGAGAATCGAGAGTCCTCGGAATTATTCCGATTATCTCCCATGACGAAAATTGTGCCCTCTGGAATTTTTGCTTTGGGATATTCAGTTCGAGTTTTTTCGAGGATATATGTTTCATTTTGCAATTGATCATTTACAAAAACCTGTCCATCCTTGATTTCGATTGTATCTCCCGGGAGCGCAATGACTCGCTTGATGAAATCGCGCGATGGATCTCTCGGATATCGAAAGACTAACACATCGCCGCGCTCTGGCTCGTGAAAATTATAGATGAATTTGTTGACGACAAGCCTCTCATGATTTTCGAGAGTTGGGCGCATCGATGGACCATCGACAATATACAGCTCGACGATAAATGTTCGAATCAAAAACGCTAGAGCAATTGCGACGATTATCGAAATTGCCCAGTCTTTCACCTCTTCAACCAATTAATTCACCTCTAAAAATTTTTGCATAAAAAAAGGGACAGTGAACAGATTCCACTCTGCCACTGTCCACGAATGATTCCGAGGATTTTTATGATTTTCTTTTTTTCTCTTTGATTCGAGCAGCTTTGCCAGTGAGTCCACGGAGATAGAACAATTTCGCACGACGAACTTTTCCACGACGAACGACAACGATCTTTTCGATTCGCGGGGAATGCACTGGAAAAATTCTCTCGACTCCAACACCGTAGGAGATTTTTCTGACCGTGAAAGTTTCACGAACTCCAGCACCTTGACGAGCGATAACTACTCCATCGAAAACTTGGATTCTCTCGCGATTTCCTTCAACGATCTTCGCATGAACTTTGACTGTATCGCCTGGCCAAAATTCAGGAATGTCGGAACGAAGTTGTTCCTTCTCGAGCATTTCGATAAGATTCAAGATTCTTTCCTCCTCAAAACTTGGCGTTCATGTCGATGAAAAATTTTGATATCAAGTTCGAATCGATCAGCGGAACGTCCAAAGCGATTTGGAGTTTAACATGGAATTTTTCGCAAGGCAATTCAATTTGAAATTTGTACTAGATTTTTGCTCGCAGTATAAATTTCCGAAACTTGTACTAAAATCTCAATTCGAGTATAAATTTTTGGAACTTGTACTAGATCATCGATCCGAGTATAAATTTCAAAAAAAAAATTGAGATCACCGAAGCGATCTCAAAAAATTTTTGTGAACTGAATCATCAATTATTTCGAGGCATTTCTCGAAGTGTCACATCGATATCGAAGATCTGTCCATTGCGATCATATTCAATTTTCACTTTGTCACCGATTTTATGCTCGCTGACGATCAATCGAGTCTCTTTGACGGAATTGACTTCTTTGCCATCGACTTTGAGAATGATATCGCCACGTGAGAGTCCCGCCCGACCTGCTGGAGAATCCAGTGCGACTTGGAAGACGAAAACTCCTTTATCGATGTTGAGCTGATATCCATATCGCGCGGCAGTCTGTTTATCGAAAATCGTGACGCCGAGATAAGGTCTCGCAACATATCCTTTAGACATCAATTCATCAATAATCTCTTTGACGGTGTTGATTGGAATCGAGAATCCCATGCCTTCAACACCATTCGCGGCAAGTTTCGCGCTGTTGATTCCAATGATTTTTCCATCTGCATTCGCTAAAGCTCCGCCGGAATTTCCAGGACTAATCGCGGCATCAGTTTGCAAAAGTTTGACGCGCTGATCAATCAAATCGAGCGTTCGATTGAGAGCTGAAATTACTCCAACTGTCACGCTCCCTTGAAATTCCAAGCCCATCGGATTTCCAATCGCGATAGCTGGCTCGCCAACGACAATATCGTCCGAGTCTCCAAATTCTGCAACTGGAAGATCCGTCGCGTCAACTTTCACAACGGCAATATCTGTCGCCTCGTCAGTTCCGACGAGAGTTCCTTGAAGAGTTCTGCCGTCTGAAAGTGAAACAATGATTTCATTTGCGTTCGAGATAACATGATTATTCGTGACGATGTATCCATCTTTTCGGAAAACAACTCCCGAGCCGACTCCTTCAGTCTGCACCGGATTATTGAACCAGTCTCTCGCAATTGCTCGATTCGTGATTCCTACAACCGCTGGACCTACAGTCTTTGCAACTCTGACAGCTGGAGTATTTCGCGCGTCAGAGATTTTTTTCGTGCTGGACATCGTTCGATCGTCTGAAGAAATTTGAGCTGCCTCGACAGCTTTAGCATTGCCTTCAGTCTTTGTTTCGACAGATGTTTCGATTTGAGTTGCAGCTTTTTCTGGAGGATCTGCAGGTTGATCCGCGCAGCCGAGAATTCCCAGCGATGCGATTGTCAACAGAATTCCAGATGTGATTTTTTTCTTCAATTTAAATCTCCTTCCGATTTTTAAATTCGATTTTCGATTTGCAATTCACAAGCTCTCACAACATTTTGCATGAGCATTGCAACAGTCAACAATCCAACTCCTCCAGGGACTGGAGTAATTGCGCCGGCGATCTTTTCAACATTTTCAAAGTCAACATCGCCGACCAATTTTGTAGGTTTTGGATTTTTTCCTTCAGATTTGAGTTTCTCGATTTCATCGGCAGATCTTTCGACGCGATTGATTCCAACATCGATAATCGTCGCACTAGGTTTCACCATGTCAGCCGTAACGAATCGAGGTTTTCCCATCGCCGCAACGAGGATATCAGCTTGACGAGTGATATCTGCTAAATTTTGAGTGTGAGAATGACAAATCGTGACTGTCGCGTGTCTCGCCATCAAAAGATGAAACATCGGTTTTCCGACAATATTGCTTCGACCGATAATCACTGCGCGAGCTCCATCGATTTCAATTCCTGCAAGTTCCAACATTTTGATACATCCCGCCGGAGTGCATGGAATCAGTGTCGGCTTGCCAATGACAAGATTTCCAACATTCATCGGATGAAATCCATCGACATCTTTCAACGGATCAATTCGATTCAAGATTTCCTCTTCATGACTTTTGATCGCTTTCGGAAGTGGAAGTTGAACGAGAATTCCATGAACGTTTGAATCTGAATTTAATTGATCGATTTTCGCGAGCAATTCTTCCTTCGATGTTTCAGTTGGAAGTTTGATTTCGATTGACTTGATTCCGAGCTCTTCGCATGCCAAATGTTTATTGCGAACATAGACTTGCGACGCTGGATCTTCGCCGACGAGAATCACTGCGAGCGCGGGCTCGATTCCATGCGATTTTAGCTCCTCGATTTTTTTCTTGGATTCATCTTTCATTAGATTCGAGAAAAATTTTCCCTCGAGAATTTTTGCCATGAAATTTTCCTCCTTTGAAGAAGTTTCGAAATTTTATCACGCTATGAAATCTTTGACAAAAAAAGATCCATAACCAATTCTTGATCAAGATTTTTATGGAATCAGCTTTTAATGAATTTTTAAGAAGTTACGATTTTCAGATTTGCAGGATGTTTTTCTTGATTGAAGAAATTACATCGTGAGCAGGGATGCTTAATATATTTGAAAGGACGATCTTCCATGGTATCTAAAAAGCTCAAGGGAAAGATTCTCACGGCACTTGTACTGGGATACATTGCCTGCCCCCCCCCCCCCAGTAATTCACGCTCAAAATCCCGTTTCCGTTGATTCTCAAGAAATTGATGTTGAACCGAGCCAATCGAACGAGGAATTCATTGATTATCTGGAGCTGACGGATTATTTCGTCATGTCTGCAGAAAGAATTCCGACGAGCAAATGGTATACTCCTGCGAATGTTTCGGTTATCAGTGCTGATGAAATTGAGAAAAATCACTATTCAACGGTCGCTGAAGCATTAAGTCATGTTAATGGCGTTGTTGTTACGCAACTTGGAAGAATGGACACTTCTGGATTTGTATCAATTAATGGAAGCAATCGCGTCTTGTTATTGATTGACGGTCATCGTGCAAATGTTAATCAAGATGCCTATGTGGGTGTTGGTATTTATGCTGCCCAACAATCAGGATTATGTGATCTAAGTTTGATTCCTTCGATTAAAATTATCGATAGAATTGAAGTTGTCAAAGGTGGAGCGTCAGCACTCTATGGAGCTGATGCTGTTGGAGGTATCATCAACATTATCACTAAAAAAGGTCAGCGAAATGAAACAACTGTCGATGTGAATTATGGATCTTGGAGTCGATATAATCTTGAAACGACAAATCAAGGCGTTAAAGGAAAATTAAGTTGGTTTGTCACTGCTGGATTAGGTGGAAGCGACAAATATAAACATCCCGGAGTTGGATATACTTACCACGATTATGCCGATTATGAAGATCAGGATTTTTCAATTCGTCTCGATGATCAATTTAGTGAACGCAATTCATTGTCTATTAGCTACATGCACAAATCGCATGAATTTGCCAATAGTTATTATTGGGGTTTGCTTGCCTCGTATGGTTATTCTTTGGGTAAACAGTATACTCTCTATAATAGTTCAAGTATAGAGTATAAGTTCAAGGAAGATACTTCAACTCCTGGATGGATTCGGTATTTCAATAATTATCAAAAAGGGTACAACTGTGGAACTGATTTTTACTACGGCAATTCCAAAGTCCAAGGAGCTGAATATCAAAACGGTTGGGAATTGGGAGATCATCATAAATTGATTGTCGGTGTCGAATGGCATCGAGCCGAGGCTGAATGTTCGGCTAAAAATTATGATGAAAAGATCGATACCATAGCTTCATATGTCCAAGATACAATCAGTCTTGGAAACAAATGGACATTGATTCCTGGAATTCGCTACGATCACGATTCTCAAGGATACGGTAGCAATTGGTCTCCAAAAATTGCGGCAAACTATCGCCCAGACGATAAAACCAAATTCTATGCATCATGGGGAAAAACGTACAGTATACCAACCATCGGCGAGTTGTATTCATACTTTGACGGTTATACCGATGGCTCATCACCAAGTGTGTGGCAATTAGGAGGAGCTTACCAATATCTCGTTGGACTACTTCGGAGTTATGCGGGTGTCAGAAACGAGTGGGGAACTTATAGCCAAGCAGAGTTAAAACCAGAAACTGGATACAGTGCGACAGTTGGCATGGAACATGATTTTGATGATAGCACTAGTGCCTCATTGAGTTTCTTCCAAAACAAATTGAAAAATGGTGTTGCTTGGGATAGATTTCCTGTGGATGATTGGAATCAAGAGATTTGGTATGTTATGAATGACTTGATTCAAAAAAATCGCGGATTAGAGTTGACATTCAAGCAAAATGTGAGTGATCGCTGGAGTTATGATCTCGGTTATTCTCATACTAAAGTCGACAACGGAAGTGCCACGGGAATATCTTGGAATATGTATTATGGACAACCGAACGGATATCGAGTTGGCGTACACTACAATGTTGGAAAATGGCGTGCAAATCTCCTCGGAGTAATGGCTAGCGGATTAGCCACACCTCGGTTTGCATCGAAATCATATGCAGTCCTCGATTTCAATACAAGCTACGATTTCACGGATCGAACATCCGTATACTTCCGCACTCTCAATTTCACTGACGAAGATTATTCCAACGATTATGCCAGAGGGACTGCACCTGGAAGATTCATCCAAATCGGTGCAACTTACAAATTCTAATTTCGAACAAAAAGATCCTCGATCGAGAATTTGGTCGGGGATCTTTTTTATTTATAAAGTCGTTGACGTTGCGAATTTCGAAAAATATAATTCCGATGTGTGTGAAAAATTTTTAGGAGGGATTAATTTGGACAATCGAGCAATGTTCAAAATTTCGTATGGACTTTTTGTCCTCACAGCGAAAAATTCATCGAAAGATAACGGTTGCATCACCAACACCGCATGTCAAGTGACAGTTGAGCCGAATCAAATCACGCTGGCAATCAACAAATCGAATTTGACTCACGACATGATTGCGGAAACCAAAAAATTCACTCTCTCAACGATTAGTGAATCGGCAAATTTTGATCTTTTCAAACGTTTTGGGTTTCAGTCGGGACGTGATGTTGATAAATTCGCAGGATTCGAGCAGGTTAAACGTGTCGAAAATGGAACTTTGGCAGTGACAGTCGGAACGAATTCATATATTTCCGGCGAAGTGACACAGCAAATCGATCTCGGGACGCATTCATTGTTTATCGCGAAAGTTACTGAATGTGAAGTTTTGAACGATGAAAAATCAGCGACTTACGAATTTTATCAATCAAATATCAAACCGAAACCTCAAGCGGTCGGAAAAACTGCCGATGGAAAAACAATTTGGAGATGCAGAGTCTGCGGCTATGAATATGTCGGCGATGAACTGCCTGAAAATTTCATCTGTCCAATCTGCAAGCATCCCGCATCAGATTTCGAGAAAGTCGCACCAGCTGCGTCGAAAAATCCATATGCAGGAACGAAAACTGAGAAGAATTTATTGGAAGCATTTGCAGGAGAATCGCAGGCGCGCAATAAATATACATATTATGCATCAGTCGCGAAGAAAAACGGCTATGAACAAATTGCGGATCTGTTTTTGAAAACTGCAGCGAATGAGAAGGAACATGCCAAACTCTGGTTCAAAGCGCTGGGAGAATTGGGAGACACAGCGGAAAATTTACTGCATGCAGCGGATGGCGAGAATTTCGAATGGACTGACATGTATGCTCGAATGGCGCGTGAGGCTGATGAAGAGGGATTCCATGATTTGGCGGAGCAGTTCAGAGGCGTTGCGGCGATTGAAAAACATCATGAAGAACGTTATCGCAAGCTGCTGCAAAATGTTGAGGCAGTGGAAGTCTTCAAAAAATCCGGAGTTCAAATTTGGGAATGCAGAAATTGCGGACATATCGTGATTGGAACTCAAGCACCAGATATTTGTCCAGTCTGCAAACATCCTCAGAGCTATTTCGAAATTTCGGCGGAAAATTTCTGAATCGAAAAATTTCCGAACAAAAAAAGAGATCCGGGGATCAAATCGATCCTCGGATCTCTTTTTTATTTGTGATCAAAGATAAACATTCCAAACCATGAGCGAGATTTGACCTTGAAATCTCCTTAACATTCCATACAAATAAACTGGCGAATCTCCCTCGAGCAACTTTTTCAATTCCGGACGCTTTTGATTCAATCTCGCTATCAATGTGCAACGAATTTTTGCATCGGACGTCGGATCTTTCAATTCGAAGTATAAAGTACCATTTTGCGCCTCAGTTAAATTCTGAACATAGCCGAATAGATTCTTTTTAGATCCACTTCCTGCCGATTCAGCCCAGGAAATCGGTACAAAATTCCGCATCAATGCAAGCCGCTTTTCATTATCGGAAACCCGCTTCAATATCTCACGCGTTCTCGATTCTGCCGGCATATTTCGAATCTGCTCCAATTCCTCCTCAAGATCCTCGAATTGATCAACAAACAGCTTTCGATTTTGCAGAGAATCGTCGATTTCCTTGAGCGCACTTTGAATATTTTCAGAATGGACACTCGCGGTGAACGGTGCAGAATATCGATTTTCATCAATTAAGACTTGACTCGATTGAATGTCAAGAATTCTTCCAGCGACAGCCCGCGCAGTTTCAGCCGACAAATTTTCATCGCATTCCATGACAAATCTGCTCGCCTGTTCGACTGCATCGAGCTCCGATCGAATTCTTGCCCGCTCAAGAACAATCGCCTTCGTTTCAAATTCCGAAAAATTTTCAGATCCATTTCCCTCGAAAGTTTTGCTTTGAGCTGACACCGTGACGCACATCGATAATGTCAAAACTCCAATGAAAAAAGTTTTTATCATTTTCATTTGAAATCCTCCAATTCAAGAATTTTTGTTATAATATTCGAAACACGTGAATTTTTGAAGGAGGAATTTTAATGAGTGAAATTTTAATGGTCTATACACGCGGGAATCACGTTGAAAATATTCATCGCGGAGATATTGTTGCGGTGGATTGCAGCGGAAAAATCCTGTCGGAAATCGGAAATGCTCGGCTTCCAATGTTCTGGAGATCTGCTGCCAAGCCATTTCAAGCACTTCCATTCGTCAAATCAGGCGGCTTAGAAAAATATGGAATCACCGACGAAGAGCTCGCGATTCTTGTTTCAAGCCACAGCGGCGAGGAATTTCATGTTGAACTTGTCCGCGGAATCTTGAAAAAATTGGGATTGACAGAAGAAGCTCTGGATTGCGGCGCAATTCGTCCGATGTCCGGCAAAGCGTATAAAAAAATTCTGCAAGCCGGCGAAAAACCTCAGCAGGTTCACAATCCATGTTCCGGAAAACATACGCAGATCCTTGCATTGGCGCTGATGAATGGAATTCCAATCAAAGACTATACAAATCCAAAACATCCCGCGCAGAAATTGATTTTCGAGCACGTTGCAATGGCGTCAAGCGTGCCGGAAGATCGACTTGATATCGGAATCGATGGCTGCGGAGTTCCAGTTTTCTATCTGCCAATTTACAATATGTCTTTAGCATATGCAAGACTGTCGAGTCCGCATTTGGGAGACTGGGGAGAATATGAATCTGCGGCGAAGAAAATTCGCGACGCAATGAGCAAATATCCCAAAATTTTGTCAGGGACAGGAAGAGTTGACGAGGCAGTTTCAGAAATAACTCACGGAAGAATTATCGCAAAATGCGGAGCTGACGCTGTATATTGTATCGCTGTCAAGGACGCAAATCTCGGTATAACTTTCAAAATCGAAGATGGAAGTTATCAAGCGACAACTCCAATGGTGATAGGCGTTTTGAAATGGCTGGATCTGTTGACTCGCGACGAAGCTCACGAATTAGATGAAAAATTCCCGCCGCTGCTTCGAAACATTCGCGGCGACGTCATCGGAACGATTGAGATGAAATTCTGATGCGCCGCGAAATTTTGAAAATTCTCCGCGAATCAAATGGAAAATTCGTCTCGGGAGAATCAATCGCAAAAAAATTCAACATTTCGAGAACTGCAGTTTGGAAACATGTTCAAGGACTGCGAAAAATCGGCTATACTATAGACAGCGTCGTGAAAAGCGGCTATGCACTATATTCACCGCCGGATCTACTATTACCGGATGAAATTTCGAACGGATTGGAAACAAAAATCATCGGTCGAGAGATAATTTACTTCGATTCGACAAATTCGACGAATGAACAGGCAAAACGAATCATAAATGAGCGGAAAAATCAAATTGAAGATGGAATTCTGCTTGTAACGGAATCACAAACTGAGGGAAAAGGTCGGTTAGATCGCAAATTTTACTCTCCATATGCCAAAGGGATCCTGTTTTCAATCATAATTCGTCCGGATGTACCATTACAAGACGCACCAAAATTCACTTTAGCGATCGCCGCTGCAATTTCGCAGGCTATGGAAGATTTTGGATTGAAACCAGGGATTAAATGGCCAAACGATATCATGTATAAAGGTAAAAAATTGGTCGGAATTTTGACTGAAATGAGCGCGGAAATCGATAGAGTTCATTGCATAATCATAGGCTGCGGGATAAATTTTTCAATTGAGAAATTTCCTCCGGAAATCGAAGAAATTGCGACTTCGATCGAAATCATGCGCCGAGATTTGGGAGTCGAAAAATTTTCCAGAGTTCAATTTTTACAAAGAATATTGATTCGATTCGACGATATTTATCGCGAGATTCTGTCACATGGATTCGAAAAAACGCTAAATATGTGGAAAAAATACTCAATAACGCTCGGAAAAAGCATTAAAGTCATTCCAGCGGGAGAAATTGAAAATTCATTCGAGGGCAGAGCGATAGATCTGGATTCATCTGGAGCATTGATCGTCGAAAAATTGGATGGCTCAAAAGTGCATGTTTTAGCCGGAGATGTCTCAATTCGATAAAAATCTGGACAAAAATCGAGAAAAATTGTAAAATTCAGCGCAATGGAGAGTGGATTTGTGCTATTAGTTATCGATATCGTCAACAGCAATATTGTCATGGGAACATACG
The DNA here is from genome assembly GCA_017484005.1 of Selenomonadaceae bacterium. Lineage (GTDB taxonomy): Bacteria > Bacillota > Negativicutes > Selenomonadales > Selenomonadaceae > Quinella. The sequence goes on along the minus strand of JAFUTY010000017.1, from coordinate 26,826 downwards.
TCGGGAAAAAATTGATGAAACATTGGAGAATTTCAACCGATCGTCAAAAAACCGGCGATGAATATGGTATGCTCATCAACGAGCTTTTCGCGTATCAAAACGTCGCCTTGACAGACATCGAAAGCATAATCATTTCGTCAGTTGTACCGCCGCTGGTTGTCCCAATTACAAAAATGTGCGAGCGATATTTCAAAATTCATCCATTGATCGTAGGGCCGGGAATCAAGACGGGAATCAAATTGAACTATGAAAATCCCCGAGCGATTGGCGCAGATCGAATTGTCAACGTGGTTGGCGCGTTCGATCAGTACGGCGGAGATTTGATTGTCATAGATATCGGAACTGCAACGACTTTCGACGTGGTAGCTGAAAATGGAGATTTTTTAGGCGGCGCAATAGCTCCAGGAATTGCAACGTCAGCTGATGCATTGTTTAATCAGACTGCAAAACTTCCGCGAGTTGAATTAGTCGCACCGAAATCGATAGTTTGTCACAACACGATTCAAGGAATGCAGGCCGGAATAATCTATGGATATGTCGGACAGATTGACGCAATTGTTGAGAGAATTCGAGCAGAAATCGGCAAGGAATTGAGAGTCATTGCGACAGGCGGATTTGCCAAGATGATCGCCAGCGAATCTAAGACAATTGAAAAGGTCGATCACTTTTTGACGCTGTCAGGTCTCCGCGTTTTATTTGAAAGAAATTCGCAATGAAACTCGGAAAATTTGAATTTCAAAAACCAATATTTCTAGCGCCAATGGCTGGAGTCACTGATATTGCATATAGAATTCTTGCGCATGAAATGGGCTGTCCATTAGTTTTTGGAGAGATGGTGAGTTCGCTCGGAATCCATTATCGAAATTTGAAAACGCTCGAGATGCTTAGAACAATTCCTGAAGAACGTCCAATCGCAATTCAAATTTTCGGAAATGATCCGGAACGAATGGCTGAATCTGCAAGATATATCGAGGATTTAGGCGTCGCAGATATAATCGATGTGAATTTTGGCTGTCCAGTACCAAAAGTCGTTAAAAATGGCGAGGGATCTGCATTATTAAAAAATCCTGAACTCGGTGCAAAAATTCTTTCCACAATAAAAAAATCAATAAAAATTCCGTTGACTGTCAAAATGAGAATCGGCTGGGATCGCGATGAATCAGTTGAACTTGCAAAACGATTCGAGCAGACTGGAGTCGATGCAATCGCGATTCATGGCAGAACTCGGGAGCAGTATTATTCCGGCGCGGCTGACTGGAATGCAATTGCGAATGTGAAAAAGTCTGTCAAAATTCCGATTATCGCGAATGGAGATATCAAAAATCTTGAATCGCTGCGAAAAATTCGTGAAGTTACAAATGCTGATGGATTTATGATAGGTCGGGCGGCGCAGGGAAATCCATGGATCTTTCGCGAATTGACTGAGGAAAAATCTGTAAATTTGACGCTGAAAGATCGCGCTGAAATGATTTCGAAACATCTCGATTTGCTCGTGAAATTCAAAGGCGAAAAGATCGGCTGCATGGAAATGAGACGCCATGCGGCTTGGTACACTCGAGGACTTCCATTTTCATCTGAACTTCGAGAAAAATTCAATCATGCAAATTCTCCCGCCGATTTCGAAAAAATTCTCGATGAAAAATTTTTCTGTTGACAAAGATATTTTCGATGTGTAGAATTGCGCTCGTTGATTGGAGGACATCCAATTGACGATGGGCGGAAGTAGCTCAGTGGTAGAGCACAACCTTGCCAAGGTTGGGGTCGCGAGTTCGAGCCTCGTTTTCCGCTCCAATTTTTTCTCGCTTGGTCGGGCCTATAGTTCAGTTGGTTAGAGCGGCCGGCTCATAACCGGTTGGTCCTTGGTTCGAGTCCAAGTGGGCCCACCAAAATTTTCATGGGTAGGTGCCCGAGTGGTTAAAGGGGACGGGCTGTAAACCCGTTGCTTCGGCTACGATGGTTCGAATCCATCCCTGCCCACCATTTCCCCTCGGCGGCCCAGTAGCTCAGCTGGATCAGAGTGTTTGGCTACGAACCAAAAGGTCGGGGGTTCGAATCCCTCCTGGGTCACCATTTTTTTTATCAAAAAGCGGCGTAATACCCCTAGATTTATCCATGGGGATATAAGCCGCAAAAAGAAAAACTTGCAAACAATAAAATTCTTTGTAAGAATGAGAGTGGAAGTTGAGCAGGGGTAAAATCCGCCGACTTTCTCAAAAATTCTTGCGGTAGAAACATGGTTGGGGCAACGACCATTGGAGTAGGCATTGTAAGACCTTGCTTGCATGGCAAATGCTGTTGATACCAGAATCTCCCAGCTTTAGCTGTGGAGAGTTTGTCAAATGAATCGATAAGAAGCGTCACAATCGTGGCGTTTCTTTTTTAATTTCCGGAGGAGGTTTTCAATGGGATTATTTTTTATCATCATTGCAGGACTTTTTCTGATTATTTTTGGATTGAGCTGTTACGTCCTATCATTCATCTTCGAGGGAAAAAATCTTCGACGCTCAAGAATCGCGCTCGCAATTTTAGATCTCGGCTTAATCGCAGGCACAATTTTTCATCCAGAAATCCTTCGCGAAGCAGCTTTCCCCGTGTCATTCCTATCAGTGATGCTGGTTTGGCAATTCTTTTCAATAATTTTCATTCTGACAGCCGCGGCAATTCGATCGATTTATCGGCATCTGCCTTCGAGCGACAAAAAATTCGATCCGGAGCGGCGTCGATTGATTCGAAACGCGATTTTTTATCCATTTCTGTCATTCGCAATCGGTTTATACGGCAACAATGTTGAACGAAAGCGGACAGTCGATCGCAATTTCGACATCCCGATTGACAATCTGCCGCCCGAACTTGAAAATTTCACAATCGCGCAAATTTCAGACATTCATCTCGGAAAATATTTTTCGCTCGAGGATCTTTCTGAACTTTTAACGCGCGTTGCAAATTCAAAACCGGATCTTCTAGCGATAACTGGAGACATTTTCGACGATATTTCGATGAATTCGCAGGCAATAAAACTTGTCGATTCATTTTGCGATAAATTCAAACTCGGAATTTGGTATTGTCACGGAAATCATGAACATCATCGCGGAATTCGTCCGATTGAATTGGGACTCGCGCAGACTCGAATTCATTGGCTGGTCAATCAATGGGAATCCGCAGGAATTTCGAATCTGATTTTAATCGGTGTGGATTATCCAATGGTTTTTGGTGACAACGAGAAATTTCAAAAACTCAAGCATGAATTTATTGCGGAAGCGATGCAGGGAATTCCGGAAAATTCGACGAAAATTCTCCTAGCACATCATCCAGAATTCATCGACGACGCGCGAGAATTTCAAATTCCGCTGACAATGACTGGACACACGCATGGCTCTCAAATCGGAATTTTTGGACTGCCGCTGTTTCCAGTTTTCAAATACACGCGCGGAATGGTTATCGATAAATCCAAAAAATTTTTCGGCTATGTTCACGTCGGAAATGGCAGCTGGTTTCCATTTCGATTCGGCTGTCCGCCAGAAATTGCATATTTTCATTTAAGGAGGCAGAATTCATGAAAAAATTTCTCGCAGGAATTGCAGCGGTGATATTGCTCGCTAATCTTTCAAACGCCGATGCAAAATCAAAAAAATCCGATGAAAAAATTCCAACTGCAGAAATTGAAGAATCGATTCATGCTCGCGGCGAGAGAGTCTTTCCAATCGGTCGCGCAAATACAACTTATGCAAAATATTTCACCGGTCGAAGCTATGTCGCGCCAATTGCGATGGGCGAAGGATTTTCAGTCATGAATGTCACTTTCGAGCCGAAGTGTATCAACAATTGGCACATTCATCACGGCAGCTGTCAAATTCTCGTTGGAGTTGCAGGGCGCGGCTATTATCAAATCTGGGGGCAGGATGTTGTCGAAATGCAGCCAGGCGATTCAGTGATAATTCCGGAAGGAGTCAAGCATTGGCATGGCGCGTCAGATATCGAATGGTTTCAACATTTTTCGATAATGAATGAGGATTCGACAACGGAATGGCTCGAGCCGGTCGATCCAGAAATTTATGACAATCTTCCGAAAGGCTGAAAAAAAGTCGAGGACTTCAAAAAGTTCTCGACTCTTTTTTTTGACAAAGGCAACTCTCAAGTAGATAATTTCAACAGAATTTTTGGGGGAGGAAGTGAATTTTTCATGGCGATAATTTTGCCGTATGAAGGAAAGACTCCAGAAATCGCTGAAGGAGTTTTTGTCGCACCGAATGCATGTGTTGTCGGCGATGTCAAAATCGGCGAGGGATCTTCAATTTGGTTTGGAGCATCAGTTCGCGGAGATTTTCAGCCGGTGCGAATTGGAAAGTATACCAACGTTCAAGACAATGCAACTGTCCATGTCATGGGAGACACGCCAACTGAAATCGGCGATCACGTCACGATTGGACACAATGCACTCGTTCACTGCCGTCGAATCGGTGATAATTCTTTGATTGGAATGGGCGCGATTGTCCTAGGTTATGCTGAAATCGGTGAGAATTGCATTATCGGTGCAGGAACTTTGCTGACTCAACGCAAAAAAATTCCGAATAACTGCATCGTTTTTGGAAATCCTGCAAAAATCATGCGATCTCTTCGCGACGATGAAATCGAGGCACTTTACGCTTCGAGCATGAGTTACAACGCTGTCTCAAAAACTTATCAGGAGGAATCTGCAAAATGGATGAAGGAAATAGACGAGAGATTTTTACGGCTCACAATGGCGATGCGACGCTAGTTCTTTTGAAACCGGACGTCGTTGAGAAAAATCACATCGGCGAAATTCTGGCGATGTATGAACGCGCGGGCTTGAAAATCATCGCAATGAGGATGCTGCAGATGGATGAAAAACTCGCGGCGCGGCATTATGAGGAGCACATCGGTCGCCCATATTATGAATCGCTCGTGAAATTCATGACAAGATCTCCGATTGTTGCATTGGTTCTCGAGGGCGAGGATGCAATTGCGAAAGTCAGAAAGCTCAATGGCGCGACAGATCCATCGCAGGCGGAAGAGGGAACGATTCGAAAACTGTTTGCGGAATCTAAAACTGAAAATGCAGTTCATGCGTCAGATTCAAAACAAAACGCTGATCGAGAAATCGGAATTTTTTTCGGCTGATTGATTCGGCTGATTTTGAACTTCCGCCAATTTTTTCTTAGCTCGTTCAATCATCTTTTTCACTTTTTTCAATTCATTTTCATCGCAATATCCATGCTCAAGTCCATCTTGAATTTCATCGAGATCCTCGAGCAGCAATTGCATCAATGAATTCATGTCGCTCAAATTTTTAGCGGCGGCGAGCTGTCGAGATCTTTTTCCCTCGTTAAATCCAACAGTAATTTTTCCTTCCGAATAATTTTCATCAATATCGGAAGATTTTTTCTTGGATTTCTTTTCAGATTCTGGAAGTCGACCAGCCAATCGATCGCGATCGATTTTCGATTTCTGTCGAGTTTGAGTTCCATCATCATGTTTCGAGATTGACCAAGCTCCGCAAGATCCATCGCTGTTGATCATCCATCCAGATGCAACACAATCCTTATCGCGATTCAATTTCGTGCGTTGCATGTCATAAATCAACGCTTCATATTCAACGCGTTTTTCTGGATCGTTTTGCATTTGTCTCAAAATATTCGGCGCGATTGTCAGATTTCCATGTCCCTGTCCGCCGAATGGTTGAGTTCCTGCGGAAATTTTGAGATCTGGAAATTTTTGCGAGAGATTTTCGACTTCCGAAGAATTTTTGGCGAATTCCACCGCGGCTTCCGATACATATGAATTTCCAATTCTGACTGGCATTTTTATTCCTCCTCGATTCAATTTGTAAATTTTGTCGAGCGAGGAGCGATTCGAATCAATATGCTTGGCGTGAGCTGTTGATTTTCTTCCACGAATAGAAAAATCCCCCGACAGATCTTTTGCGGATCTATCGGGGGATCTTTTTTTGTTCGGAAATTTCAAATCAGATTTCGTCAATCAATTTTGAGATTTCTTCGATTCTTTCGATTGGAAATGGTGGATTCGAGATCGGTTTCATTGCGAGCGACATCAGTTTGACTGGATTATCATCTGCCGCAATTCGATTTGAGCTCAATTCGCCGCAAATTCGACAGCGATGAATTATTGCCCATTCTCCATTTTTTCGAATCCAAACAGCTATCGCGTCCATTGATCCTCCGCAATTTGCAGATCGATCGCCTGGCTCGATATCCAAATGCTGACTCGATAAACAATATGGACAGTGATTTCGATGCTCGCTGCCCGAACCAGTTGGAACGACAACTCGCCCGCATGTTTTGCATTTGAAAACTTCATTGCTCGGATGAGTTTTGTAATATCCCTTGATAAACGATTTTCGCTTGTTTTCTCGATTCATTGAATTGTCCTCCTCAAAATTAAATATTTGGGGAGGCTCGCGAGATTATGGCAAACCTCCCGATTAAGCCACAATCTCCAAATAATTTTTCAAAAGTCATTCTCCTCACAAATTTTTTGAATCGAAAATCAGTGTGACTGGACCATCATTGATTGATTCGACCTGCATATCTGCGCCAAATTCTCCAGATTCGACATGAAAGCCGCGCGATTTACATGCATCGATGAATTTTTCATAGAGATTCTGGGCGAGATCTGCTTTTGCGGCGTGAGAAAAGCTCGGACGTCTCGATTTCACATCAGCGTAAAGTGTGAATTGAGAAATTATCAATAGACTTCCGTTGACTGATTCAAGATCGAGATTCATTTTTCCATTTGAATCAGAAAAAATTCGCGTTCGACAAATCTTTTCCGCCAAGATTTCGACGTCTGATTCGGAATCATCGGGAGCTACTGCCAATAAAATCAAAAATCCGCGATCGATTTTTCCGGCGATTCGAGATTCGATTTCGACTGACGCTCTCGATACTCGCGTGACAACTGCCCGCATGAATTAAGCCCTCGCCATCAGATCTGCGACGCGATTTGCAAATGCAACTGGATTCTCCGGCAAAATTCCTTCGATTAACAACGCTTGATCGTACAACAATTCGCAGGCATCTTTGAATTTTGCATCGTCTTTCGATTCATGCAGCTGCTGCAATTTCTCGAACAATGCATGTTTTGGATTGATTTCGAGAATTCGCTGCGCCTTGAACATTGGATTTTTCATCTCGGCGAAAGTCTGCTCCATTGAAATCGAAGGTCCTTGTTCAGATGCGACGAGACAGACTGCCGACGATTTCAATCGAGTCGAAATTTTTGCCTCGGAAATTTTTTCACCGAGCGAATCTTTTATCGATTTCAACAGATCCTCGGAAGTTTTGGCGATTTCTTCAGTTTCCTTTTTGACTTCTTGAGATTCCGCGTCATCGAGATCCAAATCCCCGCGCGCGATCGATTGAAAATGCTTTTCTGAATACTCATGAAGCGTCTCGAGCGTGAATTCATCAACTGGGTCGAGTAAATACAGAACTTCGAAACCTTTTTCCTTGAGCGTTTCCATCTGCGGAAGACTCTCGATTGTCTCGCGATCTTTTGCCGTTGCATAGAAAATTTTCTTCTGCGATTCCGGCATTCTCGACACATATTCTTTGAGCGTCGTGAGATTTTGATCCTTTGAACTTGCAAACATCAGCAGATCTTTCAATTTATCGACGGTATCGCGATTTCCATACATCGAATTGTAAATTCCAATTTTGAACGATTTGCCGAATTCATTCCAAAAAGTTTCATATTTCGATCGATCCGATTCGAGAATTTTGCTGAGCTGTTTCAAAATTGATTTTTCGAGAGCACGTCCAATCTGTTTCAATTCTCGACTCTGCTGCAGCAATTCACGCGAAATATTCAGTGACAAATCCGGAGAATCAACGAGTCCCTTGATGAATCTCAGATAATCCGGCAATAGATCTTTGCATTTGTCCATGATGAAAACGTGCCGCGAATAGAGCTGAACTCCTGCCTCGAAATCGGAATAATACAGATTGAACGGCGCGCGTTTTGGAATGCAGAGGAGCGCAGTATATTCGACTGTTCCTTCTGCCTTCGTGTGAAAATACTCCAGCGGCTCTTCCCACTCGCGAAATTGCTGCTTGAAAAATTCGCGATAATCTTCATCCTTCAATTCAGATTTTGGACGAGTCCAGAGCGGCTGCATCGAATTGACTGTTCGAATCTCGCTGCGAGTGATTTTTTCGCCTTCGATTGGATTTCCATCGTCATCCTTTTTCGATTCTTCAATTTCAAAATTCATCTTGATAGGATAACGCACATAATCAGAATATTTTTTGACGAGCTGACGAATTTCCCAATCATCGGTGAGATTCAATTCAGATTCCTCGCCGAAAAATTCCGATTTGAGTTCAAGAGTAATGATTGTTCCGCGAGATTCTTTCTCACATTCTTCAATCGTGTAAGATCCATCGCCAGTCGATTCCCAGCGCGTCGCTGAATTCTTTTCCGAGCCAGCGCGGCGAGTTACCAATGTGACTTTATCGGCAACCATGAACGCGGAATAGAATCCAACGCCAAATTGACCGATTAAATCTTTTTCCGAAACTCCTTCAGATTTTGCCTTCGCCATCTGTTCGAGAAATGCTTTCGTTCCAGATTTTGCAATCGTTCCGATGTTTTCGACAACCTCATCGCGATTCATTCCGATTCCATTGTCTGAAATTGTGAGTGTGTGCGAATTTTTATCCGGCACGAGGAAAATTTCAAAATTCTCATCGCCTTCGAGCATTTCGCGATTCGTCAGCGATTCAAAATGCAGTTTGTCGATCGCATCTGACGCATTGGAAATCAATTCACGAAGAAAAATTTCCTTATTCGTGTAAATCGAATTCACCATCAGATCGAGCAATTGTTTGGTTTCAGCTTGAAATTCCATTGTTTCCTTGGACATTGAAACACCTTCCAAAAAATTTTTGATCAGAATTGAAATCTGATATTTTGATAATAGCACATTTTAAAGATTTCGTTGATATTTTTTTAGTCAAAAAATAAAATCGAGAAAAAATTTCGGGAGTGATTCGAATGCAAATTAATCGTCGAGATTTTTTAAAGCTTTCGGGACTTTCAATTGCGACGCTGGGAATTGGCAGTTTATCGAATCAAAAAGTTTCCGCGGAATCGATGAAATCTGAAACGCCTCAAAAATTTCGATCCGCAAAAATCGATCGCAATATTTTTCGAATTCGAAATGGCGTGGGAGATTTGATGTATCTTGTCGAGGGAAAAAATCGAGCGGCTTTGATTGATACTGGAGTTGGTGTCGGCGATCTCAAAAAATATGTTGAAACGTTGACTGATAAGCCATTGATCGTTTTATTGACGCATGGACATGTCGATCACGCAAGCGGCAGTGCGCAATTCGAAGAAGTTTACATGAATCACAAGGATGACGAGCTTTTCAAGGAGCATACATCGCTTGAAACTCGAAAAGGTTATGCTGGGATGAATCCAGATTTCGCAAAATCGCTGACGGATTCAGATTTTCAGCCGATCGATTCTCCATCGCGATTCAAGAATCTCAGCAATGGAATGACTTTCGATTTGGGCGGAATTCATCTCGATATTTTTGAAATTCCTGGACACACTCAAGGAATGACTGGAATTTTGTTTCGAGAAAATCGAGCGTTATTGACTGGCGACGGTGCGAATATGTTCACATTTCTATTTTCGAAGGAGACTCTCGGATTAAAAAGCTATCAAAAATCTTTGCAGCGATTGAAAAAATTCACGGCTAAAAAATTCGAAAAGATGTATTGCTCGCATGGATCTGGAGATTTGACAATCGATTATCTCGATAGATTGTTGGAGGATTGCGATTTGATTTTCGACGGCAAAGATGATCGAGTGCCTTTTGAATTCATGGGATCTCAAGCGGCAATTGCATTTGCGATCGATCAAAATCACAATCGAATCGACGGCGGAATTGGAAATATTGTCTACGATCCAGCAAGAATTTCCGAATAAAAAAAAGATCCGAAGATCGATTTGATCCCCGGATCTCTTTTTTTTAGAAATTTTTTTCTTCGAATTTCAATTGATATTCCATGTAAATTTTTGTATCTGCGACAACATTTTTCGACAGTGCAATAAGTGCAATGAGATTCGGAATCGCCATGAGTGCATTGGCGATATCCGCGATAATCCATCCAAATTCGAGCTTTGTAAATGCAGCAATCGCGATGAGGACGATAAATGTGACTCGATACAGCAGGATTCCACGCGTTCTAAATAGATAAACCATTGCTCGCTCGCCATAATAATTCCAGCCGAGAATCGTTGTGAATGCAAATAGAACTGTTGATATTGCAAAAAGTTTCAAGCCGAGCGTTCCATAAACTTCTTGAAAAGCCGCGGCAGCCATGAATTCGACCGCCAGATCTTTATTCCAAACGCCAGTCAATACGAGCGACAATCCCATCAGTGTGCAAATCAAAATTGTATCGATGAAAGTTACAGTCATTGCAAGAAGTCCCTGCTCAGCTCCCCAGCGAGTTCGCGCCGCTGCCGATGCGATTGGCATTGAACCTAATCCCGATTCATTTGAAAACAAGCCGCGCGAAAGTCCATGACTCACAGCCATCATGACAGTTGTTCCAGCGAATCCTCCAAATATCGCGTCACCAGTGAATGCACTCATTAAAATCAATTCGACTGCATCGGGAAGTTCCGGCGCATGGATTATCACGAGCAAAACTGACAGCGCGATGAAAAATATCAGCATGAACGGCACGATTTTTTCCATAATTCTAGAAATTTTTTGAAGTCCACCGAGAATTATCATTCCGACGATAATTGCGACGATTGGATCTGAAATGAATGGCGGAATTTTGAATGCAAGCTTGAGAGTATCAGTTATCGCTTGAACTTGAGGAAAAATTCCAACTCCAAATAATGCTACGGCGAGAGTTGTCATTGCGAAAAATATTGCGAGCGGCTTGAATTTTTTTCCCATGCCATATTCGATGTAAGCCATTGGACCACCGAGAACTTCGCCATTTTCATCTTTCGCGCGAAATTTGATCGCCAAAAGTCCTTCCGCGTATCGAGTTGCCATTCCAAAAAATGCAGCGAGTCCCATCCAAAAAATCGAGCCTGGACCTCCAAATTTCACAGCGGTCGTAACGCCAATGATATTTCCAATTCCGACCGTCGCACCGAGTGATAAACACAGCGCGCGAAAACTCGAGATATCTCCCTTGCCTTGATCTTTTGTTGAACCGATCATTCGCAGAGCTGTCGCGAGTTTTGTCACTTGCAGAAATTTGAGCCGGATTGTAAAAAATATTCCTGTGCCGAGGAGAAATATGATCATCGGCGGCCCCCAAAGTTTCGAATCGATTGATACAAGAAAAAGTTCCATACTCATCTCCAATCGCAACAATAAATTTTTGAGAATTTTAGCACCGCGTCAACTTTTTGTCACGAATCCTAGAATCGCGGCACAAATTAAAAGAGATCCGAATCTCAAACGAAGTTCGGATCTCTTTTTTATTTCCGGATCAATTCAAAGCGTCATCGATTGCCTGCATGATTGTCCGTTTTGCATCTTCAAACGGCATTTTCAAAGTACATCCCGCCGCTCGAAGATGTCCACCGCCACCAAATTGCATCGCGATTTTCGAAACGTCAACAGTCTTTGAGCGCATGCTAACTCTGCAGACATTTTTAGCCATGAATTTTAATAGAAGTGAAACATCAACGCCCTCAATCACGCGAATTTCATCGATGAATCCTTCCGTTGTCTCGAGATTTGCGACTAGATCCTCATCGAGAAACATTCCGGCGGCTTTTCCATCATGCCAAACTTCGAGAGTGTTGAGAGACTGTCCGAGTCCTTTGACAACTTCGATAGGACGCTGTTCCAAAACTTCAACGACGAGATTCGGTTTGACTCCCAAGGCGAGCATATCTGACGCGATTAATAGAGTTTCAGCCGTCGTGTTCGAGAACTGGAAAAATCCAGTATCTGTCGCGATTCCTACATAAACGCAGACTGCAAAATCCTTTGTGAGTTTGATTCCGAGTTCAATTGCGATTTCAAAAATGATTTCAGCAGTTGCAGCGGCATGAGGATCGCAGAAAAGTTTCCGATTCTCACCAGAATTTGAAACGTGGTGATCGATGTTGAGAATTGGAACATCTCCAACACATTCGAGGACTTTTCCTATTCTATCCGGTGCAGTATCGACAATCACCAGCGCATCGACATCGATTTTTTCCGAGGGACGCTCGATTTTCTCGCAAGTCGGCATCATCATGAAATTTCGCGGAATGTTATCGTCAAACATGACTCGAACATCTTTGCCGATCGATTTCAAAATCATTGCGAGAGCCAGCGCAGATCCAATCGCGTCGCCGTCTGGAATTACATGTCCTGCAACGACAACTCGATTCACTTTTTGCAATTCGTCGCACATTTCTTCAAGCGTTATTTTCAACTGGATTCACCTCCTTCTCGATCTGATAGAACAATTCATCGATGTGTTTGTTTTTCTCGATTTGAGTATCAAGCTCCACCGACAATTCCGGAGTATATTTCAATCGAATTCGCTGACCGATTTCGCGGCGAATGAATCCTAGCGAATGTCGGAGTCCATTCAGCGAATTTTTGATCGATTCTTTGTCACCCATGATCGAGACGAAAATTTTTGCCTCACGAAGATCGCCAGTCATTTTTACTCCAGTGACTGTGACAAATCCAATTCGAGGATCTTTCACGCCATTCATGAGGAGCTTGCTGAATTCCTGGCCAATCAATTCCTGCAGCTTTTCGATTCTAACTTGTCCCATTGGCGCACCTCATTCGTGAGAAACATCGTCAAGCGAAGTTTGAATCTCTTCCATCATATACGGCTCGATAATATCTCCTTCGCGAAAATCTCGGAAGTCAACAATCGAAATTCCACATTCATATCCAGCCGCAACTTCCTTGACTTCATCCTTAAATCGACGAAGTGAATCGATTTCGCCGTCAAAAACTTCAATATGATCGCGAATGATCCGGATTTTGGAATTGTTCGTGATTTTTCCATCGGTGACATATGATCCAGCGACCAAAGCTTTCGAGAATTTCATGACTTTGCGAATTTCGACATGCCCCAAAATGACTTCTTTGTATTTTGGAGCGAGCATTCCGCTCATCGCGTCTTTGACATCGTTAATCGCATCGTAAATCACGCGATAAGTTCTGATATCGATGTGCTCGGTGTCTGCAATTTTACGAGCATTGTTATCCGGACGAACATTGAACGCGATAATCAGAGCATTCGACGCTGAAGCGAGCATTACATCTGACTCATTGACTGCACCGACGCCAGAATGAACAATCGCAACTCTAACTTCGTCATTTTTATTCAGACCGAGAAGCGAGGATTGAAGTGCCTCGACAGATCCTTGAACGTCTGCCTTGACGACGATGTTGAGATCCTTGATTTCGCCCTCTTGAATCTGTTGGAAAAGATCATCGAGCGAGACTTTTTTCGATTTGATCAATTGATTTCGCGTGCGTTCGATTCGAGATTCCGCGATTGATTTTGCAGATTTTTCATCGAGCACCGCCAAAATATCTCCAGCGGCAGGCACATCGTTCAATCCCAAAACTTCGACTGGAACTGATGGACCAGCTTTCTTGACTGGTTCGCCGCGATCATTGTTGAGAGCTCGAACTTTTCCATAACTCGTGCCCGCGATAATTGAGTCGCCAATTCTAAGAGTTCCGGATTGAACTAAGACAGTTGCAACAGTTCCGCGGCCTTTATCCAATTTTGCCTCGATAATTACTCCGCGAGCCTCTCGATTTGGATTTGCTTTCAATTCCTGCATATCCGCGACGAGCAAAACCATTTCGAGCAATTCATTGATTCCAATATTCTTTTTCGCAGAAACTTTAACCATGACAGTATCGCCGCCATATTGTTCCGAGACAAGTCCATATTCCATCAATTCCTGCATAACTCGATCTGGATTCGCGCCTGGCTTATCGATTTTGTTAATCGCGACAATAATCGGAACGCCTGCAGATTTCGCATGGTTTATCGCCTCGACAGTTTGAGGCATGACTCCATCATCTGCCGCGACAACTAGAATCGCGATATCTGTGACCTGCGCTCCTCTAGCTCGCATCGCTGTAAATGCTTCGTGACCTGGTGTATCGAGGAAAGTGATTTTTCGATCTCTGCAAATTGTCTGATATGCACCGATGTGCTGAGTGATTCCGCCCGCCTCATGACTTGCGACTGATGCGCGTCGAATGACATCGAGCAAAGATGTTTTTCCATGATCGACATGCCCCATGACTGTGACAACTGGCGGACGAGTTTTCAAAGTTTTTGGATCATCTTCGATTTCTGGAATGATTGTCGGATCAACTTCAGGCGGAAGAGCTTCAGCTGTGACTCCAAATTCCGCGGCGACAAGTGCGGCTGTATCAAAATCGATTTCCTGATTGATGCTCGCCATGACTCCCATCATCAACAGCTTTTTGATAATTTCCGCGGCTGTATAACTCATTTTGCTCGCGAGATCTTTGACTGCAATCGATTCGCCGATTTTTATATGTTTTGGACGCGCGATTTCGACTTTCTGCGGAGGAGCTGGAGGAGTTTTTCCGCGGCGTTTTTGAGATTGAGGACGTCGATTCATGTTTCGAGTCTGATCTCCCGATTGATCGTTTTGTCTTTCATTTTGTCGAGGATTTGGACGTCCGCTGCGGCGATCTCGTCTTTGATTCTGATTTTGATTCTGATTCCGCCGTTGATTTTGAGATTCTGATCTCTCGCCGCGATCTGATCTGTCACCACGTTCAGATCTTTCAGATCTCTCGGAACGTTCAGATCGATCTGGTCTGTCAGATCTTTCGGATCTCTCGGATCTTTCAGATCTCGATTCATTTCTGGATTCCGATCGATTTTCAGATCGATTCATTGATCTTTCTGGACGTCTTTGAGGTTTAGATTCAACCGGTTTTGATTCGACAGGTTTCTCCTCGATTTTTTCTGGAGTCTCAATTTTTTCTTCGACAACTGGTTCAGATTTTGTCTCGATCGGTGTTTCTTCGACTGATTTTTGATCGATCGATTTTTCCTCAACAACTTCCGCCGGTTTAGATTCAGGTTTCGATTCAACCGATTCAGATTTTTTCTGCTGAGGACGTCTTGCAAATGCTTCCTTCAAGATTTGATAAGCAGTTTCATCGATCGCGCTGAAATGATTTGCCACCTTGATTTTATGTTTCTTGAGCAGTTCGATGATAACCTTGCTATCCTTTTTGAACTCCTTGGACAATTCGAAAATCCGATATTTCGTTTGTTTCGACATAGATCCACCCCCGTTAATTTTGCAGAATCGATTCAATCGCGTCGTAGATTGTCGAATCCACTTTCGATTTGAACGCTCGATCCAGCCCGTGAGATTTTTTTGCACGTTTGAGACATTCGAGATTTTTGCACAGATACGCTCCATGCCCTTGAATTTTTCCACGCGAATCGATCGAGAAATTTCCATTTGTATCTCTCACGATTCGAATGAATTCCGATTTGTGTTTGTGAGTTCGACATGCGATGCAAGTTCGAAGTTCAATGACTTTTTTTATCATACATCAATCCTCGGCTGCAGAAAAATTTTTATCGCTTTCGACTGATACTTCACTCATTCCAGCATCGAGAATCTCGCCAATCGCTTGAGTTTCGCTCTTGATGTCGATTTTCCAGCCTGTCAATTTCGCAGCAAGTCGAGCATTCTGTCCTTCTTTACCAATTGCGAGCGACAGTTGATAATCCGGAACAATGACTCGAGATTTTTTTTCGGTTTCGTTGACTGCCACCGATACAACTTTGGCGGGACTCAATGAATTCGCGATGAATGTTGCAGAATCTGGATTCCATTTGACAATATCGACTTTCTCCTCGCCGATTTGATCTACAACTGCTTGAACTCTCAATCCTCGCTGACCGACACATGCGCCGACTGGATCGACCTCTTCATCCTTCGAATAAACTGCGATTTTTGCTCGAGATCCTGCTTCCCTTGCGACAGATTTGATTTCGACAACTCCATTTTGAATCTCCGGAACTTCCGTCGTGAATAGAGCTCGAAGAAATCCTGGATGCGTTCGCGAAACATAAATCTGAGGACCTTTGTTCGATTTTTTAACTTCCAATATATAAGCGCGAATCTGCTGTCCCTGCCGATAAACCTCGCCAGGAACTTGTTCAGTCGCTGCAAGAACTGCTTCAGTGTCGCCGAGATCGATTATCACATTGTGATTTTCCATTTTAATCACTGTTCCTGAAACGATATCGGAATCGCGGGCAGAATATTCATCATAAACATTTCCACGCTCTGCCTCGCGAATTCTTTGAACGACAACCTGTTTAGCTGTTTGAGCGGCGATTCTTCCAAAATTCGCTGGAGTAATTTCCAACCGAACTTTGTCGCCGACTTGATACGCGGAACTGATTGTTTTCGCGGTATCGAGATCGATTTGCGTGATTCGATCTGTCACATCTTCCACGACATTTTTTATCGCGTAAACATGATAAGCTCCAGCCTGCTCGTCGAGTACAACATCGACATTTTGCGCTGAACCAAAATTTCGTTTGTAAGCTGCAACCAATGCATCCTCAATCGCGCTGAAAAGAATTTTCGAATTGATTCCTTTCTCGCGGCAAAGTGCATCGATTGCCTCCAAAAATCCTGCGGAATAATTTTCACTTCTGCTTTTCTTTGCAGTCAAAATCCGAATCCTCCTGTTTAAAAATCAATGTGCAAACGAATTTGAGCGATATCTTTCATCGGGATTTTCATCTCTGAATTTTCATCGAGTTCGATCGTCAAAATTTTTTCTTCCGTATTGATCAATTTTCCGACGAAAAATTTTTCATTATTGATCGGAGCAAAAAGTTTCACATCGATCAATTTGCCTCGCTCCCGAATAAAATCTCGATCCTCTTTTAACTCGATTAAAAATCAATGTGTAGACGAACTTGAGCGATATCTTTCATCGGAATTTTCATCTCTGAATTTTCATCGATTTCGATCGTCAGAATTTTGTCTTCCATATTGATCAATTTCCCATGCTCGCAAATGAAATCTCGATCCCTTTTTAACTCGATCAAAAATCAATGTGCAAACGAATTTGAGCGATATCTTTCATCGGAATTTTCATCTCTGAATTTTCATCGATTTCGATCGTCAGAATTTTGTCTTCCATATTGATCAATTTTCCGACGAAAAATTTTTCATTATTGATCGGCGCAAAAAGTTTCACATCGATCAATTTTCCTTTCTCACGAATGAAATCTCGATCCTTTTTTAAAATTCGATCGATCCCCGGCGATGAAACTTCGAGCAAATAATTATCGTTGAGCATCGATGTGAGTGTTGGATCTCTATCGAGTGCATCGCCGAGAAGTTCACTGAATTTTTGACAATCATCGAGCCCAACTCCATCCGACTTATCGACAAAGATTCGAAGAATGAAACTGCCTCCCTCCTTGACGTAATCAACATCGACGAGCTCAAATTCTGGCGATTTCTGCAAAATTCCCATGGCTAGATTTTCAACTGCAGTTTCGATTTTCGACAAAAAATCATCCCTCCCAAATTCTTCCCAACAAAAAGAAAAAAGAGCAGGCTCTGCCCACTCTTTCTGCGACGAGTATTTAATTGCTAGGATATTACAACGAAAAATCATTCCACGCAAGGAAAAATCCGGAGGCGAATCAACTTGTTAGGAATTTTTAAACGCAAATTCACCAGAGCTCGACTGAAATTGTTTTTTCGAAGACAGCTATACAGCCTTCGAAATCCACGAATCACGACGCGAATCACGATTCGATATGGAATCTGCTGCTTCTTGACAATTCTAGTAATCGATTCGATTTTCGGCGCGAGTGTCTATCGAATGAATTACAATCAAGCAGAATTTGCTCTTCGAGTGAGTATCAGATTGACGCTCGAAAAAATTGTCAAAGGCGAGCAGATTTTCGATCTGGATCATCTCGAATCGAATTTTTACAGCGATAAACCATTGATGCCGAGCGTGACATTGCGAGTTGAAGATGAATCTGGAAACATGATTCTCGATACAGATCCAAAATATCCGGCGACGAATCGAGTTATCGCGCGGCAAATCGATCGAAATCCGATCTGGTCACCACCTGGCGGCGATGGTGAATATCTGATCTTTCCTTCCGAATACAATAAAACTCCGGATCAGCGAATCTATCCAATCCATGCAACGCTGAGAGTCGCGGAATTCGACAATTCATATGTTTATCATGCGAGCGTCAAAGCGATTTACAATCAAAAACCGATCACTCTGCATTTTTTTAGAACGATCACATCGCAGCGAAAATTGTTCGCTGAATTGCAATGGTACATCCTCGGCGTGAGTTTCATTGGATTTCTGATTTCACTGATATCCGGCTGGATGTTGAGTCGAAGTTTATTGAGTCCGATTCGATGGATAACTCGAACGGCAAATTCAATTTCGACAGAAAAAATGAACGATCGAATTCCAAGTTCACCAACGAAAGATGAAGTCAGCGACTTAATCGATGCATTTAATCGAATGATAGATCGGTTGCAGCGCGGCATCGATCAACAGAAAAAATTTGTATCTGACGCGTCACATGAATTGCGAACTCCACTCACCACGATAATCAATTATTCAGATCTGTTGAATCGCTGGGGCAAGGAAGATCAAGAAATTCTGCAGGAATCGATTGAAGCAATCAGTTCTGAAGCTCAAAACATGAAAAGTCTGATCGAAAAATTGCTGATGATCGCGCGAATCGATATGAAACGGCAGTCAATCGAGAAAGAGACGCTCGATTTTCAAAAACTGCTCGCCGATACAATGACAAAATTTGAACGATCCGAGCATGATCATTCAATAATTTTCGAGCGGAATGATTCCGGATCAATTTTTGCAGATAAAACATTGATGATCGAACTGCTCCGAATCTTTTTAGAGAATGCAGCGAAGTATACTCCATCGGGCGGAAAAATCGAAGTGAAATCGATCCGCCGCGAAAAATTTTTGGAAGTCACGATTTCAGACACTGGAATTGGAATTGCGGAAGAGGATCGCGAGAAAATCTTTGATCGATTCTATCGCGTGGATCTATCGAGGACAAAACTCGACTCGAGCGGCAAGGAAATCGGCGGCACTGGATTAGGATTATCAATCGCGAAATGGATTATGGAAATTCATGGAATTCAAATCGAAATCGATGGCGAGCTTGGAATTGGAACTGATTTCATCTTGAAAATTCCATGTGTTTGATTCGAAAAATTATCAATGATTCAATAAGCACTGTCACTTAAAGCGACTCGACATGGGTTGATAGGGAATTTGAGGAGTTGCCAAATCGTCCGCAAGATAAATTCAACATTCGCGAAGAAGATATCAAGATTTTTCGCGAAGAGATCAAACCGTATTGGGAAGGAAAATCTCTCGAAGATGTTCTCAAAAAGCGTTATGGAAAAGAGATCAGCGAAATTTCCAAAATCGCAAAAATTAATCAGACGGATCACGCTCAAGGACATATTTGTCCAGACTGCAAGCTTTGGTTGAGACTTGGTGCGGCAGGTTTGAGATCTCAAGCGGAAGAGAAATTCAAAACTGCAGTTGGCGATCAAAAAATTTTTTATCAAGCCGTTTCAATAGTCATGGAAGGCGTTCAAAATTTCATGAAACGCTATGCAGATCTCGCGGCAAACATGGCTAAACTTCAATCGGATGAAAAGTTCAAATCGGAACTCGAGCAGGTCGCCAGGAATTGCAATTCGCTGGCTGAAAATCCCGCGCGAACTTTTTGGGAAGCAGTTCAATCGATTTGGTTTTTATTTGTCGTGCTGCAAATGGAATCAAATGCATCGTCATTTGAGTGGATGAATTTTTGATCGACTTCTACCGCCGTGATATCGAGAACAAAATTTTGACGGAAGATGATGCGCTCGAAATCATTGAATGCATTTGGCTGAAGTTCAATCAAATTGTTTATATGCGTAATCGAAACAGCGCGAAATTTTTCGCTGGATTTCCAATTGGATTCAACATCGCGATCGGTGGACAAGACGCAGATGACAATGATTATTCCAACGAGATTTCGTTTTTATGTTTGAAAGCGCAGGAACATCTTTTACTGCCGCAGCCGAATCTGTCTGTGAGACTTCATGAAAAAACAGGTGACAAACTTTTAAAACAGGCGATCAGAGTTGTTGCGAAAGGGAGCGGGATGCCTCAATTTTTCAATGACAAAGCGATCATTCCTGCGCTCGAAGAATTGGATGTTGAAATCAAAGACGCTCGAGATTATGCGATTGTCGGTTGCGTCGAGATTACAACACAGGGAAACAATCTCGGCTGGAGCGATGCGGCAATGTTCAATCTGAATAAAGCTCTCGAACTTACTTTGAACGGTGGAAAATGTTTATTGACCGGCGCACAGCTTGCTCCAAATTATGGAGACTTGACGACTTATGAAACTTACGAGAATTTGGAAAATGCATTTCGTCGGCACATCGATGAATTTATGGAGAAAATGATCAAGGCTTGCGAAGAGATTGAAAAAGCTCACATCGATTTGCTGCCAACTCCATTTTTTTCTGCAGTGATTGACGATTGCATGGAAAATGGAATCGATGTCACAGCTGGCGGGGCAAAATATAATTTATCCGGCGTTCAAATGATTCAAGTTGCAAATCTAGCTGATTCACTTGCCGCGATCAAAAAATTGGTTTATGAGGATAAAATTGTGGGTCGTGAAGAATTGCTAGACGCTCTTCGCAAAAATTTTGAGGGGCATGAGATTCTTCGCGCACGTCTTTTGAACAAAGTTCCAAAATATGGAAACGATGTCGAATGGGTTGATTCGATCGGTGTGAAATGGGCAAGATATTTCCGTGAGAGAATCGGTCATTACAAAAATTATCGCGGCGGACGTTATCACACGGGGATGTATACAGTGTCTGCACATGTTCCGATGGGAGAAAATGTCGGTGCATCGCCGGATGGAAGATTAGCTGGACAACCTCTCGCAGATGGAGGAATGTCTCCAGTGTATGGACGCGATGTGACAGGTCCAACTGCAGTTTTAAAATCAGTTTCGAAACTCGATAAAGAATTGACGACAAATGGCGGCTTGTTGAATATGAAATTTCTGCCGGAATTTTTCAAAACGGAAACAGGAATCGATAAATTCGCCAAATTCTTGAGGACTTTCGTTGATCTGGAAATTCCGCACATTCAATTCAACGTCGTTCGAAAAGAAAATTTACTCGCCGCGAAAAAAATCCCGAAGCATATCGAAGTTTGACAGTTCGAGTTGCAGGATATACAGCATATTTCACCGAGCTGGCTGAAGAGCTGCAAGATGAAATCATTGCGCGAACTTCCTACGATGATATTTAGAGAGAATGACATGGAAAATTTGAAAGGCACGATTTTCGATGTTCGTCGATTTGCAACGCATGACGGCGGCGGAATCAGAACGACAGTTTTTTTCAAGGGCTGTCAATTGCTCTGCGCATGGTGTCACAATCCAGAAGGAATTTCGACAAAACGTCGAGCGTTGTATTTCGATAAAAAATGCATTCATTGCGGAAGTTGCGTCAAAAATTCAAAATGCGGCGGAATGACTTTTCAAGATGAAAAAATTGTTTTGGATCACACGAAATCTGAAGATTGGGATGAGTTGATTCAGATTTGTCCCACGGGCGCAATTGCATGGGATTCGCGCGAAATCGATGTTTATAAATTGTTTGGCGAAGTTATGAGTGATGCGCCGTTTTTTAAATATGATGGCGGTGTGACTTTATCTGGCGGCGAACCATTGCTCCAGCCAGATTTTGCAGGGCAGCTTTTGAAACTCCTGCAAGATCGCGGAATTCATACTGCGATTGAAACTGCTTTACTCGTGCCGATTGAAAATCTGAAAAAAGTTTTGCCGTATTTGAATCATATTTTCGCGGATTGCAAAATTTTTGATGAATCGGAACACATTCGCGCGACGAAAGTTTCGAACAAATTGATCATACAGAATCTCGAATATCTGCTGACTTCCGATAAAAAAAGGGATGTCGTGATTCGTACTCCAATGATTCCTGAATATACTGCAACTGAAAAAAATGTCGCGGAAATTGCCAAATTCATCAGCGGAATTTTTCCAGAAGTCAATTACGAGATTTTGAATTACAATCCGCTGGCTTTGGCGAAATATCATCTTGTCGGACGTGAATTTTGTTTCAAAGAGAATCCAAAGCGTTTTTCGAAAGAGCAGATGAATCACTTCGCGGAAATTGCTCATTCGAATGGCGTGAGAAATGTTTTCATTGATGAATAGGAGGAATTTTTCATGAAATTGATCATTGACGACGCGCACATCGATCAAATCAAAAAAATTTACGAGTTTTATCCTGTCGATGGCGTGACAACCAATCCGACGATCTTGGCGCAAAGTGGTCGCAAGCCTTATGATGTTTTGAAAGAGATTCGCGAATTCATCGGGGCAGATGCTGAACTTCATGTTCAAGTTGTCGCGAAAACGGCTGAAGGAATGGTCGAGGACGCTCATCGAATTCAACAGGAACTCGGCAAAAATACTTTCGTCAAAATTCCATCAATCGAGCAGGGATTCAAGGCGATGAAAATTTTGAAAGCTGAAAATGCAAATATCACGGCGACTGCAATTTATACTCCGATGCAGGCCTTTTTAGCGGCGAAAGCTGGAGCGAGTTATGCTGCGCCATACATCAATCGAATTGACAATATGGGTTATGACGGTGTTTCGATCGCACAGCATATTCATGACATTTTCAAAAACAACAATCTCAATGCGAATGTCTTGGCGGCGAGTTTCAAAAATTCTCAACAGATGCTCGATCTTGCGGAATATGGAGTTGGAGCGGCAACTGCATCGCCAGATGTGATTTTCGCGCTTGTCAAAAATGAAGCGATTACTTCCGCGATTAATGCTTTCATCAGAGATTTTGAAAGTCTTGTCGGTGAAGGTAAAACAATGAAAGACGCTTGACAATCGATTTGATTTCAAAAAAAAAGCCTTACGCAAGTCAATTCTCGCGTAAGGCTCTTTTCATATAATTTCTAAATCATACGGCGATAGCATACTCTCTTGCCAATCTTCAAGCGGCTTTTCAGTTATCGCGCCGGCAAAATCATTGATAGTTGCATAGACAAAATTTCCATCTTTAGACAATTTTCGAGTTTCCAAAATCATGAATGCCTGCTTGGAACTTTTCACGATCGTTTCTTTAGTCGATGCATCTTCCAACATATAAGTCGAAACTGAATTCGTTGACGCACTGACTCCAACAACACCGAGAAAAGATTTATCGAAACGATATCGAGAAATTTCGCGATTTGCGTTCAATCCGACAAAACCGTCTTTGCCATCCGTGAAAGTGCCGCCGATGAAAATCAATTTATTGAATTCGTCGCCAATCATAACATTCATGACGTCAATCATATTCGTCACGACAGTCAGCGACAATCCTGAAGTTTTCAACAGTTTTGCAACTTCAATATTCGTCGTGGAGATATCAAGAAAGATCAAATCGCCATTTTTAAGCATGCCCACGATTTTTTTAGCGATTTTTTGTTTATCGAGAATATATTTGCCTTTGCGTTGAGACACAAATTGTTCCTGCGAATTATCTTCGATTTTCAAAGCACCGCCATAAGTTTTTCGAAGTAATCCTTTTTTCTGCAGCGAAGTCAGATCTTTTCTGATACTGTCTTCGGTGATTGCGAAACGAATGCTTAAATCCTTGACGCTCGCTGAACCTGTTTCATTAACTATTTGAACAATCATATTTTGTCTTTCTTCAGGCAGCATATGAACACCTCAAAATCTTTGATAAGTCATTTATTTATCATAGATTCATTTCTTTGTCTATAATCGCCGAAAATTTCGATGAAATCTGCTATCGAGCTAAAAATTTTCATGTGCTAAAAAAAATGCTTGCAAATCTGATTCGGTTTTCATATAATCCAATTCGCGAAATGCAGTGGCGCCATCGTCAAGGGGTTAAGACACCGCCCTTTCACGGCGGGTTCGTGGGTTCAAATCCCGCTGGCGTCACCATTTTTCGTTCAGGGGTATCGCCAAGCGGTAAGGCAGTGGACTCTGACTCCACCATCGTTGGTTCGAATCCAGCTACCCCTGCCAATTTGAATTCGAAATGACAAAGAGATCTGGTCGACATAAATCGATCGGATCTCTTTTTTTGTTCGGAATTATTTACTTTTCAAACTTCAAAATTTAAAATTGCGATCGTTGCTTCTCAAAATTCTTCTAGGAGGGAATTCAATGACTTTCTCGGAAATCCTGAGTCAAGTGAATGATTTCGTCTGGGGACCAATAATGCTCGCGCTCCTCGTCGGAACAGGAATTTTTCTCACGATTCGACTCAAATTTTTGCCGTGGATCAATCTTGCGTACGCTGTGAAATTGATTCTTCGCAAGCATGACAAGCATGAGGGCGATCTGTCACCATTTCAATCGCTGGCAACTGCGCTCGCGGCGACAATTGGAACTGGAAACATCGTCGGCGTTGCAACTGCGATGGTTCTTGGAGGTCCAGGAGCATTGGTTTGGATGTGGATCTCGGCGGCGTTTGGACTTGCAACAAAATATGGCGAATCAGTTCTCTCGGTGAAATATCGCGAGACAAATTCAGTCGGTGAAATGTCTGGCGGTCCAATGTATGCAATGAAAAATGGAATCGGCGGAAATCTCGGCAAATTCATGGCAACGATGTTCGCGATTTTTGCAGTCTGTGCATCCTTCGGAATTGGAAACATGACTCAAGCAAATTCAATCGCGGCGGCTCTGAATACGAGTTTCGAATTTCCAACATGGATCACCGGCGCAATTATCATGATTCTTGCATTTTCAATTCTCATGCGCGGCGTTCATTCAATCGGAAAAGTCTCGAGCGTTGTCGTTCCAGGGATGGCAGTTTTCTATTTCATCGTTGCAGTCATTGTTATCATTGTCAACTTTGAACATGTTCCTGCAGGAGTCGCCGAAATGTTCAGAATGGCTTTCTCGTTTGAATCGGTTGCAGGAGGAGTTGGAGGATCAATCGTCGCAACGATGTTGACTTCAATGCGATGGGGAGTTGCTCGAGGAGTTTTTTCGAATGAAGCAGGACTCGGTTCAGCTCCAATCGCCGCGGCAGCTGCTCGAACAGATCATGCAAGTCGTCAAGGCTATGTGAATATGACTGGAACTTTTTTCGATACAATGATCATCTGCGTTTTGACTGGACTTGTGATTTCATCTTCCGGAATGCTTGGTGCAACTGATCTTGAAACTGGAAAATTGGTTTCCGGTGCGCAATTGACGATTCTTGCATTCTCGTCAGTCTTTGGAGAATATGCAAAATTGATCGTCTCGATTTCATTGGCACTCTTTGCATTTTCAACGATTCTCGGCTGGGAATATTATGGAGAAAAATCTCTCGAATTTCTCGCTAAAAGTCGAAAAGCGATTTGGATTTATCGAGTGGTTTTCAGTGCGATAACTTTCATCGGTGCAACGACGACTCTCGATATCGTTTGGAATTTCTCTGATACTGCAAACGGTTTGATGGCGATTCCAAATCTCCTCTGTCTGTTGATTCTCAACAAGGATATCGCGGATGAATGTTTCCATTATCAGACGGAAATTGTTGAACGTGAGAAAAATGGTGAAGTTATCGATTATCAAGAGATTCAAAATTCGCATTGATTCATAAAAAAAGATCCACCGATCGTTTGATCGATGGATCTTCTTTTACTTCCGGATATAACAATGAAAAACGAATTCATTATTCCAATATCCTTCGAGTGTTGACGGCTCAAATTCAATCGAGAATCCATGTTCACTTGCAAAATCCTCAAAAAATTTCCGTGGATAAAATTGTTTCGGCAGATTTTTATATCGCTCGTCATAATCTTTCTGCATACTTCGACGCAGTTCAAAAAAATCTTCCCGCTTCGATTCATCATAAATTTCAAGAAGAGCGATCATTTTTCGAGATTTTTTAGACATTTTTTCCAAAACTTCACGAGCATAATCAATCGATGAAAAATACTCGAAAACTCCAAATGAGATCGACGCGTCATACTGAATCTCAGTTGGCAGATTGATCGCCTCGTCACAAATCAGCTCACGAAGATCATTTGGTTTGAGAATTTTTTTGAGTGAATCGAGTAATTTTTGAGAATAATCGAGTCCGCCGATTTCGAATCCATTTCGGCGAAATTTGTACAAATTTGCCCCAGATCCGCAGCCTACCTCGAAAATCTGTTGCCCTCCCCCCCCGAGTTTCAACTCAACGCGCTCAAGCTCGCTCATCCATGCTTTATATGTGATTCCGCTTGTGAGATCGAATCCATCGAGACGTTTCAATTCCATGAAAACCGATTCTTCATTATTCAAATCGATTTCGTCGAATCGATCTTCGCGCTTATTCCAGATTTTTTGCCAATCATTTTGCAATCAAAACACTCCTCAATTTCTGTAGAGATAGCAATGGAAAATGAATTCATTATTCCAATATCCATCAAGAGTTGACGGCTCAAATTCAATCGAGAATCCATGTTCACTTGCAAAATCATCAAAAAATTTCCGTGGATAAAATTGTTTCGGCAAATTTTTTTATCGCTCGTCATAATCTTTCTGCATAGTTCGACGCAGTTCAAAAAAGTCTTCCCGCTTTGATTAGTCATAAATATCGAAAACTGCGATCGTCTTTCGATATTTCAGTGAAATTTTTTCGAGAACATTTCGCGCATATTCT
>JAFUTY010000016.1 GCA_017484005.1 Selenomonadaceae bacterium | reverse complement strand
TAAATCGAAACTTAACGCAAAAATTTTTGAGAGGAGAATATTTTTGTCGAATAAAGATCCCGATGAAATTTTGAAGAAGTTAGATCGATCTGCAAACACAATCGAAGCCAGTGGATTTTTCAAGCGATTCATCTCAGCTCTCGCAATTTCATTTTCAATTTTTCAACTTTATACCGCGATTTTTGGAGTCCTCGATGCTCAAATTCAGCGCGCGATCCATTTAGGATTTGGATTATCGTTATCATTTTTGCTTTATCCAGCAGTCTCGACCTGGCGGCGGGATCGAGTTCATCCTATCGACATGTTTTTAGCGATTCTTGGTGCAGCGATGCCTGCTTATATTGTAGTGAATTATCGAGAATTGATTTTGCGGGCGGCTCTTCCAACTCCGGAAGATGTTGCAGTTGGAACGCTGGGAGTTTTACTCGTGATTGAAGCGGCGCGTCGAGTTGTAGGAATGCCGATGGTGACAGTTGTAATTTGCTTCCTTATATACGCATTCTTCGGCACTTATGCTCCAGGAATTTTGGCGCATCGAGGATTGACTCTCAGCGAATTAGTCTCACATCTTTACTACACGACTGAAGGAGTTTTCGGAATTCCTCTCGGAGTCAGTTCAACATTTATATTTCTATTCATTTTATTCGGCGCGTATTTGGAATCGACTGGACTTGGAAAATTTTTCATCGATGTTGCGAATGCTGTTGCGGGATGGGCATCTGGAGGTCCAGCGAAAGTTGCAGTTTTATCGAGCGGATTGATGGGAACAGTTTCGGGAAGTTCAGTTGCGAATGTTGTAGGAACTGGATCTCTCACGATTCCAATGATGATAAAATTGGGATATCACCGAAATTTCGCTGGAGCAGTTGAAGCGGCTGCATCGACTGGTGGACAATTGATGCCTCCAGTCATGGGAGCGGCTGCATTTTTGATGGCAGAATTCGTCGGCGTTCCATATATCGAAGTCGTCAAGGCTGCTGTGATTCCTGCCGCGCTGTATTTCATCGGTGTATGGCTCGGAGTTCATTTCGAGGCAAAACGCGGGAATCTCAAAGGAATTCCTCGATCTGAACTTCCAAAATTCTCGGAAATCATTCGTGAGCGGGGACATCTATCGATTCCGTTGATCGTGATTGTCTATTTGCTCGTGAGCGGTTATACTCCAATGCGAGCTGCACTCGTCGCGATTCTGTTATCGATCATTTGTTCCGCTCTCAGAAAATCAACTCGAATGCCGGCAATTGAAATCGTTCGAGGATTGGAACGCGGAGCTAAAGGAGTGCTGGGAGTTTTAATTGCATGCGCGGCGGCAGGAATTATAATCGGCGTCGTTACAAAAACTGGAGTTGGATTGAAACTTGCCTCGGGATTGTTGGATTTATCCGGAGGATTGTTACTGCCGTCGATGTTTTTCACAATGATAACCGCAATAATTCTCGGGATGGGAGTTCCAACGACTGCGAATTATGTTATCACATCGACAATTGCCGCTCCAGCTCTGCTGCAATTAGGAATTCCGATGCTCGCGGCTCACATGTTTGTATTTTATTTCGGAATCATTGCAGACGTAACTCCTCCAGTCGCGTTAGCTGCATATGCTGGCGCAGGAATCAGTGGAGGCAACGCGCTGAAAACTGGAGTCAATGCATCGAAATTAGCGATCGCTGCATTTATAATTCCTTACATGTTCGTTTTAAGTCCGGAACTTTTATTGATGGGAGATCTCGATATCTATCTTCTTCTATCGATTGTGACTGCATTAATTGGAATGATCGCTCTAAGTTCCTCACTCATTGGATACTTGGCTGATAACATGAAATTTTTCGAGCGATTGATCTTATTCGCCGGCGGTTTAATGATGATCAAACCTGGAATTGAAACTGATTTAATCGGAATTTTGATTTTCGGTGCGATTTTGATCCTTCAACTTCGTCGACGTTAGAAAAAATTTTCACTTTGCAGGAAATTTCTACTTGTCGTGGAAAACTCCTCGAGGTTTACTTCCAAAAGAATTTGCGAATTGGTGAAATGCGATGACAGTGACAAAACTTCAGCTGGACGAGCAGAAAAACTTCATATGCCCAAAATGCGGCAGAGTTTTGAAATACGTCTCAGGCGGTGCAGTTCAAATTATCAATGGGCGAGTGAATATGAGTTCAACTCTTCCGCGATATGAATGTCACTCCTGCGGCGAATATTATCAAGAACTCCTCAATTCCGGTTTTTATGATGTATTTCCTATGCCCAAACCAAAGCCATCGCAGCCAAAGAAAAAGATTATCGCGACGGGAGATATTCCACCGACAAAATTGAAACGTGAAGCCGATGGAAAATGTGAATGTCCTCGATGCGGCGAGCGAATGGATTTTGTCGAGGGCGGCGCAGTTCAAATCGTCAATGGCGTTCCGGATTTCGACAACGTCATGGATCATTTCCACTGCAGTCATTGCAACTCAACTTATCGTCGAATTGCGTCAACCGAATATTTTCAGTGGTCAGAGAAATAAATCGAAGGAGGATAATTTGTGGCGAAGAGTAAGAAAAAATCGATCAATTGGTTCTTTCTAATCATGCTGATGGTGCTCGCGTATTTTGCATCGGTGCTAATCACGCAGCAAGTCAATCTCTCGCGCGTCGATCAGAGTCAAGAGTCATATGATAAACGTCTCAAAATCGCCACAAAAGAAAATAAAAAACTCAAAAAACAGATCGAAGAACTGCACGATCTCGATCATATCGAGCGAATCGCACGCGAAGAACTCGGAATGACTCGTCCCGGAGAATTGCCGTATAACATGGCAAGGAGATCTTCCGAGTGATTTATATTTCCCAAAAAATTTTCCGATATTCTCTGCAAAACATTCATGGGGAGGACAAACATTTTGGCAATCGAAGTTGGTTCCATCGTTGAAGGAACTGTTACCGGCATCACGAATTTTGGAGCATTTATTGAACTGCCAGGCGGAACAGTCGGCTTAGTTCATATCTCCGAAGTCGCAGAAGAATTCGTCCGCGACGTTCACGATTTCCTCAAAGAGCAGGATAAAGTGAAAGTGAAAGTTCTCTCCGTTGATCCGCGAGGGAAAATCGGTTTGTCGATTAAACAAGCCGTCGAAAAGAAAAATCCAGATGTCAGATCATTCCGCCCGAATTCAAAACCTAACAGCGGCGGCGGATTCAGAAAACCAAGCACTGGCGGACGTTATGGAGCATCTTCAGCGTCATTCGAGGACAAACTCTCGAAATTTTTGAAAGACAGTGATGAACGCTTAACCGATCTCCGCAGAAAGACTGATGCAAAACGCGGAGGTCGCGGCGGTGGAAGATCATGATCATTTTTATCGATGCTGATGGAACTCTTTTGAACGATGAAAAGCATGTTCCAAAATCTGCAGCGGAAGCAATTCAATCGGCGCGGCAGAATGGACATCGAGCTTATCTTTGCACTGGAAGAACTCGCGAGGATATTTTTGAGGAGATCGAGAACGTTGGATTCGATGGATTCATCTGCGACAACGGTGCATTGATTGAATCAGACGGCAAAGTGATTTTCGATGAAACTGAATCTGAAAAGAAATTCGAAAAATCTTTCGCAATTCGATTTTTGCTCGATCGATTCAAAATTGATCCTTCAGACACAATTGCAATTGGCGATTCGAAATATGATCTGCCGATGTTTGAAGTCTGCAAAATCAATATCGCAATGGGAAACGGCAAAGATGAAATTAAATCAGCCGCGACATTTGTGACTGATTCCGTCGATAAAGATGGAATTCTTCATGCATTTCAAAGATTGAATTTGATCTGAATTTTTTATCCTGAATAAAAAGAAACTCCCGATAGATCCGCAAAGATCTGTCGGGAGTTTTTTTAATTTCCGTAACAAATTTAAGATTGAATAGCTTTCTTCCGATTTTTGAGTCGAAACGGATTTCAAAATCTGGAAAAATTTTTCCAACATGGATGTGCCAGCAATTTTAGGTGGGTGAATAAAATGATGATCAACAATCTTCGTTCAGTCTCAAATCTGTATTCTCCAACGCAGACGCGACAGACTTCACGCGCAAATTCAAACGCGAATCGAGTTCAAAATCGCGATGAATTCGTCATTTCAAAATCTGGACAGGATTTCGGCGAACTCCTCTCTCGACTTCAAAGCGTCAGCGATGTCCGTCAAGATCGAATCGATGAACTTTCCGCGCAAATCGAGAATGGAACTTATCACATCGATTCGCAGGATATCGCCGCAAGCATTCTCAATTCGAGGTTCTAAACCATGTGGAAAGATCTCCTCGATATCCTCGGCAAATTGGAAATCGCCTATCGCGAGGCAATTCCGCTGCTGCAGGATAAAAAGAAAGCTCTCATCGGTTTGAATTTGGACAAAATCAAGGAACTCAGCGAAAAGGAAAAATCTCTCACGGAGAAAATTGAATCGCTCGAAAAACAGCGGCTCGAAATTTTTGCAGATCTCGCGAAAAAAAATCCAAGCGTCAACGCGGATATGAAATTGCGAGATCTTTTCCAGCTCGCACCGAACAAAATCATCGAGCAAAGACTGGAGTATCTCCAAAATTCTCTCACGAAGAACATCGAAGAAGTTACAACTCTCAGCAGCGATACTCAAGTTTTAGCAGCTGCCGCACTCAATGCTACGCAGTATCACTTGAATCGATTGAGCGGTGCGACTGTCGAGCCGACTTATGGAAAATCCGGCAATGATGTTGTGACTCGGCGGAAGAATTATGATTTTCAAGCGTGAGGAGGAGATCTCATGCAGGAATTGATTCAACTTCTCAGGCAGCAATTGATCCTCCTCAAACGAATCGCGGAGCTCATGGGAAATCTGAAAAAAATGCTTCGAGATAAGCCCTCCGGCGATCAAATGGTCGAGATTGTCAACGCAATTGAGCCGCTGATGAAAGACATCGATAAAATTCTGCAGGGACAGTCTGAACTTTGTAAAAAATATGGTGCGGATCATCTCGAAATGCTTGTCAGTGCCCAGCAGGATTCCGTCGAAAAATATGTGGCTCTCAGACTTTTATCGCAAATCAACGAGTTACAAAAAAATCTCAAGACTGGAATTTTCAGCACGGCTCATCTCCTCGATAAGGAAAACAAATTCATCAAATACAATCTCAACGTGCTCACGCAGGTCAAAGCGAATCCAATATATAAACCGCCAGGCGGCGAGGATGCAGAAACTCGGCGCGGCAATACAATTTTCGACGCCAGCTGTTAAAAGGAGGTTTCCCAATGCGTTCAACATTTTCAGGATTGAACACGATGGTTCGAGGCATTTTCACGCATCAATTGGAACTCGATACCACCGGACACAATATCACCAACGCGAACAGTGAAGGATATTCACGCCAGCAGGTTCGCCGCGGAACTACTCTCGATTATCATCAGCCGACAACATTCGGTGGAGTCAACGTCGGAACTGGTGTCGAGCCAGCGGCAGTCAATCGCGCACGAAATCTTTATGCAGACAAGCAGTATTGGAGTCTGAATTCGCAACACGAATATTACAAAGTCCTTCAAACGAATTATGACAAAGTCGAATCCGTTTTCAATGACAGCACCGACACTGGAATCCAATCTTACATGGAAAGATTTTTCAAGTCATGGCAGGATCTTTCGACTTCAGCGAGCACCAGCGCGAATCGAGTCACAGTTCTCGAACAGGCAAAAAATCTCGTCGATTCGATTCAATCTGCCGCTCAAAATCTTCAACAGGAAATCGAGTTTCAATATGAAGAAATGTTGACAGGTTTAAACGAAGTCAACAATATCACATCGCGAATTGTCGAGCTCAATCAGCAGATCATGGTTCAGGAATCGACGGGCGGAAAGGCAAATGATCTTCGAGACAGCCGCGATTTGGAGGTTGATAAACTTTCAAAATATCTTCCAGTGACAGTTTATGAGGATAGCGAGACTGGAATGTATTCAGTTGTTGCAGATGGATTGACGATTGTCAGCGATCTTGATCGATGCACTTTAGGAACTCACGATACAAATGGAGTCAATAATGCTGGAGTTTATTACGGCGTTGCGGATCACTACATTAAAGTTGATGTTGCCGAGACGATTTTCGAGCCGTCAACTGGAGCATTTCGAGCATACCGCGAGGCGATCAATACAAACAAGCAATATATCAATGATTTAGCGAATATCTCCGCCTTTTTACTTTCGACTTTCAATCAACAGCATCAGCAGGGCGTCGGAATCGATGACGATGCTACAACTGGACAAAACTTCTTTGGAAATTCAAATACTACTTACGAATATGAATGGAGCGATCTTCTCCGCACGACAACAATCAAAGCGACTTATTACGATGGAATTGTCTACGATGAAACGACAGATTCCGAAGTTTATAAACCTGGTCTTGTGAGTCGCACGAGCATCGAGGCGATCGATGAAGGAGATCCGAGCAAAGGAAATTATGTCAAAGTCACATCGAGCGGACGAGGAGATATTGTTCAGCGCGAAGATCTCGATGGAACGATGAAAGATACTTTGACTCTTTCCGGAATGCAGATCATCGGTGCTCTATCGGTGAGTTCACTTCTCTCGAGCGAAAATGGTTATAAATATGTCGCGGCGCGTCAATGGGGACTCGATACTGCAGGAACTTCCGCTGTTGTGAATGGAACTGACGACGGTCAAAATGCAATTTGGATTTCCGCGCTATTCAACACCGTTCAAGAAGAAACTGGATATGCAGTTCGAAACGGCTATGGAACTGATTTCAGCTACAGCCGATCGATCGGTTCGGTTTCATTGAATAGCTATTATGCGCGCGTCATGTCTGATCTCGGTTCAGATTCCGAGAGCGTCGATATCAATGAAGATGCTTGCGATAATGTTTTGGAGCAAGTTGTCAATTGGAGATCTGAAACTGCCGGCGTTGATTGGAATGAGGAGCTCACCAATATGCTCAAATTCCAGAAAGGTTATGTTGCATGCGCTCGATGCTTGACGACCATGGATGAAATGCTCGATCGCTTGATCAATAGCACCGGAGTCGTTGGCAGATAAAATTTATACTAAATCTGTCTGATTGGTATAAATTTCAAAAAAATCTTGGAGGTGTCCTCGATGATTCGACGCAGTTCGAACCAATTCATGTACAATTATCAGCGGTCATTGAATCGCACGTACAATCACCAATCGAAATTGCTTGAGCAGAGTGATGGAAGTAGACTTCATCGTCCTTCCGACAATTCAATCGATTATTCCAAATATCTCCGCTATAATTTCTCTCAAAATGAAAACACTCAATATCAAACGAATGTGGATAATGCTCTGTCATGGATGAAAGTCAGTGATGATGCGCTCGTCAATATGACTGATATCATGAAAACTTTCAAAGCAAAGACTGTCGCCGCGTCAACTGCATCACAAACTGATAGTGATAATCAAGCGATCGCGAAGGAAATGTATGCATTGATTCAAGAGACTGTCGCGCTCGGAAACAATCAACAAGGCGATCGATACACTTTCGCGGGACAGGCTGCAACAATCCGTCCATTCACACTTTCCGAGGAACAATATGATCGCGGATTGGCAAAAACTCTCGATGAAAAGCAGGCTAAATTCTTCAACACCGCGGAAACTAATGATGAAATTACTCAGATGTTGACGCTCAAAACTGACGCGGGAGATACTTACTATCTCGATACAAACACCGGATATATTTACACGAAACAGTTTATGGATTCCGGATACAAAGAAGTCCTCGCGCAAAATCGAAAGACTGTTGATCCGACTCAAGATGCATTCGCAAAATTGGGAAATGATTTCTTCAATTCCGGAACGAGCACTTTCACCGATGCAACTCAATCAACGAATTTCAAGATTTCCGATTTCTTCGACAGCCGTGGAATTGTTCGCGATACTGTCGATAGTTCCGGCGATTCTGCAGTTGCGAATGTTGGATTAGCTTTCACGAATTCCGCAGGCGAAATTGTTGATATCGAAGACGGAACTCAACTCACAATGGCGGCAGGATCTACCGTCACAGCTCAACCTGGATCACTGTTAGTCTATTCAACTGCAGATTCTGCATGGCATTTTGGAGAAACTGCGGGCGAATCTGTAACTCTCGACGATTCAGTCCAAATCATGACTCAAAACGGAAACACTTATAGCTATGCAACATTCAATCAAGCTGTTGCGAATGGCGATGTGACTCTCACGAATAACATGTGGATTCGAACTATCACCGATGCGAATATCACTTTCACGAATGCTCAAAATGTCACTGTCAACGATGGCACGTATGTGATCAATGGAAACAAAGTCACTTTGAATTCTGGAACTAATTTCACTGATTCAAACGGAACGAACTATACAACGACGGATCATATGAAAACTCTTAACGCTATCGATTCAAACGGCAACACGATCAATTTGAAACTTATGACAATCGCTCAAACTATCGTTTCATATTCCGGCGATAACAATTACATCTCGATGGCAAAACTCAACGGCTCGGCGGATCAATCTTCCGATACTGTCAATTTAACCGGCGCAGATATTTTTGGGCGCGATCTTTTCGATGGAGTCAATTCCGGAAATGATGCTTCAGGCTGCGCAATGCTCAACAATATGATCACGGTTTATCAAAAAACTAACGGAAGTGATCAGAGCTGGCTTTCTGGCGATGGAGTTGAAATGGCAGATCAAATTCATCAGACAACAAATCGCGCGGAATCTAAATTGGGATCTCGTCAACAACTTTATACAGCTGTCAAAGATATGCTCATAACTCAAAACGAAACAATCACATCAGATATCGTTGACGTCAGCGGAACTGATATCGCAAAACTCGCGACGGATTTAATGGAACAATCCTCGGTTATGAGTCTTGCTCTATCGATGGGCGGAAGAATTTTGCCGATGTCACTCGCTGATTATATATAATTTAAATTGACGGAAGGAGTGGGAGATCATGATTCCTACTACTTCAATGACTTATCTCAATACGCGACACCAACTCCCTCAAATTGGAATGAACAATCAACTCGGAAGATTTTCAAAAACTGCAGTGAATCAGCCGGAAATGCATGGGAATGGACATCAACAAGCTCAAAGTCACATGGGAATTACTCAATCGCAACTCGAGATTGTCGATTATCCAAGTCGAAAAGCATATGGTGCTCGAAATATGACAGATTTCACGGCGGAACGAGGTCAGCAGGGACTTGCCGATGTTCAACAGGCAACTTCGAGACATGCTCAAGATACTTGGGATGTTATCGAGCGAGGACCTCGAAAGGGCAATTATCAAATTCAAAAATTTCATCAACAAATCTATGCAGATAAAGTTGTTCGTCCGAGATTTTCAATCGGTAGAGTTCCAGATCCAGAAATTCATGGGCAACAGGCTCAAGTTGTAGGTGATATCGATGTTGGAGATGTCACGGAATATCCAGAACCAGCTCGCGAGCCTGATATTCAATTCGATCGTGGAAATTTACAAACTTATCTAGACAATCAAGGATTTATCAATCATTGGATAAGTCAAGGGCAATATGATATTCAGGCTTGAATTGAAAAATTGCGACGTCTGTTGTATCATGTGCGAGTATAAAAGTTTCAATTCTCGCAGAATTTTTGAAAGGATGAATGCCCATGAGAAAAATCGAGACACTTCGATTTGGGGAAATCACAATTGATGAACGCAAGATCATTCATTTCGACCGCGGAATCCCTGCATACAGCTCCGAGCGTGAATTCGTTATCATTCCGTACAATTCCGAAAGTCCGTACCTCTTCATGCAATCGATCAAATCTCCGGATCTGGCGTTTTTCATCACATCTCCGTACATCTTCTTCCCAGATTATGAATTCGAAATCAGCGACGATGTTGTCGCTGAACTCGGACTCGAATCTCCCGAC
The DNA here is from genome assembly GCA_017484005.1 of Selenomonadaceae bacterium. GTDB lineage: Bacteria > Bacillota > Negativicutes > Selenomonadales > Selenomonadaceae > Quinella. Next base: position 18,031 of record JAFUTY010000016.1, on the reverse strand, counting down.
GATGTTTTGACTTACGTGATTATCACTGTCCCGGGCGGAAGCGTTCGTGATATGACTGCAAATCTCCTCGCGCCAATCATTATCAACGCTAGAACGATGAAAGCAAAACAAAACGTCATTGAAAATTCCGAATACAATACAAAACATCGACTCTTTCCAGAATCTCAAGCTCCGGCAAAACCAAAATCCATGAAAATCGGACTCAGAAGATAATTGATCAAAAACTGACGAAAGGATTTCACTATCGAAAGATGGTGATGAAAAGACAATGCTAGTTCTAACTCGAAAACCACGTCAGCAGATCATGATTGGGGACGAGATCAAGATCAATGTCGTCGAAATTCAAGGAGATAGTGTCAGACTCGCAATCGATGCGCCGAGGACTGTGAGAATTTATCGCGGCGAAATTTATAAAGCAATTCAAGATGAAAATAAAAACGCAGCGAAAAATTCCGAATTCAAATTTGATATGCTCAAGGATCTTCCAACATCGATTCAAGCATCTTCCGCAAATCAATCAACTCAATCCGCAAATCAAATCTCAATTCAAACCTCTGTGGAAATTTCGCAAGATTGAATTCAATTTTGGCAAAATTTAAAAGAAAGGAAGGAAGTCACTGATAAAATAAGCCTGTGGAGCGTCACGCCAACATTGTGAATCGAATCAATGGACGCAATGAAACAGGATTCAGGGACGAGTGCAATGGTTGGGGGCATAAGAGATGTCGTTACCGCTGCAGTTGTAATCGGCGCGGCGGAAGGCAAAATTTCACCGATGTTGACTCCAAAAACTCAAACGGTTAAGCCTGTTGAAACTCCAAAATCGGATCAGTCTCAACAAACTCAAGAAGTCAAGGAGCAACACGAACAAGCGGCAATCCGAATCACTTTGCAAGATGGCGAGGAACAAGAATATTTCCCTCAAGACGATTCTGATTTTCACATCGCGCCTGGCACTATGACTGAAGAGGCTGTCTCGAGAATGACTGAAGAGCTCAATGAATTAATGAGCCGAATCAATTGCAATCTCGAATTTAGCTACAATAAAGAAGCCGGCATGATGTCTGTCAAAATGGTCAACAAGGAAACTCAAGAAGTCATCAAAGAGTTGCCGCCCGAAGAGATGCTCGAAAACATTGTAAAAGCCAAGGATTGGCTCGGCGCGTTCATTGACGAAAACGCGTGATCAAAGGAGTGACTGAAAATGGGTGTCAATGGAATCTACGGGCTTTCAGGCTCAGGACTCGATGTTGAGTCGATGGTCAAAGCTGGAATGCTCTCAAAGCAAAACCAGTATGACAAAATGCAACAAAAATACACCAAGCAACAATGGGAAAAGGAAGCTTTCGCGGAAGTCTACACTGATCTCTACAAATTCAATTATACAACGCTCTCCGATTACAAACTTCAAAAAACAACCGACGCACACCAAGCATCCAGTACCAATTCAGATATCACTGCGACTGCAAATCCGACTGCCGCATCGATGTCTCACAAAATCGAAGTCAACGCTGTTGCATCAAATGCTTACATGATGTCAACGCAAAGCATCACTCGCGTTCGTCAAGCGGCAGATGAATATGATAATGATGCTGAAGAATCCAGTATCAAATTGCAGGATGTTTTGTTCAAAAAATTCCAGATGAATGTTGGAAATGGCAATGGCGATGTTGCAGTTTTCACAGACAGATTTGGTGCTGAAACTACGTCGACTCAAGATGTTCTGATGAGCTCAACTGCTTTCAGTATCACTGTCGGCGACGGCTCTAAAGATAACAATGGAAACGAAATCACCAAGACTGTCAGTTATACTTATCAAGAACTCTATGACGGAAAAACTTTCAATGATCTCGTTTCAGATATCAATGGACTCGGTTTGAATGTCCGCGCGACTTATGATTCGACGAATGATAGATTCTCTTTCTACAACAAAGAAAGTGGTGCTGATAACAAAGTCACTCTCAAAGTTGGCTCGACGGATGAAAATGGTGCGGCTTTGACTGATAGCGCGAAAAGTATCACATCGAATTTCTTCAACAATCTCAAGATTCTCCAATCTAAAGATGGCGATTTGTATGATTCGGCTGGTGATAAAGTCAACGTCGATACTACCAATAAATACAACGTCTCAATCACTAAGGCGAACGATTCTTCAACGAACGGATCATATTTTTCGACTTCTGGAAATGGATTCACTGTCGCCGGCGCAGATGCAACTGTTAAAGTCGATGGACTCACTTACTCTAATTTGAGCGGCAACAAAGTTTCAGTCTCCGGCGTTACTTATGAATGGACTGCTGCAACTACAGGATCTGCAACTGTCACTGTTTCTCAAGACACTGACAAGATCGTCGAAAATGTTAAAAAATTCGTCGAAGATTACAATAAACTTCTTTCGAGTCTCTATGAAAAATATGATGAAAAGCGTCCGGATAAAACTTACGAGCCTCTCACTGAGACTCAAAAAGAAGGCATGAAAGACGAGCAAATCGAGAAATGGGAAGAGAAAGCTAAACAGGGACTTCTTTATCACAACTCGACAATTGGAAAAGTCATCGATCGCATGCGTGATTCAATCTCAACTCCGATTCAAGGATTGAATAGCAGTTACAATTCTGCATATTCGATTGGAATTTCGACGACGGGATTAAAAGGGCAACTCACACTCGACGAGGATAAACTCAAAAAAGCTCTCGCCGCAGATGAAGATGCTGCTTACAACGTTATCGGAAGACTTTCGAGCGAAGATGATTTTGAGCACAACGGACTTGCTCAACGTCTCGGCGATTATACGATCAAATCGATTTCGGACGTCAAAGATTATGCAGGAACTGACGGGACGAAATATGACGACGATTCAGATCTCGGAAATCTCATGAAATCTCTCAAAGAAAAAATGGATAACTTCAAGACGATGATGGAAAATTTTGAGGAGGCTCTCTATAAAAAATACGACGCGATGGAAGTCACGCTTTCGCAACTCGGAACTCAACTCAGTTTCATCACCGGCTGATATCTCAAAGGAAGATAGGTGATCGTCAAATCGGTCACCGATCTTTTTTTTGCGCAAAAATGTTTAGGGGGAAATCGATTTGGTTAATGCAGCGGAAGCCTATCGTAGGCAACAAATTCTCACGGCAACCCCCGAGACTCTTACTCTGATGCTCTATAATGGTTGTCTGAAATTTATCAAGGATGGACGCGATGCACTTGAAGCTAAAAAATGGGAAGATGCAAATAATCTTCTTCAACGTGCACAGCGAATCATCACGGAATTCAGATTGACGCTCGATATGAAATATGAAATCTCGCATCAGCTCGAGCCACTCTATGAATATGCTTATAACTGTCTGATTCAAGGCAACATGCGCAATGATTTTGGCAAAATCGACGAGGCAACGACGATTATGACTGAACTCCGCGACGCATGGGTTGACGCGATGAAGAAAGCTCGATCCGAGAAGAAACAAGGTGAAGGCGGGAACGGCTATGCCTGATCCTCAAAATTTATCGGACGAAGAAATTTATCAAAAACTCCTCGATCTTTGGCGGCGATATGTTGTACTCACGGAAGAACTGCTGAAATTCATCAACAAAAAGGATGTCGACACATTCATGGAGCTCGTCAGACAGCGCGGCGTGCTGATTGAACAGATGAAACAGTTTCCAGATCAAAAATTTCGTGAGACTGATGTTTGCAAGCAGATGATCGAGAAAATTGTTCCGATTGATCGCGAAGCAGCATTCAAAGCTCGCGCATGGCTTATCGCGTCGAAGCGTCAAAATGCATCTGTCAAGGCTTATGATACTTACGGCGGGACAAGATCGAGCGGACGAATTTTCAACAGGAAATTCTGAATCGAAATAGAATCTCTCAATTGAAATGTTGAGGGATTCTATTTTTTTCGGAAAAATTTTTTGGAGGGAATAAATTTGCGAGTTAGAACGAGATTTGCGCCAAGTCCAACTGGATTTATGCATATTGGAAATCTTAGAACTGCGCTTTATGCATACCTTTTCGCGAAGTCGAATCATGGAGATTTCATTTTGCGAATCGAGGACACTGATCAAGCTCGATACGTTGAAGGGGCGGTCGATGTAATCAAAAACACTCTCAAGGCGGCAGGAATTACTCCGGATGAGGGCGAGGGATTCGGTGGAAAATTTGCGCCGTATGTTCAAAGTCAGCGGAAGGAAATTTATAAAAAATACGCGGAAGAATTAATTGAAAAGGGATTTGCATATCGCGACGAGGGAGCAATTCGTCAAAAAATGCCAAAGACTGGCGAGACATCATTCCGTGACGAGATTCATGGAGTTGTCACGATCAAAAATGAGGAGCTCGAAGATCAAATTCTGTTAAAAAGCGATGGCATGCCGACGTACAACTTCGCGAATGTTATCGATGATCATTTAATGGAAGTCACGCACATCATTCGCGGGACAGAATTCATCACGTCAACACCGAAACATGTCCTGTTGTATCAAGCATTCGAGTGGGATCTTCCGACGTTCATTCATCTTGCGCCGGTCATGGGAAAAAATCCAGACGGCTCGACTTCCAAACTTTCAAAGCGGCATGGTGCAACGAGTTTCGATGATTTGTGCAAGATGGGGTATCTGCCTGAAGCGATTGTCAATTATGTTGCACTGCTCGGCTGGAATCCAAAAACGACGAATCAAGAAATTTTTTCGATGCAGGAATTGATCGAGAATTTTTCCGCGGATGGATTAAGCAAATCGCCGGCAGTTTTCGATTATGACAAGCTCGATTGGATGAATTCCGAATATTTCAAAGCGATGTCATTGGAAGATTTTTCGAATCGGGCGGAAAAATTTCTGCAGAAAAAAATCCTCGATGATAAATTCGAATTTCTCATGTCACTTTTGCAGACTCGAATTTCAAAGTTCAGTGAGATTGAATCGGCGTCGAAATTTTTGATCGCGCTTCCGGAATTTGATCCGAGCTTGTTCGTGAATAAGAAAAACAAAGTCACGATTGAAAATTCCCGCGAAATTCTTCCAAAGGCAATTGAGTCGCTGGAAAAAGTTGAGAATTGGACGAATGAAAATCTCAGTGAAAATTTGGCAGAATTGATCGAGTCTCTCGGCGTCAAAAAGGGATTGGTGTTTTGGATTGTGAGAGTTGCAGCATCGGGACAATCTGTAACTCCAGGCGGTGTGACTGAAGTTTTGTATTTGCTCGGGAAAGATGAATCGATTTCAAGATTGAAAAAAAATCTTGCAAATCTCGAGAGTGCATGATAAATTCTCGACAGTCAAAGGCGCCTTGGTCAAGTGGTTAAGACTCCGCCCTCTCACGGCGGCTTCAAGGGTTCGAATCCCTTAGGCGTCACCAATTTTTGAATCAGCGAAGATCTCTCGATTCGTCGGGAGATCTTTTTTACGTTCGGAAAAAATTTGCACAAATATAAAAAGATCCTCGGTCAAAAAATGATCGGGGATCTTTTTTTTTTTCATGATATACTACGTTTGTTTTCATAAAAATTTTTCGGAACGGAGTTGTCAATTTTGAAATCCTTCAAACAAAAATTTCTAGACTCTGTTTTCATCCTTGGATTGAGCACGCTTTTATCGACGCGGGCATATGCAGCGATGCCGGATATCCTTCCGCTCGATCAAGTCTCGGAAGGAATGCATGGGCAGGCGTATACAGTTGTCGATTCGTCTGGCGATATCCGTTCCTTCGACGTTGATATCGTTGGCACAATCGATAACGGCAAGGGCTCAAATCGCTTGATCATGGCGAAGGCGAGCGGCGATGTTGTCGATAAAGTCGGCGGCGTTCTTCAAGGGATGAGCGGCTCACCGGTTTATGTCAACGGCAAATTGATTGGTGCATTGTCGGCTGGAATCAAAGACATGAATCCTTTCACATTTTTCATCACGCCAATCGAGGATATGATTAAAATTTGGAATATGCCGGATTCTGTCGTCAAAAAACCTGAATCTCCAGATCAAAAAAATATCGAAGAACCAATTAAAGAAATCGAATTGAAAGAGGAATCTCAAGTCGAAAAGGATGCAGATGATTCGGAAGTTGATCCTGAAATTGATCCTGAAATTGATCCTGAAATCGATGCGGAAGATGATGCAGTCTATTTTTTCTCCGGATTCGATGAAAATGGTGCGAATTTTTTGACGGAACATCTATCTTCATACGGCTTGAAAAATTTATACGCGGCGGGCAATAGATCTCGCGGACGATTCTCGAGCCGTTCACTTGAAGCGGGAGATCCAGTCGGAGTGACAGTTGTATATGGAGATTTTTCGCTCGGTGCAACTGGAACTGTCACGGCGGTTGACGATGAAAATATTCTGGCGTTTGGACATTCATTTTTGAAACAGGGCAACGTCAATTATTTTATGACTGACGCCGATGTTGTCGGAACGATTTCCGGAGTTTCAAACGGCATGAAAATCTCGCAAATTGGAAATATTATCGGGCGCGTGAATCAAGATCGAACGACCGGAATTTCTGGAATTATCGGCAAAATTCCCGATTCTGTCCCGATTCACGTCAATGTCTTCGATTATGCAAATCAGATCGAAGAGTCTTACGATGCGAAAATTGCATACAATGAGAAATTGATTCCAGCTTTATCTGCGGCGATTGCTTACTCTTCGATGACTAAAACGTCAGATTATCTGGGCGATAAAACTGCAACGCTCAAATTTTCAATCGATACGAATGCAGTTAATTCGGGGAAAATCGAGCGTACAAACATGTTTTACAACGTTTCAGATGTCGGACAGGTTTCAGTCGCGGAATTATTGAGCGCAGTCAATGTAATTTGTTCTGACGTCGAAAATCGAAACGAGATTTCAGATGTTCACGTCGATGTCACGATTGAAAATGGTCGAAAAACTGCGACGATCATTTCAGCTGTGCCGGATAAAATGAATGTCAAGCCTGGCGAAAAAGTCACATTCACAACGACGATTCAGCCGTATAGAGCAAAGCGTGAAGTTGTTCAAATCGAATATACCGTTCCGAAAAATCAGCCGGAAGGACTTCTAAATCTTGATGTTCGCGGCGGATCTCTCGTCCCGATAACTCAAGCGATGTTATTGCAGCAGGCAGGAATCGTTTCAGCCGATGAACCGATAAAACCTGCCGCGGATCAGCTTCGAGAACTTGTCGAATCTGGAAAAAATAATGAAATCATAATCGCGCCGGGAGCATCGACGGAAGTTTTGAGCGAGCGGGAGCAGAAACGTCGAATTCGCGCGGTGTTGAAAGCTCAAGAAGAAGAAGCAGAGCTCGAAAAACAGAATCACAAGGTCGAATTGCTCAAGGATAAAGAGAAAAAATCGTCGAATGAAACGCGATTCGCAACAAATTACATCATCGAAAACGTTGTCCATGCAACTTTGAAGGTCGAGCGGTAAAATTTATACTGAAATCGTTCAATCAGTATAAGTTTGACGAAATTTTGGTGATAAATTTATACTAAATTCGAAAAATCAGTATAAATTTTTTGGAAGGTGTTTGTTTCAAGGATGGAAAAATTGGTAATCTGCGGCGGAAATCGTCTCGAGGGAAATGTGAAAATCAGCGGCGCGAAAAATGCAGTTCTTCCAATCATTGCCGCGACACTCCTCGGGCAGGATTCGCCAAGTCTGCTTGAAGAAGTTCCTGCGCTCGATGATGTCTCGACAATCACGGAAGTTTTGAAAACTCTCGGCGTGAAAGCTGAACTTGATTCGCTCAATCACAAATTGTTTGTTGACGCGCGAAAAATCGATGCATGCGAAGCACCATATGACTTGATCCGAAAAATGAGAGCATCGTTTTTGATAATGGGACCGCTTTTAGCTCGATGCGGCAAGGCAAAAATCTCACTTCCAGGCGGCTGTGCGATTGGAACTCGACCGATTGATCTGCATTTGAAAGGATTCGAGGCACTCGGCGCGAAAATCACAATTGGACATGGATATATCGAGGCGAGCGTCGATGGAAATCTCAAAGGCGCGAAAATTTATCTCGATTTTCCAAGTGTCGGTGCGACGGAAAATATTTTGATGGCGGCGTCGATGGCTGAAGGGCAGACGATTCTTGAAAATCCTGCTCAAGAGCCGGAGATTGTCGATCTTGCGAATTATTTGAACGTCATGGGCGCAAATATTCGAGGGGCTGGCACAAATGTAATCAAAATCATTGGACAGCCGAAATTGATCGGAAGAGATTACACGATAATTCCGGATCGAATCGAAGCGGGGACTTACATGGTTGCCGCTGCAATGACTCAAGGCGATGTGTATATCGAAAACGCGATAACTGAACATCTCAAACCTGTCATTGCGAAATTGAAAGAGGCTGGAGTTGAAGTTGACGAATCGATTGACGGCGTGAGAGTCAAATGCAGTCGAATTCCCAAGGCTGTCGATATCAAGACGATGCCTTATCCAGGATTCCCGACGGACATGCAGGCGCAGTTCATGGCGATGCTCACAATTTCAGAAGGGACTGGAATGGTCACTGAAACGGTTTTTGAAAATCGATTTATGCATGTCGACGAATTGAAAAGGATGGGCGCGAATATCAAAATCGATGGGCGGACGTCGGTGGTTCGCGGCGTTGAAAAATTGACTGGCTGTCCAGTGAAAGCGACGGATCTTCGCGCAGGTGCAGCGATGGTGCTGGCTGGACTAGTTGCGGAAGGTGAAACTCAAATCAGTTACATTCATCATATTGATCGCGGCTATGATAATCTTGTCGCAAAATTAATCGGACTTGGAGCGAATATCGTGAGAGTTGACCTCTGAAAGGAGTGTCGAAAATGGCTCAAAATATTCTTGTACCGATTGACGGATCTGAAAGTTCAGATCGCGCGGTGGAATATGCAGTGAATCTCGCGCAGATTTATCAAGCAAAATTGAATTTTTTATACGTCGCAAACATCAATCAGCTCGCGATAAATGCTGCCTTGTCCGATGCGATTCTTGCCGCTGTTAAAAATGCAGGACAGACAATACTCGATCGCGCCGCGGAATTAGTTCCAGATGGAATCGAATGCGAATCGGTGCAGGAAACTGGAATGCCTGCCGTCTCGATTCTTGAATTCGTCCGCGATCGAAATATCGATATGATTGTCATGGGCTCGCGCGGGCTTGGAATTGTTGAAGGAGTTTTGCTCGGAAGCGTCAGTCAATATGTTATGGAGCGCGCAAAATGTCCCGTGATGATTGTCAAATAGGAGGAAGTTGAATGACTGAAGTCACATTTTTGATCGATGAAATTCCAGTCAAAGCGATTGGAATTGAAAAATTTTCAGAGGAGGATGCGGCGTATTGTTTGGAAGAAATTCGCCGCGATGAAATGCTGCCAATCAAACACGTCGAAGTTTCATGGACGCCGGAAGGTGAATTGGCAGTCGATTATGATCTCGAACAGCCAAAATTCGAGCGCATCAGACGAATCACAGGATATCTTGTCGGCACGATGGATCGGTGGAATGATGCAAAGCGTCAAGAGGAGCATGAAAGAGTCAAACACGAGCTCTGCAAAAAGTGAATGATCAAAAATCAATCCGCTTCAGACACGATGAAGCGGGTTTTTTATTGCTCGATGCAATTGCAATCGCGATTTTTTTATCGATGACAGCGGCGGCGCTGGGATTGTATCAGCATTCAGCTCGAATCCGCCGCGATACAGAATTGAAAACTTCGGCGATTTATATTGCGCAGACTCAGATTTCGAATTTAAAATCTCGAATTGCATCGGGAGAAAATCTCGCGGGAGATTTCGAATATCTCGGCGAATCTGAAGATTTAAACCGCCATGGAATAATTTTCAAAGTCGAATCGAGAGTTGAATCTGCAACAAATCTTCCGGATCAAATTGAAGAATCTTTGTTGCGAATCGAAGTCAAGGTTGAATATGAAAATCAGAATGTGGAATTTGAAACGCTCGCTCGAAAATGATCAACGCGGCTGGCTTATGATTGAAACTGCCGTCTCGATTCCAATAATTTCAATGCTTTTAGTCGCGATGTGTTTGATTTTTTGGCAGGGCTGGAGATTTTATCGAGCGGAAATCGCTGATTGGATTTTGCAAGAGGAGATTTGTCAAGCGATGCAAAATATGTCTCAACAGATTCCGCAAGCCGATAAAGATTCTGGAATCAATATCAAGTCTGGAAAATATTACGATGAAATTGAATTCAAAATTGCGACGGTCATAAATTCGAGTTATGGATATGAGCATTCTGTTTCGAAGAAAAAATTTTTCGCAGTCAATTCGAATCCGGAAGGACAAATGCAGTTATATGCAGACAGTTTGAATGATCCAATCACTGGGCGGAATGTTATCTTTGGTGAAGTTGTCATAACGAAATTTCGATGTAATTTGAAACGCGCGAATCTGCTGCGAATTGAATTGACTGGGAGAAGTTTGCGAACGAATCATGAATTTGGGCTTGCGACTGAAATTTTTCTGCCGAATATGCAATAATTTTTCAAAGGTAGGTTTTCAATGCGAAAAGATTTTTGGCGGCTTTTTAAAGGTTATTGGGTTTCAGATCAAAAATGGAAGGGCTTGGGACTGCTTGCGATTGTCATTGCGCTGAATTTTGCAACGGTATATTTACTCGTGCAAATTAATACGTGGTACAATGATTTTTACAATGCGCTCCAGGCTTACGATCAAGAGCAGTTTCTGCCGTTGATTGGAAAATTCACCGCGCTTGCATTTATCTATATAATCATTGCAGTTTATGCGATTTATCTGCGTCAAGAATTGCAAATCAAGTGGCGGACGTGGATGACGGATCGATATCTCGACGCGTGGACTAATAATCAGACATTTTACCGTCTGCAGGTTGAACGTTCAGACACAGACAACCCAGATCAGCGAATTTCTGAAGATATCTCGCAATTCGTCTCAATAACTCTCGCGCTGCTCGTTGGATTTCTGAAACAACTGACAACTCTCGCGGCGTTTGGAATTGTTCTTTGGAATCTGTCCGGCGTCATGAATTTTTCAATCGGCTCGCATGAATTTCAAATTTATGGATATATGCTCTGGGTCACGATAATTTATGCAGGGATTGGAACGATCTTCGCACATCTTGTTGGGCGTCGATTGATCGGCTTGAATTTCGATCAACAGCGATATGAGGCAGATTTTCGATTCAATATGATGAGAGTTCGCGAGAATTCTGAATCGATCGCGTTTTATCGCGGCGAAGAGGAGGAAGTCGCTGGATTCCGTGAGAGATTTTCTTACGTTGTGAAAAATTTTTGGCAGTTGATGAAAGCGACGCGGCTTTTAAATTTCTACGTCAATGGTTATGGACAGCTCGCCGTGATTGTCCCGATAATTCTAGCTGCGCCGAGATATTTTTCGAATGAAATTGCGCTCGGTGGATTAATGCAGACAATTTCAGCGTTCGGGCGGGTTCAAGATGCATTGAGCTATTTTGTCGATGCATATGATTCAATCGCACAGCTCGCGGCAGTGACAAAACGTCTTTCGACATTCACAGCGCACATGGAAGATGTGAATATGAATCTGCAATCGAAAGTCAGAATTCAAGCGGCGCAAGATTCAAAATTGGAGCTCGAGGATTTATCAATCGCGCTGCCGAATGGAAAAATTTTGATCGAATCGCTTTTCGTCGATGTGAAAAAGGGAAATCGACTGCTTGTCACTGGAACATCAGGCTGTGGAAAATCGACACTTCTTCGAACGCTTGCAGGAATTTGGAGATTTGGCTCTGGCGCGATAAAAATTCCAGCGGAAGATCGAGCGATGTTTCTGCCTCAAAAACCATATTTGCCGCTCGGAAGTTTGCGGCGGGCGATAGCTTATCCGGCGACGGCGGAAGATACTCCAGCAGCGCGAGAGTATCTCAAAAAAATTTTGGAAAGTGTCAAGCTCTCGAATTTGGAGGATCGGCTCGATGATGTTGACGATTGGTCGCGAATCTTGTCACTCGGCGAGCAGCAGCGATTAGCATTCGCGCGAGTCTTATTGGCGCGACCGGATTGGTTATTCCTTGACGAGGCAACATCTGCGCTCGATGAAGATATGGAAAAAGATCTTTATGATTTGCTGCGGACTGAATTGCCGGAAGTTGGAATTGTCAGCGTTGGACATCGATCTTCGCTTTTCGATTTGCATGACGCGGAATTGCATATCGACAGTGATTTTTGGAATTTGAGGACTTTTAGACTGAAGCAATAAAATTGATCCGAATTAATAAATCCCCGACCTACTCTCTAATTTGAGAATCGATCGGGGATCTTTTTTTGTTCGGAAATCTATACTCAAAAAATTTTTTAGTACAAATTTCGATCACTCTTCAGCGTCAGCCGGATGTTTTTTGATATACTCACGATATTTTTCGACTTCTTCACTGAAATCTTTGCTTTCATCGGATTCAAGACGTTTTGCGAGCATTGCGGCTGAACAAATTCGCATGATTTCCTGCTCATCGAATTTTTCAACGAGACTCGCGACTGCATCGATTTGATCGCTCAAAACATCATGCGCATCGGTGTTGAATCGATTCACAAGCAGAAAATCGAAAAGCTGCTGCTCGAGCTTGCTCCAATCGAGCCCAACCCCTGCATTGCTGCGCGGATATCGATCGTGAATATCGAACTCCTCATGTATCGCATTGTCGCCCAGGTCGAGAATGTAATCCTCTCCATCATCTTCAAAACGGCGTTTGAGTGGCATGAAAATCCCTCCCGAGAATCATTTCGATGTTAGTATAATGTATCGAAACAATTTTCGCAAAAAATTTTTTGAAATTGTTCCGACAGTACAACAAATCGAGTTTTGAAATTGATAGAATTGTGATGTTGAAGATTGAATTCTTTTTAGAGGATAATTAAAAGATTATCCTCGATTTTTTGATTTCCGAATAAAAAAATTCCCCCGACCGATTTTCCGATCGAGGGATAAAAATTCAGTTCGATCATCACTTGCGATCTTTGTTGCGATTTTTTGCATCGATAACTTTTTCAACTCCTTTGCCATAACTCCTTTCGAAAATTGAGTTGATACATAAAAAAAAAACGCTCACTGTCAATAAGAAATTCCAAAAAATTTTTCACGCGGCAGAAAATTTTTCGTGTAGAATATAAAAAAATTCTAGAGGTGAAATTGATGCAAGTCGAAGTCATGAAAAATATTCTCGGTGCGAATGACGAAATTGCGCAGTCGAATCGAGATCTTTTCAGTCAAAAAAATATCTTCGTTTTGAATTTGATGGGCTCTCCAGGTGCTGGAAAAACTTCAGTCCTCGAAAAATCGCTCGCAATTCTCAAATCGGAAATGCAAATCGCAATAATCGAGGGCGATCTATTCACCGCCAAAGATGCCGAGCGAATCGATCGAATCGGTGTGCCGGTTTTTCAAATCAACACAGCGGGAGGATGTCATCTCGACGCGCCAATGATTCGAAAAGCGATCGATAAATTGGATCTCGACGCGCTCGATCTTTTGATCATTGAAAACGTCGGAAATCTAGTCTGTCCGGCGGAATTTGAGCTTGGCGAATCAAAGAAGGCAGTGATCCTCTCAATTGCTGAAGGTGACGATAAACCTGCCAAATATCCTCTGATTTTCAAAGAATCGGAATTGATTCTGCTGAACAAAATCGATCTGCTTCCATATGTCAATTTTGATCTTGAACGTGTGAAAAAAGATCTGTCGAGGATGAATCCATTGGCGAAAATTCTAGAGACTTCCGCGACTTCGGGAGCTGGAATCGATGAATTTTGCGGCTGGATTCGAGGACAAATTCAATGAAACTTTTCAAAAATGACTGGAATGAATTTCTCGATCCTGAAACTGACAAAGAATATTATCAAAAACTGCGAAAATTTCTCTATCGAGAGTATAAAACGCGCAGAATTTATCCGGATATGTATGATATTTTCAACGCGCTTCATCAAACAAGTTATGAATCGACAAAAGTTTTGATACTCGGACAAGATCCATATCATGAATTTGGACAAGCGCATGGATTGAGCTTTTCAGTGAAACCTGGAGTTCAAATTCCGCCGTCATTGCAAAATATTTTTTTGGAACTCAAATCGGATCTCGGCTGTGAAATTCCAAATAATGGATGCTTGAAATCTTGGGCAGATCAAGGAGTTTTATTGCTCAATGCAGTTTTGACAGTTCGCGAACATCTTGCAAATTCTCACAAAGGAATGGGCTGGGAAATTTTTACTGATCAAATTATTCGATTTTTGAATGCTCGCGAAAAACCTGTTGCATTCATTTTATGGGGCAAAAATGCTCAAGCTAAACGAGCATTAATCACTGAATCGCAGCATTTTATACTAGAATCAGCACATCCAAGTCCATTATCAGCGCATCGAGGATTTTTCGGCTCGAAACCATTTTCGAAAGTCAATAAATTTCTTGAATCGATCGGCGAAACTCCAATCGATTGGCAAATTCCCAACATCTAAGAGGTGCAATTTATGAAAATATTTTTGGGATTTTTTCTAGCGATGTTCATGTTTTTGCATTCCGCATCAGCCGCAAGTCAAGACGATGTTGAATGGATGCTTTTCGCGAATCCAGTTCCTTCCGAATTAAATGGTGAATATCGAATTGGAGTCAGGACGAATGAATCGAATCGATCCTGCATTTTGACGCTGTATCAAATCATCGACGGCTATCACCAAAAGATTTTCGACTGTCCTGGAAATATCGGGCGGAATGGAATCGGCAAAAAAATCGCTGGTGACAATAAAACTCCGCTCGGAATTTTCACGATGGGAAAAGCGTATGGAATCAAAGATGATCCCGGCAGTCTGATCCCGTATGAAAAAATCACAGCGGATTTATATTGGCGCGGTGACAGTTCAAAATCTGACTACAATACTCTCGGTCGAAGAAGTCAACTTCCGCGAGAGACTGATTTTTCGAATGACGAACATTTGATCGATTATTCGACGGTGTACAATTATCTAATCGATTTTGGATATAATCCGGAGCAGATTCCATATGCAGGTTCAGCTCTATTTTTGCACTGCTGGTATGGCGAAGGAGTTCCAACTGGCGGCTGTGTTGCGATTCCGGAAGAATTCATGGTGAAAATTCTGCAGACAATCACTCCAGGCACAAAGATGATCATTTATTAAAAAAAAAAGATCCACCGATCGATTGATCGATGGATCTTTTTTTCATCGCGCATATAAAACTGATTCATAGAAATATGGAAGTTTCAGTGGCAAATCGAAAGTCTCCAAAAAAACTTTTCCAACTGCGCCGAAAAGATCCGGCTCATTGTCATAACTTGTCGGATAATGACGAAATGCAAATTCATAATCCGGACGGATCGATTTCAAAAATTTTGCAAGCGTGAAAACGTCTTCCGGTCTATGATATGCAGAAATCGCCAGTCGAGGTTTCCATCGAGCTATCGACAACGCTGCACCTTTAAGAGTTGCAAGTTCAGATCCCTCGATATCGAGCTTGACAAAATCGATCCGCGGAAGATTTTTATCTTGAACATATTCATCAATCGAAATCAACTGCGCAGTTCTTTTCTGATCTTCCGATACATAATAATTTCCAACAGCCGATCCGTAATTGTTCGGAAAATATTCAACCTGTTTTGAATGTTCGCCGAGCCCAAAATTCTCAACCACAAATCCATCTCGATTCGCTCGATCTTTAGCCCGCTCGAAATTTTTGGAATCGAGTTCAAATGAATAAACCTCGCAGCCATATTTTTTAAACATCGCGCCGCTTGATCCATCGAAAGCTCCGCCGTCAATCAAAATATCGCCCGGCTTTGGCATGAATCCATGCAGAAAATACTGCGGCATCGAATCGAAAATGAAATCTGAAACTCTGCATGAAGAATGTCCAAGCATGAACGCCAGAAAAACTCGGCGGCTCTCATCATCGTTGAACATCTGATACACATCGAAGATTTCCGGCAGATGCTCCAGATAAAATTCAGAATTTTTAACATTATCCAGCTCTTCATAAGTTATCAGCTGAATTCCAAGTTCCGCAAATCTGTGAACAAATGCTGCAGCAAGCCAGTCCCCGCAGATAAAAACATATTTTGGCAGCGAAGAAATCCTTTTTAAATCTGAAACGTTAACGACTTCCAAATCTGGATACTGCGGAAATTTATCAACTTCCGGATCTAACGGTGTCAAATAATATTGAAGATTGAATCCTCCTTCAATAAATCTCTTGGTCAAAATATTTTTTGCTGCTGATTATTTCATCTGAGCTCAGCGATGAGAAAATCGCAATTGGAATCTGATCCTCGCGAATTTTTCTCATGAGCCGCGGATAATTTTCAGTGTGTAATTTCTTGGCAAATTCGATAAACTCTCTCAAATCGAATCTCCTCTCTAAAAAATTTTTAATAATTTTCGAGAAAAATTTAATAAATCCTGTTTTTTAACTTGCAGGAATGATATATATTTTGTAAAATATCCCCTGTAAAAAGTTTTTGCACACGTGATTAACACAACTAATTCTAAATAGTTTTCAAGCTGCCAATCGGAAATCTCACGGAATCATTAATTTTTAGGAGGAATTTATTATGTTGACAACAGCTGAAAGACGTACAGAATTATTCCATCGCCTTCAAAAAGAAACCAAACCTGTCTCTGGAACTGAACTCGGAAAACTTTTCAACGTCAGCCGCCAGATTATCGTCGGTGATATCGGAATTCTTCGCGCACGCGGAATTCAAGTCACTTCAACTCCGCGCGGATACATTCTCGACGAGCAAATGCATAAAGTCGGTACTCTCACAACTCTCACCTGCGTCGCAAAAGATCTCAAAGCTCTCGAAAAAGAAATCACGACCGTCGTTGAACTCGAGGGCGGAATTCGCGATATTTTGATCAAACATCCTGTCTATGGCGAAATTCGTCAGGAACTTTCGATTCGCTCGATGTCAGATGTTCAGCGTTACATCGAAAAATTGAAGGATTCCGACTGCAAACCTCTCGAATCACTCACCAACGGCAAGCATTACTGCACTGTTGACGCTAATGACGTCGAAGCAATGGATGCAATCAAAAAAGCTCTCACGGACGCAAAAATCCTCGTCGAATCGTGAAAAATCTCGAAAATCTATTGCCGTCGATGCATGAATGGATGCGGCGATACATGCGGTCATTTTATACAGATGACGCGGAAGTTCAGCAGGGAATTCTGATTAAAGAGATTCACACCTGCTACGTCACATCGATTGCATTGCGGCTCGCGCGGGAGCTGAAGCTCGATTCTCACGGCAGAAATCTCGCGGAAACGATTGGATTATTCCATGACGCGGGAAGATTTCGGCAATATCAAGTCTATCGGACGTTTAATGATGCGCAGTCGGAAGATCACGCGGATTTGAGTCTGAAAGTTTTAGATGAAGAAATGCCATATTTTCATGAAATTGACGAAGAAGATCAGAATTTAATTCGGATCGCAATTCAGAATCACAATAAAAAAACGATCGAATCGCTCAAAGATCCTCGTCAAATTCTCTTCGCAAAATTGATTCGTGATGCGGATAAGCTGGATATCTATCGTGTGCTTGAACCATTTTTAGCTCAGGAAAATGCGGATAAAATGCCGAATTTCATCAAAGGTAAGCAGCATCCGGAGATCAGTTCAGATTTCGTTCAGAATTTTTGCGACGGTGAGCAGGCAGATTTTCGTCTGATTCGGACAAACGGCGATCGAAAAATCGTGCGGCTGATGTGGCTCTACGATATAAATTTTTCGTGGACGATGAAAATGATCAAACGCCGCGGTTATATCGACAAGATTGTTTCTGCGCTTCCGATGAATCAAGATGCTGAAAAGCTGCAGACTGGGCTCGAGCGTCTGATGCGTCACGTTGAATCGGTCATTCAAAAAAACGTTGACACTCAAAATCTCGTTTGTTAGAATCTCCCGCGTCGAAAGCTAGCTTAGCTCAGCTGGTAGAGCAGGTCATTCGTAATGATCAGGTCGTAGGTTCAAATCCTATAGCTAGCTCCAAATTCCGAACAACAAAAGATCCCCGTC
>JAFUTY010000015.1 GCA_017484005.1 Selenomonadaceae bacterium | reverse complement strand
GAGGTCGCTGTACCAACCTATTCTCACATAAGCCTACTGTCTTGCGACTCTGGTACATTTCGGCTTACGAAGATATCCTCCCCTCCATAGAAATTTTATACAAGTTATTTTCACATGTTTTGAAAAAGTTGTCAAGAAAAAGACGCGTCTAACTCACGCCTAAAGTCGCGAGTTTGCGACGCGCCTTTCATCAAGTTGTCTGGAATTCCATAAAACGCCTCAGCAATACTTCCAGCGATCGCGCCGAGTGTATCAGTATCTCCACCGAGATAAATCGATTTTCGCAATGCTCCTTCGAAATTTTCCGATTCCAAAAATGCAATTATCGCTTCTGGAACTGTTTTCCAAATTTTCTCGGTGTGAGTATAATTTGGACGAATTTCTTCAATCGTTCTGTCAAGATTGTATCCAAATTCAGACGCGATATAATTCTTGATTTCAGATTTAGATTTTCCATTCCGCGCCAAAAATATCGCCGATGCTGCAGCCATTGCGCCTTTGATTCCCTCGGGATGATTGTGAGTGATGCATGCAGTGTTTCGAGCGGCTTCACGTGTGTCGAAAATAGTATCATAGAACCATCCTGCCGCCGAAACTCTCATTGCTGCGCCATTTCCATAGCTGTTATATGGTTTTGGATTGTCAGAATTTATCCAGTCGTGAAATCTCCTGCCATATCCGCTGTTTGGATATCTTCTGCACCAAGTTTGAAGTGAATTGATCAATTCATTTTGGAAAGTTTCTTCATCAGATTTTCCAGATTTCAAAATTGCATCGGCGATCGCGATAGTTGTCACGGTGTCATCAGAGAATTGAGATTCGTTGCAGAACAGTGGGAAATTTATATCGTCAACCGTCCTTCGATCGAATTCATAAGGCACACCGACAATATCACCGAGAATCGCGCCGTATAAAGCTGTCTTTTTTTCTCCAATTCTGTCGAAAATTTCTTGACTGTATTTCAATCCAAAATTGAAGTTCGGATTATTGGAATCAAACATTCGACAAAGAGTTTGACCGCGTTCCATTCGTTCAAGAATTCTCGAATCAACATCTTTTCTTTCGCCGACAGGTTTCCAATAAATATTTGATAGCTCGTTGCAAGCGCGATAATACATCGCTTCATCGCTTACGTTGTAACTGTAGCGACTGTTTTCAGCAACCTTCGCGATGTAATATTTTCCATCAACACGCGCCCAGATAAAATCGCCAGGTTTGATCTCTTTTGCCAATTGTCTGATTTGATTTGGCTCGAATCCTTCATCTCTTGCGTAAGTCTCATATTCCTCGAAACATGTGATAGCGATTTTTCCGCTCGCAAGATCAGGATTGTGTTTATCCAAAATCCATCCCATCGCCGCAATATTTTTTTCAAGCAATATTTGCCATAATCCGGAGAAGTTTCGATGTCCCTTTTCAGATGAATTCGCCACACATTCGCCATGTCAAACATCCTTTCTTTCGCTCAAAGTTATCATCGACAATCTCAAGATAGCATAAATCGATTTTCAATAATTAACTCACGAAGTAAATTTGGGAGATGATTCAATGCCGTTTCAAATTGTCCGAAACGATATAGCAAAAATGAAGGTTGATGCAATTGTCAACAGCGCAAATCATGAATTGATCATCGGTAAAGGTGTGGATGGAGCGATTTATTCAGCGGCGGGACGTGAT
>JAFUTY010000014.1 GCA_017484005.1 Selenomonadaceae bacterium | reverse complement strand
GGAGATGATTCAATGCCGTTTCAAATTGTCCGAAACGATATAGCAAAAATGAAGGTTGATGCAATTGTCAACAGCGCAAATCATGAATTGATCATCGGTAAAGGTGTGGATGGAGCGATTTATTCAGCGGCGGGACGTGATAAATTATTGAATGCTCGAAAATCGATTGGACAGATCAATTTTGGAGATTCAAAAATCACTCCAGCTTTCGATTTGAATGCAAAATTTATCATTCATACCGTCGCGCCAGTTTGGCATAATGGAAATTCCGGAGAAATTGTAACTCTTCGAAAATGCTACAAAAATTCTCTCGAGCTTGCGTTGAAAAATTCATGCGAGAGTGCTGCATTTCCACTTCTTGCGACGGGAGTCAACAATTTTCCTCACGATGTCGCGTTGAAAGTTGCAATTGAGGAGATTCAAAAATTTTTATTCGATCATGATATGGAGATTTCTCTAGTCATATTTGGAAAAAATATTCTCGAATTGGCTCGAAAAATTTTATCTGGAATCGAAGAGAAAATCGATGATGAATATGTTGATTCAGCAGTTAAAATGAGTATACTGATGGATTACATAACGCTCGACAGAAATCTAAATCGCTCAAAACTTTCGTGAAAAATTTCAGCGATTCTATGTGGGAATTGATCAATCGAAAACATTGGGATTATCGTGAGGTTTATAAATATGCAAATGTATCTTCAAAAGTGTTTTCTGATATCAACAGTCGTCCAAATTATCGTCCATAAACAAATCAATCGCCTCGTTTCTGAAATTCACTGACAGGAGGAATTATAATACGAACACTCACATTGAAATAGAAAAACTTCGAGAGCAGATTCGCTATCATTCCAAAAAATATTATGATGAAGATGCGCCGGAGATTTCAGATTATGAATTCGATCTTCTGATGCAGCGGCTCAAAAAGCTCGAATCAGACAATCCCGCGCTGATAACTCCGGATTCGCCAACACAGATCGTCGGCGGAAATCCAACATCTGAAACGAAAATCAAACATCGAATTCCGCTTTTATCGCTTAACGATGTTTTTGATGAAAAGTCAGTCGAGGAATTCATCGAATCTCAGCAGAAAAAATTTGGCGATCTGGAATTTGTCGTCGAGCAGAAAATCGATGGGCTGTCAATCGCGATTCGATATATCAACGGCAAATTTTCTCAAGCGATAACGCGGGGCAATGGAAAAATCGGCGAGGATGTCACTGAAAAAATTCGATCGCTTGTCAAAAATATCCCAATGCAGCTTCAAGATTCGATTCCATATTTTGAGATTCGCGGGGAAGTTTACATCGATCGAAAAACTTTTGACGAGATCAATCAGTCGCAGGTCAATCAAAAACTGCCAAAATTCAAAAATCCTCGAAATTTTGTTGCAGGAATGATTCGACAGCTGGATTCAAATATCGCCGGCATGGAACAAAAATTATCGATCTTCATTTTCAATCTGCAGCTCTCGCATGGAAAAAATTTTGAGACACATGTTGACGCGTATGAATTCATGCGGCAGCAGAATATCCCGATCATTCCAAATTTCAAACTCTGTCACACATCGCAGGAGGTTATCGATGCGATTCGCGAGATCGGTGCGGCTCGAAAAAATCTCCCGTATGAAATCGATGGCGCAGTTGTAAAGCTGAATCGATTTGCTTATCGAGAAATGCTCGGTGCAACTTCGAAAGTTCCTCGATGGGCAGTTGCTTATAAATTTCCGCCGGAGGAAGTTGAAACGATTCTGCGCGAGATTCAATGGGATATTGGACGAACTGGGCGAGTCATTCCGACAGCGATTTTTGATCCGGTTGACGTTGCAGGATCGACAATTTCGCGGGCAACTCTCAACAATCAAAATTTCATCGAAGAATTAAAATTGCGAATTGGAGATCGAATTCGAGTTTTCAAGGCGGGCGATATCATTCCAAAAATCAAGGAAGTCATTGCGCACGATGAAAATTCTCCGCGATTCGAGATTCCTTCGAAATGTCCTCGATGCGGCGAAAATCTCACGCTGGATAAGTCATTTTTGATTTGCACAAATCCTGAATGCATTGGAAAGCTCGAGTCGCAGATTGTATATTTTGCAAGCCGAAACGCGATGAATATTCGAGGACTGGGCGAGGGAGTTGTCCATGCGTTAATTGAAAATCATTTCGTCGAAAATTTGACAGACATCTATCGACTTCAAAATCGGCGGGCAGAGTTGATAGATTGGGGCGGAATTGGTAAGGATAAAGCGGTTGGAAATTTATTGACGGCGATCGATCGAAGCAAAAAAAATAATCCAGAACGAATTTTGATCGCGCTCGGAATCAATGGAGTTGGAAATTCAGCAGCGCAGGATTTGATTCAAAAATTCCAGACGATCGAG
>JAFUTY010000013.1 GCA_017484005.1 Selenomonadaceae bacterium | reverse complement strand
ATTGAGTCCGAGAGTTGCCAATACAACTTTTGAAAGATTATCAACGTCGATGATATTGAAATTTTTTTGGCGAATCATTTCAAAAATCCAAATGCAAATCAGAAATCCAAAAAATAAAACTGTCGTTGGGAAATGCGATTCGATTAATCCTGTGTATGAAATGACTGCGAAAATCCATGAACTTCGCCCGTGGAAGTAATTTCGAAACAGACAATTCGACGATGCAATTGCGAGCGGCAGAAAAATCATCGCGACTGATTCACTGAGATCTGTCCGGAAGAAAAGATTGGTTTGAAAATACCATTGCGAGATATAACAAATCGAGCCGATCGTTGCGAGATTCTCGTTATCGAATAGAATTTTGAACGCGACATATGAACTTGCCGCTGCTCCGGCGATAATCAGAATCGAGAAACTGTTTATGACAAATTCAATGCTCGCGCCGAGTTTAAAAATCAACGCGGGGATCATGAAAAAAATCGATGGACAAAAAATCCCGACTGGCGATCCAAAATCATAGAGCCATGTGGGATAAATCCAAAAATTCCCTTCAGACATCGATTTGATTCTTGCGACGTGAAAAATCATATCGTCTCCGCCGTGAATATTTCCATTCAAAACAGGAAGCGAGACGATTATTACGCACAAAGTGATCAGCCAAAAATTTTTGCGTTTGATCAGAATCCCTCCCGACGAATTTTTACGAGTAGAAAGATCAAAGTTGCGAGTGAAATTATATTCGCGATTTTGAAACTCGGAAGTCCCTCGTAAAAAATTTCGATCGTTCCATGCGATTCAAGATTCGACGGATCGATTTGAATCAAATGACGTTCGGAAGATTCGATTGGAACATTTGCAGCATGTCCAGGGAAATAGAAGATCGGCAATTCGATTTTTGAATTCGATTCAGATTTCGAGAGATCGTAATGTACAAATATCTTTCCGTTTCGATGATCGATATTCAAAACTCTTGGCTCGCATCCAGAATTCCAGTCTCGGTAGAATGATTTTACATCTTCTCTTATAAAATCTTTATACGAATAATCATCGTAAGCTGAATCGAATCTTGGGATTGTTACGGTAATGATTCCCGTGCCAGCTGGAAATTTAACAATTAATCCTGTATGTTTTTTTCTATCGAATGAAAAAAAATCTCCTTGTTCATTTTTGATTTCGTAGGCATGACAATAGCCAATCGGCAGCACTGTATCAAAAGCTTCCGGAGAATTATAGTAAATTTCCGCGATTCCATTTTCGACTTCTATTTTGTTAATTCTCAAATCATGGTTGGATTCGCGCCAGCTTTCCAAATTATCCCATGGAAATATCGAGCGCAGATCCACGACAGCATTAGTCATATCATCCGAAAATTCCAATCGCTGAGTGAAAAACCATCCATAAACTTGCGGTTTCGATTCGAATGCAATATGTCCACCGAATGTTATTGAAAATACTGCTACTAATAAGCATGAAGTTATGGAGATTTTTTGACGTAAGGACTCATTGAAAAATTTTGAGGTTTCAACAATAGCTATTGAAAACGATATTGCACAGAAAATTGATCCAATAACCATAAATCGATATGGAAATTGAAATTTCAAAATCAGATTTCCTATAAATGGAATTGATTCGATAAAATTCCACGGGAAAAATTTTAGATTCAAAACGCAAACAAAAATTCCAACAGCAAGACCAAATAGAAACACTTTGAGAGTTTTTATATCAACATATCCCCTATAAATTCTGTAGATAATTGCTAACATAAAAGACCACATTACTAACGTTGCATGCTTAATCAATGACAGAATTCCAGAGATTGGTTGCGCTGTATCACTGAGAGAAAAGTTACTGTACGATCCAATGTATGTTTCCATGCTATTGTAAAAAATTACAAATGGAATGATAAAAAATGCATTGAGTCCAATCGTTGCAATAAAAGTTTTGAAAAATATTTTCCAATCTATAGATTTTTTGCGAAGGAGTACCTCGATTATTAGAAACAAAAATAAGAATCCGAGAAAGATCAATGTCGTTATAATATGCGATTGAATCAATCCAGTGTACGCGATAACTGCAATGATCCATGAATTTTTATATCCGCTGAAATTTTTGAAAAGACATCGGGATGAAATCATTGCGAGTGGAAGAAATCCCATCGCTATAGCTTCACTCAAATCCGCACGAGCATAAAGATCAATCTGAAAATACCATTCACTGATATAGACAGCTGCAACTATGTATGCAAAATTCTTATCGCCAAAAAATTCTTTACAAGCAAAATACATACAAATCGTCGCGAGAGTCACAATGGAAATGAATAGCAAATCATAAACAATCCACAAATCAATTCCAATTTTATATAAAATTGCGAATGGATATAGAAATAGTGATGGATAGAAAACTCCAGTCGGTTCGCCAAAATCAAATAGCCAGCTGTGATATATCAGAACTGGAAATTGATTTGGAAGTTCATCAGCGATTGACATAAGTCGCGATAGATGAAAGATTGTATCTGCTCCGACGATGAATTTATTGCAAATCGCTGGCAATGAAACAATCAATATGCAAATCGATATCAACAAAAAGTTTTTTCTGTCGATCATTCTATCCTCCGTCTAATTGTAACGAGTAGAAAGATCAAAGTTGCGAGTGAAATTATATTCGCGATTTTGAAACTCGGAAGTCCCTCGTAAAAAATTTCGATCGTTCCATGCGATTCAAGATTCGAAGGATCGATTTGAATCAAGTGACGTTCGGAAGATTCGATTGGAATATTTGCAACATGTCCAGGAAAATAGAAGATCGGCAATTCGATTTTTGAATTTGATTCAGATTTCGAGAGATCATAATTCACAAATATCTTTCCGTTTCGATGATCGATTTTCAAAACTCTCGGTTCGAATCCAGAATCCCAAAATTTTTTAGCATTATATATCTCCAAACGTCCAAATCCATGATAACAATAATCCTCATAATAAGAATCATAACGATGGACTGAAATTTTGAACGATCCAGATCCTGCTGGAAAATGGATTCTGCATGCCTCTAAATCTTGCGAAATCTCTTTGTCACTAAAATCGTTATCTCTCAAAACTTTCAGAGGATATGCAAAAGCTATCGGCAATGTTGCAGAAAATTCTTCGGGAGAATCATAAAAAACTTCAGCCATTCCATTTTCAATTTTGATATCAAGAATTCGTGGATCATGATCCGATTTTCTCCATTCATCGAGATCTTTCCATAAATGCAACGATCTTGAATCAACAATCGCAGATCTCTCATCATCTGAAAATACAACCGATTTCTTTGCAAACCAACCATCGAATGAATATGAACGACCGGGTAAAAAACAATGACCGCCGATCGTCACAGAATAAATCGCCATTGTCAAACAGATAAACGGTGCGAGATTTCGATTCAAAAATTTATCGAACTCAATAACGGCGATTGTGAAACTCATAACGTAAAAAAATGATCCGGTAAGTTGCATCAGTCGCCATGGAAATTGAAACAGCTCGATAAGATGATGCCCTGGAGTATGTTTTAAAAATTTCCATGGAAAGATTGTAGTTGACATAATTGCACAGACTACAAAAATCCAAAATCCTATCAAAAATTGTCTCTTCGAGTCGAGATTGACTTGTCCCCGACAAATTCTCCAAATCATGAAAGCAAAAAATATTACAGCGATAGTTTGTGCTCGAAGTAGATTCAATCCATAAAAATCTGGACTCCATTGTGCAAATTCATAAAACCAATCACTCGTTCCTGCGACTTGCAATTTCATCGAAGTATAGAGTTCCAAAAATGGCACGATGAAAAATGCATTGATTCCAAGTGTCCATAGAAAAACGTTGCGCAGATTTTTGAAATCGATAAAGTACAAATTTTTTTCTATGCAGACTCTCCAAAAACAATACGCAATTAGCATTAAAATTAGAAGGAGAGTTGTGAGAATGTGAGAGCCGATAAGTCCAGTATATGAAATCACCGCGATAATCCAAAGATTTTTGTCGTTTGAATAATCTTTCAGCATGCAACGCGATGATACAAGTGCCAGCGGAAGAAAAGCCATCCCGAGTGCCTCGCCAATTGCAAATCGCTGATAAACATTCGCAAGAAAATATGCTTGAGTGATATAGCAAACTGATGCGATTGCCGCGGCTTGATTATTGCCAAAAAATTTTTTGAATGCAACGAATGAACAAATTGCAACTAGAGCGATTGTCTCGATTGAAAGCAGATTAATCGTGATTTCCAGCGTAAGCCCCAATTTATATAGCATCGCTGGAAAATATAAAAATAACGCTGGATAAAAAACTCCAGTCGGAGATCCAAAATCGAAAAACCATTCTGGATATATCAACGCTGGAAATGTATCTGCTTTGGCGATTGATTGAAGTCGAGCGACATGAAAAAAGAAATCATCGCCGTATCCAACACTTAGGCTGAATGCCGGCGATGCGACAATCAATGTGCATATTATGATCAGTCCAAAAATTTTTCTATCGATCATTTTCTATCCTCTGAATTTTTTCAACACCGTAGAATTTCGCCATTGCACGATTATAAACGTGATTTTCATCAAGAGTTGGATCATTATCTAAAATCTGTTGAGTCACGATTCTTTCACCGAGAAATTTTTCGAGAATCGGAAATCCATGGATTGTTGAAACTTCTTCGGAAATTTGTCGCGATGAATGTTGTCGATGAATTTCAAAATCTGCATACAAACTCAAAATCAAAGTCCATGCGCAAAATATCGATGCAATTCCAAATGACAATCGAACGATGAAATTCTTGATATCTTCGAGTGAAATCAATGCGCCGATCAAAAATAAAACTGGAGATATAAATGCCGCCCGAGTTGGAAATTCTGGCGAAAACATTAATGCTGTCGGTGCAATGAATCCGCCAAGTAAAAAAAATCTCGCGCGAGGATTCATTCCAATCAAAGCTACAATGATTAATGGCAGTGAATGTATTAAAATCAGCGCGAATGATTCTAAATGCTCCTGCAAATGGAATACGATTTCTCTTCCACGTTCAAAATTTCCTGGCGCAAATATCAACAGAATTAAACCGATCGAGAAAGAGATCAATCCCAGAATCTCGCGACACTCGATCGGTTCTTTTTTTGTTCGGAGATAAATCAAACTCAAAATCAGAATTGAAATCGCACCAGCTTCATTTGACCAACCCGCTAAAAATCCAATTGGAATCATAAATTTCGATCGATTTATAAGCGCGAGGAGAAATCCGAGTTGTAGAGTTGTCATCCAAAGATAATTACAAGATCCAGTAAGCCACAGCATCGTTGGAACGAATTGTGGAAGACAGATCCAAAGTCCAATCAATGCATACAAAAATTTTCGAGACTTGGCGAGTTTCAAAATCAGAATTACAAAAATCACGAAGATGATTGTATTTGCAAAATCGAAATAGATCTTGCCTTGCCACATAAAAAATTGGACAAAAAAATGCGCGATCGATCTTCCGCCCCAATGAAAATAGTGTGCGACTTGCGAATCAAAAATATCAATGACTGAAGAAATCGGAATCCAATTGTTAGTTTCTCCGAGAAAAGTTTTTGTGTCCCAAAAAAATCGATAAGCATAATCATCGGCAGAAATCGGAATCAATAAATTTCTCGCTAAAAAAATTCCAGCGACAATCAATAAAATCATAGATTCGAGACATCAACTCCGCGCGATTCGAGCAAATCCTTGATTGATTCGATTGTCTGGAAATTCTGTGGCGCGAGATCAGTTCCAGCCAGCTCGATTCCATATTCCTCTTCAAGCCGCGCGAATAAATCCTGCAAATCGAACGAATCGAGCAAGCCGTCCGAGATGAAATCATCGCTCGCCTCGAAATTTTCATTTGGATGTACCTCTCGCAAGATGTCTATAATCTTTTTCATTTTTTAACCTCCCAAAATTCTTCAGAGGCGAGAATTCCATGCGATTTTGTCACGCAAAAAATCTGTGCGCTCGAAATTTTACTTTGATCGCTTGAAAGAATCGCTTCCGTGAAGAAATTGTAGCTTGAATCGATTTCACCGTCTAGATTCAGATTCGTCAACCGCGAATAGAATCTGCCGAGCTTGACAAATGACACAATCACTTCACTCCTCGGCAAATCGATCTGTCCGCGAATCGATAAGATATTTTGATTCGACTCAATCCAATTTATAGAAAAAATTTCCGGTGTGATTAAAAAATCTCCATCGAGTTCAATCGGCAAATCTGAATTGAATCTGCCTACGAATTTCATCTGATTCGAATGCTCAAGATTTTTCCAAAGATTTTTGAGATGATCCTCGACATTCTCAGAATTCACGATTTCAAAATTTCCAGATTCGAGCCGATCGATTATCAAATCACCGATCGAAGTTTTCATGTGTGTCGAATTCCAAAAATCGCCCTCGAGACTGACAAAATCTATGACTGGATGAATTGCGACGATCTGCTTGAGCCATGATTCATAAAGCTCGCGATTGAATTCATATGCCTCGATGTGATTTGAATGGACGGGCGGAATCAGAACTTGCAAATCGATCCCTCGCGACTGACAAGTCTCAACAATTTTTTCAAACTCTCGAATCTTTTTTTGAAACATTTTTGGATCAGATTTTTCAACTTCAATAATCATCTGCCGCGATGTTGCATAGAAGTCATTTTCAATTTCGAAAAGTTTGGCGAGAAATCGATCGTCATATTTTCCACCGCGATCGATCGTTGGAAAATCGAGCTGCTCCCGATGATTTTTTTGAACCGTCACGAGACTATCTCGCAATGAATCGAGTGACAAAGTCGATCGAAAAAAATTTCCGAGCGTCATGTGATTCGACTCGAGCTGATTTTCATCGAATCCTGGCATCGATTCACGTCGATCGATAAACATCTCGAAATCAATTGCGAGAATGATTTTTCGAGCGTGAGTTGTCTCAACGATCTTGAGAATCTCGAACGGTTGAGCATTTCGAAGTCCGAAGTTATATCCATTGTCAATTGGATTCATCGCAAAATCGATTTTTGAATTGCCGAGAAGAATCGTTTCAGGATCAATTTCCAAAACTCGAATTGGTTTCATCAATCGTTCAACATTTTCAGAACGAATTGCGCAAAAATTAAATCCGATCGATCGTTCATCGCGCCAGATATCATATGGATCGACGAGAATATTTATCAAAATTGATCCGATGCAAAGAATCAAAATCGTCGCGAGCATCGTGATATAAAAATTTTTCCAGCCGAACAAAAAAATCCCTCCCGCTGTAGATTTCACATTCTACAACGAGAGAGATCAAAATTGAAAATATAAAAACTCGGTGACGCTCGAGAGTTGCAGGATTCCGATGAAAAGAATTGCGCCGATCAAAATTGAAATTGCGAATCGCGGCTCGATCTTTTTCACGATTTGATTTGAAGTTGGCGCGAAGATCACGATCAAAATTCCGATCAAAAAGATCGATTTTGGAAGATCACCAGGCACATTTCCGACGTTGAGATTCAAACCGATATAATTCGTTAGCTCAACAATTTTTCGAGGGAATTCGAGATCGCCGGCAAACATCGATCCGAGGATTTTCATCGCGATATCGAGATTGTCTGATCGCAGAAAAACCATTGTCGAAATTACAAACATCATCAATAGAATATGCGACGGAATTTTTGGGAGCGAGAATCCCATCGATCGCCAAAGATAATTCACGACGATACTCGATGCAGTGCACATCGCGAAACAAAAAAATGTCCAGCCAGAGCCATGCCAAATTCCAACGATGAAAAATGTGACGAATGACGCGATACATGTATTCAAGATTGTTTTGGATTTGAAAAATTTCATAATCGGGAGATATACGCAGGCAGTGATAGCATTCGTGAGAGATATATGCCACCTCTGCCAAAAATTGATCAAATTCGTCGCTCGATACGGTGCATTGAAATTGATCGGGATTTCAAAATTCATCATGCGCGCGAGTCCAACTGCCATATCGCTGTAACCGGAGAAATCGAAAAATAGCTGCAATGTGTATGAACTCGCGACAATCCATGCTTGAATCATTGACAGATCATTTGGATTCGAAAAATTTTCCGCAACAAATGGCGAGAGTTGATCCGCGATCAAAACTTTTTTTGATAATCCAATCGTGAAGAGAATCAAGCCTCGCGACAGATTTTCAAAATTGATTTTTTTTAGCGATTCATCTCGAAACTGCTTCATCATTTGCCGATGATACAGAATCGGACCGGCTAATAGATGTGGAAAAAATGAAACGAATAGCGCGTATCGAATCGAATCGTGATCCTTTGCAACTCCCGCGAAACAGTCATACAGATATAACAGCTGCGTGATTGTGAAAAATGAAATTCCGAGCGGCAAAATTTTCTCAGGCGGAAGATATTTGAAATAACTCAAAAGCCCAATGTTGAAAATCAATCCAGCGATGAAAAATTGCTTTTGATGTTTCGATTCGAGAATTCTTCCGGCGATCAAAAAATTCACAATCATACTTCCGAGGAGGATCGGTAGAAAATTCAAATCCCAATATGCATAGAAAATCAGACTTGCCAGGATCAGAAATCGATGTGAGCCGCCGAGCAAAAAATATCCACCGAGCGTTATTGGCAGAAAAATGAAAATGAATTCGTACGAATTGAAGAGCGATTCAATCACTCCCTCAACAATCTAGCGTGATGTACATAGAAAATCATAATGACTGAAACGAAAATTTCAACAGCGAGCGAAATCCATGCGACGCCAATCGCTCCGTGAAATAGAGTTGCAGGGAAAATCGCCGTGAGATCTAAAAGTGCCGCGCCGATCAAAATCAATGAGAATTCGCGCTGTTTTCCAAAATTCAACATCGTTTGAATTCCGAGAACATTACTAATCGAAATGACAAATGGAAGCCATGCGAGAATTTTGAGAATCAAAACCGATTCGTCATAACCATCGCCGAACAAAATTTGAACGATGAATTCTGCACCGAAAAATGTTCCAATCGAAATTCCGAGACACAATCCCACGAAAATTTTTCCGAACTTCCAAATGAATTGAACGGCTCGATCTTTTTGCGCACTGATATGTGGATAAACAGCTTGAGAAATCGCGCCCATCAATCCTTTAACCGCATCGATAAGTTTCATCGCGGCACTGAAAAATCCAACTGTCGCATTCGAAGTCAATGCACCGAGAACGACTGTATTTGTTGTCGTGTAAAGATTTATCGCGACAGTCGATAGAAAAATTTGCCAGCCGTCTGAAAATGCTTGACGAATTTCCGAGAATTTCGGAATCATAAAGACGTATCGATGTGATTTCAAAATGATTCCGAGCGACAAAATTCCAGCGATTAACATGAAACATGACTGTAAAAATGCCGCTGTCAGATAATCCTCCGGCGATTTGACCGTCGCGAATAGCAATAACAGAATCGATGCGCGCGCTATCGTTGACGAAATCGTGATGTATTTCATCTGTTGAATTCCTTGAAAAAACCAAACTGGAAACATCAGATTTCCGATTGCGATTGGAAATGTTGCGAGAAATAGCAGCAGATCGATTTCGACAATTGAATCGAGAGTTTCAATCGTGAGCAGACTGAAAATCGAAATTGCTCCGAGCATTATCAATTTTGCAGACATAACGCTCGAAAAAATTCTCGCGATTTCAGATTGATCTTTAGCTCGCGCGATATCTCGAGGAGCAGTCATATTGAATCCATAATCGACAATCAAAACGAAATATTGAACGATGCTCTGCGTGAAAACAATCGCGCCGAATCTTTCAGCTCCAAGTGTTCGAAGTAAAAATGGGAGCATCAAAAAATTCAGCAGATAATCGATTCCTTTTAACGTGACGAGCGAGAAAATATTTTGAGAAAGCCGGCTCGCCATCGAATTCCCCCGTTCAAAAATTTTTCCCACGAAAAAATCAAAATCAACATGTAAATCGAAGTTGTGCCGAAGAAATCTAGAAAAAATCGCTCGTCAATCGATGATAAAAACAGCGGCGACGCAAGATATCCATAAAACATCAGCGCGAGAGAATTTCTACTCCTCAAAACGAAATTGTAAATCGATGAATATGTCACGCCGAGAATCCACATCACTGCCGCCATGCCGATGAATCCAAAATCCTTGACGTATCGAGCCTCAGCAGTGAATACATTTGTATCGATTCCGTGAAATTGAACAAACGGCAGGAATAATGGAACTTCTGGGAGCTCGATGAATTTTGACGCGACCCGATAAACTCCGAGCAAAGTATATTCACCAATTGCAGTTGTCTCATACCAAATCTGATTCAATGCGACTTCCAACGCTGGAATTGACAGTCCTGCATAATGGACAAAAATTTCGCCGATCGATCTATTGCCCATCAAAGTTTTTCCAGTGAAAAGTCCGAGCAGTAAAAACATCGCGTAAAAACAAATTCCAGATATAAAGAAAATTTTGAGCGTGGAGAAATTCGATTTTCTACGAAGAATTCCCGCGACGATCAAAATATAAATCACGAGACAAATCAGCCACATGCGCCCGGTGTTGAGAATGATAAATGGAATAAAAAAGATCATCGGCAGCGTCAGCCAGAGATCTTTCAAACGAAAATCGGCGAGATTTCGAATGAAAATGTAAATCGAAACATACGCGAAAGTCTGTGCGATCATCGCGCGATAATAAGTCCATCGCGAAAAACTTGCAATTCCAGATTCAATTGCCCAACGGTTTGTCGGAATCATGTTTGAAATTCCCGAATAATTTCCAAGTTCCCTCGAGAGTTCATAACTTTCTTTGAAATTGAACGCTAGAAGAATCGAAATCAGAATCAGTGCTAGAAAAATTTTCCAAATTGCAACATCGATTCGAGTTTCAGATTTTGAACTCGGATCTTTTTTTATTTGTGAATGGAAGAAATTTCGTCGTGCAAAAATACTTCCGAATGTAAAAGCGAGGAGTGCTAATGAAATGCAGACAATCGATCGAATTCCGACATCATATCCCCAATGTTCCGCGAATTGACTGGCGATAAAAATCGAAAAAGTCATCAGCGTTGCGAGAATCACACTCGGCTCGAGAAAATCAAATTCGAAATATATACAGGAAAAAATCAGAATTCCAGTGCTCGCGAGAAATAGAATCTCAAACATTTTTCGAAGTCCTCGATGCCATCGCTCCAATCAAAATCGTGCCAACAATCGCTCCAAGAATTCCGCCGATAACAAGATATTTCAAGACAATTCGTTTTGGAGAGATCGGCTGCGGCTCTGAAATCACTTCCGCGGAATCAACCACGACAAGTCGTCCAATTCCAGTCTGCTCGAGACGATTTTGCGCAAATTCGACATATTCATCCGCGAGATTTTTGATCGTCGAATTGACATATGGAATATCGCCAGCATCTTCAGTCATAACTGTGATTTTGAAAAGATAAAAATTTGGATCGAATCTGTCAACTCTGATTCGCTTAAAAAACCATTTCAGCTTTCCAACGATTCCCATCCCATCCCAATTTCGATTGTATCGATTCCACTCGATGTGGTCGCTTGTCTGATTGATAAACTGCACCATTTCGAGCTCAGAATTCGTGAAAAAATCTTTGTTATCGGTGTATGGACGCTGATCATAAAATTCGATGTAAGCCAACCGCTGAGCATATGCATCGCCTGCTTGATATATCGGTTCACTGGAACTGCTCAGATATTTTTCGCCGCCGATCAAAATTGCAAAGATCGCGATTGTGACTAGCAAAACTGGATATCGCAATTTTAGCATTTCAAAAAATTTTTGAGTGAATGATTTATCCTTCAAAATTCAACCTCCCAGAATTTCTTCCGCCCGATCGAGCGCAGAATTCGTGAAAAATCCATGCGTGACTTTCAACTGCAGCTCCTCGAGATTTTTGAGAAATCGCGAATATTGATCATCGGAGATATTTTCTATCACGCGCGGGATTTCATGTAAAGAGTCAACGACAAAACCGATTTCATTCCGCAAAATAAAATCAGCGATCGCCGCATGCCGCCAAGTGATCGTTGGAAGTCCTGACGCGATATATAGTGAAAATTTATGTGGATTGTTGAATCGCAAATATTTTCCGAACGATCCCGCGCAAGTCTCAATCGAATCGCCATCCCAAATCAATCCAAAACTGCCTTTGAGTTTGAATGGAATTTCATCGGGCGGAAAGCTTCCATAGTAATTGTAGCTTTCATTGAAATTTTTATCCCAACCAATTCCATAGAGTTGAAAATTCAGCGCGAGATTTTGTTTGAGAAATTCAGACTTTCCTAAATTTCCAGCGAAAACGATCTCGGAAGATTTATGACGCTCGATTTTTGGAATTTTGTCGAGTAGATAATCAAAAAGATCCAGCTCGATCATTGGAATTTGAACTCCTAGCGATTCAAGTTCAGATTTCATTTTTGAATTGTGAACTATTGCGAGCGTCGCGGAATTGATTTGATCGATTGAATTTGCCGCTGAAAAATCTCGAAGTGCATCAACGTCATGAACTACGATCAATGTTCGATTTTGCTTTAAAACTCGATTCATTGTCCAGCGAACTAGTGAATTCGAATAAGTTGGAAATTGCATAGCTAGATTTTGATTTTGAGTTTGCAGTGTTCGAAAAATCTTGAGCCATGTTCGCGGATCTATAATGTAGGAAATTTTTTCACCGATCGATTTGAATTGAGTTTCATAAAAATTTTCAACGAGCTGATAGCCTCGATTTTGAAAAATTCGATCGACATCTGCGCGAGCTTTATTCCCCGCGTGAAAATTCGCCGCAGGAGTTTCTCCGATATACTTCATGACGATCCCTCAAAAAATTTTTCGAGTTTCAAAATTTCTGTCGAAATATCATATCCGGCATTTGCAATTTCATCGAATGTATCGCGCCGCGGAATCTGTCGAGCTTTTTGAATTGCGACGCACCAATCCTCAATCGAATCGAGCTTGACATATTGCACGAGATTTTGAGTGATTTCCAATTCGCGCGTGATTGTGTCTGAAAAAACGCATGGAAGTCCAGCCGATTGCGCCTCGATTCCGACCATCGGCAGTCCCTCGAATCGCGACGGCAATACAAAACAATCAAACGCCTGCATCAAATTTCGAACATCCTTTCGCAAACCGAGAAATTTTACTCGATCTTCCAATTTCAATTCGGAAACTTTTTGACGCGTTCGATCGAGAAAGCTTGAATCTTCGACTGCATCGCCGATCAAAAGTAGAATCGAATCGGGAATTTGTTCCGCGACTTTCGCGAATATTTCGATCAAAAATTCATGATTTTTTTGAAACGTGAATCGACCGACATGCGCCAAGACAAATCGATTTTCCAAATCCAATTCGCGACGAAACTGATCTCGAATTTGCGGATTGAATCTCATCTCGCGAGCGTCAATCGCATTGTTAATCACATGGAATTTTTTCGAGTCGAACATCCATCGACCAGCTTTTTCTGAACATGCAAATCGATCTGTCACGCTTGACTCGAGCAAAATTTTATTGACATTCACCAATATTTTTCGAAGAGTTCCCATTTTCAATTCATCACCGGAGTTGTGAGAATGAAAAATCCGCATTGGAATTCCAAAAAATCGCGCGGCAAAGATTGGAAATACATACGAT
Organism: Selenomonadaceae bacterium; assembly: GCA_017484005.1. Taxonomy (GTDB): domain Bacteria; phylum Bacillota; class Negativicutes; order Selenomonadales; family Selenomonadaceae; genus Quinella. The sequence goes on along the minus strand of JAFUTY010000013.1, from coordinate 55,197 downwards.
AAAGAATTTGCATTGAGAATTATCGCATCATATTGTCCCTGGATTTTTCGAAAGAGTTTGATCCATTCAAGATAATGTTTCAGAGGATTTTTTCGACGCGATGGAATTTCGAAAATTTTTGATCCAGCTCTCTCAATTTCATCTGCAAACGCGATTTGATATTCGCCAGTGATATTCACAAAGTCATAAATGATTCGCGAGCGATCCAATTTTCGAAATTGATTCATCAGATAAGTCTCGAGCCCGCCAATATTCCGAGTCATTCCAATCTGCAAAATTCTTTTCATCTTTTCACACTCGCAAATAGATTTGGAAAAAATTTCCGCACGATTCGAATTGCGATAATCGCGAGAATCAAAATTGGACGCATCGGTCTAAATTTCAGCAGTGAAATCATGATTTTCTGTTTAAAATTAGACTGATTGAACTTAGTTAGTCTAAATTCTCGAAATAGCGGATCACTTTCAATTTCATCCATGACTTCACTCATAACATTTGCATTCGTCAATGCGGAATAACATGCTCTCACATACATCCAAAAAATTTTCTCACGCTGATCAGCCGGCAATCCATATTCGAAAAGCGATAGCAATCCTCGAATTTTCGCCGTCAAAACTGGATATGAATAATGCTCGATGTGCGTTGATAAACTGCCGATCTGCTTGGAATAATGATAGCCGAGCTCATTGATTGTCTTGATTTTGTACAGATGCCGCAGAAATTCTAGATTGAAATCGAAATCCTCATTGACGCGCATTTCTGTGTTGAATTTCAGCTGATGTTTTTGAAGGATTTGCGTGCGATAAAATCCATTCCAAACATAACCAAACAGCGGAATCGATTCGAGTTCGACGATTTTTTCAACGATCTGCTGCCGATTTGTGAGAGTCGCCTCTCCGCAAATACATTTGATTCGATTTTGCAGCTCGCCTTGTGAATCAAAATACTCCTCGTGACATGAATATTTAAGACAATCTATCGATGGATCTTCCATTAACGATTTTGCCGCGACATCAAAAATATTCGGCTCGAGCCAATCATCTGCGTCGATAAATGTTACATACGTCCCAGAAATTCGCTCGAGACCTAGATTTCTGGCGGGAGAAACTCCATTATTTTCCGAAGTCTGCAGAAGTTGAATTCGAAAATCGCGGCGAGCCCAATCCATCATCAAATCGTAACTTCCATCGGTCGAACAGTTATCAATGATTATCAGCTCGAATTTTTTGAACGTCTGACTGATAACGCTCGCAATTGATCGATTGAGAGTTTCTTCCGCGTTGAATACAGGCATGATAACCGAAAAAAAAGGGCGCTTTGCGTCGAATTTCGTCAATTGATCGCCGCTAGCCACCCGCACTTTATTATGTTTTTTCATATTTTGTCACTCAATCCAATGAACGCGATCTGATTCAAATCGATCTTTCTGCTCATGTTTCGATTTTGGATAGCCGAATGGAATGATTGTGAATGCAACTAGATTTTCTGGAAGCTCGATAATCTCTCCAGCAAGTTTTATTCGATCGTCATATGGCGCAACTCCTAACATCACTCCACCTAATCCAAGCTCCTCGAATTCCAGCCAAATATTTTCAGCGGCAATTGAGCAATCGATGTGTGCAAATTCTGGAAGTCTGCAGTCTCGACGATAGCAAATGACAATCGCAGCTGGAGCTTTAGCAGTCATTCCAGCATACGGACTAACTTTCGAAAGCTTTTCCAATTTCTCTCGATTTGTTATGATAAAAAATTCCCATGGACGTTGATTAACTGCCGTTGGAGCTGACATCGCGGCTTTCAAAATCAACTCGATTTTCTCACGTTCAACTGGTTTATCTTCGAAAGCTCGAACGCTCGATCGAGTAAAAATTGCATTCATCGAAACTGCCTCCTAATCCGTAATAGGATTTTTTGAAATCTAAATCGCGAATTAATCTGCAGATTTTCTTTCGTATATATTCAACAATTTCGAAATGTGATCTGTCAAATTAATCGATAAACTTGCGCTGGGAAATTCACAATGCTTGCACATTGAATAAGAATCAAGTTCTCTTTTTAGAGTTGCGATTCTTAAATTGTAAAGCTCATCATCATTCCATATATCCAACAGAGATTGAGTTTTTACATCGCCAAGAACCAGTTTTTTCTGCCACTCAACGCAACATGGACTGACAACGCCATCGCTGTGAATATTGAGCATATAAAATGGAGTTGGACAGATGTAATCGTGAACACCGAGATCATATTGTCCATTATCACTAACTCCATCAATTTTCAGTCCTGGCCAAATATTTGTCACATGTTCAATAAAAATTGAATCAGTGATTGGACTAAATTGCTCGATGAAAGATTGTTGTTCCTCTTCAGAAAAATATTCCGCCGCAATTTTTATGTACATATCGACATGTTTTCCATTGCTGTGCCCAACTTGATAAAGCAAGGCAATATTTTCTTTGATTCTTTCAAATGACACATTTGCGCCACAGAATTTTTTATAATCCTCGTCGCTCAAACCGTAAATTGAAATCTGAATTTTATCCAGTCCAGCGTCAACAATATCGCGAATCAATTTTGGATTTAATAGACTAGCATTCGTTATTGTACAAACTCGTCCGGCAATTGGCTGCCCCCCCCCCCCGAGTTAGTGAAGTATTCTTCAAAATTCTCACGAATTCGGGGAAATTCTTATTGAGCAAGGGTTCGCCGATTCGATGCAAATAAACTGTATTGAAAGGTTCTGGAAATTCTTTCATGTCATTGACGATTTTCTGAAACAGTTCGGGAGTGAGCAGTTTGTGTTTGAGGTTCGAATGACTCTGAAAACAGAATTTACAACGAAAATTGCAAACATCGCTCGGATCGATTTGCAACGCAATTGGTGTTTTGAGAGGCAACAGTGTGTGCAATGGCTTGCGATTTGGATTCATTGAAGGGCGAAATATCGCTTCATGTGACTGCATAAAAAATCATCCCCAAGTCAAAAATGTTACGGTTGAAAAAATTCCGAGCACAAAGATTTCACAAATTATTAATGGGATCAACGTCTTGAAAAAATCTGCATGGAAAAAATCGATCGTCACGAGTAGACATACATGAGTCGGAGTCAACATCTGTCCTGCAACTCCAAACGCCATCGCAATTCCAGCGAGATCTAAATTTCCTGGATCGATCGCCGCAACAATCGGCATGACTATCGCGACATGTCCTTGACTCATCCCCGTTAAAATTCCAATCACAAACGAAATTCCTGCAATGATCATCGGAATCGGCAGTGGAGAATTTCTGAACGCCGCGACAACTTCATCGAGAATCTTGATATCTACTAGCAATTGAACGAAGAATAGAATCGCCAAAATATTCCCAAGCATTTTGAGATCGATCGCACCAATTAAAATCTCGCGCAAATCAATCCTTCGATTCATCAGTTGCAGAATCAAATATAATGCGGCAATTGAAATTCCAGTTGCGATTGACGCTCTAAGATTCAGAGTTGTCGCGAGGAGAAATGTTGAAATCATTGGCGAAATTGCGATTATAAATTCTAAATTTTTTCCATGAGGATATTTGTGACGCGTCAAATTCGAATCGATTGGATGCAAAATCACGAGATATCCAACAATCAACGCGACAAATGTCATCCATGCAATGTGTCGAAGAAAATCTGGAAAACTCACGCCGGCGATTGAACAGGCAAGAATCAATCCAGGGATTATTGGATTCGAAAATTCGAAGATGTGTCTGAACCAAAAATTGATCGCTGATTTTTTCTCCGCTGATAAATTCAATCCGCGGCTCAATTCATCGACAATCGGCGCGGAAAATCTAGCTCCACCAATCGACGGCAGTAATCCGAGAAATGCAGGCATCGCGGCGAGTAAAATTTTTGTATCGGAAAAAATTCCATGGAGAGTTTCAACCATTGAATCGAGCAATCCACTCTTTCGCAATTCGATTTCTAAACACATGACAAAATACATTGCGAAAAGGATGTCATACGTTCGATTCATTTTCAGCGTTTCAATTCCAGCGTTAAGAATCGATTCAAGCTCGCGCGATTGAAAAATCCAAAGAAAAACGCCGCTCGCGATCATCGAAATTCCGATCGGAAATTTTTTCCGCAACAGAATCAGAATGATCGCAAGGGCGCAAGTCAGTAAAACGAAAATGTTCATGAATTATGATTTGAGTTTTGCACCGAGATTTTCGAGCATATTTCCAACAGCTTCTTTCGCGCCGGAAACTTTTTCACTGACAGTTTCTTTCGCGTCATCGATTTTGTCGGAAACCTCTTCCTTCTTCGATTCGATTGCGTCTTTCACTTCATCTTTTTTCGATTCGAGTGCAGATTTTGCATCATCGATTTTTTCAGAGACTTCCTCTTTTTTCGACTCGATCGCGCCTTTGACTTCATCTTTCTTAGATTCGAGCGCAGATTTTGCTTCGTCGAGTTTTCCTGTCAGAGTGGATTTTGCATCTTCATAACCATCAACCACGATTTCCAAACTCCCTTCTCTTGGATGAAACATCAATCCATGAATTGGCACATCTTTCGGAATGAGTGGATTTGAGCGAATTGCGGCAACTGTATCGATAACATTTTGCTCCGGCTGTTGAAATCCATCTGCCCACGTTTCAAGATCTTTGTGAACCATTTGAATCGCATCCGGAGAAATTCCGCGAGAGATCATCGCATTCGTGAGAGAATCAGCAGTCGTTTTAGCCATGCCGCATTCATGATGTCCAATGACTGCGATTTCTTTAACTCCGAGTTCAAAAATGCATACGAGGAGCGATCGAATTGTTCCATCGAAAACTCCAGTGATACAATTTCCCGCTGTTTTGATAAATTTTGCGTCGCCTCGAGAAATTCCCATCGCCGGCTCGAGATATCCAACGAGTCTTGTATCCATGCAAGTCACAACTGCAAGATGTTTCGCTGGCAATTTACTTTTTGCATGATCTTCATCGAGGATTTCTGCGGGCGGCTGGAATTTTGAATTCGCTTTTAAAATTTCTGAGAGAATCGACAACTTCAACACTCCTTCCCGAGAGATTTTTGAGCCGTGAAAATTTTATATCAATTTCGATTTTTTTCAAGTTGCAAGATCAATCGCGCGTGATATATTCCCGACAGAAAATTTTTGCGAGGTGCGAAATGATCAAGTCTGGAATCGGTTTAATTCTTGGATTGGTGCTTGGATATTTTGCGCCGGTGACTATTCCAATGGCTTATTCGAAACTTTTTTCAGTGATATTGCTGGCGATGCTCGATTCAGTTTTTGGAGGACTTCGAGCAACGATGTCTCACGAATTTGACGACATGGTTTTCATATCTGGATTTTTCACGAATGGATTGCTCGCTGCATTTTTAGTTTACATCGGAGATCATCTCGGAATCGATTTGTATTATGTTGCACTTTTAGCATTTGGAATTCGAATGTTTCAAAATCTATCGCTGTTACGTCGAGAAATTTTACGTCGATGAATTTCTCGGAAAAAAAAAGAGATCCACCGATCATTTTTCGATCGATGGATCTTTTTTAATTCCGGAGAATATATTTCACAATCAGATATCCAATTTCATACAAGAGAATCATGGGAATTGCGATCATCGATTGAGTAAAGACGTCTGGAGTTGGAGTGATAATCGCGCCGATAACAAATGATAGAAAGAAAACGATCTTTCGATATCTCTGGAGAAATTGCGATGTGAGAATTCCTAATTTGCCGAGAATCGTTATAATCAACGGCAGTTCAAACACAAATCCAAATGGAAGTACAAACGCGATCACGAAATCGAAATATTTGTTGACTGAAAATAGTGCCTCGAGATCCTCACCGCCGAATCCCATGAAAAATCGAATTCCTGCGGGTAGAACTAAGAAAAATGAAAATGCTAATCCGCCGAAGAATAATAGAACTGAAATCGGGACGATCAATCCTAAAATTCCACGTTCAGATTTTGTCAACGCAGGAAGAAAAAATCTCCAAATGTGATAAAAAATCACTGGCAACGAAATCAAAAATCCTGCGACAACCGCAACTTTCAAATAAGTAAAAAATGCTTCAGACGGCTGCATGAAATATAATTTGCCGGCAGGTTTTGAGATGTAATGCATGATCTCTTCAACGAAGGAAAATGTGAAACATGAACAAATTCCAACAGAAATCAAACATTTGATAATCCTCGAACGCAATTCTTCCAAATGATTCGTGAGTGACATCGAGCCATCATCAGAATCTTCATCAACATTTTCATCCGGATTGATTTGAGAATCATCAGCATCCTCTTCAGAAATTTTTTCGAGTTGTTTGAGATGTTCTTCACTCATGCTTTAGATTTTTCCACATCAACTTTCGCCGCTTCGATTTTAGCAGGTTCATCGTCATCTTTGTTTGCCGCTTTGAATTCCTTGATACTCTGTCCGAGAGCCTTGCCAACTCCAGGAAGTTTTCCAGGTCCAAAGACAACCAATCCGATAACCAAAATCAAAACCAATTCTGGAACGCCTAATCCGAACATTTTCATCAGCCTCCAAAAATTTTTATCGAGAGTTTCAAATTCAAAAAATTTTTCGCTCGAATCCTACCATATTCATGCTATATTGCGAAAAGTTTTTTCCAAAATTTTTTCTGGGAGTGAGATTAATGTCTAGAGAATTACTCGAAATTCTCGAGCATGATGCGCGTCGCGATGTAAGTGAAATCGCCAAAATGCTCGGGCAGTCTGAATATGAAGTCGAGCGCAATATCAAGCGTCTCGAAGATGACAAAATCATTCTGGCGTATAACGCGCTGATCGATTGGGAAAAATTTGGCGATGAATCTGTCACAGCGATAATCGAAATCAGTTTGACTCCGCAGCGCGAAGTTGGATTCGATGCAATCGCCGAGAGAATTTATCGATTCGATGAAGTTCGCACGGTGTATTTGATGAGTGGAGATTTCGATCTTTTAGTGATAATCGAAGGAAAATCGCTGAAGGAAGTTGCAAATTTTGTCGCGACGAGACTTTCAACAATCGATGGAGTGACTCAAACTCGATCGCATTTTCTGCTCAAGCCGTATAAAAAAGATGGAGTCATTCTCAAAAATGAGGAGCAAGATCGTAGATTGGTGGTGAGCCCATGACAAAATTCAACGCTCAAGAAAGATTGTCTCCTGCAGTTCAATCGATTGCGCCGTCTGGAATTCGAAAATTTTTTGATATCGCCGCGAAAATGCAAGATGTAATTTCATTGGGAGTTGGCGAGCCAGATTTTGTCACTCCATGGTCAATTCGCGAGAGCTGTGTTTATGGATTGGAGCGAGGCTATACATCATACACAGCAAATCGAGGAACTCTGGAATTGCGTCAAGAAATCTCGAATTTTTTCTCGCGGCGTCATGGAGTTGAATATAATCCCGAGACGGAAATTCTAGTGACAGTTGGAGTTTCCGAAGCGATGGATTTAGCGATGCGAGCAATAACATCCCCGGGCGATGAAGTTCTGATTCCCGAGCCGTGCTATGTTTCATATAAAGCATGCACAACTCTCGCGGGCGGAATTCCAATAGCAGTTCCAACGAAACTCGAAAATGAATTCAGAATTCGTCCCGAGGATTTGGAAAAATATCTGACGCCTAAAACTCGATCAATAATCATTGGCTATCCAAATAATCCAACTGGAGCGATTATGGAGCGCGAGGATCTCGAGGCGATCGCAAAATTCGCGGAAGATCATGATTTGGTCGTGATATCCGATGAAATTTATGGCGAGTTGACTTATGGCGGTAGAGATCCAATTTGTTTTTCATCGATTGAAGGAATGAGAGATCGAACAATTGTCTTGAATGGATTCTCGAAAGCGTACGCAATGACTGGCTGGCGAATCGGTTATGCATTGGGAGTTCCAGAGATTATCGCGGCAATGACAAAAATTCATCAGTACACGATGCTCTGCGCACCAATCACTGCACAGATGGCAGCAGTCGAAGCGTTGCGACATGGCGAAAAATACATGAAGAAAATGGTCGCGGAATATGATCGACGTCGAAAATTGATCCACGAAGGATTCTCAAAAATTGGATTTCCCGCATTCGAACCAAAGGGAGCATTTTACATCTTTCCAGATATAACTTCGTCAGGATTGTCAAGCGATGAATTCGCAGAAAAACTTCTCGAACGCGAGCATGTTGCAGTTGTTCCAGGATCAGCATTTGGAAATTGCGGCGAGGGACATATTCGATGTTCATATGCAACGAGCATCGATAAAATTTCCGAGGCATTGAATCGAATCGAGCATTTCAAAAAGAATTTGTGAGGAGGGATTTCGATGCAAGCTCAACAAAAAATCGAATCTGACGAAACTAAATATGAACTCAAATTAATCAACAAAGATGAATCGGAAGATTCGCCTGAAGATCTTCAACAAATTTTTGACGACATCGATGCTGGTCGAAATCTGAGCAAGGTTTATACAAATCTCGATGAAATGTGGAAAGATCTAAATCCCTCAAAATATTCGACAGTCTCATAATGATGAATTCAAATTTATAATGGAGCTTGCATTTTGAATATGAAAACTGAATCGCAAAAATCTCCAGTGAAAATTGGAGACGAAATCAAAATCAAAATCGATCGACTTGGAACAAATGGCGAGGGAATTGCGCGAATCGAGAATTTCACGATTTTTATTCCTCTAGCACTTCCAGACGAAATCGTTTTAGCGAAGATCGTCGAAGTCAAAAAAAATTATGCAATCGCCGAGCTCAAAAAATTAATTCATGCTGGTTCAACTCGAGAAACGCCAATTTGTCCATATTATCCAGCGTGCGGAGGATGTAATCTCTGGCACATGAAACATTCAGCGCAGATGAAATTCAAACGCGATCAAATTGTTGACGCAGTTGAGAGAATCGGAAAAATTACTGATGTAAAAATTCTCCCAACGCTTGAAATGATGAATCCAGATTTGAAAATGCACACATCACTCTTTTATCGAAACAAATTTCAATTTCCAGTTGGGATTCATGGAAAGAAAATTTTGGCGGGATGTTTTGCTCGAGGAACTCACGATATCGTGAACATCGAGCGTTGCTTGATTCAACGTTCAGAAAATGATCAACTTCTTCAAGCGATGCGGGATGCAGTTGAAAAATTCCAAATTCCAATTTACAACGAAGATCGACACACCGGAATTTTGAGACATCTGATGGGGCGAGTTGGATTCGATGGAGCATTGATGGCAGTTTTTGTCACGTCGAAAGATTCTCTGCCGCATTCGAAAGAGATTTGTAAATTTTTGCGCGATCGAGTTCCAAATCTGAAATCGATTCAGCAGAATATTCAGCCGCAGCGAAACAATGTGATTCTCGGGCGTCAAACTAAAATCTTATGGGGCAGTGAATCGATAACTGATCGAATCGGTGAGTTTGAATTTCAAATTTCAGCGCGATCATTTTTCCAAGTCAACACGACTCAAGCTGAAGTTTTGTATCGAAAAGTTTTGGAATTCGCAGAGTTAAATGGATCTGAAATTGTGCTAGATAGCTATTGCGGAACTGGAACGATATCAATATTTTTGGCGAAGCATGCTAGAAAAGTTTTTGGAATCGAGATAGTTTCGTCAGCGATTCAAGATGCTTGGAAGAATGCTCGATCAAATCGAATTCGAAATGTGGAATTTTTGATTGGCGATGCAAATTTTCTCGTCCCGAAACTTTTGCATGATGAAATTTATCCCGACGTGATAATTGTTGATCCTCCGCGCGCTGGATGTGAATCGAAAGTTCTCGAGACGCTCGCAAAAATGAATCCTCGAAAAATCATCTACGTCTCATGCAATCCTGCAACTCTCGCTCGAGATTTGGAAATTTTGAAAGAGTTGGGATTCATCACGAAGAAAATTCAGCCGGTCGATATGTTCCCAATGACTTCGCATGTCGAAAGCGTTTCATTAATCCTCCGGAAATAAAAAAAGATCCGAGAGTTTTTCGCTCCCGGATCTTTTTTCATTCGGATAAATGGCTCGGAGGTTTCAATATTGTATGTCGATGCAAATTGCTTTCGTCGCGATGACAGTGAGGACATTCTTCCGCAATGATTCCAGTGTAGCCGCAAATTGGATCGCGATCGACTGGATGATTGATTGAAAAATAGCCCATGTTTGCATCATGCATCGCGCGAACAATCTTTTCAAACGCCTTCAAATTCTTCGTCGGATCTCCATCCATTTCGACGTAAGCGATGTGTCCCGCGTTGCAAAGTTCGTGATATGGTGCTTCGATTCTGATTTTATCGATCGCGCGAATTTTGTAATACACCGGCACATGACTCGAATTCGTCATGAAAAATTTATCAGTGACGCCGCGAATTTTTCCATATTTCTTCTGATTCGCACGCTGAAATTGTCCCGCAGTTGATTCAGCTGGCGATGCAAAAGTCGTCCAATTCAATTTTTCTTCCGCAGTGAATTCATCAGTTCTATGACGAAGATGTCCCACGATTTTCAAACCGAGCTCTTGAGCTTCTTCAGACTCGCCATGATGTTTGCCAATCAGTGCGACGAGACATTCAGCCAATCCGCAAAATCCAATCGAATAGCTCGCATGTTTCAATAAATCGCGAATCGAATCGGTTTGATGATGTTTGTCTGAATCCATCCAGACGCCCTGCCCCATCAAAAATGGATAATTGTAGAGATGTTTCGATTCAATCGTTTTCGATCTAAAAAGCAAATAATCATGCGAAATATCGATGTAGTGATCAAAAAGCTTGAAAAATTCATCGATATCGCCGTCAGATTCCAGCGCGAGTTTTGGAAGATTTATCGTAACGAATGAAAAATTTCCACGCGATCCAGATTCTTCAGGACCATTGACGTTTGACATCACTCGAGTTCGACAGCCCATCGTCGCGACGTAGGAATTGTAATCGCCAGGCTTGTAAAATTTCAGATTGTACGGCGCGTCGAGATTCACGAAATTCGGAAATAATCGTTTAGCACTCACTTCGCAGGCCCGCTTGAACAAATCGTAATTTCGATCGTCGCGATTGTAATTCACGCCGGCTTTCAATTGAAAAACGCTGATTGGAAAAATCGGTGTCTCGCCATTTCCCAATCCCGCCTCGATTGCATTCAACACTTCGCGAGTTGCAAGCCGTCCCTCGTCCGATGTATCCATTCCATAATTTATCGATGAAAATGGAACTTGCGCACCAGCTCTCGAATGAAGTGTGTTGAAATTATGAATCAACGCCTCCATCGCTTGATGAGTTTCCTCTTCGACGTCGCGGCATGCTAATTTGTATATCTTTCTAAAATTCAATCCCGACGGCAGATTCTTTTCTAATTCTTCTAACGCTGGAGCAAAATTTTCCGATTGATCGTTTTCCGAATATCTGCAACGAGTGAAATCAATCGAATCGATGAAACTGAAATCGATCTCGTCGTCTAAACTATATTCAACCGCGCGATGAATTTCTAGCTGAATCGCCTTTCGGAAAGATTTTTTGATTCCTTCCGCCATTGCATAATCGAAAGCATTAATCGATTGCCCGCCGAACATATCATTTTGATTCGACTGAATTGCGATACAGGCTAGCGATGCATATGCTCGAATCGAATTTGGCTCTCGCAGAAATCCATGTCCCGTTGAAAATCCTCCACGGAATAATTTCAACAAATCGATCTGGCAACAGTTGAAAGTTATCAATGAAAAATCTTTGTCGTGAATATGAATCCAATTTTCGCGATCCGCTGTCGCAAATCGTTCCGGCAAAATGTAATTATCGACGAAATGTTTTGCACCTTCCGCGCCGAGTTTCAACATGATTCCCATCGATGCATCGGTGTTGATGTTTGCATTGTCGCGCTTCAAATCTGAATGAATTGCATCCGAGAAAAAAATATCAGAGTAAGTTTCCATCAGATTCTGCAGAGCTTGGCGACGCTGTGCATGCTGCTGGCGATAAACGATATATCTTTTCGCGACGTTGAAAAAATTATGATTCATGATTTCCTTTTCGACGATATCTTGAATCTCTTCGACGGAAATATTTTCGCGGGCGGAGATATCGCTTTCAACACGAGAGGCAACCAAATCTATTTGCGCGTCTGTCATGTAATTCTCACCGGCTTCAGCTGCTTCGCGATTCGCTCCGGAGATAGCGTAGAAAATTTTTCGGCGATCGTAATTGACTTCATTGCCGGAGCGTTTTGTCACTGTTTTCATCGAGTTCATCTCCTCTCTGTGTGTGAAAGAAATCCTAGCAGAGATTATTTTCGCTCGCAAAGTTCAAAGCAAGCTATTTAAAAGTGAAATTCTCGTCAAAATTTGGAATCTCGAATCACATTCTCTCCATTAAATGTAGGAATAAAAATTTTCGACGAAGATTCTAATTCCTGCACAAAAATTTTTTCTAATCCCAAATCGAGAGCTCGATTGACGACTGAATCATATTCAAAACTCGTGAGCTTTCGATCGATCGATTTTGGAACATCAGGCATCGGAGTATATTGACGCATCAAACTCAAAATCACTCGATCTTTGAAATTCTCGGCGATCCATTCAACGATCTTCAAACTTTCTTTTCGATGATTCGGAAGGATCAGATGTCGAATGATCATGCCGCGTTTTAAATTTCCGAGAGAATCAAATTGCAAATCTCCAACAATCTCAAACATTTTCAAAATTGCTTGAGTTGCAACTTCAAAATAATTCGGTGCGTTGGAAAATTCTTCAGCTCCAGATTTTAAATCCGGCAGAAAAATATCGATCGATCCTCGCAGCATTTCGAGAGTCTCGAGATTTTCATAGCCATGCGAATTATAAACGATTGGCAAGTTTAATCCATGACGTCGAGCAATTTCAATCGCATCGATTATCGCTGGAACAAAATGAGTTGGCGTTACTAAATCGAGATTCGACGCGCCTCGATTCTGTTGTTCCAAAAAAATTTCTGCAAGCCGATCGATTGAAACTTCGATTCCAAATCCATAATGCTGAGAGATTTCGCGATTCTGACAATAGCAACATCTCAATGAGCATCCCGAGAAAAAAATTGTGCCTGCTCCATTTTCACCGATTAAGCATGGCTCTTCCCATCGATGAAGTGAAACGAGTGCGATTCGAGGATTCCAACTCTCGCCGCAAAATCCTCTTTCGATTTTTCGATCAACTCCGCAGCGTCGAGGACAGATTTCACATTTCATGGCAGAATCAATTTCACTCCAAATTCTTCCGCGGCATGACAAATATCTTCAGACGGTTTTTCATCAGTAATCAATCCCGAGAGTTCATCGAGCGATGCATAGTTGTAATTTCCATCGGAATTCAATTTGCTCGATTCTGCAACGACATATGAATTTTTGCTCATCGAAATGATTTTGGCTTTATTGATTCCATCTTCGACGTCGAAAGTTGAAACTGAATTTTCTTTGACATCGACTCCAACAGCGCCGAGAAATGCAATATCCGGTTTGAGTTTCGAAATGAAATCGAGAGTTGCACCGCCTAAAAATCCATTGCGATTTCGATTGATCACTCCGCCCGCAAAAATCAATTTCACTTTTGGAGCATGTGCAAGCCGAGTCAAAACTTCAATCATGTTCGTCGCAACTCTAACTTCGCGATCCAATTCGAGAAGTTTTTCCGCGATTAGAATGTTGCTCGTCGAAATATCGAGAAAGATCAAATCTGATTCGCCGATCAATTTGACTGCTGCGCTCGCGATTTTCTTTTTAGATTCAGCATCAGTCGAAGTTTTTTTCTGTGGAACTGCTTGACGTGCGACAGCTCCTCCATATGTTCGCTTGAGTTTTCCATCCATTTCGAGCGTGCCGAGATCCTTTCGAATTCGATCTTCTGTTACCTCGAATTTCTCACTCAACGTTTTCACATAAACTTTTCCATCGCGCTCGAGCAAATCGAGTATTGCCTGCTGACGTTCCTCTGGAAACATGATTCAACCTCCATTCCGAACAAAAAAATCATGGATAGATTTTAAACTCTATCCATGAAAAATTTCAATGTTTTCTACTTCGACGAAAAATCGATGAGCCAATTGGCGTGTATTTATATGGCGAGGGAGTTACTAAAATGCTTCCGAACCAGAATCCAATAATCGCGAACAATCCTAGAAATAAAATTGGGATTGAAATTCCGAGTTTCAAACTTTTATCGGCAGTCGAAAAAATGTATGGAAGTGATAGACAGAAAGCGATCTCTGCCGCACCAATTACAAGCCAAATCGATCGTTTGTCTACTGATTGAGCGTTATCGAGTCGAAGAAAAAATCTCGCGAGGGAATACCATGTGAGCAGCGCGAGACACGATACTCCTCCCATCGCTGCAACAAGTCTAGCAAAATGCGATTGCCATTGAACGAGTGTGACTCCCATGCCTGCAGTCAAAAATCCTCGAGCGAATCGCGAGCCGAGATAATATGCCGCGATGCTCAACAAAATCATCAATATAATTACGAATGAAATTTGAAGAATAGTTTTGTTTTTTCGAGTCATTTTCTAACCTCAATTCTCGATCAAAAAATATAAATCAACGAGCGAGGGCTGTGACGATTCAAATTGCGCGTCGAGTAATGATTGCGCGATGTGTAATAGATTTGTCGTCTTTGTTCCATCGAATGCCGCGGGATTTACATCGATGTTGCCCATGTTCCATTGCGAAATCCATTCCGGCAATTCGAAACTAGATGCTGGAGGTTTGAGCGATGCATGCAAAAAATTCCACCGATCGATTTGCAAATTCCGCTCCGGAGTGAATTCGAATTTCAACAGATAACTTTCCGATTCTTCATCCCGCTCCAATGAAAATTTTCCATCGGCGCGAGCATTTCGAGTTTCAATCCACGAATCAGATTCAGAATCGAGCGTGAAGAAATCGATCTGAGTTTGCAGTGAATTGCGATCGATTGAACATGCTCCGAGCGTCGGTTTGTATTTGAAATTGAAAGTCACTGACGCGGGATCTGTCGGCGAATCGATTCCAAATTCTCGCACGCGATTATCCTCCAGCTCCACGCTTTCAAACAGATTTTGCGAATCAATAATCGGGAGCGTTGCGAATGTTTCCGCGCGATCTGTCAAATGCTCGGTGAAAATCACATACTCAATTTCATTTTGAATCACTTGCTGACGTCGAAATTTCTCAAATCGATTCACAAAATCTTTCACGACATCTTCTCGACCTAACACGAACAGATAGAATGGACGGAATCGATTTTGATCTCCGCCGGTTGCATATGAAAAACTCTGCGCTTTCAATCCAACATCGAAAATTTTTCCATCGAATGGATTTCGAATTCCAATTATCGCCGTCGAAAGATGTTTAGTAAAAAATTTGTCCTTGAGCCGTTGCGTGACTAAACTCCAATCAGATTCAGATTCGAAAAGATCCGTGACAACAATCGATAAATGCTCAGGATTTGAGATTTCAACTGCATTCGCCATCGATGTCACGAGTTCAGTATAAGTTTCCGGCTCAGTGAATTTTCGATAGCCGGCGCGATCGATTTTCATTGCGTCTGAACCGAATCGATAAAAATTGACGTCGCCAATCGATGCGCAGATGTTTTCAATTTCATCTGGCAACGTTCGATAGACATTCATCGGCGCGATTGTCGTGAATCCCTGCATCGAGATTGTCGCATCCCATAACACATCGACAGGAATTTTTTCATCACGATTTTGATTCGGCGATTCAATTATCGGCAAATTTTCGAGCGCAGTTGAATTGAGATCATCGCTGCAGCCCGCAAAAAAAAACGTCACGAACATCATCGCGACGATCGATAGAAATTTCAAAATGCTCCTCCTTAACAGATTCTCGGCACAAGCTCGCCAGGTGGAAAATCCACGACGCGAATCGAGCCGATCGAAGTTTTCATTCCGACTCGCCCTCGAGAATTTGTGACGACTTCACCGATTTCGCATGCATTTTTTCCGAATGGATTTTTTCGCATTGTATCGAGAATTTTTTCAGCGGATTCAGAGGGAACAAACGCGATCAATTTTCCCTCATTCGCAAGATTCAATGGATCAAAACCGAGAATCTCGCAAACTCCTCGAACTTCGTCGCGAATCGGAATTTTCTCCTCGTCAATCAAAATTCCTACATTAGATTCCGTCGCGATTTCATTCAACACTTCAGCCAGCCCGCCTCGAGTGATATCTCGCATGGCGGCTATATTTTTTTCCGTCGCGAGCATTTCTTGAGTCAATTTTGAAAGCGGTGCGCAGTCAGATTCAAGATTCGTCTCCAATCCATGACGGCTAGACAAAATCGCCGCGGAATGATCTCCCAAAAATCCCGAGACTAGAATTTTCATTCCGGCTTGAACATTTCGAGGAGACAGATTGACTCCATCGATAACTTCGCCGATTCCTGTCGTATTGATAAAAATTCCATCAGCAGATCCTCTCTCAACGACTTTTGTATCTCCAGTCACGATTTGAATTCCAACTTCGCGAGCGACTTTCGACATCGATGCGACAATCGTTTTTAAATCGTCAATCGGAAATCCTTCCTCCAAAATCACTGACGCCGTGAGATATTTTGGAATCGCGCCGGAAACTGCAAGATCGTTGACAGTTCCGCAAATCGACAGCTTTCCAATATTTCCGCCTGGAAAAAAAATCGGGCGAATGATAAATGAATCGGTTGAAACTGCGATTTTGGATTTTACATTGAGAATCGCGCCATCATTCAATTCATCGAGTGCTGGATTCGAAAAATTTGGCAGAATCAATTCACGCAATAAATTTTGACTCGCCAATCCTCCAGATCCATGCGCCATTGTTATAGTTTCAGAATTCAAAATGACTTCCTCCATATCGAAACCACGCTGAACATGTTCCTTCGACGCTCGCCATGCATGGTCCAGTCGCATGCTCCGGTTTGCAAATCTTTCCAAAGAGTTTGCAGTCAGTCGGAATGATTGATCCTCTTAACACTTCGCCGCATCGACAATTTGGATTTGGGCGAGATTCTGGAATTTGAATCGGAATGATCTTTTCGACGTCGAATCGCTCGAATTCCTGTCGAATTTTCAATCCAGATTTTGGAATCAATCCCAAGCCGCGCCAATTCGAATCTGCAACTTCGTAAACTGAATCGAGAATTTTTTGAGCTTGAGGATTTCCATCGCGATGAACGACTGATTCATAGCAATTTCCGACTTCCGATCGATTTTCAGCGATTCGAGATAACAGCCAATCAATCGCTCGCAAAATTTCATCCGGCTTGAATCCTGCAACAACGCTCGGAATCTGTAAAAATTCGAACGCCTTGACTCCTGTGACAACTGCAACATGTCCAGGGAGCAGCAATCCATCGATTTGCGCCGCGGGATCTGATAACAGAATTTTCAACGCGGGCGGAACTAATTTTTGAGCCGATAGAAATTTCAAATTTTCGAGTTTCAATCGATTTGCCTCGAGAATCGTCGCGGCAGCAGTTGGAGCAGTTGTCTCGAATCCCACAGCTAGAAAAATTACTGTTTTCGAGGGATTTTCCTGCGCAATTCGAATTGAATCGAGCGGAGAATATATTGCGCGAATGTCTCCAGTCGATTCTCGAAGAGTCGATTTCGATCCTGGAACTCGCAACATATCTCCAAACGTCGCAATTATAATGTTGGGATTTTTGGAATACTCGATCGCCTTGTCGAGAAAATCATCACTCGTCACGCAAACTGGACATCCTGGTCCAGATACAAGTTCAATATTTTTTGGAAGAAGTTGGCGAATTCCTGCGCGAAAAATCGATACTGTATGAGTTCCACAGACTTCCATTAATCGAATTTTTCGAGAGATTTTCGATGCGGAATCTCGAATCGATTTCAAAAATTCTTCCGCGCTCATAGATTCACCGTTCGAGGCGCACCATGCATTTCAGCTCGAAGTGCAATCATTTCATCGACATCCTGCCGCTCGACAATCTGCATTGCGAATCCTGCATGAACTAAAACATAATCGCCGATTTTTGCATCCGGTAAAAGCATCAGACTCACATCGCGAGTCACTCCAGAGATTTCAACTTTTGCCAGAGAATTTTCAATCGAAACAATTTTTCCGGGGAATGCAAGACACAAATTGATCCTTCCCTTCAATTTTGATTCCGAGATTATAGCTTATCGAAAAGCAGTATTAAACCTTTAGATTGCTCCATAAATATGTAAACGCTTTTCAGATTTCTATGCTAAAAAATATATGCACCTTGAAAAGTTAAGATAAACGGTTGACGGGACAAATCGTTTCCGTCGTAAAATCTTAAGCGTTCAAGTTAGCAGTTAGACTTCTGCTTTAACAAAAATGTAGTGCTAACTTGCACATAAAAGTATGCTGAAGGATTGAAAGATCCGACAGAGTAGAGGCACAGTGGCAATGCCTTTGAGAATAAGGCTTAGGCAAACTTCTCAAGAATCCTTACAATTTTGTCAGGAGTGTCACAACGTATCGAAGCTAAATGCGCTCGATTTTAAATGCGCCGTTCCATTTATCAACGCAAGCATGAAATTTCCATCATCGACTCGCGCGAGATTTACAGCTGTATTATCCTGCCGAATTTTCCAAATGCATCGCAGCGGCACATCGAGCATCGCGCCGATTATCGTTCGAAGAATTGCTCCATGCGCCGCGACAACTACAGTTCGATTCGAATTTTTATCGATTATCTCGCGAATCGATTCCATTGCGCGAATTTGAACTTGCTCGAATGTCTCGCCTCCATCGATTTTTAAAAGATCTGGCGATGTGAATAATCTCGAAAAATTTTTTGGATCAGATTTTTTTATCTCGGAAATCGATTCTCCTTCCCACTTTCCAAAATGAACTTCGCGAAGTCTCGAATCGAGTTGAACTTCCATTGAATATTTCCGCCCGAGAGTCTCGGCAGTATCTCGCGCACGTTTTAAATCGCTCGAATATATCGCGTCGATGTGATTTGCATAAAATTCCTCGAAATGCTCCGCCAGCAATTCAGCCTGTCGAATTCCCTCCGATGATAATTCAGTATCGCTTTGCCCCTGAAATTTTCCGATTATATTCCATTCCGTCTGCCCATGCCGAATCAAAATCAGCCGCGTCATTCAAAATCCTCCATTCAACTTTTCACTCCAAAAATCCTCGACCGATTCAATATCCTCGTCCTCCAAAAAATTCTCGATCGATTCAATCACAATCAGATTTTCATCGTGAGATCGAATCGCCATTCGCACAAATCGATCGTCAAGCGTCGGGAAATTCTCGCACGATCTCAATAAAATATTTTTCGATCTCAAATTCTCGAGGAGATTTTTTGCAGATCGATTCAGTCGAAATAAAATGAAATTCACTGACGGCTTGAAAACTTTTTCGATACCTTGAATCATTCCGAGCCGCATTTCGACAAATTCTCGTTCCTCTTCGATTAGCTTGATTGACTTCAAGCGATAATCCTCATCCTGCAACGCGATTATCGATGCTCGCTGCGCCAATAAATTCACATTCCAAACATCTTTTGAACTTTCCAATCGATTTCGAAATTCTGGATTTGTTATCGCGAATCCGATTCGAAGTCCTGGAATTGCATAAAATTTCGTGAGCGATATGACAATTGCTAATCGATCATAATCGAATCGACGCGCTGTTAAATCTTCCGAGTCGCGACGAAAATCGAGAAATGATTCATCGACAATTATCCACGCATGAATTTTTCGAGCCGCCTCGATGATTTTTTCAAGCGGCGGAAATGTTCCTGTTGGATTATTTGGATTTCCAATTATGATTGTATCAGATTCGTCGAGCATTCGAATTTTTTGCGTGAGAATTTGAATCGGTGCGCTGAAACTCAATCGCTCGATTTTTGCGCCCGATGCAATTGCAGATCGCTCATATTCTGAAAAACTCGGATCGAGAATCAACACTCGATTCGGTTTCAGAATTTGCATTGCGAGATAAAAAAATTCTGTCGCGCCGTTGTAACATGAAATTCGATCCTCAGAAATCTTGTATCGATTCGAAATCGCTCGCTTGAGATCTGTCATTTGCGGATCGGGATAATGAATCAGATTCTCGATTTGCTCAAAAATTTCAGATTTCACTTTTTCAGAAATTCCGAGTGGATTGATATTCGCCGAGAAATCGAGGAGATCTTTTTGCGGAAGATCATAAACATTCCCGCCATGTTCAAATTTTTCCATTTCATCCTCCAATCAAAAAACTTGCGAGACAAATCGATTCAACTATCACTGTCACGAATCCATAAACATCACCAGTCACGCCACCAAGTTTTTGAGTCGAATAAATTCCAAATCGCCATGTGAAAATCGCTGAAAAAATTATCGCGATTAGAAGTCCTCTTGGAAAAAAAATTGCGACTGGAATTGTTAGAGCGATCATTTGAAAAATTGCGAGCGCGATTGTCTTTCGAGTTGTATATTTCGCAAATGCAAATCCCATGCCGCTAGGTCTTGCATATGGAAAAAATCCAATTGTTGCAACCATCATCGCGCGAGAAATTATCGGTGTTGAAAAAAAAGCTACAATTAACATGTGTGCGTGAGATTGAAGATCGAGAGTTATTGCGAAATTGAGAATCGATATACAAACAAAACTCGCGACAGCCATCGAGCCAGCTCGCGAATCTTTCATTATCTCGAGAGCTCGATCTTTTTCGCGACCGGAGAGAATTCCATCGCAAGTATCCATAAATCCATCGGCATGAATCCCGCCCGTCAAAATGATCAGCAGAATTGATAAAATTGCCGCGCTGAGATTTTGTGGAATTTCGAGAGATAAAAAAATTAGGGCAATGCTCGATGAAATGATTCCGAGCACCGCCCCTATCATTGGAAAAAATTTGACACTCCCACCGAAATTTTCTTCAGTCCAAACTGTTTGCTTGACGATTGAAATTCGCGTGAGAAATTGCAAGCCGATTAAAAATTCATCGAGAGATTTTTTCACTGGATTCCTCCTCAATAATCTGACGCCAAAACCAAAATTCGAATCGATTTAGCTCCTCCAAGTTTCAAAATTCGCGAGCATTCCATGACTGTCGTCCCTGTCGTCAAAATATCATCGACAAGCAAAATCGATTTTCCATTCACATCGCCATCGAGTTCAAATGCTCCAGAAATATTTTTCATGCGCTCTTCAGCATTCAATTTGAATGATGGTGCAGTCTCAACAACTCGCTTCAATAAACATTGCATCTCGACTCCGTGGAGTTTCAGCCAGTTTCGAAAAATCAAATCAGCCTGGTTGAATCCACGGAGTTTTTCGCGTTCGGGATGAATTGGAACTGGCACAGCGATCAAATTCGGTTTTGAAATGAATTTTTGAAGAATGTTACTCGATTCAAACGCTCGCTCGAGGAGTATTTCGATAACTTTGACTCTCGATTTTCTTCCATTGAATTTTAAATCGGTGATCAATTCTCGAGTCCCACCTCGATATTTTGAAATCGCGAGACTCGATTCGATTTTCGTCGAATGAATCAAAATCGTCTCGAGCAGACATTTTTCATGCCACATTTTAGACTTCGAAACGAATTCATGACACCGCGGGCATCGAGTTGGAAAAAGAAAATCCAGAATCCAATCAATGATCTTCATATGTCCTGACTCGGAGCGTGAGATTTCGAGCGTCGCAGATTTTCCGACAAGCCTCGATCTCCTCAGGCGGATTCACTTTGTCAACGATTGTCAAAACTACATTCGGGACGAATCTCTTGGCATGTTCGGCGAAATCTAACATCGCCGCGTAAGATTTGATTCCATATTTCGCGCGAGTCAGTTTCAAATATTTTTGTGAATTCGACGCGTTGAGTGAAATTGAAATTGTATCGAGAATTTTTTTGAATCGATTTGCGATTTCAGATCCATGCGATAATTCAGCCAATCCATTCGTGTTTAATCGAGTTGGAGTCTCGGGATGCTTTGACTTCGAAAATTTCAACAGCGCGACCAATTCATCGAGTCTTTGAGTTGGCTCACCAAATCCACAGAAAACTAATTCCGTCACAAATTGCCATGGAATTTTTTCAAGCTCAGATTCAACTTCCGAAACTGACGGCTCGCGATCGATCCACAGAGAATTTTCCAGAGACATCGACGATTCATCTTTTTTATTTCGAAGACAGAAAACACAATCGCAATCGCAGCGATTCGTCAGATTCACATACAACGGACGATTTCCATTCGACGAATCAAACGGAACATATCGCCCGCCAGAGAGAGTTTGATAGACGATCATTTGAAAAATTTCACCTCAGATTATTTCACGATGTCAAGATTGTTTTTATCAATGATAATCGGAAGGCAAAGATAGGAGGGCACAGTGATTTTTCCGTTGTTATTCGATTTTGGATCATTGATTTCCGGTTGAGTTCCTTCTACAACCGCTTTAATCATTCGAACAGTTTTCGCGGCGAGTTCATCAGCTGGCTTGTAAATTGTCATTGATTGAGTGCCTTCTCGAATCGCTTGAAGAGCTTTTTGTTCAGCGTCTTGACCAGTGATTATTGGATACGCGCCGGAATAATTATACTCTTTCAACAGATTTCGAACGAATTCCGCCGCATCGTCATTCGGACAAAGCACGATGTTGAGCGATTCGCCGTGAGAATAAAACGTCTGCATCAATCGACGCATTCTCCGCTCGCCTTCCTTGGGATCCCAATTCGCCTCGCAAACTTTATCAAAAGTCAATTCTCCAGAGCGGCAGACAAATGTTCCATTGTTGAAATACGGCTGAAGAACTTGCATCGCTCCATCGAAATACAGCCGAGCATTTTTGTCATTGGGATCGCCTGCAAAAACTTCAATATAATATGGTGCGCTCGTTGGAAAATTTGGCGGCGCGAGAGATTCTGTGACGTGAGTCAATTGCATTGGTCCTTTGAGCTGCAATGCATATTCGATATATTCTCCCATCGCTGCACCGACTGCCTGCGCATCGAATGAGACGTAATATGAAATCGCGTCGGAATCGAGAATCAATCTATCGTATGCAATGACTGGAACATTTTTCTCCTTCGCCTGCTCCAAAATATTCGCGAGACGAGTTCGATCAACTGCGCCAACTACTAGACATGCAGGATTCGACTCGATCATCTTTCCGATTTGCATGATTTGCTCGTCAACTGAATTCGTGAATTGAAAATCGACATCGAATCCATTTTGCTCGAGCTCTTTTTGCAGTGAATCTCCATAGACATCCCAAATTGCGGAGGAATGTGAAAAAGTGATCGCGACTTTCTTTCGAGAATTTGTATCTTCATCGCCGAGACAGCCTGTAAAAATGATCGAAGTACAGATCATCAGCGCGAGGATTGATAGTAGCTTTTTCATCGTGAGCACCTCCTCAGATTTTGAATCAGATTTTGAATTTGGCGGTCGAGTTCAAAAGTTCTTGAGCCAATTCCGAGAGTCGACGGCTCGCACTTGCAACTTCATCGATTGACGCCGATTGTTCCTCTGTCGCCGCGGAGACTGATTCAGTTTCAGCCGCAACATCTTTTCCATTTTTCTCGAGCGATTCCATGACGACGACCAAAGATTCGACTTGATCCGAAGATTTTTTTGCATCCTCGAGAATCGCCGCGGCATGTTGAGCTAAATTTTCAACAGCTTCCGCGATGTTATCGAATGACTTTCCAGCGTCTGCAACTGCAGTCTTTCCACCTTCAACGACATCTGTTCCCTGATTCATCTGTTGAACTGCCGCTTTGACATCAGTTTGAATCATCTCGATCATTTCAGCGATTTTTTGAGCCGCCTCGCCAGATCCTTCAGCCAATTTTCTAACTTCATCGGCGACAACTGCAAATCCTCGACCAGCTTCTCCTGCTCGAGCCGCTTCAATCGCCGCGTTGAGAGCTAAAAGATTTGTCTGTTCAGAAATTCCGGAGATCGTTTCGACAATCTGTCCGATTTCGTCAGATCGCTCCGCAAGCTGTTGAATCACTCGCGCCGAACTCATGACTGAATCCGCAATGACAGACATTTGATCTACTGCCTGCGCGATTGTAGTTTTTCCAGATTCAGCGATTTCTTCGACAGATCCTGCCGCTTTTGACGATGCAACTGCTTTCTCCTCGAATCCACGAAGCATTTCTGACATCTCTTTAATCGAATTCGTCGATCGATTGACTGCCTCGCCTTGATGATTTGCATTTTCCGCGACGTTGCCGATTGATGTTGCGACTTGTTGAGTTGCAACTGCCGATTGACTTGCATTCTCTGTCAATTGCGATGCAAAATTCGAAACATCTTCCGCCGTCGATTGAATATCGCGAATCAACTCTCGAAGATTTTTTACTGTCTCGCCATAAACTTGAGTCAATTCGCCGAGTTCGTCATTGCTAATCGCTTTCATCTCGACACTCAAATCGCCTTGAGATATTTTTCGAGCCGCATCCATCATGTTATTGATAGGTTTCGAAATCGATTTTGCCAATGCTCCAGCGATTAAAAGTGCTAGCAATACAGCCGCACCAATCGCAGATATCAAAATGATTTGCATCGATTGATACTGCTGTTCGCCATAAACATTTTCTTGATGAATGAAATCCTTGCGCCCATCGAGCAATTTCTGCAGTTTCGATTCGATGTACATGTAATCTTGATCGCTAGATTCAACCAATCGAGTCGCCTCGAAAATTTGATTCTCTTTCACGAGCTGGAAAACACGTTCGGAATTTTTTCTGTAATTGTTCCATGCAGTTCGAACGTCTTGAAAATCTGCAACTGCATCGCCTTTGACTTGCGACGCGGCTGATTCAAAAACGATATCGATCTGCTGCGCGAGTCGATCAGCCTGCTGCGCCGCATGAACCTTGAACGATAACGATCCCGCTGTCAGAACTGCAAATTCGTTCTGTCGATATTTTGCCAGTGTTCGAGCGTGTTCCGTCGTCTCGATGACTCCCTGCAAATGTTCCGTCGCGATTTGAGTTGCTCCCGCGTTGATTCGATTCAAACTTCGCTCCGCATAAATTCCTGTCGCGATGAAAATCAGAATCAACAGTGCAAAAGCTAGATACAATTTTTGTTTGATTGTGAATGAGTTCAAGATGAATCCCCCCTTCAATTTCTCGATACATAATTTCGCTCGATTAATTTGATTTTTGACGTCGAAATCCTTTCATAGATTTCACTCACAAATAAAAAAAGATCCCTCCCGATTTTTTCGGAAGGGATTTTTTTAGATTCAGTTTGAATGATCTAAACAGAATCGCAAAATTTTTCCAGATAATCCATCTTCAATTACAACCGTCGTATGAAATCCATCCATTTCTGAAGTTTCATATCTCCATTGATCAAAAACATTTTCGAATTTCCAATGAATCGTTCGCAATAATCTTCCATCTTGAACATCTTTCGTCGTGACTGTCACTGAATCAGATTCCGCGACGATTGACTCCTCGATGATGTATGAATCGATTTCGTCGTGAGAATAAATCCAAACATCTTGAGCGTGAGTGATGCTCGGAATGATGAAAAGAATTAGCGCGATCAAAAATTTTTTCATGAGATCGACTCCTCAAAGAGATCTAATTTGATTCAAAAATTGATCGAGCGTCAGCGAATCATCTATCGACTGTTTTCCAAAGACCATGAAATATCGAAAATCCTCGCCACTCAGATTTGCCCATTTCGTTCCGAGTTTCAATTTTTTCTGCGAATCAGATCCATCGAGATGATCTCCCTTCGTCTCGAGTAAGATCGTTTTTCCAGATTCAAGTCGAATTATGAAATCTGGATAATGACGCTCGAATCCATTCAAACAAAATCCTCGCCGCGAAATGTTTCGATGCCACCATTTAACATTCGGAATCTCAATTAACGCTCGCACCGCTTCTCGCTCGAAATTGTTCAGATCATCTTGCTCCAATTCATACAGTGATCGTTTGATCGGTTTTGTCATTTTGAGAGAAATGCTCGTTGGAAATTCAAATTGATCTTCGCAATGAATCATTTCGCGCCCAATCAAATCATAGAATCTATTTTCGCAATAATCTCGTTTCAATGAAATAATTTTATCGCGGATTTTTCTTGCAAATATCCATGGAATCTGTTCATATTTTCCGATCAAATCCTCATCCATCGAATCAATCACTCGACGCACATAATTTTGAATCGAATTCAATCCAATTTCATCATCGCGATCAAGATTTTTCATGACTTCACCGAGAAATCTCGAGCGACGTCTATCCTTTGGAATTTTGAGATAATCGACAAAAAATTTCTTAGCATCTTGCGAAACCAATCGATACGCTGGAATTCCATCGCTACCTTTATCCAAATCGATTTGATACATGTTCGCATCGAAACTCAAATCGATTTTTGCATCGGCGGATTCGAGTGAAAATTCTCGGAGCAAATCTGTCGGCTGGAGCAATTTATCGCCGCTCGAAAACAGTGCGAGACTCGGTGTTTGAATTGTGAATTGCGGAAGTTTGAAATGCTCGATCTCCTCTCGAAATTCTGGACGGATTCCAATTTGTCGAGAATTATCACGAGTCTCGATTCGAGGTTTTGAATTGAACTCGCGATTTAATTCATCAGCCTGCCGAATGATCTCCTCAACATTGATTGGAGTTTTGATTTCCTCGACAACTTGATCATCAATTTTAGATTCAGTTTGATCTTCAACTGGATTCTCGATTTGATCTTCAATTTTATCCTCGACGATTTCAGATTCGGGCGGAATTTCGATTTCAGATTGAGTCTCAATTGGATTCTCGATTTGAGTCTCGATTTTTGGAATTTCATGTTGAATCTCGATCTGATCTTCGAATTGATCCTCAAATTGATCCTCGGAATCTGTCACGCGACAATCGTTTCGAGAAAATCCAGCGTTGTTTAATCCATTCACAATTTTTTCGAGAGTCGCACGGAATTCATCAGAACTCGTGAAAACATATGAGCAATTCAGCGCGTTATTCTTGCATCGAGTCGCGTTCGGCTGTCTCAAAATTCTTCCGACGATCTGCTCAACATCGATTTCTGAATTTCGATTTGCGATCGATGCTAAGACATATGCAAAAGGACAATCCCAACCTTCTTTGAGCGCGTTGACTGTGATGATGAATCGAATCGGACATTTTTCAGACATCAGATCGATTCCAGCGATTTCATTGATGTTTGAAGTTTTGATCGCGATTTGATCTCTTGGAATTTTTTTAGCGATCAATTTCTCGCGAATCTTCTCGAATGTTTCCGATTCCTTCGATTTCATATTCGGTTGAGCTTGGAATAATACGATTGGACGAATATATTGCGATTCAGATTTTGCAAACTCCTCGAGACTTTTCTGAAGTGCAATTGCATATTCGATCACAACTTCAGTCGAGGGACGATTGTAAACGATCACTGGAATTTTAACCATGCTTTCGTTTTTCAATTCGAGAGGACTTGCGATTGATAAGATGTTGCTATTCTTTCGAGGAGTTGCAGTGAGATCGAGAATGAAACTCGGATTCAGATTTGATAGCATTTCGACGCTCAAAGTTGATGTTGCGTTGTGAGATTCATCGACTATCACGACTGGTTTGAATCGACGAATTATCTGAATCAATGCAGATTCTGGAGTATTTTCCAAAAAATTCTCCTCGCCAAATTCATCGAACGTCTGCAGATTTCCATTCGGTTGAAAAATTTTGCGAGAATCTTTCTTCTTCGAATCGATTCGCAATGAACTATAACTCAAAATTCCGATCGATAATGAATTTGAATCGACGGTGCTCGGTGAAAAATTTTGTCCGAGGAGCATTTCATCTTTCGTAAAAATTTGAACGTTGCCATTGAAATCCTGCTCGAGTTTTTGACGATATGGATGCTCGATGTTTGATAAATTTCGAATTGTCTGCTCGAGAATTGAATCTGACGGAACGAGCCAAATGACGAATCGAGTATCGAGCTGAGGGATTCCATCGAAAATTGTTTTGAGTGCAGACGCCGCGATAAATGTTTTTCCACCGCCAGTTGGAACTTTGACACAGACATGCGGCACGCCTTCGATTGTGTTTTGATAATTCAGCGCGTCGCGATTCTTCTTCCGCGAATGAAAAACTTCCCACGCAAAAGATAGATTGTTCATTTGATCGAGCAAATCGAGATAGAGTTTCAAATCTCCAATGATTTCACGCTGAAACGGCTTCAATTCCATGACTTCAACCTCCTACATTCGACGAACATCGCGCGGAATTTTTCTGAAATAGATTTTGAATCGATCGAGATCCGATTGATCGATCCGGCACAAATCACTATATATAATGTAGCTTTTTGATCGAGTTTTGATCTGTGCGAGCGAATCGAGATTCAATTCTCCATCGATTAAGTGATAAGCGATTCCATCATGAATTCCGAGAAGAGTTGATTCATCGGGATTCATTGGTGGGATCTCTTTTTTTGTTTCCGAGAAATATAGATATCTTCGAAATTGATCTCTCGATAAATTTGGATTCAATTGATCCTCGATAAAAATTGGATCTCCTAATTCATAGAACGAGAAATCTCCGCCAACTCGACGAACTCGTTCCGCTGTTATCGATTCGCAATAATCCATGGATTCGATCAAAATGAATTTTCGAGATCCAGAATCCTCTCGATTCAACTCGATAACTGATTGAGCAGTCGTTCCAGATCCTGCAAATGCATCGAGAATTATTGAGTCGGGATCTGATGCAAGTTGAAGAATTTTGCGAATCAATCGAGTAGGTTTTGGAGTTGCAAAGAATTGATCGAAGTTGAAACTCTTGAACTCTCGATTTGCTTCTTGATTATCTCCAACTTCGTCTCGATTCCAAATAGTTTTTGAAACTGATCCTTGTTTTACATCTGATAAAAATCTTTTCAATCGAGGAACATTGTTTCCATCTTCACCGAACCAAATTCGATTATCTGCGATCAATTCTTCGAATCTATCTTTCGAAAATCTCCAGAATGTGCCAGTCGGTGGTAGAAATTTTTTTCCAGTCGGAGAAGTGATTTCATAAACATAATTATCAGTTCCACTTTTAGCTTGCAAAGCTCCAGATGTCCATGCTCCTCGAGGATCATTGTCTGGATTTTTGTATCGAGCATCCATCTCTGCAGTCCTCGGCAATAAATTCGGTCGCCAGATCGATTTATTCTTTGCATAAACCAAAATGAAATCGTGATTATCAGACAGCCATCGAGCATCATTCTGCGGCGAATATTTTTTCTCCCAAATCACATGCGCCACAAAATTATTCGAGCCAAAAATCTCATCACAAATCTTTCTCAAATTTGAAATCTCAACATCATCAATCGAAATCCAAATCGAGCCGTCATCACTCAACAACTCCTGCAACAATCTCAATCGAGGATACATCATGCATAACCATTTATCGTGACGATTCAGATCTGTTTCTTCATCGCCAACAACTTTACCAATCCAACTTCGAATCTCTGGATCGTTGACGTTGTCATTATAGATCCAATTTTCGTTTCCAGTATTGTAAGGTGGATCGATATAGATACATTTGATCTTTCCTCGATACATCGCGTTGAGAGATCGAAGTGCCAACAGATTATCGCCGTGAATGATCATATTCTCGCTCGATCCATATTGACGTTCGAGAAATCTGAATGACACGTCGCGATGATGATTGACGACTTTATTTTTTCCAACGAAATTCAGATTTGGCATTCGATCAATCCTCCAATTCATAGAATGAAAAATCTCCACCGATTCGACGAATTCGCTCGGCTGTTATCGATTCGCAATAATCCATGGATTCAATCAAGATGAATTTTCGAGATCCAGAATCCTCTCGATTCAATTCGATAACAGCTTGAGCAGTCGTTCCAGATCCCGCAAAACTATCTAACACAATTGAATCTCGATTCGACGCGAGTTGCAAGATTCGTTTGATAAGTCGCGTCGGTTTTGGAGTTGTAAATACTTCATCGAAATTGAATCGCTTGATTTCCTGTTTCGCCTCTTGATTATCACCGACTTCTTCGCGAGTCCAGATTGTTTTTGCAACTGATCCCTGTTTGACTTCCGATAAAAATGATTTCAATGCGGGAGCTCGATTTCCAGTTTTTCCAAACCAAATTCGATTATCTTTGAGCAATTCATCGAGTCTTGATTTTTCGAAAGCCCATTGACGTCCCTCTGGAGGATAGAAAATTTTTCCGGTGGGAGATTGAATCGCGAATTGAAATCTAGATCCTCTCGACGATAGATCTGTCGATTTCCAAACTCCGCGAGGATCATTGTCCGGATTTTTGTATCGCGAATCCATTTCGGAAGTTCGCGGCAATGGATTCGGTCGCCATCGAGATTTATCCTTTGCATAAACCAAAATGAAATCATGATTATCAGACAGCCATCGAGCATCGTTTTGAGGAGCATATTTTTTCTCCCAAATTATATGTGCCACAAAATTCTTCCGATCAAAAATCTCATCGCAAATCACTTTCAGATAATCGACTTCATCATCGTCAATCGAAATCCACAGCGATCCATCTTCCGATAAAAGTTCATGCATTAATCGAAGTCGCGGATACATCATGCATAGCCATTTATCGTGTCGATCGAGTTTTGCATTCCCGACAACTTGAGAAATCCATCGCGCGAGATTTGGATCTTTGGCGTTGTCATTATATATCCAGCCCTCGTTTCCAGTGTTATACGGCGGATCGATGTATATCAATTTGATTTCGCCGCAATACATTGGAATCAGAGATTTCAGCGCGAGCAAATTATCGGCGTGAATGATTCGATTATCGCTGTCGCCATAGATTCGATTGAGCTTTCGATATTCTACTTCGAGATTTGAAACTTGATCCTTGCCGATAAAATTTAGCATTAGATTCTCCTCACATCGCGCGGAATTTTTCTAAAAATGATTTTGAATTGATCGCGAGTCTCTTGAGAAATCGTGCATGACTCTGCATATATTACATATGAATTTGATCGAGTTTTGATCTGTGCGAGAGAATTGAAATTCAAATCTCCATCGATTAAGTGATAACCGATTCCATCATTGATTCCGAGTAATGTAGGTTCATCGGGATTCATTGGTGGGATCTCTTTTTTTGTTTCCGAGAAATATAAATATCGACGGAATAAATCTCTCGATAGATCTGGATTGATCTCGTCCTCGATGAAAATTGGATCTCCTAATTCATAGAAAGAAAAATCTCCATTGATTCGACGAACTCTTTCAGCAGTTATCGATTCGCAATAATCCATTAACTCGATCAAAATGAATTTTCGATTTCCATGATCTTCTCGATTTAACTCGATAACTGATTGAGCTGTCGTTCCAGATCCTGCAAATGCATCGAGCACAATCGAATCGGGATCGGTTGATTGATAAACGATCTGTCGAATCAAATCAACTGTCTTTGGATAATCGAAAACCTGCTTTCCAAAAATATCTCGCAATTCTCGAGTCGCCGCTGAATTCAATTTTGTTTCGATGATTGAGCTGAATGGTTTGGTTTCAGATCTGACTTCCGCTTGATGTCTCTTATATGCAGGGCGACCATTTCCATCTGCAGGGAATAGAACTTTTCCAGTCTCGATCAACTGTTGCATTCGATTTCTCTCGAATCTCCAAACATGATCTGGATTGCATTGATAAGTGATTCCTGTTTTTGGATCTGTAATTGGATAGAAAAGATTCGGTCGCTGATCTGCAGTTTTTCCACAAGTTAAATCGCCTCGAACCCATGCTCCTCGAGGATCATTATCTGGATTCGAATATTTCTCAAAATTTTTAGTGACTCCATTCATCGAGAATTTTTTCGATTTTGAATAGCAGACAACATATTCATGATCGAGCGAGACATTATTCAGAGCATCATTCGCTCCAGATCTTCTTCGCCATGTAAACATCACGATGAAATTATTGATTCCAAAAATCTCGTTGCAGATCAATTTCAAATTTGCAACTTCATTATCATCGATCGAAATAAAGATCGCACCGTCATCACTTAATAATTCATGTAACAATCGAAGTCGAGGATACATCATGCATAGCCATTTATCATGACGATTCAGATCAGTTTCTTCATCACCAACAACTTTTCCAATCCAAGATCGAATCTCTGGATCGTTGACGTTGTCATTATAGATCCAATTTTCGTTTCCAGTGTTATATGGAGGATCGATATAAATGCATTTGATCTTTCCGCGATGTGTTGCAAGTAGAGATCTCAATGCGAGTAGATTATCGCCATGAATGATCATGTTCTCGCTCAATCCATATTGACGCTCGAGAAATCTGAATGACACGTCGCGATGATGATTGACGACTTTCGATTTGCCGACAAAGTTTAAATTTGGCATGAAAATTCCTCCTCTATCAATAAAGGAAAATTTATCAATCGATTTCATTCAATCCATTAAAATTTGGATTTCTGAAAGGAGTCGATTGAAACGAATGAATTAATCGCCGATCAAAGACTTCTTCGAAATTTGTTCAATAAACATGCAATTTCCGCGTCGCTGTCAATGGCGGGAGTTCAATTATGCATCGTCGTGAATTCAATTCTCACTGGAAAATTTTTCGGATCAGATGGACTCGCGGCGATGAGTGTCGTCTCACCGATTTATTCAGTTTACGCGGCGATCGGTGCATTGATTGGAATCGGCGGCGCAATTATCACATCACATTCACTCGGGCGCGACGATAAATCTGAAGCAAATTCAAGATTCACATGTTCATTTGCATTCGCGATTGGTTTATCGATTTTCGCAACGATTCTGATGTTGATATTTCAACGCGAACTCCTCTATATCCTCGGTTGCACAGACAAAATTTATTCGATGTCTGAATCTTACGCGACAATTTACACACTCGGCGGAGTTTTCACATCGCTATTTTATATGCCTTATCACTTCATGAAACTCTCGGGACAACTTCGCGCAATGATTATTCTATTCGTCGGAATGATGATTGAAAATGCAGTTTTCGATTTCATTTTTTGCATTGGATTCGGTTTCGGATTCGAGGGAATTGCGCTCGGAATTGTTTTTTCATCGATGTTGACTGTTCTAATCGGTATGTATTTATTGACTGATTCATTTAAATTCACGCGAAAATTTATGAATCATTCGCAAGCATTAATCAAATTTGGAACGCCGTCGATGCTAAATCAGATTCTCAACTTCGTCAGATTCATTATTATGAACAATCTACTTCTAGTTGTCGCGGGACATGTTGGGCTCGTGATTTTTTCTGTCGTGAAAACTATTGAGGCTCTGTCAAATACTATTCTCTCCGGAATTTCTCAAGCAACTTCAGCATTCATCGGGATGTTTTCGCAAGAAAAAGACAATGTGAGTCTTCGATACGTCGAATCTTATTCTCACAAACTTTCGCTCGTGATTCTGATTCCGAGCGTCATTTTGATTTGCATTTTTCCAGATCGAATTTGCGATCTCTTTGGAATTACTGATTCTATCGAACAATTTCAAACTTCCGAGGCGATTCGAATTTTCTCGTTGAGTTTGATTCCCGCAACGATTTGCATGATTCTGACGAGCTATTATCAATCCGCAAAATTCGCTAGACTCGCAAATTTCATCACGATCTCTCGAGGATTTTTACTTCTATTGATCCCTGCATATTTTCTGTCGAATGAAATTGGTATCAACGGAATTTGGTATTCATTTATCATTGCGTCAGTTGGAACTCTCGCAATTCTGATCTTTGGTTTGGAACTTTATCAGAGTTATTGCGAATTCGTACTCGATTTTCATGATCGATCCAAAATTCTGCTCCTCGATTTGAAATCTGAACGCGATGGAAGATTTATCTCTTTCACTGTCAAATCAAATCTCGATTCGATTGTCGATAGCGTCAAAAAAATCGTCGAATTCTGTGAGCAAAATCAACTCGATTCGAAAGATGTCATGCTGATTCAATTGTCAATGGAAGAGATGCTTGTGAGTATCAAGGATCATTGTTTCGATTCCGTTGCAGATGAAAGGATCGATGTGCGAATTTTGATTGACGAATCGACGATCATTCTTCGAATTCGCAACGGTGGAAAGACGTTCAATCCAATCGATTATTACGAACGAATGAAAGAGATCGATCCGGATGAATTTGCAATGAGTGATGCGCTCGGAATTTCGATGATTTCTCAAGCGGCAGAAGAAATTCATTATAAAAGTACGCTTGGAATCAATAATCTTGCGGTGGTTATAAATCGGAAGGAGAAATAATCGATGGATTTTATTGAACTGAAAAATTCGGAAGGCAAATCGATCAACGTGAGATTTCGTCAATTTAAATCGAATGACGTCGCAAGTTTTATTGATTTGATTCGCGATGAATATGGAGATAAATATCACAAGCGAGATTTGTACGATCCAAATTACATAATTCATCAGCAGGAATCTGGAAAGATGATCACTTACGTCGCAGAAAAGTCAGATGGCGAGATAATTGGATGTCTATCGCTGACTCGAAATCTTCCGCGAGAAACAT
Source organism: Selenomonadaceae bacterium (assembly GCA_017484005.1). Lineage (GTDB taxonomy): Bacteria > Bacillota > Negativicutes > Selenomonadales > Selenomonadaceae > Quinella. The sequence goes on along the minus strand of JAFUTY010000013.1, from coordinate 20,730 downwards.
CGTGCGGAATCTCGTCTGGAATCGTTTTGAAAAAATATCGACGCTATTACATTTTCCAAAATTTTTCCAAATATATCGCCGCTCAAATTCGAAAGCTCCCAAATGTTTCTGCGATTTATTGTCGATTGGTTTTGTATCATGATATCACTGAAAAATTGATGGAGCGTCTAGGATTAAAGCCGACTGGATTTGTTCCTCAATTGATTATCGCGCAAAATTTTCAACATTCATTCTCAATCGATGAAAATTTGAAACATACTCTCGGTTTTACTATTCGAAAAGTTTCTAAGCATGACGCGGGCAAAATTTACATCGCGGAAGAACATCGAGATTTTGCGCAAAAAATTTATAAATCGTTGAAAGTGAAATTCGACTTGATTCATGAATCTCAACCGATCGATGGTCAAACGATTTGGAATTTCTCAAACGATTCGATTCAACAAAATTGCATGATTGAAATCGATTCAGCCGGTGAAGATCTGATTTCGAAAGTTGAATCGTTACATTCGCAATTCAATTCAGATTTGCAAACGTTCAATATTTTTTTGAATATGAGCGATTCAAAATCTGTTACTGCTTATCAAATCTTGAAAAAGTTGGGATATTTTTTCGCAGGATTCAAGCCGTTATGTTCTGAACGTGAAGTCATGATTCTTCATAATCCGCGAAAAGTTTCGATTAATTTCGATTTGCTCACGTTGACTGAAAATTTTTCAAAGATTCGTGACTATGTGAAAAAATGTTATGAAGGCAGGATTATTGTTGAATGAAAGAAAAGTTTAAACAAATCGGCAGAATGGGAATCAAAAAGCAGGTTCAATATCTGGTGCTCGCATGTTGCATCGTGTCTTTATTGGTTGCAGGATTGATTTCTCTCGTCGCGATGTATAACGTTCGAAAGGATTCAGTTCAAATCGGCGTTGATATTGGAAATTTTGCCGCGGAAAGTAGCTCTCAAGCTCTGAAAACTAAGACTCTCAATGGACTTTTGAGTCTTGCCAATGAGCGGGCGGATCAGATTGAGACTATATTTCGAGATTTTGAGCGCGATGTTAGAAGTCTGTCTCAAGAAATGACAGCAATTTTGCAGAATCCTTCGGAATATTCTTTGCGTCGCGTCAATCCTCCTAATGCTTTGAACGCTGGAAGAATTGTCCCTCAACTTCAATATCGAGCCGATGTCAATCCTGCGAATTTATCTACAGAAGTTGGATTGACGGCGAATCTTCAAGATTTTCAGATGAGAATCATGGAAAACAATCCTTCGGTCGGTGCGATTTATGTTTCGTCAGTGAATGGATTCAATATCACCGTCGATGATGTTTCAGAGCGTCGCGTCGATTCAAACAATGTGCCGATGTTCAATGACTATCGCGAGCGTCCATGGTATAAGATGGCAATGGAGAAACAGGATGTAGCTTTTTCAAATATTTTTGTTGATAGTCATGGGCGTGGATTGGCGATTTCATGCGCGATGCCTTATTATGGATACAATGGCGAAATCGCTGGAATTATTGGTGAAGGGCGAATTCTCACTGATATCAATAAGATTGTCACCAAAACTGATGTCGGTGAAACTGGATATTGCTTTCTGATTAATCAAAATGGACGAATTGTTTTCTCTCCAAAAACTGAGGGCGGCGGCTCTCTATCGATAAACAATGTCGATGATATCAATGACGCGCCGAGTCTCCTCTATAGCAAAGAGCCGACTATCTCTGCCGTTGCGAAAGAGATGGTTGACGGTCAAGAGGGAATCGCTCAAGTCAATATCGATGGAAAGCCATGTTATCTCGCTTATACTCCAATCGAAAATCGTCCAGGCTGGAGTTTTGGCGTGGTGATTGAAGAATCAGAAATCACAATTCCTGCTGATACTACGCGTCATATGATTGAAGATAGCACTCGCGAATTTGTCAAAACTCTTAACGGTTCAATAACGATGATGGTTTCATTAATGCTTATTGCGTTTGTCATTGTGATTCTGATTGCTCCATATATTGGAAGAAAAATCTCTGAAACATTGACGAAACCGATTATGATTTTGTCCGATGGAGTTAGAGAAATTGCGAGTGGGAATCTTGATAAGAGATTGGAAATTCATACAGGGAATGAAATCGAGCATCTCGCCGAAACTTTCAACGGAATGACAATGGAACTCAAAAATTACATGGCGAATCTGACGAAAGTCACTGCTGATAAAGAAAGAATTGCGACGGAATTGAATGTTGCAACGAATATCCAGCTCAGCATGCTTCCGCGAGATTTCAACATCGGAAAAGGATTTGAAATTTATGCTCGAATGAATGCGGCGAAAGAGGTTGGCGGTGATTTTTATGATTTTTATATGCTCGATGAAAATCATTTAATGATCACGATCGCGGATGTCAGTGGCAAAGGAGTTCCAGCAGCTCTATTCATGGTTATCTCGAAAACAGTGTTGAAAAATTTTGCGCTATCGATGAAATCTCCGGACGATCTCTCGGCAGTCATGACTCTCGCGAATCAACAGCTTTGCGATGGAAATGATGAAATGATGTTTGTGACAGTTTTCATGGGAATGCTTGATTTGAAAACTGGAAAGTTCATCTATGTCAACGGCGGACACAATCCTCCAATGCTTTATCGAAAATCTGAAGATCGATTCGAGTTTTTGAACGTCGAGCAGAATGTTGTGCTCGGAATGATGGATGGAATGGATTTTGAGCAGCAGGAAGTCGATTTGAAATCCGGCGATATTCTTTATCTCTACACCGATGGAGTCACTGAGGCGATGGATATTTCGAACAATCAATATGGTGAGGATCGATTGTCAAAAACGATCAATTCCCTCGATAAGACGACGGATCTCAAAACATTATTGAAAGCAGTTCGTGCAGATATTTCAGATCATGTTGGAGAGGCTGCTCAATCAGACGATATCACGATGCTCGCAGTGAGATTCCGGAACTAAAAAAAGATCCCCGATAGATCAACGCGATCTGTCGGGGATCTTTTTAGTTCGGTTCTAAGTTTTCAGATAAAGAAAGATTTATCTCTCCAAAAAATGCAGTGATCTAGAATCTCACACGTTGCAAGTAACAAATGAATGAGGAGGGAAGTTCATGGGATTTGAATTCTCAGATACTATCGGTGGAATTTGTCAAAGTTATGACGCGTCAACTCGCACTGGAGTCGTTCGAAGTTTTGCAGGCGACGATGTCAAATTCAAACTCTCACAGAATATTTACGCTCGAATCATGAGAAATCTCGACGAGCCGTATCGTGATTGCACTGGACAGCTCGATAAACTTCTTCGCGAAGGTCAATTGATGTTTGTCTACGGAATCTATTATCCGGATGAATCGGGGACTCACTTCGAGGCATCTTACATCGATTTTCCAGGTCGCAAGCCTTCCGAGATGAGATTCGAGGAGGCAGATTGGTGGGTCAATCAAGCTAAGAGTATCGCTGATTTCTATATTCGGGCGGAATTTCCAAATGGCGAGATCGATTATCGTCAATATCGCACTCGGTTGACTCTCGATGGAGTTCGCAAGAAGGATTTCCGTCAAGAAACAGATACAATTTCGAGAATGATTTATGGCATGGCGAGTGCATATATGCTCACCGGCGAAGATCGATTTTTGGAAGTTGCGGAGAAAGGAACTCAATATCTCCGCGACCACATGAGATTCTACGACATCGATGAAAATGTGGTGTATTGGTATCATGGAATCGATGTTCAAGGCGACAAGGAGCATAAACTCTTCACATCGGAATTTGATGATGATATCGAAGCGATTCCAATGTACGAGCAGATTTATGCTCTCGCTGGACCAACTCAAACTTATCGATTGAATGGCGATCCCGCGATTATGCGTGATATTCGCATGACGATTAGTCTCTTCGATAAATTTTTCATCGATCGCGAAAAAGGTGGATATTATTCGCACATCGATCCGGTGACTTTTGATCCAAAATCTGAATCGCTCGGCAGAAATGTCGGTCGCAAGAATTGGAATTCAGTTGGAGATCATGCGCCGGCGTATTTGATCAATCTCTATCTCGCGACGATGGATGACAAGTACAAAGATTTCCTCGAATATACCGCTGATTGCATCGAGGAGCATTTCAAGGATTATGATAATTCTCCATTCGTTCAAGAAAAATTCTTCGATGATTGGTCTCACGATGAACATTGGGGCTGGCAGCAGAATCGTGGAGTTGTCGGGCACAATTTGAAAATCGCTTGGAATCTCATGCGAATCAATTCTGCAGTTGCAAAAGATAAATATGTTGCATTCGCGGAAAAGATCGCTGAAATCATGCCGAAAGTTGGAATGGATACTCGCCGCGGTGGTTGGTATGACGTCATGGAACGCAAACTCGGTGAGGATGAATCCTGCTATCGATTCGCGTGGCATGATCGCAAAGCATGGTGGCAGCAGGAACAGGGAATTTTGGCGTATCAGATCCTTTATGGATGTTTGAAAAAGCCGGAATATCAGAATCTCGCAAGAATCTCGGCGGCTTTCTACAATACATATTTCCTTGACCATGACGATGGCGCAGTCTATTTCAACGTTTTGAACAATGGAATTCCATTCTTGACTGGCAACGAGAGACTCAAGGGATCGCACTCGATGAGTTGCTATCATTCAATCGAGCTTGCATTCCTCTCGGCAGTTTACATCAATCTTCTTCATACAAAACAGCCGCTCGATTTGTATTTCAAACCAATGATCAATGGATTCGCGGAAGATAACAAAATTCATGTTCAACCGGATATACTTCCGAAGGGATCATGCAAAATCGAATCAGTCACAATCGACGAAAAGCCATGGACTGCATTCGATGCGGAAAATTTCACTGTCACACTTCCGGCAATGGATCATCGTCCAAAAATCAAAGTCAGAATCGTTCCGGTTTGAGGAGGTAAACAATGGCAACTTACGTTCAAGAAATCGGCGAAGTTACAAAAATCAATCTTCATGGACACATCGATGCATCGATTGCGCCAGCGTTAATGGAAGAATTGAAACCGCTTATCGAGCGCAAAGATGAAATCAAAAAATTGGTTTTCGATGCCAAGGATCTCGAATATATCGCGAGCGCAGGAATTCGTGCAGTTGTATTTGCAAAGCAGAAACTCGGCGCGAATGTTGAAGTTTATCTGATTGGAGCGTCGGAAGCGATTCTCGATGTTTTCAAAATGACAGGTATCGATAAATTCCTCACGATTAAAGATTCCTTTGAGGAGTGATTCGATGCTCAAAAATTTGGAATCAATTGCAGAGCGCGATTCATTGCCAAAATTGCTCGAGACACTCACGAACGAAATCACTCAATACGTCAGTGACGACAAATTGATCAATCGTCTCAAAGTTTGCTCGGAAGAAATTTTGGTAAACATCATCGATTATTCGAATTCGAAAAAACTTTGGATCTCGTGCGAATTTCTCGAGGCTCAAAAATCACTTCGATTCGAATTCATCGACGAGGGCACTCCATATAATCCGCTGGAAGAAAAGCCTGAAGTTGATATCGATGCGGAAATCGAATCGCGCGGAATCGGTGGGCTCGGAATATTTCTATACACAACAATCATGGATGAATTGGAATATCGATTCGAAAACGGCAGAAATCATTTAATCGCGATCAAAAAACTTTCAGATGTTGAAATGATCAAACCGCGATTGAAAATTGGAGTATTGATCGAGAGTGATTTTTATGAGCCGGAGATCGAATTCTATTCACATTGTTTCAATGACGCAGGGCTCGAAGTTCATTTTCTGACGCGACTTTGGGGAAATCCAGAATTGACATTCACGGGGCATGAAGATCGCAAGCCGTTCAAATGTTCCGAGAGTTTCGAGACGATCGATCAAAGACAGCTCAAAGAATTCGCGGCGATCATAATTCCAGCGGGATATACTGCTGATCGACTTCGATATACTGAAGATGTTGAAAAACTTCCGCCCGCCTGTGAATTTTTGAAAAGATGTTTCAAGGATAAAAAATTGATCAAAGGGATCATTTGTCACGGTGCGTGGCTTATGTCTCCAATTTCAGAGCTCGTGAGAAATCGCAAAATGGTAGTACATAACAATCTTCTCGGCGATGCGAAATGCATGGGAATCGATTACGTCAATGAAGATGTAGTTGTCGATGGAGATCTAGTTTCCGCTCGAACTGGCGGCGAACATGTCAAATTCGCGCAGAAGATCATCGAGCTCATTCAAAATCGGTAACAAAGTCGGCTCTAACTTTGAATTCGGGTCTTGACTTTTTACAATAAATTCATAGGAGGAGTTTCAATGGCAAAAGTTTTAATTGCGGCAACCGAATATGGTTCTTGGGGCGAAGAGCTTCAAGCACCATGGGATATCATCAAAGCGGCTGGACATGAAGTCACGCTCATCACTCGCACCGGCAAAAAACCTTATCCACTTCAAATTTCTGTCGATCCGGAATTCTTCGATCCAGTTCAAAAAGTGCACACCAATCCGAAAGAGGTTTGCGATCGAATCAAAGAGCTTGTTGACGGCGAAGAATTGAATCATCCGAAAAAGTTCAAAGACGTCAACATGAAGGATTATGACGCGATTGTTATCACTGGCGGACTCGGCGCGATGTTCGATATGTGCAATGATTATTATCTGCATAAACTCGTCATGGATGGCTACAAATCGAAGAAAGTCGTCGCGGCACTCTGCTATGCAACTGCAACGCTGATTTTCTGTCGCGATCCTGAAAATGGCTACAAATCAATCGTCTGGGGACATGAAATGACTGCACATCCACGCGCATGGGATTTCTATGGCGATTATGATTCGAGCTATGAACTCTATGGAACTGATTGGAAGCCGAACGTGATCACTCCAGGATTTTTATGGCCAGTCGAAGATTTGACAATCGATGCAGTTGGTCCAAATGGAAAATGTGTCGCGATTCCAACAACCAGCCGCGAGAATCCGAAAGTTGTCTATGATGGAACATTTATCACCGGAACTTCTGTCGAATCGTCAATCGCTTATGGCGAGATGGTCGTCAAAGTTTTGAAAGAAAAAGGACTCTGATTTCTCGGAAAAATTTACTCGGGAGGTTTCGATTCGAGACCTCCTATTTTTTTTGGAGGTGATTCGATGGACGTAAATCAAACAATCGTTCGAGTTTTGGAGGAGATTGGCGTCGATTATGTTTTCGGCGGCTCAGGACAAGTTAATGCATCAATGCTCCTCGCGCTCAACAAATCTGAAAAAATCAAGACGATCATAATTCAAAACGAGCAGGCAGCGTCATTCATGGCGGCAGGCTATGCAATGTTTTCGAAAAAATTGGGAGTCTGTTTTGCGACCGGAGGTCCAGGCGCTTTCAATCTTTTCTCTGGATTGGCAGTTGCATATTCCGACTCGATTCCAATGCTCGCGATAACTGGATACACGTCTCAAGCGATGCGTGGAAAAGGTGCGCTGAATGAATCGACAGGACTTTCTCGAACTCCAGATTCTCAAGCGATGTTCGCGGCGACAACTAAAAAATCTGTGATTCTTGAAGATGCAAAATATGCAGTATCGACGCTGGAAGAATTAATCTATACAGCATTCGAAGGACGCCCTGGACCAGTTCATCTTCATATTCCTAAAAACATAACGATCGCAGAAATTCCGAAATATCGATCTGTCAATGTTGCAGTTCCGAAGATCGCGGCAGAATCAGATCAAATCGAAGAATTTTGCAAAGGATTTGTCGAGAATTTTTCCGCGGATAAAAAACCGATGTTGATGGTTGGATATGGATGTATTCGTTCAGACGCTAAAGATGTTTTGGAAAAATTGATCAACACATGGAAGATTCCATTCTCCTCGACAATGGATGCAAAGGGATATCTCTCGGAAGATAATCCAATGTCTCTTGGAATTGTTGGAACGAGTGGAGATGTTGGCGCGAATGAATATTTTCATGATTCAAAGACGATTTTAGCCGTCGGAAATTCTTTCGCTGAAAATGCAACATTTGGATTCAATCCTAAATTAATGGATGGCAAAACTTTCCTACATATAAATATTGATCGCCACGAGATTGACAAAGTCTATTCGAGCGATTATCGACTCGTAAGTGATGCTCGATTTGCGCTGGAAAAATTGGTTGAGTACCTTGAATCTCACAAAATTCAACCTCTATCGGAAAATTTAGCAATTCGCAAAAAACATCATGATGAAAATCTTCCGGAGCTTAGCAATGGAAAACTTCATCCAGGATATTTAACTCAATTGATTTCGAAACATCTGCCCGAGAATTCAATAATCATGGGCGATGCTGGTGCGCATATGTTATGGCTGAGCGCGTATTTGAATCTCAACAAGAATCAATGGTATCAGAATCCTGGAAGTTTTGGGCCAATGGCGAGTCATGTGAACGGCTCGATCGGTGTGAAATGTGCGAATCCAGATCGTCCGGTGATTTGTGCATGCGGCGATGGCGATTATCTGATGGCGGGATTCGAGATTTTAACCTGCGTCAAAAATCAGATTCCAGTTGTCTATATCATTTTCGATAACAGCGAATTCAATGTTATCAAGAAATTCCTTCTTGCGAATTTCGGTGAGCAGGCGTTTATGGATATCAAGAATCCTGATTATGTCAAGTATGCAGAATCATGCGGCGCGAGAGGTTGGCAGGTTCGAAATGCTGAAGAATTTGAAAAAGCATTCGACGCGGCGTTGAAACTCAATCAGCCATGCATTATTGACGCGATTATCGATGGCGAAATTTATCCTCCGATGAGTATTTCAAAAACGTGAGGTGAATTGAATGACTGTAACTTTAACAAGAGACGACAATATCAAAATCATTGAACTCGATGGACAACTCGACGTTGCAACGTCAGATAAAACGCGCGACGAAGTTATCGAGATGCTCGATGAAAAGCCGACGATCGTCTCAATGGAAAAAGTCACATACGTTTCGAGTTCTGGATTGCGAGCGTTACTGATGATCGCTAAAACTGCAAAATCGAAGAATGTCAAAATCATTTATGCCGGTGCGATTGAAGAAGTCGTTGACGTGCTGCAAATGACAGGATTCATCAAAATGCTCCATTGCGTCGCGACAGTTGACGATGCGATTAAAGAATTGAGCTAGGAGGATTTGTCATGCGAGTGGATACAAATCCAACTGACACTTACGGCGATTTCAAAATTCGTCCTGGATTATTTTTGGCGAATGGCTCGAATCTAGTCCCTGGCGGAGTAAATTTCACGATTTATTCGAAAGGCGCGAAATCGATCGAGCTGGTCTTATATCATTCTCACGAAAAAGATCCGTTTGCAGTAATTCCATTCCCCGAGAGTTATCGAATCGGCGATGTCTTTGCGATGATCGTTTTCGATTTGGATTATGAAAATCTCGAATATGGATTCCGCGTCGATGGTGATTATGATTTTCAGCGCGGCGATGTTTTTGATAAGACTAAGACGCTCCTCGATCCATATGCCAAGGTGATTTCTGGGCGAAATGTTTGGGGAGTTGAGCCGGATTGGTCGAATCAATTTCAGTATCGATCGAAAGTTGTGCAAAATGATTTTGACTGGGAAGGCGATATTCCACTTTGCACTCCTCACAACGAATTGATCATTTATGAGGCGCATGTTCGCGGCTTTACAAAAGATGAATCGTCAGAAGTCAAGTTCAAAGGAACATATGCAGGGCTGGTCGAGAAAATTCCCTACATTAAAGATTTGGGAGTGACAGCGGTCGAGCTTCTGCCGATTTTTGAATTCGATGAATTTGAGGGCGCACGGAAAGATCAAAATGGGAACGATCTGTTGAATTATTGGGGATATTCGACTGTTGGATTTTTCGCGCCGAAAGCTGGATATGCAGCGAGCGGAAAATATTCAATGCAGGTTGATGAGTTCAAAAATCTCGTCAAGGAATTTCACAAAGCGGGAATCAAGATAATTCTTGACGTTGTTTTCAATCATACTGCGGAAGGCAACGAACATGGTCCATATATTTCGTTCAAGGGAATCGACAATCGAACTTACTACATCTTGACTCCGGAAGGATATTATTTCAACTTCAGCGGCTGCGGCAATACTCTCAACTGCAACAATCCTATCGTTCGAAATCTGATTTTGACTTGCCTGCGATATTGGGTGAGCACTTTCCACGTCGATGGATTCCGATTCGATCTCGCGGCGATTCTCGGACGAAATCAAGACGGATCTCCGATGAATAATCCTCCGCTGCTCGAATCGCTGGCGCATGATCCAATTTTGAGCAATTCGATTTTGATCGCGGAAGCATGGGATGCGGGCGGCTTATATCAAGTCGGAAATTTCCCTGCATATGGAAGATGGTCGGAATGGAATGGAAAATATCGCGACGATGTCCGTAGATTTTTGAAAGGCGATTCGGGATTGGCGAATTGCATCTCGTATCGAATCGCGGGCTCGGAAGATATTTACAACACATTCTGGCGCGGCGATTGTGCATCAGTCAATTTCATAACTTGCCACGATGGATTCACTCTCTACGATCTTTTTGCATACAACGACAAGCACAACGAGGCGAATGGCTGGGGCGGATCTGACGGCGGCAATGACAATCACAGCTGGAATTGCGGCTGGGAAGGTGAAACTGACGATCCTGGAATCAATTTTCTCCGGCACAAGATGATTAAAAATGCAGCGGCGATTCTATTAACGAGTCTCGGAATTCCAATGATTCTCGCTGGCGATGAATTTGGAAATACTCAATATGGCAACAATAATCCATATTGCCAAGATAACAAAATTTCATGGCTTGATTGGAATCAGCTCGAAAAGAATCGCGATCTGCATGAATTCTTCAAATACATGATCGCCTTCCGCAAAAAACATCCGGTATTGACGCGTCAATCGAATGGAATTCCGGTTGGCTATCCAAAAGTCAGTGCACATGGAGTCAATGCTTGGCAATTCGATAATTCTTCGGAAAATCGCGTCGTCGGAATCATGTTTGCGGGGAAAAATTCAGACGGTGAGGATGATTTCATCTATCTCGGAATCAACGCGCATTGGGAATCGCATGGAGTTTGGCTGCCTGCTCTGCCGATGAATCTCAAATGGCAAGTCGAAATCAACACGGATCTCGGCGATGAATCGGTTTACAAAAATCCGGCGGAATTGAATTCGTCCGAGCAATTCATCATCGGCGCGCGATCTGTGATCATTTGTACTTCGAAAAAATCTTGAGGAGGAATTTTCATGCCTGCAATTACAATTCAATCTCTCGAGCTGTCTGATTCTCAAAAAAGAATCCTCGCAAAAAAATTTGTCGAGACTTTTGCGGAAATCACAAACGTTCCGAAAGATCGCGTCTATCTTTTCTTCGATGGATACACACTCGACAACGTTGGAACTGGCGGAATCAGATTTTCTGACAAACCAACTCAACGCGCATGGGGAAAATTCAACGAGGATGAATGGTCGAAAGATCCTGAAATCGTCAAAAAACTTGAGGAGGTCGAAAAATCATGATGGTTTATCATGACAAAATCGAGAAAAAGGAAATCAATCCCGGCGTCATTTTCCAATATCTCGGCAAGGGAACTTGGATGAATGTTTTTCATTGGAACATGGCTGACGGCTCGATTGTCGCGCTCCATTCACACCCCTCGGAGCAGTTCGGTTATGTTATCAAAGGCGGATTCATCATCGAAATGGAAGGACAAAAATTCGAAATCGGTGCAGGCGATGCATATTTCATCCCGCCCGACGTCCCACATTCATTCATCGCTGTCGGTGAAACTGAAGCGATTGACGTGTTGAATCCAATGAAAGATCCAATTCCAGACGGGAGACCTGCATGATGAAACTCGAATGGGCGATTGACACTCCGAGACTTATGACTCGCGACGAATTCGATGAATATGTTGCAAATCTCAACGCAAAAAAATTCGGTGGATTCAATGATTGGCGCGTTCCCTCGAAATTCGAATTGCGCTCGATCGTGAATTACAATCAAATCAATCCGGCGTTCAATCAGACTGAATTTCCATTTTTGAAACCGGACGATTATTGGTGCGGCGGAAATTATGCACTCGATGAAAATTGCGGCTGGATTTTGAATTTGAATCTCGGTGCGACGACTGTAAAATTGAAATCTGCCAAAAGTTTCGGGATTGCAGTTCGCGGTGAAAAACTTCCGCGGGATCGATTCGTTGACAATGGCGATGGAACAATCACAGATCGCGTTTTGAATTTGATGTGGCAGAAAGATCAGCCGGATCGCAAGTCATATTCAGATATTCTCGCGATGTTGAAAGATTTTGAGCTGGCAGGATTCAAAGATTGGCGACTTCCGACAATGCAGGAGTTGGGATCGATTTTCGACGAGGATCATGCGAATGGAAGTTGGTATTTCGATGGTTTTGAGCGTGACAAGTTGAAACCTCCGATTTTGCAACATCTTGCTGTGAATTCATTCGGCGGAACTTATATCTGGGTGACAAATTTCAATTTTGGATATGATGGATATTACGCTGAGAAAAATGTGCCGCTCTGCTATCGACTCGTGAGATCGATCGAATCGGAATCTGGAATTGTCGATGAGAAAACTGGAATTCGATACGCAAATCTCGCACTCGGTAAAAAATTCACATTCGACGAGGCTCAAAAATTCGTTGAGGATCTAAATCGCGACGGAAAAAATTCATGGCGACTTCCGACAGTCGATGAACTTCGAATGATTGTCGATTATCAGAAAAAATCTCCTGCGATTCTCGAAAAATTCTCGGCGATTGCAAATTCAGATTTTTATTGGACAGGCGAATCTCACACTCCAACAAAATCAGCTAGAGCTTGGGCGATCTATTTTGGTTATGGATGTGCGATTTCGCTCGAAAAAGATCAGAAATGTGGCTGTATCGTGGTGAGTGGAAATTCGAATCTCACCGAAAAATCTGGAGATCGTTACGAGATTCGCGATGAAGTCGTGATCGATAAATATTTGAAAATCATGTGGTATCGCGATGAATTGCCGATGATGACTGCGCCGGATGCTGAAAAATATTTGGCGGAAAATAATCTTGCAGGATTTAGCGGCTGGAGACTTCCGAACATTAAAGAGCTTTCGACGATATTTGATCGCAAAGTTGAAAATCTGAATTGGATTGATCAAAAGCTGTTTCCGCATGTCTACGATGAAAAATACATGTTCATCTTGGCGGCGGAAACTTTCAACGGCTGTTTCAATTGGGGAATCAATCGAATGTTTGCCTACGATGGATATTACGCGGATCGATTCAACGGCAAATATAAAGTCAGACCAGTCAGATCAATCGAAGAATAAAAAAATGGATCGTCGAGCTTCGTGACAAACTCGGCGATCCTATTTTTTGAGGTAAAGCGTATGAAAATTTTAGGATTCAATGGAAGTCCTCGCAAGAATGGCAACAGCATGAAACTTCTCGAATCTGCAATTCGTGGAGCGCAGGACTTCGGAGCGGAAACTGAGATCATTCATCTCTACAATTTGAATTATAAAGGCTGTCGAAGCTGTTTTGCATGCAAACGAAAGAGTCCAATGTATGGAAAAGGCTGCGCGATGAAAGATGATTTCACTCAAATCATGAATGACATGCTCGCCGCCGATGCATGGATTTTTTCAAGTCCAATTTACAACGGACACATGTCAAGCTCGATGTCTGCATTGCTCGAGCGATTCTATTTTTCGCATTGCAACTATGATTCTCACGAGCGAATGGTCGAGCGCGAATATCCAAGCCTTCTAATCTATAACATGAACGGAAATCAGAATTTCATGGACAAGATGGGAATCGAAAATTCATGCAAATATGATTCGTTTTTGATGGATCGGGGATTTGGAAAATCGCAATACATGATCGCGAATTCGACTCTGCAATTCGACGATTACAGTAAATATCACACGGCGGCAGTTCCAGTCGAGGCGAAAATCAAATTCAGTGAGGAACATTTTCCACAAGATCTTCAGCGTGCATATGATCTCGGAAAAAATTTATTGAGTTAATTTTGAAAATACACGGAAGAATTTTTTACAAGGATGTGCAAGTTTTGAAAAGATCAAATCAAAAACTTCTCGCGGCATTAATTTTATCGATCGCCGCAATTTTTCCAATGACTGCAAGCGCGAGCAATGAAGTCACAGTTGGCGCAGGAACTTCTTCGGAAGACATGGCATCCGGAACGAATGACGGCTCTATCACTGCGGAAGAGGAATTCGATTGGATTAAACATGAAGTCGGCGACGACAATTTGAATCGCTGTTTTTATGGAATGGCTGCGCTCGTTCAAGATACTGGAACGAATGCGCAAACTGGATATCTTGAGGCGGCTGATTATGCTTATCTCGTCAACAATGGATCGATTGTCCTCCATTACAAAGACATCGTTGCGGCATATGCAGATCAACTCGATACTTATGACGATGCGACGAAAAAATATGACAACATAATGGGCTGGGGAATGCTCGCAGGAAATTATTCGACATTGATCAACAATGGAACGATTGAGCTCTATTACGATCAAGAAGATTCCAGTTCGACCTATGGATTATTCTCTCACCCGATGTATGTTTATGATAATTCATCGATGATCAACAACGGAACGGTTCGCGTTACTGGAACTGGATCGACTGGATCTCAAGTTCGCGGATTGACGACTCAACATTCCGGAAACATTATCACGAATAACGGCTTAATCTATATCGACGTCGATAAATCTTACATGTCTCGTGCGCTTGCAACTACCGGTGATGGCGGAATTGTTACAAATAACGGAACGATTTATAACAGTTCGAGCGGTCCAGTTTATGGAATGTCATCGCCTAGTACTTCTCCGATGATCAATAACGGAATCATGAATTTGTATTCGACGGGACATCAAGCCGAGCATCAAATTGGAATTCAACCGCAATTTATTCCTGGCGCGTATGGATTTGTTATGACTAACTGGACGTCAGACGGAACAATTACCAATAATGGAGTTGTTCGCGCAACTGTCACTGGAGATTCAACGTCTCACGCTGAAACTATCACGACTGGCATGATGCTCATGAACCAGTTAGGAAATTCTACAGTTGTCACAATGGAAAATACTGGTGTTATCGATTTGACTTCGAATATCGAGGCGAGCGCAGATAATCAATATTCACCGCGAACCTCTGAAATTGCGATCAATGCTTTCAATCCAAATTATTCAAACACTCACGCGAAAATTGGAAACTGGGCGACAACTCTCAGAGATTTTTCCACGACTAAAGATTTTGTACAAGCGCGAAATGGTTATGTAGATTTCTCAACGACGAATCTGATTTTGCGTCCAGAATCTGGATATACTGCCGGAACGAGCTATCTGATTTCTGCTGATACTTTAGTCGCACCAATCGCGGCAGATACAAATTCAGATGCAAACGTTGTAATTTCCGGAATCGATTCAATGACTTATTCCACTGAAATGTCTGATTTTATTTCGGCGAATGTTGTCAATAATGGTGATTCGACTTACAACGTCAGTTTGATTCCGGTGAATAATGAATCTCTAAATAAAAAAGTGATCTCAACTACTGCAATGTTCCCGATCGATTTCACTCGTGGAGTCATGGATCAAATTGATCGTGAGATCGAGCGTCGTGATAGAAAAGAAAGAAAATGGTTTATCGCGCCATATTATTCAAGATTCGATCGTAGCGATGGAATGGATGGACATGCCCATGGATATCTCGCTGGAGCTGATTGGCGAGTCGGTTCAAAAGCAATTGGTGGAATTCAAGCGGCATATTCCCTCGGAAGTGGCGATGGCGATATTTATTCCGCGAATGGCAATTTGAAAAATGTTGCGGGCGGAGTTCATGTGACGCTATATCCACAAGAAGATAAAAGTTGGATTCGAGCTCAAGCAACTGCTTTTCACACTTCCGGCGATACAAATCTCACGATGACAACTGACACAAGCACTCTCAACGGAAAAGTTTCTAATGCATCGAGCGGCGTATATGTATCGACGAACGCAGGAATTCGTTCAAAATTCACTGACAAAGATTTTCTCCGTTCAGAAATCGGACTTTCATATTTGAATTTCAGTCATGGCATGCAAGTTGATTGGTCTTTGCTCGATTATCAATTCGACGGCTATCAAATGAAAATGGATAAATATCACGCACTCTATGCAAATCTCAAAGAAACTTACGTTCATAATTTCTCGGAAAAAGATTCGCTCGCTTTTGGATTGGGAGTTCGCGGGAGACTTTCGGCTGAAAAACTTAACTTGAACATGATGAACACTGATTTTTCCGGCTCTGTTCGCGAAGATCCATGCCAAGGATTGGTCGATCTTTCCTACATTCATCAGATTAAAGATTTTGCGATCGATTTGGGATATCAAGGAGTTTTTGGAAGTGATTTGAAAAATAATCTCTTCCATGCAAGCTTAAAATTGTCATTCTGAATGGAATGTTTTAAATGAAATCTGCTAAAAAATACATGGATCTCCTTGTCAAGAGTTACATGATTCCTGACCGCCTTCCACTGATTGCAGTCAGCACATATCTCGCGGGATATCTGTTTGGCGAGAATGGAATGGCGGTCTATGGATTTTTTTTGCCGCTGTATTTTCTATTTACAATCGTTGGATTTGCAATAAATTCTGGATCTTTGACGCTCGCAATGAGATCGATAAGTAGATCTGATTCGGAAAGTGCGAGACAACATTCGAGCGTCGCGTTATTTTTATCTATTGTCACAGGATTGATTCTCGCGATTCTCACCGAAATTTTTTTAGAATCGATCATTAGAATTCTCGGTGTTCCGAATGAATTGCATGATCTCGCGCTTGAATATGGAAAAATTTTCCCGATTCTTGGATTTCTCCTCGTGACTTCAAATTATGTAATGCAATTCATGAAAATGGTCGGACTTCAATCGCAATTTCGAATGATCTACAAAGTAATTCTAGTTTTCAACGGAATCGCGATTTTTATCTTTGCAAAATATCTCGGTTTTGGAATGGAATCGATTTCAATCGGAATGACTATCGCGGCGATCATTTTCACCATTTATGGAGCATCGCAGCTTCGAAAATATTTCCATGCGAGTCTGTTTACAAAGATCGATTTTTCGCGAATTGATCTTAGAGAAATTTTCATCGCTCGAAGTGCTTTGACTCTTAGCAAAATTGGATTACTGATTCAGACGGCGGTCTATAACCATTTTCTGATGCTGACGTTTGGAGTTGGAGGCGTCGCGATTTATGCAGGAATGCACATGGCGATTCAACTTTGCCGAACTGGATCAGATATGTCGTTGCAGCCAGTATCTCCAGTTTTAACAATCGAGCTCGGCGATAAAAATCTTCAAGCGTCGCTGCTTCTACTCAAAACAGCATTAAAACGTGGAGTCGTGATGTTTGCACTTCCATTTATGATCATAATTTTCATCGTGACAGATCATGAGGCTTATAAATTTTATGCATCGTCATTGATTCCGGCGTCGATTACTGCAGTCATGCTCACGGCTTATCTCACGACGCGGCATGAAATTTTCGCAAATTTGATCGCGATTCTCCGCGCATTGATTCTCCCCGCGGCATTTTTATATTGGGCTTTCCATAACGATCCGAATTTAGTTTGGTGGAGTTTTCCATTCGCAGAATTTGGAACATTGATTTTCACTGCGCTCGGAATGAAATTCATTCAAAAATCTCAAAATCTCGCGACACCACTTTTAATCGATCCAAAAAATTTTCCAAAATCGATCTTCTTCGTCGTGGATCGATCTGAAGGAATTTCGGAAGATCAAAAATCCAAAATCGATCCCAATTTGATTCCGATTATCGAAGAATGGATCAAAATTTCCAGTGAGCATTCTGATTCGAAGAAAAATAATTTCACAGCGATTCAAATTTCAAGCGATCAAATCGTCATGCGAAGTAATGGTAAGCGATTCGATTATCGAAATGTGATTCCGTCAACATCGATTTCGAATTTCGACTGGAATTTCAAATTTGCACTCGGTTTGAACAATTTGTATGTGAAAGGAGTGAGTTGATGAAATTCGAATTGCCGATTCTCGCGCTTGGAATTTTGATTTCGATATCACAAATCTCGCAAATTTCTCAAGCTGCAACTCCTCCGGATTTGAACGATCGAATCGATTGCAAGCGATACATCGATGAAACTTTCGCCGAGACAGTTGAAATGTTGAGTCGAGAGGATCTTCCGCCCGCACCAAATTATGATCTGTTGTCGAAAGCCGTTGAAAAATATTATGGCGATTCGAACAAAATAATTCTCGACGATTTGGGATATCCCTCGATTATGGTGCGATTTGATTCGTTCAAAGATCAACATCCAATGTTTAAAGTCGATGAAAATTTTTATCCATGCGTTTACATTGGAAAATATGAATCGATAGTTTTTCATGATCGAGCGTACAGCATTCCAGACGTTGATCCGACGACGCAAGTCGATATTGATGATGCGCGAAAATTCTCGATCAACAAGGGAATCGGCTGGCATTTAATGACAAATGTTGAATATGCTGGACTTGCTCGATATTGCCGCGAGCATGATTTTTATCCTCACGGGAATACAAATACAAATCAAAGCGAGGAATTTTATCCAGGCGAATCTGGACGAATCACAATCGAAGAAAGATCTGACGATGGAAAAATTTTGACTCGTCGAATGGCAACAGGATCTGGACCTAAAACTTGGGCGCATAATGGTGAGGAATCTGGAATCTACGATTTGAATGGAAATATTTGGGAAATTGCAGATGGCGTGCGATTGGTCAATGGAGAAATTCAAGTCATTGCAGATAATAATGCAGTTTTGCCGGAGCATTGGAATGATTGGAAAGCAGTCAATAAACGTGGAAAATTAGTCAATCCTGGTTCAAAAAATACATGGAAACTTGATTGCAATATCTCGGCTGATCAAGCGGTTTTTCACGAAATTCCTGACGCCTATCCATTTTTATCATTGACTCGGGAGCACATGATGTATCCGGAGGATGTTGATGAAGATTTTGGATTCGCGGGATGTGAATTCAAAAATATCAAATCAACTCATAAAACTCCTTTGATTTTGGAATTGCATTTAATTGCGTCACCGAAAAATGTTGAAAATTTTCCGGACGATGGATTTTGGGTTCGGAATTATGGAACTCGACGTCTGATGCGCGGCGGAATGTGGGCTAGAAGTGCGGGCATGTTCGGTGGAACTTTTGCTGGTACGTGGAATGATAAATCGCCAGGAATGGGATTTCGAATTTCTTATATCGAGTTGGAGTGATCCATTTTGAAAAAATTTTTAGCGTTATCAATTTTGCCGATAATCTTTTCAGCAAATGTCGAGGCGGCAGCAGTTTCAGGTGAAGATTTTTGGGAGGATCTCGAAGAGCTTTCTGAACTTTCATCGAGCGAGCCATTCGAGATTGGCGGCAAAGTCAAACTCAATCGAAAAACTCTCAACGCGCCAAATAATTATCCCGCAACGTTCGGAATGAATCAGACAACTCTCGAGGGACAAATCGATTTCAGACTTCGATTCGCCTCGAAATGGTATCTGCGAGGAAGACTTCAAGATGATTATGTCTGGTTTAGCGGAGATCATGACAATGATTTTGATCTCAAGCGAATTTTTGTCGATGGAAAAATTGGTGCAGTTGAGATTCGCAGCGGAAAAATTCCGATCTTCGATGCATTGAATCTTTCGAGCGGAGGATTGGTTATCGGAACGGAAATCATTGGCGGACAAGTTCGCATTCCAATTCAAAATTTCGAAATCATTGCGAGCGGTGGAGTTATTGACAACGACGATTATGATTTGACTCGCACGACGACGATTTTTGATACCGATAGCACATATCTTTCGATTCAAACGCAAGGCGATATCGGCGATAACATTTCGATTTCGGCGGGAGTTCATAACATGCATAACACTGCCGGCGGATTGAGACTTCCCTCTGGCGTCGAATATAGTCCTGGTGGGCAGGGATTTTTCGAAAGCGGAACTGAAAAGAATAATATGATTGTCACGGCGGGATTTGATTACAAAATCAATGACGATTTCACATTCGGCGGGATTTATTCGAAAGGCTCGGCAAAAATCACTCAACAAGCTCAAACTAATTCTGGCGAGAGCACTGATGAAACAAAATCTTACACTGTTCAATTGACTTACGGACATCCAGAAATTCGCGAGAGAAATAATCTGACTGGCTGGCTTGCATATCGACAGGCGGGACGAATTGGAAGTTATCATCCAAGTTATCACGCGCTGGGATTTGGCGAGCGAGGTTTAGAAATCGGTGCGCAGTATCGAATTCTTGAGGATCTCTCGTGCGAAATTGCATATTTCAACGGTGAAAAAGTTAGTAAATTATCAGCCGCGGCAACTGATAAGCCTGATGTTAAAAAATGGTATCTCGGTGTTAAATACGAATTTTGAATCCGAACGAGAAAAGATCCATCGATCGAAGTTGATCGGTGGATCTTTTTTTATTTCCGGATTAATTCTTGATACATCTCAAAAAGTCTCGAGACAATTTCAGATTCAGAAATATTTTTTGGAAATCCATATGCATCTAAAACTGCTCGATCATTTTCATTGTGAGCTTTTTGAAGATCAATCGGCATCGAAAGTGGATCATATAATTCAGCGAGCGATGAATCTGGATATTTTGATCTAACATCGAGAATTTTTTGAGCAGTCTTTTCGATT
>JAFUTY010000004.1 GCA_017484005.1 Selenomonadaceae bacterium | reverse complement strand
TATTTTTGCCCCCCCCCCCCGAGAAATTTCATTCACACTTTTTTCACTTTCGACGAACCCGAGAATCGACTCAAGTTCATAATTGGACAGAAAAATTTCCATCCGAGGACCTTTTCCAAAAATCAAATCTTTCATCAAAAATTCCTCCTCACGAATTCGATTCAACTTCCGGCAATTCTTTCAATCGAATATCCTTGACCCAGCGATCCAAAAATTCATTTTCTTGATCCGCTGTGAATTCTATCAATTGATCAAACAGCACGAGATTTTTGCCTGCGAATGTTTTATATGCAATCGACGAGGGATTTGTCGATAGAAAATAGAATCCATTTCTCTGCAACGCCGCTTGAGCTTGATCAGACAACAGCCAATCGGAAAATTTTTCAGCGTTGATACTTCCAGTCGTTGGAATTGCCGTTCCGAATAACATGTAAGCCGTTCCATCTGTTGGATAAATTATTTTGACTGGATAACCATCCTGCAGATATCGAAGCGATTCACTTTCGACCGCAATTGCAAGATCGACTTCTCCCATTCCCGCTTGACGCACTGGATTCGACAAATATTTTGTATATTGCACGACTTTGGGATGAATTCCATCGAGAATTTGATAAGCCGCGACATCTCCATACTGCGCAATCATTTGAAACATCAGATTTGCACTTGCATCAGCCGCCAGAAAATCTGTGATTCCAATTCGAATTGAATCCTCCCGCGCGAGATCCTGCCATGCATCTGGAATTCGCTCGATCGCATTCAAATAATCTCGATTCGCGCAAAATACGATCGGATCATACCAAGTTCCAACCCAATATCCATTTTCATCTTTGAAACTCGGACGCACTGCATCGCTCGACTCTGAAACGTAAGATCGCAGCAGATCTTTCTCGGCGATTTTCATCAGCACTTCGCGATCCGCAAGAATCAAATCGACCGATTCATCTTCCGGCGGATTTTCCAATCGCTCGAGCGTTTCATCAGCCGGCAGCGGAATGAAATTCACTCGAATTCGACTCTCGCGCTCATATTCTTGCGACAAAACTGAAACTGTTTCGGGCGGAAGAGTTGTGTACGCGGTGAGAGTTGCGAGCGGAGGTTTTGAATCGGCAGGATCTGCGCCGCCGATTTTTGCGATTGCCGCGATTCCAACTGCCGCGATTAAAAATTTTTTGAGGAAATTTCGTCGCATCGATTTCACTCCACAAAATTTTTATTGAGAATTCTATCACACACTTACAATTTTTTTTCGGAATTCTCTCGACGATCTCGAAAACTGAAAGTAAAATGAAAAGCCGAGGTGAAATTTTTGAATCGAGAAGAAATCGAGTTAGTAAAAAAGCTCGCTGAAAATTTTCCAGAGACTCCAAATGAAACGATCTTGCGAGCATTCGAAGCGTGGAAATCTGAAGGATATGAAATTGGATCGCTTGTCGAAATTTTTTACAAGGCACTCGAGGTAGATGAAAAAATAGAATCTGAATCGAAAATTGTCGAGCAAATGTCATTTGACTTTGGTTCTGATTTTTAGAAGGAGGTTTTTTCGCATGACTAAAATGACTGAGGATTCAGAGCTCAAAAAAATTGAAAAGCAAAAACGCGGGCAGCTCAAAAATACAAAAAGGATCGTGGTTAAAGTTGGAACGAGCACTCTTACTTATCCTGAAACTGGAAAATTGAATCTTGAACGGATCGATAAGTTTGCGTTTGAGCTGTCAGATCTTGTGGGGCAGGATAAAGAAATTATTTTCGTAACTTCGGCGGCAATCGCTGCGGGACTCGGGCAGTTTGGACTTTCAAAACGATCTGAACGCGTTGAAAAGAATCAAGCATTTGCCGCGATTGGTCAGGGGATGCTGATGCATATTTATGAAAAAATTTTTTCTGAATATGGACAGAAAATCGCGCAGATACTTCTTACGAAGGACGCAAATACGGTCGAGCACCAGCGTCAAAATGCTCGAGCGGTGCTGCTTGAACTCATCGCAATGAAAGTAATTCCAATCATCAATGAAAACGATGCAGTTGTCGTTGACGAGATTCAAATCGGTGACAACGATACACTTTCAGCGATGGTTGCGAAGATTGTCGACGCCGATCTCTTAATTCTTCTCACGGATATAGATGGAGTTTACACTGGAAATCCTAGGACAAATCCAAATGCAAAAATTCTAAACGAAATTAATGAAGTTAATTCTGATGTCGAGCAGATGGCTGGTGGAGCTGGAACTAGTCTTGGAACAGGCGGAATGATTACCAAAATTCGCGCAGCTAAGGAAATGCTGGATGCTCGAATTCCAATGGTGCTGGCTCCAGGTAAAGAGAGCAACATTATTCATAGAATTCTCGATGGTGAAGAGATAGGTACATTATTCGAGAAAAGATAATTTCTCAGAAACGTTGAGATTCATTTTTGAATTGGAGGTTTGAAGAATGGATATCAAAAAACTCGTTGAATCGAAAGCTCAAAAAGCTCTCGAGGCATCTCGAAAGCTCGCAATTTTATCAACCGCGGCAAAAAATTCAGCACTTCTCGCGATGGGCGCATCGTTAATCGAAAATCGCGCACAAATCCTCGAAGAAAATCAAAAGGATCTCGAGGCAGCTCAAGACAAAGTGAAAAAATCGATGCTCGATCGATTGGCTCTCAACGAAAATCGAATCGCTCAAATGGCAGAAGGACTCTATCAAACTGCCGCGTTGCCTGATCCAATCGGTCGAGGAGAATTCGAGACAATTCGTCCAAATGGAATTCGAATTCGCAAGATTCATGTGCCGCTCGGAGTCATTGGAATCATTTTCGAATCTCGTCCGAATGTCACTGCTGATGCCGCGGCTCTATGTTTGAAATCCGGAAATGCATGTTTACTTCGTGGAGGATCTGAAGCGATTCGCTCGAACATCGCGATTTCAAAAATTCTTCAAACTGCCGCTGAAAAATCTGGAATTCCCTCCGGCGCAATTGAATTTATCGACGTGACAGATCGCGACGCTGTTGGAGTCATGACGAGCTTAACAAAATTCATCGATGTGATAATTCCTCGAGGCGGAGCTGGATTGATTCAGCGCGTCAAAATGGAAAGCCGCGTTCCAGTCATCGAAACTGGAGTTGGAGTCTGTCATACCTTCGTCGATGAATCTGCGGATCTCGATAAAGCTTTGGCGATTTCAATCAATGCAAAAACATCGAGACCTTCAGTTTGCAACGCAATGGAAACTCTTCTAATTCATGAATCGATCGCTGATAAATTTTTACCGATCGTTGCAAAATCCATGCGCGAGAAAAATGTTGAACTTCGAGGATGTTCAAAATGCAAAAAAATTCTTCCGGATATCATTGACGCGACGGAAGAAGATTGGGTAGCTGAATATAACGATCTGATTCTCTCGATCAAAATTGTCAAAGATGTTGACGAGGCGATTGAGCATATTAATCGATTTGGGACTCAGCATTCCGAAACGATTGTCACGAATGATCTTTCCAATGCTCGCAAATTTCAAAATGAAATCGATGCCGCGGCTGTATATGTCAACGTCTCAACTCGATTCACTGATGGATTTGAATTTGGATTCGGCGCGGAAATTGGAATCTCGACGCAAAAAATGCATGCGAGAGGTCCGATGGGACTCAATGAACTCACGAGCACAAAATATTTGATTGACGGCGATGGGCAAATTCGTTAATTCACTGCGCGAGTATTTTCGAACTCCAAAAGGCTCTCACGATTTGAAAGATTTTCTCCGCGCGATTTTGATTTTTCTCGTGAATTTTTTGATCATCTGCGAGGTGATTGAATGGCTCGGCTAGGGATCATGGGCGGAACTTTCGATCCGATTCATTTGGGACATCTTGCGACGGCTGAATCTGTGCGCGAATCGATGAATCTTGAAAAGATCATATTCATTCCTGCGGCAAATCCTCCACATAAAACCGAAAAAAAAATCGCAAGCTCCAATCACCGTTTGAAGATGGTCGAGTTTGCAATTCAATCGAATCCATTCTTTGAAGTTTCAACAATGGAAATTGATCGTCAAGGGCTTTCATATTCACTTTTAACAGTCGAGGAGCTCCATGAAAAATTCGAGCGGGCGGAATTATTTTTCATAACTGGCGCGGATGCAGTGAATGATCTTGCGAGTTGGTATCATGCCTTTGAACTTTTAGAAAAATGTCACTTCATCGCTGCAACTCGCGGAGGATCGATGCTCGATTGGAGATCTCTCGAAAAATTTTTTGGAAGTTTAGCGCGTGAAAAAATTCATGAAGTTCAAACTCCAGCTCTCGAAATTTCATCGACAGATATTCGAAATCGAATTGCGAATGGGCGATCGATCAAATATCTCGTTCCGGATGAAGTTGAAAAATATATCGCGCGGGAGGAGCTATGTTAATGAAGCTTTCTGATCAAAAAGAACTTTTGCGATTGAGTTTGAAGAATTCGAACCGATTTGCTCATTCGCTGGGAGTTGAAAAAACTGCAGTCGATCTCGCGCGGCGATTTGGAATTTCAGAGGAAAAAGCTCGAATCGCTGGACTTCTTCATGACTGCGCTCGAGAATTTCCAAACGATCAATTGATTTCTGAAGCTCAAAAACGCGGAATCGAAATCGATGAAGTTGAATTTGCAACTCCACTTTTACTTCATGCACCGATTGGAGCTCGATTGATTCGCGAGAAATATGAAGTTGACGATGAAGAAATTTCTCAAGCGATTTCTCGACACACTGTAGCGGCTCGAGACATGTCAGATCTCGACAAGATAATTTATTTCGCCGATATGATTGAACCGAATCGAAATTATCCGGAAGTCGATCATTTGCGAGAGTTATCTCGAACTGTCTCGCTCGATGAAATGTTTTTGACTGGATTATCTGAATCGATTCTATTCATCGTTGCAAAAAATGCATTAATTCATCCGGCGACAGTTGAATCGCGAAATCAAATGCTCTTCGAACGCTAAAAATTTTTGATGAAGTAGGAAAAAGTTGTGGATGCAAGAAATCAAACGAAGGAGAATATTCTCCGCAAGCGAAAACAGAAGAAGCGGCGTCGTCAAATCAATATTCCGCGGCTGATTTTTGTATTGATCCTGTTCGCACTATTTTGCTCCGCAACTCTTTTCATCGGCACGCTGATTTATTCTTGGGGAGTTCAAGCGTATCAAGATGCGGTTTCGATGTATCAAGATTATTCCGAGCGGGCAGAGACTGGAGCAGTTTCAACGAAATTCGACGGCTACACAAACATTTTGATTCTTGGACTCGACGAGGGCGCAGATAGATCGACAATCAACGATCCAGCGGCGGGACACAATGCAGATACAATTTTGGTTTTGAGTTTTGAAAATGCAACGGGACGAGTCAGATTCATCTCGATTCCGCGCGATACATGGATTGAATTTCCAACGGGCGGCAGTGGTCGAGTTGGAAATCTGTATAAAGTTGGCGGCGCGAGTCTATGTGTCAGACAGATTTCGGATCTGCTAAACATTTCGATTCATCAATACGTGACGATCGATATGAAAACTTTTGCGGATCTTGTCGATATCCTCGGGGGAATCGATATTTATGTTGAAGAAAATATGGATTATGACGATCCCGATGGCGATTTATCGATTCACATTCAGCAGGGCTATCAACATTTGACGGGACAGCAGGTCGAGGGATATTTGCGTTATCGAGGATCAAGTCTCGGCGATTTTGGCAGGGTTCAAAGACAGCAGCGATTTGTGAAAGCATTCTATGGAAAAATTTTACAGCTCGAGACAATTCCAAAACTCCCGAGCATCGCTGATATTTTTAAAAATCGAATCGAGACGAGTGCCGAGATTTTTGATTCCGCACATCTCGCAAATGTTTTGAGACATCTATCGAGCGAACAGCCTTTGACAGTCATGCTGCCTGGCTCTGAATCTGACGACGGAACGATTTGGTATCCAAATATTTCGGAAATCGATACGCGGCTTCGAGAACTTTTCCCAGATGATGAAATCAAACAGAATATCGAAGATGAAGATGATGAAAATTGAGGAGGAATTTTTGGATGAAAGATCCCACGGAAATTTGCAAAATCGCATGTCACGCGGCGAGTGAGAAAAAGGCTCGAGATATTGTCGTGCTCGATATGCGTGAAATCTCTCTGCAGGCTGATTTCTTCGTGATTTGTTCCGCGAATACAGCGACTCAAGTCCGCGCAATTGTTGATAACATCGAGGAGAAATTGGAAGAATCCGAAGTAAAACTTTCACATCGCGAGGGCTATCAATCTGGCGAATGGGTGCTGCTCGATTTTGGAGATGTCGTCGCGCATGTTTTCAAAACTGACGCTCGAGAATTTTATTCGCTCGAAAAATTATGGAGTGATGCGCCGCTCGAGCATTATGAGGATTGACAGGTGAAATTCCATGCGAGTATGATTGCGACGATGAGAATCGCGCGAATCAATGAGGTCGGAGCGTTTCTCGACGCTGAAACTGGCAAAACTTCCGATGATATTTTGCTTCATCGATCTCAATGGAAGGAAAATTTTGAGCCGCATGAAAATGATCGAGTTGAAGTGTTTTTATATCTCGATCCAAAGAAAAGATTGACGGCGAGCATGAAACTTCCGCGAATCAAAATCGGTGAGGTTGGAATTGCGAAAGTGATCAATAAAACTCACGATGGATATTTTTTAGATTTTGGAGCGGAGCGAGGAATTTTTTTACCATTTCATGAATCTCGGCGGAAGTTTGAAGTCGGCGATGAAATTTTTGCCAAAATCTACATCGATAAATCGGCTCGACTTTCTGCAACAACTTTCGTCGAGGATGAAATTCAGCAGATCGCAATTACAAATCAAAATTTTCGAAAAGGCGATCGAGTCACTGGAAAAATTTACAACTTCACATCGATGGGCGCATTTGCATTGACTCAAGATCGAATCGTGCTATTCATCGCAAAATCTGAAATCGAATCGCCGTTGAAAATTGGTGACAATATTTCCGCCCGAGTGATTTATCTTCGCGAAGATGGCGGATTGAATGTGAGTCTTCGCGCATCAAAAAAATCGCAACAGAAATCTGACGCTGAAAAAATTCTCGATTATCTCGAATCTCACGACGGTCGAATGAAATTCAATGACAACTCCTCGCCGGATGAAATCAAATCGGCGTTTGAAATCAGTAAATCTCAATTCAAACGAGCATTGGGACTTCTTTTGAAATCGCAGCGGATCAAATTTGAAAATGATGAAACGATTTTGATGAAATAAAAAATCCCCGATAGATCAAAAATCTGTCGGGGATCTTTTTTATTCGGAAGTTAATTTGAATTCGAATAGAAAACAATCTACAATTAATTTATGATCAATTCGAGGAGGGATTCGATGCAAACTCTCGAAGAATTTTATCGCGAGATGTGGCGGTGTCTGATTTCGAAAAACATTCCGCGGCTCGATGAAATGCATGCCGATGGATTCACGCTCACTCACATGACTGGAATGGTTCAATCGAAGTCTGAATATCTCCGCGCGATTCAAAATGGAGATCTGAATTATTTTTCCGAGGAGACTGACGAGATTCAATCGAGCCTTGGAAAAATGATCGGCAGATCTCGAGTCAATGCGGCAGTTTTCGGTGGAGGCAGACATACATGGCGGCTTCAACTCAATTTCAATGTTGAAAATCAAAATGGAAAATGGATTCTGAAATCTGCCGTTGCATCGACATATTGAGGAGGATTTATGAAACGTCGCGATTTTTTGAAATTCATTGGAGTGGGAGCGATTGCAATGACTCTCGGAAATTTCGAAACATCTATCGCGCGGCGAAAACATCGTCGAATCGATTTTCATGCGCATGCGATTTTGCCCTCATATATCAACGGCTTGAAAAAACTCGGAATCGATGCGGTCGCGGAAGAGGGATTTCCACTTCCAAAATGGTCGGCGGAAGATCATTTGAAATTTATGAATGACGCGGGAATCGATTTCACGATTCTATCGATGCCGACGCCTCACATCTATAACGGCGATGAAAAATTGTCATGTGAAGTCGCGATGGAAATCAATGATGAATTCGCGGAAATCTGTCAAAAATATCCAGATCGATTTGGATTCGTCGCAACTCTTCCATTGCCAAGCGTCGAAGGATCAATCGCGGAAATAGATCGAGCGATGAAAAATCTCAATGCTCTTGGATTCAAAGTCGCGAGCAATAGTCATGGAATTTATCTCGGCGATTCAAGTCTCGATCCAATTTTCGAGGAGTTAAGCCGTCGAAATTCTCTCGTGATAATGCATCCAAGTCCTGCTCGAATTCTTCCGCGTCAAGGAGTTATCACTGGAAAAGTCATGGCGTTATTTGAATATCCCGCTGATACAACTCGCGCAATTTTGAATCTCATTGCGAATCGCTCGCTCGAAAAATTTCCAAACATTCGATTCGTCATTCCACATTGCGGCTCTTTCCTTCCATATATGAAACAGCGAGCCGGCGCAATGTTTCATATGCTCGCGTCGATGAATATGATGGAGGCGGTTGATGTTGCGGCTGGATTGAAAAAATTCTATTTCGATCTTGCGGGAGATCCGATGCCGGAAGAAATGGATATGCTCCTCAAAATCGCGGATATCGATCATCTCGTTTATGGCAGCGATTATCCATATGTTCCGGCGGCGATTCTATTGCGAAAAAAATCTGCGCTCGATATGGAATTGCAGTCGCGAAATCTGATGAATCAAATTTATATTGAAAACTCAACGAAATTGATTTGAAAGGAGATTTTTTCATGCTCAAAAAATTCTCAGCGATTTTACTCGGCTCAATGATTTTAGCGTCAACAGCTTCCGCCGATCCAATTCACACTCCGGTGGGAAATGCTCCGCTCGTTCGATGGACAGTTGTCACGGCGAAAGATGATTCGATCGATGAAATTTTGGAACTCGAAGAAAAACTCGTGACACCTGCAAAAGATCTCGAGCCTGGAACATATTATATTTATTCCGGAATTGACGAATCAAATCCAAATGTCATGCGAACGCTCGAAATCTATGAGAATTCAGATGCGTATCGACTCCATATAACGAGCAAAAATTTTCGAGAGTATCAAGCGAAACGATTGCCGATGGTTGAAGACGTCAAATCGCTCGAAGTGATTCCAATTGTTCTCGAGCAGAAAAAATCTGGAACTGGACTTGTCGTTTGCATGCATAGATATGAAATTTCGCCGGAATCTCTATCTGATTATCAAGATCTTGTCACGGCTGAAGCTGAAAGATCCGTTCGCGATGAGGATGGAGTCATTGGAATTTATGTCACGGCAGAAATCGATAAACCGAATGTGATTCATACAATGGAAATTTATCGAAACACTTTGGCGCGGAATAAATATCTGAAATCGAAGGCTTACAAAAATTTTCAATCGCAACTCGCGCCGATGATTCAATCGCAAACTGATATAGAGAATCTGCCAACTCACATCGATATGACTGATAAAGGCATGAAGACTGGTCGAGAATTTCTATTTAATCCATTCGGTTAATTCAAATGCAGATTGAAACATTTTTATCATTCTTAATCGCGTCGATTTTATTGACACTCGCGCCAGGACCAGACAATCTGTATCTCCTCGCAAAAAGTTTAAAAGATGGCTCAAAATCTGGAATCATTCTCGCGGCAGGACTATCAAGCGGAATCATATTTCACACATCGCTCGTAATTTTCGGAGTTGCAACATTGATTCAAAATTCACCTATCGCGATGAATGTTTTGAAATATCTCGGCGCAGGATATTTAACTTATCTAGCTATTGGATCTTTCAAAGCATTCAAAAAAAATTCCGATCTCAAAATTCAAACTGCATCTTCCGAGAAAAATTCATCAACATATTTTCGCGGCGTGATGATGAATGTCTGCAATCCCAAAGTTCTATTATTTTTTCTAGCATTTCTGCCGTCATTCGTGAATTTATCGAGCGAGGATTCGAGCTCTCAAATTTTGATTCTCGGAATTACATTCGCGATTCAAGCGTTCGTGATTTTCAGTTTGATATCGATTTGCGCTGGAAAACTTCGATCGATCATTTTTCGACGCAAAAACTTCGGCAGAAATCTATCATTGATCGAAGGAATAGTCCTTGCGATTATTGCATTGAGTTTGTTGATAATTTAAAAATTTTCCTCCTCGAAAGGGATTTAATTCTCGATGTTGAAATGATTGAGCACGTCGATCAAGATTGACCGAGAAAACTTTTTGAGGAGGATTTTTTTATGCGATTAAGAAACAAATTTGCGTTGAGAGTTGCAATTGCGACAATCTGTGCACATTCAATTCTCGGGGGGGGGGGGAACTTTTTGCAGCGGATGTAATTCCCTCAGATTCTTCGAGCAATAACGAAGTCATTTTCAATAGTGACAGTTACACTATCAACGGAACTGAGACGGAATACACTGAAGGTACGAGTTACCATGATGTTGAAGGTGGTCAATCTAGCACATCTGGAGTTGATGCAAATAATAACACTTTGATCATCAACGGAGGAATTGTCACGAACTTCGTCAATGGCGGATATGCTACAAATGGAGGCAATGCGAATAATAATACCATTATAATTTATGGTGGAACGTTTGGATATTGGGTTGAAGGCGGTTGGAATTCTGGAAGTTCATATACTGCAAACAATAACACTGTGACAATTTATGGTGGAACTTTCACTAACACGACTATCGATGGCGGTTACGGTTCAGGAGAAATTTCTAATAACACAGTTAATCTGTTCGGCGGAACTTTCACTGGAGACATTTACGGTTCATATGACACTTCCGCGAGTACTGTGACTAATAACGTTATCAATCTCGGATCTCTTACGAACACTGACTCTTCATCCCTTAATATTGCGAGCTCGAGTTTATACGGCTATCATAATTCTTCGTCGACAGCGAGCGGAAATACTCTCAACGTTTATATGTCCGGAGTCAACGCAACAAGTATCGCAAATTTCAATACGATCAATTTTTATATTCCATCGAGTGCGACAAGTGGATCAACGATGTTGAATTTGAGCGGCACAGCCAATCTTTCCGGAACAACAATCAATGCGGGAGTTGTAAGTGGATCTCCTCTCACGAATGGCGATACAATCAATTTGATAACTGCATCGAGTATCACGACGAACGATTCGACAACTTACGGAACTCTATCGGAAGGAGTTTCAAACACTTACAATATAAATGTCGCTCAAAATTCTGATGGAACATCTTTAATTGCGACGATTGGATCTTCTCAAAATCCTAACGGAACGCTAAATTCGCAAACTCAACTTATCGGTCAAAGTGCACCTGGAGTATCAAATGCAATTCTCGGAATCGGAATGAATCGAGTTAATGATACTTGGACTTCCGCTGAAGATACTTATTCGCAAATCGGTGAGGGAAATACTGAACAGATCGTCGTTCAAAATGATAAAGAAGTTTTCATGAATATGGGCGGAGGATCTTTGAAAATTAAACTCGACGGCGGACACATGGATACAAGCAGCGGCGGAATCGATCTCGGCTATGCTCGAATCATAAAAAACTCGCATGGAATTTTAAACATTGCACCAATTATTGATTATGGACACGGAACTTATGATTCATACTTGGACGATGGAACTCATGGCGAGGGCGATTCGAGTTATTGGGCAGGAGGATTTATTGCGCGACAATCCAATAAAAGTGGATTTTATTACGAAGGATCGCTAAGAGTTGGGCGTGCAAAAATGGATTTTAGCTCGAGCGATCTTGAAATGAATGGGCAGAAAGTTCATACTGCCTATGATGTTGCGGCAACGATTTTATCCGGACATGCTCGAATTGGATATATTCTCCGTGCCAGCAGAAAAGATATGTTTCATGTCTATGGAATCTATTCGCATAATCATCAAAATGGATCTGGAATGGATTTGAAAATCGACGGAGAAACTGGCGAACATTATGATTTCACTTCGGTAGATAGTGGAAAATTTCGCACAGGATTCAGAGCAACTCGCGCTGTAAAACCATTCAGCAAAATTTATACAGGACTTGCATATCAGTATGAATATAGCGGCGACATGGTTGCAAAATATAATGGAGACAGCACTCCATCGACAAAAATGCAGGGATCGAGTGGACTTCTTGAGATGGGATGGCAGTTTAAACCTACATCAACTTCTCCATGGATGCTTGATCTTAACGTGGCCGGCTGGATTGGACATCAGGAAGGAATCACTGCATCTCTCAAAGTGAAAAAAGAATTTTGATCGAACAAAAAAAGATCCCCGATAAATCGTTGAAAGATCTGTCGGGGATTTTTTTATTTCCGAATCAAGGATTTCATTTCGATAGCGAGAAATTAGAATCGAAAATTGAATTTGAGGAGGAATTGAATTGAATGATATTCTTGCCGCGAAAAAGGAGAATCTGCAGGATTTCTTCAGCGTCAGTCAGGCAAAACCATTTCTGATTCCGGAATATCAGCGTCCATATGAATGGCAGATCGATGAAATCACGGCACTTTTCAACGATCTCAAAGCGTTCAGCGACAATGAAACTGCCAATCCGCCCGCAGATCCAAAATCTGGAATGAATACATATTTTCTCGGGACAGTAGTATTTTTCGAAAATCCAGATTTGAAACGCGAAATTGTCGATGGGCAGCAGCGAATCGTCTCGCTATTTTTACTATTCCGCGCGATTTATGAAATTCTCGAGACAGATCCAAATTTTTCATCGCTGCCAGGAATGCTCGATTCGTTCAAAAAAATGCTTTGGGAAACTGATCCATTCACCGGCGAATTAATCTCACAGGAGCACATTTTGATATCGTCGCATGCAATTTCAGATTCCGAGCATCAGATTTTCGAGCAGATTTTATCAAGCGGGACAACTGATTCTGAACGCCGCGACAATTATTCGGTGAATTATCGGACGCTGCAATCACTTTTGAAAAATCTCGCGAGCGATGTCGATGAATTCAAAAATTTTGTGTTGAGAGTATTAAAACAGACGATCATTCTGCCAATCGAAGCGACAAATTTCGAGGCGACTTTGGAAATCTTCGAGCGAATCAATGATCGCGGGAGACAATTGACTGACGCTGATATTTTCAAGGCGAAAATTTATACGAGCATCCCCGCTGACATGCGATATTCATTCGTCGAAAGCTGGAAATATCTCGATGAACGCGCCGGCGCAATGGATGTATCGATGCGCGATTTGTTTACTTATCTGCTGTATTATCTGCGCGCGATGGATGGCGATGGAAATGCTCTCGGAAATGTTGGACTTCGAAAATATTTCCTCTATAAATCGAATCAGCTGAAGAGTTTGGAAATCATGATGCAGCTCGAGGATGTTATCAATTTCATCGGTGTATTGAAGGCTCGTCGAATCATTGACGGCGCGTCATGGTCTCGAAATTTCGAAATCAAAAAATCAATCGATTTGCTCGTCAATGCACCGAGCGATTGGTGGCAGTATCCCGCGCTGGTGTATTATCTCGCGCACCATGAATCGCCAAATTTCGAGGATGAATATCTGCAATTTCTTCACAAACTCATCGCGACGCTGTCAATGTGTGCGGCGGCAAATTATACAATCAATGAAATCAAAAAATTCGTCATGAATCTGAATATCAACGTGATTCATTCAAGTCATCCTGCCTTCGTCGAAAAAT
This sequence comes from Selenomonadaceae bacterium, assembly GCA_017484005.1. GTDB lineage: Bacteria > Bacillota > Negativicutes > Selenomonadales > Selenomonadaceae > Quinella. The sequence goes on along the minus strand of JAFUTY010000004.1, from coordinate 71,684 downwards.
TTTATCCGGATCTGTCAACATTCGAGACGAAAATCGATTCGAAAAAACTGCATTCGAATATCAGAACTTCAACGCGCTCGACAAAATTCTTCCTATTATTACTGGCGTATGACGATCCGAATCTGAAAAATTTAATGAATCCCAAATTCGAAATCGAGTATATCTATCCAAAAAGCTCGAGCAAGAAGAATCCAATGACTCCCGATGTAAAAAAGAAAGTCGATGAACTCGGCAATCTTTTGCCAATCGCGAAAAAGATAACATTCAGCGCGACAGATAAATTTTTCGAGCGCAAAAAACCTCTTTATCATGGAATTCCAATGCAGATGTTTAGACAAATCTCGGAGCATGAAAATTGGACATTCGACGATATCACGATGCGGACGCAGGAAATGCTCGATCAGCTCAAGTCAATTTGGAAACGCTGGAATATGTTGTACGATGTTCCCTCAAATCCGCCGAGCAATTGAAATCGATTTTAATTTAAGGAAGTGAGCTCGTGAATAATTACATTCAAGCCGCAAGCAAAGAATCCATCGAAACTTTTTTTGGAACTGGAAACAAAAAGCCGTTTTTGATTCCGGAATATCAGCGTCCGTATGAGTGGGGAGTCAGTGAAATTTCCGCGCTGTTGAACGATTTGAACAATTTCAATGACGCGGAAATCGAATTCGAGCTGTTCAATCCAGACACGCCGGCAGATGATGAATATTTCATCGGCACAATTATCTATTTCGAAAATGCTTCCGAGGGAAAAAAGCGTGAGTTGGTTGATGGACAGCAGCGAATTGTCTCGATGTTTTTGATCTTCCGTGCGATTTATGAAATTCTCGACAAGGATCAACGATTCGCTGAAATTCAGAATCTATGTGACACGATTCAAAAATTGATTTGGGAAACTGATCCAATGAACGGCGAGATCATTTCTCCAAACATTTCATCGCGAGCAATTTCAGACGGGGAAAATCAGATCTTCACAAACATTTTATCGAAGGGAAAAGCTGAATCAAAACGTCGCGATAATTATTCGCAAAATTACCGCGTGATTCAAAAATTCCTGCTCGATCTCGCGACAGACGTCGATCGATTCAAGAGTTTCATTCTTCGACTGATGAAACAGACGATCGTTTTGCCGATTGAAGCGACGAATTTCGATGCAACGCTGGAGATTTTCGAGCGAATCAATGATCGCGGAAAACAGTTGACTGATTCAGATATCTTCAAAGCGAAAATTTATACTGCATTGCTGGATATCAAACGATCTGACTTCACGCAGAAATGGAAAATCCTCGAGGAGGATGCAAAAAATCTCGGTGTCACGATGGAAGATTTGTTCACTTATCAGATGTATTTCGAACGCGCACTGAGTCCATATGATGACGGCAAGCAAGTCATTGGTTTGCGAAAATATTTCCTCTATAAGTCGCAGCAGATTCACGATCCAAAATTGCTCCCGCAGCTGCGAAAAATTCTCGATTTGATCAAAGTTATGAAATTCCAAGGCGCGATTGTTGGAGCATCTTGGTCGCGTGATTTTGAAATTCGAAAATTGTTGAGCGTGATTTGGAGCGCGTCGAATGATCTGTGGAGATATCCAATTGTCATATATTATCTCGCACATATTGACGCTGAAGATTTTCCTGAACATTTTCAGCGATTCTGCAAAAAATTCATCGCGACAATGTCAATATTGAAAGCCGATGATCAGCCCTCGAATTCAATTCGCCGATTCATCATGAATTTGAATCATGGAGCGATTCCGTCAATTCATCCAAAATTCGATCTGGATTCGAAAATCGATCTCGAATCGAAAACTTCCGCGGAAATCCATGAAAATCTCCGCAAATCTCCAAAATTCATCCGCACAATTTTATCGACGCTTGCCTATGCAGATGAAGATCAAACATCGCTGCTGCCGATAAATTGGGAAATTGAATACATTTATCCTCGCTATAAATCGCGTCGGCATCCATTCGAAGGAGAATCTCGCGAAAAAGTCGAAGAGCTCGGAAATTTAACGCCAATCGAAAAACGGTTGAAACATCCAGCGATCGGGAATTTTTTCATGTCGAAGAAATTGGTTTATAAAAATTCGCAAGTTGCAATGACTCAAAAGCTCGCGGAGAATAATCAATGGACTTCCGAAGAAATCTCAAATCGCACGACGGAATTGATTGAACAGCTCAAATCGATTTGGAAGAATTGGAATGATGAATATGAAGTTGAGTAAAAAATTGATCTCTGCAATGCTCCTCGGAATTTGTATCTCGAATTTTTCAATCGTCGATGCAAAATCTTCTACCGATAAAATGCCGTCGAGCGTCGAAAAATATGAATCTCAAAAACAAAAACTCCTCGAAAAGAATCGATTCGCGGCGGATTATCAATTGAGTGAAGATGAATTGAAAGTTGATCGGAAGCTTGCGAGACTCAAATCGATGAGCGATGTGAATTATCGTCCAGATCTGCCGTTTTATGAATTTGTCAACGTCGATGAAAATTTGATCGAATCAGATCCGCTATTTCAATTTATCAAAGCAATGCCGAAGGGATCAAATCTTCACACACATTCATCGGCACTTTTGAGCATTGAAAAATTTTATGATCTCTGCAGTCGAATTCCGAATTTGCGAATCGATCTGGATGGAAAAATTCCTGGCAAATTATCAACATCTGAAGGAATTCCATTCAACGAAGCGGATCGCACAAAAGTTTTGAAGGCGTGGACAATCGGAATTGAAGATTCTGACAAGCGGGCGTGGGATGTTTTTGAGGATCAATTCCGCGCGATTGGCGATGTATTTTGGATAGATCCGCAGATTTATCGCGAATATTACTATCTTGGATTCTTGGAGCAGGCGCAGGATAACTTGAATCGGCTGGAAATTCGATGCAGCACGCCGGATTGGGAATCGGGAGATCGTGGAAAACTCGCGGCGCAATTATTACTCGATGCCTATCGCGGCGTTCAAAAAGATTATCCAGATTTCAGCGTGAAAATCATTGTGCCAGGACACAAGGGAAAATCGACGATTGAAAAATCTCAGCAGCAATTTCGCGAAGTGATTGAGAAGGAACAATATCTGCAGCGCGAAGTAAAAGATGAATCAAATGATTTTTTCATCGGCGTAGATTTAGTCACGGAAGAAGATGCAGGCTATCCGCTTGACACCTATGTTCCGATTTTGATCGAGGCGAAGAATAAGGGATTCGATTTTGATGTATATCTACATGCGGGCGAGAGCAATTCTCCAGACAATTCGATGATGCTCGATGCATATTTAATGGGGACAAAGCGAATCGGACATGGAATCGATTTGTTTAGATATCCAGAGCTCGCTGAAAAAATTCGCAAGCATAAAATCGCGCTCGAAATCTGTCCAATATCCAATCAACTGCTCGGCTATACATCGGATTTGAGAAATCATCCGGCGTATTTGTATTTCAAAGAGGGAATTCCAATCGCAATTGCGTCAGATGATCCGGCGATGTTCAACGTCAAGGGAGTCAGTTATGATTTCTATTCTATTGTCAGAGCATGGGATTTGAATCTTGCGGAGATCAAGCAGCTCTGTTTGAACTCGATTCGATATTCGGGCGGCTCGAAATCTGAACGTAAAAAACTCGAATCGGATTGGAGAATTCGCTGGGATAAATTCATAAAGTCTCAAATTCATGAATCAGATTCAAAATGATCGGATCGTTCAAAATTTCCATGATCGATCTGCCAGAATCGAGTTGATACCGATATGCATCGATTTCAATCGGCGATTCGTCATAATCAATCTGCATTAATCGCGTGAGCATGAATTCCAAAAATTCATCGCCGCCGAGATATTTCAAAAACATGAATTGTTGAACATGCCGATGCTCATGAATCACCGTTTGACTCACAAAATCTCGAAAATTGTCGATGTTGAAATAACGTGCAGACTCGATTCGAAATTTCATGAGCCGCCAAGATTCGATCATCGATTTGAGATAAAATGTGACTCGCGGAATTTGATCGAGATAATATTCAGTCAATCCACAAACAATTTTCTGATCTGACACTCGCGAGATATCCAAAATATGAATTTCGAATCCCATGAAATCTAGCTGGCTTGAAACATCGGCAGCGATCTTTCGCGCTCGAGCTATCGATACATCTTCAATCGCTGGAGACAGAATCGCTCGCAAAACTTCAAAAATTCAAATCAATCCTTTCGAACGAGGTGAGTATATGGATGAAAAGAAATTGGCGCAGGAATATCGCGAATGGATTTTGGCGCATGAACTTAAGGAAGGAAAATTTGAAATCGATGGGGATATCGTCGAAATCAAAACTGATTATGCAGAGGGACAGGTCAAATTCCATGAAATCACGCTCGATGGGCGCGAGATTGTTGTTATCGAGCAGCTCGTGACAAATCTCGCAGACGATGAAAATAAATATTATCTGCATTTCGAATTGAAGGATTTGGCGCATGCTCAAAAACTCTTCGAGGATATGCTCGATGTGCTTTTCGAATTGAAGGATCAGCAGAAAACTAAGATTCTGCTCTGCTGCACATCTGGACTCACGACGAGTTTTTTCAAGGAGAAATTGAATGAAGCGGCAAATTTGCTCGGGATGAATTTTGAATTCAATGCAGTAAATTTTTCGCAGCTGTATAAAGTTGGATTTGATTATTCAGTGATTCTCCTCGCGCCGCAGATAGCATTTCGACTCGAGGAGGCGCGCGAAGTTCTTCGAGATAAAATCGTTTTGAAAGTTCCCCCAAAAATGTTTGCGCGATATGACGTTCCAGAAATGATAAAACTGATTCAAACTGAAATCGAGAATCGAAAATCGACAGCAGAGGAGCGAGCGATTGCTAAGGCTGTCGGCGAAATCAAAAATGATAAAAAGATTCTATCGATTGCAGTCATGCCGTTCGCAAACAAAACTCGAATCGCTTATCGAATCTATGAAAATGGATCTCCGATTTTCGAGGAGACAATTATCAAAGGCGAATTGAACGTCGTGAGAGATTTGGAAGATATCATGGATACGGTCGGCTGGAAATCTCATTCATACGACGCGATTGGAGTTGCGATTTCTGGAACGGTGCACGATGGACATCTCGATTTGCCGCGATACATCGACGGGCGAATCAATCTCAAATCTTATCTCGAGGATCTTTATGGAGTTCCGGTCGTGATAACAAACAATCTTCGAGGCGCAGTGCTGGGATTTTATGCTCAGCAGGATAAATATCGAAACATCGTTTTCAATTCCAAGCCGAAAGGATATACAGTTGGCGGACAGGCGATTTTGATCGACGGAAAATTGATCAACGGAGCGCATAACATGGCTGGCGAGATTAGATATTTTGCGCCGCTGGAAGAATATGGGATTCAAGATTGTTTCGATGTTGATCGAATTTTGGAAATCATTTCGCGCGAAATTCGATCTGCAATTGGTGTTGTAGATCCAGAAGTGATTTGTGTTCGGAGCGAGTTGACTCCAAATATGCAAAAGATCCGTGAGAAAATTGCTGAACGAATTCCAGAAAAATATATTCCGGAGCTCATTTATATCGATCCGGATCAATTTCAAGAATTGATTCTCCTTGGACAAATGATTATCACTTTGGAAGAATTGGAAAAATCTAACTGAATCAAAATTTTGCAAGGTGAATTTATGGACGATGTAAAAATTAATTCGCGAAAAATTTTGTCTCGAAGATTTTTGGAGGGACTTCGAATCGCTGAACAAAAATTCGCCGATGAAATTTCTCGAGAGGATGCATTGATTCAACTCTACGATTTAATGAGATCTTTCGAAGAATATGATTTTCATGCCTGCGATAGTAAGATTTTGAAAGACTTCACTGACGATCCAAAATTGATTAATGCAATTTATCGAAACATTACAAAATGTTATGGGATAATAATAAACATAATCTCAATCATGGAAATCTCAATATCAATTTTATTTGACACCTAAAAATGAATTAAAAATCTACGACGTCCAGAGATTAAAGAATTTGCACGGTCGGAACACAGAACTAATCTCGAAATCGCGTGATGGAATTCAACAATCCTCACATTGATTTTCTGGCGGGATTAATGCTCGCCGATCAATTGCGACTCCAATTTTATGAAAATATGAATGAATCAGAAGCGTTCAAATCGGCTTGTGAATGAATTAAGCAAATCATTCCATTCATTCAGACGCGCGAACAAAATCATGACGTCAACGGCGCACTTCATGCTATCGAAAATGCCTTCAATCGCGATGAAAGCTATTTTGATTCGCAAATCGAAATCACGATCCTTACAGATGGACGAGAAATACACCGCCACGGAAAAATCAAACGTTGTGGATATACCACGATAGATAGCGAAGGCAATAAACATTTTTGGGCAATTCCTGTTTGGATTCGCGACGTGCTTAAAACTACTGGATTTAATTCAAAATCTGAGATCACTGCGCTCGCTAAACGAGGAGACCTCGAAATAGATCTTTTACATAATGAAACTTCGATCAAGAAGTGGATTGAAAGACAATCGCGACGTGTTATCGGCTTAACTTTCCTATCGAAACGGAATAATTCAAATTCCAACAACGAATCTTCAAATCCGAAGGAGGACGTTCCAATAGAATCAATCCCTTTCTGAATATGACAAACTATAAAAAATTTACAGCCAGATCTTTGCTCAAAAAAATGGGCGAAGATCTTTTTTTTGAGCAAACTTTGATTAATTTTGACTTTTAGCATTCCAGTTTTCATTCCAAAAATTTCTGGAAGGATTTTTATCCCAATTTGTGAGATATCTAAAGTCTTATTCTATAAAGGATTAATATCTCCATGGCAGTGTATTTTTGCCTCATTCCAGAAATTTGGATCGCAATAGAGTAATATCAAAAAACATCTTGCATCACCTTTCGTCAGAGGAAAAAATATATTTCTCTATTGATCACAAAATTTCTGGAATGCGCTGGAATAAAAATACTTGTATACATACAAAAAATTCTTGATAAATATAGATTTATGAGTCTTATATATTTCTGGAATGTTCTGGAATGAATATTATATCCCCATTTGGGTATAATTCATTATTTGAACTGATATTCATTGCTGAATCTTTCACTGATCATTCGGAAAAAGAAAAAGCACCGAAGATTTGATGATAGATCAAACGATGCTAATAGATTTTGAGAATAAGGCAATTCGACTAGTCTATCGTTGTGTTAATTATAGGAAATTTTGGTCAATATATGTTAAAGAAATCAAATTGGTAATTGCCAAGCGCGAGCTCAAGAAAGCAGGATTTGATTCATTGATGTATACAGCACATTCGTTGAGACATTCCGCGGCATCGAATGCGATTCGTCTCGGCGTTTCATTGGAAGAAGTGTGTCAAATGCTACGTCACAAATCAATCGCGACAACAATGATCTACAATCATGCAAACGAAGAATTGGAAAATACAGCTGAATCTAGCATAGCAAACGCGCTTGAAGGATTCAATGAACTTCAAACTCACAATCTATAAAATCGAGATTGAAGCATATTGTTAATCATTCACTGAATAGAAATATATTCGGCACGATGGATCCGAATGAAAAAAACGCTCCCTCGTAAAGTTTGGAGAGAACGGCTGTTGTTGCTTATGCAGTCAATTGTGTTAAAAATCTCGAAGAACGCATGATGGGATGTTCTTTCTTTTTAGTTTTATGAGTGATAAAGTCATAAAACATTCCAGATGTTACGCATGATTTGGCTCGGTTGTTTATCGGAATATAATGTGGTTTCTTCGCCATATTAATTTTGGAGTAATGCAGTGAATTCAGAGCAACATTTTCCCAGTGCTGAAATACAAAATCGACGCTATCTTGGCAACAAATTCAAACTGTTGAACTTCATTAGAGAGATTGTTCAATTATACTGTTCCTCTCTGGAAACAATTGCAGATATATTTTCTGGAACTGGTTCAATAGTATCTGCATTTGCCGACAAAATCATCATTACCAATGATTTACTCTATAGCAATTATCTTTGCAATGTTGCATGGTTCGGCAATGAACACGTTCGACTAGATTTTTTAATGAAACTGATCAGCGAGTACAATCAGCATGAGATGTTCGAAGAAAACTATATGACGGAGAATTTTGCTGAAACATACTTCAGTAAAACTGATTGTTCTAAAATTGGTTTTATTCGTGAAGATATTGAGCAAAAATTTCTATCTGGTCAGATTTTGCAACGAGAAAAAGCTGTCTTGGTTGCATCGTTAATTTATGCAATGGATAAAATCGCAAATATTTGTGGACATTATGATGCTTGGCGACGTGGAGTAAATTTCGATCGTCATCTCGTGTTGCCTATGTTGAATATTCCCGAGGAGAATAACAAGAATAATCGTTGCTTTAATGAGAATGCTAACGATATTGTAAAACATATTGAGGCAGATCTGATTTACATCGATCCCCCGTATAATTCTCGACAGTACTCGGACACATATCATCTTTTAGAAAATGTTGCACGGTGGGAAAAACCACCAGTCTATGGTGTCGCATTAAAACTAGACAGAAAAAATTTGAAGAGTGATTATTGCACGATAAATGCCACCATCGCGTTTGAAGATCTGATTCAACATTGCAATGCGCGATATATCTTGTTTTCTTATAACAATATGACACAAAAAGGTAATCCGAGGTCGAATGCTAGGATTTCAGATGAGGATATTTTTAGAGTTCTGGAATCCAAAGGCGACGTTAAAATTTTTTCTGAGAGATATAAAGCATTTTCAACTGGCAAATCAAATATTTGCGGAAATGAGGAACGATTGTTCTTATGTGAAGTGAGGAGTTGAAATGATTCAATCGCCACTAAATTACACTGGCGGAAAATATAAATTGCTTGAACAGATATTGCCGTTGTTTCCACGAAAAATAGATCGCTTTTTCGATTTCTTTTGTGGAGGATGCAACGTCGGAATAAACTCTGACTGTAAAGAAGTCTTTTTTATAGATCATAATGAGCATCTGATCGCCCTATATCAAACTTTTCAAAACATGGATAAGAGCGAATTGCTGTCTTGGATCTACGAAATCATTTCACATTATGGACTCTCCTTGGTTAGTCGGAACGGTTATGAATTCTATGGTTGCGAAAGTAATACCGGACTTGGAATTTATAATCGTGAATCTTTTAATCAACTCCGTGATGACTTTAATAGAAGCAAAAATTTCGATTATCGCCATTATGTGATGCTGTATGCTATAATCGTCTATGCATTTAACAACCAAATTCGGTTCAATTCTGCTGGCAAGTTTAATTTGCCTGTTGGAAAGAGAGATTTCAATTCGCGGATGCATGAAAAGCTAGTCACGTTTGTTGACAGAATAAAGTCGAAAAACTATAAATTCATTTGTCAAGATTTTAGGGATTTTCCCGTTGAAAATTTTTCTCCGAATGATTTCGTTTATGCGGATCCACCGTATTTGATAACCTGTGCAACTTATAATGAAAACGGTGGTTGGAGCGATATTGGTGAAGGAGAACTGCTGTTTTTTTTAGATAGGATCAACGCAGGTGGAATAAGATTTGCTCTTTCAAACGTCCTGAGTAGCAAAGGAAAAACAAATGAAATTTTAGCAAATTGGCTGGAGAAAAATTCCGACCGGTATACTGCGATTCATTTGAATTACAACTACTCAAATTCGAATTATCACCGGTCGAATAAAAATTCTGAAAGCGATGAAGTCTTGGTAGTGAATTACAAAATTGAAAAAAGGCAGGAACGCTTAATTGAACTTGACATATAAAAGCTTTTATTGGAGTCTAGGCACAACGAGTTTTCGTACAAAAAATTTTAACAAGCGGATCGAGCAACAACTTTTGCTCTTGCGTGATTTTTGGAGGATGAAAGATACTCTGAATAGATGTTGGGATGAAACAGTTCAATCTGAGTATTATGATTTTCTTCACGACACTGGATTTCTTTATGGTGATGCCAAAAATAAAGCAAAAGATGCTCGAGAAAAAACATCTGGACTAGTTTCACTCGGTTTTATCGACGAGCAATGTAGGCTCACGCCAGTGGGTCTTGAACTTTTAAGCTTGAGTGAACAGAACGTTTTTCCTGCCGACAATGTTTTTGGAATTCCGGCGGATAGTTTTATTTATTTCAAGCAGTTGTTGAAAACGTCAGTGCCGATCGAGGATAAGGAGATTCGTCCATTTATTGTTACGGTGTACCTGATAACGAAACTGGGTGAGCTGTCTTTTAATGAGTTTACTTATGTTTTGCCGTTGAGTATCAGTCGCGAAAGCACATTGAAAGCTGTCGAAGATATAAAATCTTTTCGCAAAAAAGAAATTGACATCGATGAGATCATTTTTGCGCGTCTGATGAATAGAGAAAATTATCAAATTGCGCTGGATTATTTTTTGAATGTTGAATCGGTGACCGAGGAAGTAATTGCTGAAATTGGCATAAACAGAAAAAGTCGAAATTACGATCTCGTATATTTTCCACTTTACAAGTCACTATTTAAATTTTACATGGAGAAGGATAAAGATTCAGTCCCAGAAATTCTGGTAGCATTGAAAAAATTGTCAAACACTGGAACGTTGTGGCAACAATATCTTTTTGGCAAATCGAGCTTCAGCAAAGTGAAAAAATCTCCCATGCAATTTATTCAGCCTAACAAATTTGACGCTACAACAACCGAGCTTGAATTTCGTCGAATTTTCTTTGCTGTCATGCATATTATTAAAGCGAAACGTAGTCTATCAGACTATTTTGATCTCAATCGTAGATATATGAAAACGTCCGATGCGATTCTATTTAACGACGGCAATGTCACACTTGATATAGTTCCGCGACATTATTTCGCGCCGATTGCAGATAAACTGCTAGATATTGCCTTTACAACATCCGAATTTCTACAAGAGAATTGTCCGCTCGAAAAAATTGCTAATTTTCTTGCGCCGAATGAATCTGTAATTCTGAACGGAATCAATCGCGAATTTTCATTGAATCTAACTTCTTTGCAAGATGCTACGGAGATTTTGGAGAATCAACGATACATCAGACTGACGCACTTGATAGATTCAAAATTTACAGATGAACAGATTTTAAAATTGTTAGAACTAATCTCTAATCGTAAGGATGCTGAGATTCAAAGATTGGTAACGGATAATGCTGATGTTCCAACGATTTTCGAATATGTTCTTGGGATTCTTTGGTATAAGGTCAGCAAGCGGCAAGGAAAAATTCTCGATTATATGAAATTATCGTTGGACGTTGATTTGCTACCAAAAACGCATGCAGCTGGCGGTGAAGCTGACATTGTCTACGAATATGAGTCAACGAAATTTTATCCCGCTCATTCGCTTCTATTGGAAGCAACGTTAGCAGATAAAACCAACCAGCGGCGCATGGAGATGGAGCCGGTATCGCGTCATCTTGGGAATCATATGCTTCGAACAAAAAATTTTAATTCTTACTGCGTTTTTGCGACAAACAACTTGAATCTGAATGTTGTTTCAGATTTCAGAGGCAGAAAGAATCAGCGATATTATGATCCTGCCGACGACGATAGTTTTGTTGATGGTATGAAGATAATTCCTCTTCAAATTGAGGATTTGAAAAATATCATCGTGAATCAGATTAGTTATGAAAAACTCTACCGTGTCTTTGATGTCGCGTTTCGATCAGATCTTGCTCCTCGAGAATGGAGAGATTGAGCCCTTGTCTTAGAAAGATTGTTTCGAGCTATCGATTTTCGGCTTTTAACTCTTACATTGGTTCAAGCCAAGTTATCTCTTTTTCTGCGTCATAAAACTTTTTTCCATTCCATAGACGTGCGTTCAAAAAGTTTTTTACGCATTTGGAAGAATCCTCCGAAGAGTATTCCCAAACATAATTGTCTGACTTTGTTGCATAATCTAGAACAAGGTAATGAATTCCACTGTCATACCAGCCCTGAATAAAATATCTTTTCCCATCAAATTCGAAAAACATTTCCGCGCCGTAGTAGAGATTATCTAAAAAATCTTGAATATTGCCATTTATCATTTCAGTACTCCCTTTAAAAATTTGCGAAAATGTTTACGCATGGCTTTGGGCATTTTTATGGCAGGTGAACGTTTAAAGTTTCTGTCGTAGGTGTGATAATGGAGAACAGGTTTATCTGATTTGTAAATTCTGGGTTCTCTATGATATGCAATCTCCAGTGTTAGGTAATGATCTTTGTCGTAGAACCTCATTTCATGAAAAGTGCCGTTAGGCTTTAGTTTTATATACGCTTGACTGCTATGTGCTTCTTCGGGTAAACCGTGCAATCCGCCTAATCCCTGCAATACTTTGACAGTTTCAATAATCCCGACAGTTTTGTATCTGTATTCGACATTTTTTCCAGCCGCAAATGTTCCTCTTCCTCCCATATCAATTAACCTCCTTTTTTGGAAAACGGTAGGCAATCTTAATAATATTCCCTGTCATATCTGGGAATGATTCGCCAAAACAGATAATCGCTTCAGGCTCTATTCTCTTAATCATTTCTTGATAACCCCTCATAAATCCTAAATAGTTACCTCTCTTACTTCCAATCATACCGATCGCGACTATTGAATTCTTTTCTACTCCATCGAAACAAAAGCTGAAACTTTGGACTGTTCCCCAGCTTATTGTAGGAATTACCGTTAGTCCTTTGCTTTGCCAATAAGCTCCAACCCAACGGTTTTTTGCCACGTTTGCAATTTGTAACCACAATTGCATATCAGCGTACAACGAATAATCTGGTGTAAGCAGAAAGGCATATTGTGAAAATTTTGCCAAAGTTTTTTGAGGATTGTAGTAAATTCCATTGAAACGGTAGTCATCTACGAAAAAATGTACACCGCATTTTTTATTGAAATCGGTATCGTTGTTTTTAGTATTCGAGCAAGCTATTAATTTGATCGTTTGGAAATTCAAATATTGTTTCCTCACCAAAGGAATGTTAAATTCCCCAGTAGGTTCAAATTTATTTCTCATAAACAATGCATTTTGTCGCATTTCATTGCTGGTCATATTTCATCTCCCATTTCTGAAAAAGCTCCATGAATCTTGTTTAGTTTGTACTTCCAATTCATGTTCAAAATCATCATAACGTGAAAAATTTTTAGGAGCGACTTGATTCACAAAATCTTCATACTTGAGAAGGATAACGTCATCAAAATTTTGGTCTTTTATTGAATTCCAAGATTTCCTAAGAGTCTGGATTCTTTTTTCAGCGGCTTCTTTTGATACATCGAAAGATTTTTGAATGAAATTTGTTGTCAGTCTTTTTTCGCGCTTTATACATTCGCGCAAAATCTGTTCTGGCATAAGTATCTGCGCGGCAAAATAGTTTGCTTCTAGTTCTTGGCGTTGGTATAGCGGATCGGTTTTTGGTAGATCTGAGATATGTCCCAAAATATAATGTCCAAATTCGTGCATTATGGAAAATCGTACTCGATACTTTGGCTCAGCTTGGTTACAAAAAATGATGCATTTTCCAGATTGTTCTATAATGATTGCTGATTCGCTACCTAAACTTTTCACGTCTACTCCATATTGAAATGTTTTAATAAACGAACAAAGTTTGATGTCTGACTGTTCTTGGATGAATTTTTTTACCTTGAACGGAAAACCATTTATAGAATGTGAAATAGCCAAGAATTCATTTGAAACATTGTAAACGTGTTGGTAATCCACAGAGTCATGATGTTTTTGGTAATTTTTAGATATAGTCATTTTCATCGTCCTCGGAGTCAAAAATGTCTGTGAATACTGCGCGTAGCATACCTTCGGCTTTTTCTAATTCTTCAGCGTTCAGTTTGCCAAGATTGCGTTGAAGTAGGTTAAGTTTTTGATTTTGAGGCGATATGCCGGAAGTATCGTCATTCCCAAGTAGATAGTCGGTTGTGACTCCAAAATAATTAGCTAACTTGATTAGAACATTCATTCTCGGAACAGTACCATTGTTTTCCCACATGTTCACTCGGCTTTTAGTTACATCCATTTTATCCGCGAGCTCTTGCATTGTGAGTCTTTTGCCAATTCTCAGTTCTCTGAGTCGTTTTTGGAAGTATGTGTTAGGCATGTTTTTTTTCCTCCTAAAGTGCAATAAAAATGTACCATACAGTTTTATTTGTGTTCGAATCGTAAAAGTAAAAATTTTTAATTGCATATTATATATATGAATAAGCAGAGGTGCTCATTCATTTCATGTCTTTTGGTTTTATTAGGAGGCGAATGTTATAGATAAAATTTAAAGCTTAACGTCGAATCGTCAATCATCTAAAAAAGCCCCGACCAATTCGGTCGGGGCTTTTGCATTTGTGGAGGTGCATTATGCCAGCAACTCAATTTATTTGTCCTGATGGGCAACGTGTCGAAATTCATAATTGTCTACGTTGCTGTCCAAATCAACAACGTTGCATGTTCTTACCAACGTTGCGAGCAATTGCAAAATCTCTCAATCGTAAAATTTCCGAACCAACTGTCACTGAACTCATAGCAGGAACACGCGAAACTTTTCTCAAAAAGGTCACTGATTATGCAGTAGAGCCTGCCTCGATCCTTTATGCATTGCAAGGGCAAGCTATTCACTCAATCAACGAATGCAACACTCAAGGAGAAATTCTCTCTGAAGATCGTCTAAGGGATGATGTTACGTCAGGGCAATTCGATTTGTGCGGAAAAATTATTGATTCCGAAGAAGGGGTTCTCGGTGATTTAAAAGTCACATCGAGTTTCAAACTCATGAAAGCATTGGGCATTTACAAAGTCGATGTTCCAACTGGTGAAATCTACAAGACTGGTACAAGAAAAGGTCAATCTAGAACTCGTAAAGAGTTTCGATATGATGGATTCAGAGATTTGCAAGATTGGGCGATCCAACTAAATTACTATCGAATGTTGCTTGAACGTACTGGTTTCAAGGTTAATCGTATGTATATTCAAGCATTGTGTCGAGATTCAAATCTTCGAATTGCATCTGAACGAGGAATCGACAAACCTGTCTACATAATTCCGATCAACAAAATCAGCGACGTTTGGCTGAAAAAATATTTTTCACATAAAGCGAAGGCTTTGAAAACGGCACTGAAAATGAAAATTCTTCCTCCAATTTGTTCTCTGCACGAGCGATGGAATGACAAAAAATGTTTAGGATACTGTGTTGCTCGAGAAAATTGTCCGCACGCTCAAAAACTCATTGCAAAAATGGATGAAGCATAGGAGGAATCTGCATGGGGCAATAATTTCAAACCGATTCTCTGAGATGTTTATGGCTTGCACTGTAAGGTTTTTGATCGCTCCGTCGATGGAGAATATACATTTGCAAAACTGATAGAGCATTCGTGGTGGCAAAATCCATTTTGCAACGCATTCTCTGAATTTTTCTATAATATACCAAGTCGAGTGGCGTGGGTTGGAGATTATGCTAATGAGCAAGATGATTTTAAGTTTGACTTGCCGGCGACTGTTGTTCGTCCAAGCTACAAAAAGGTTTGGGGGAATCGTGTTAAATCTATCGCTTGTCAAACATCTGATTTTACTCTCGATGACAAATTTTTGATCAACTACGATTCACGTCAATACATTGATCTCAACGAATATAAATCAAACTGTGTCGATAACAGTGGCTGGATTATTCATCCACTGCCATTGCTTACAGCGATTGGAAATAATCGTGGTTGCGGTGATTTTCACAAAGATGGAATTGGATATGAATTCGTCGGTAAATGGACTTGGCAATTGCTGGCTTTTCTAGATTCCGTTCCGAATGATTTTGAAAAGGCAGATATTCGATTCATTGAAATACGTTAAGTAAATTTATCAGCCCTGTACTTGTTGTACAGGGCTTTTTTATTTGTGGAGGAATTTACAATGGATAATACATTGAAAAAGCTCACGCGCGATAACATCCGAACTGCCATCAACGATTATTTCAAATACACAAAAGCCACAACGATTCTTTCTGATATTTCAGATGGATTTGTCGATTGCTTGGCTGATGATGCAATCAAAAGCAAACAAGATCTGCGTGAACTCTTCAGAAAATCTGCGGGCTGGGATGAAAATCTTCAGTCAATAGTCATCAATGGAACAAAAACACACGATCCAGATTATGAACTTGCTTACGATCTTGCGAATTCTATTCTTTGGCGTGCCAGATATGAATCGAACTACGAAAAACGTAATTTGATTGAACGTGCCATCTGTTTCTTCGTGAAGCCTAATGACAATCCTGAGGAATATATCGCTGCAATAAAAGAGCTTGCGCCATCTGCATATGCTCCGAGGAAAAAACGTAGCAGGATCTTCAAGGCATTATGTGATTCCTTGAACGTGACAGACGACTCTGCAGGCAGTGAATTTCAGCATTTATTTGCGCAATTCGCCGATGAACTTTCAAGCCGCAAAATTGACTTTAAGTTATTCATGTCAATAAATCCTGCGCATTTTCTGACGATGAGCAATCCAAAAGAAGACAAACGTGGCTCAATGATGACTTCATGTCATTCTTTCAATTCGACCGAATATAACTACAACTGTGGTTGCACCGGTTATGCTCGTGATAAAGTGACTTTCATTGTATTCACAGCATCCGATCCAAATAATCCCGAAACACTAAACAATCGAAAAACAACGCGACAACTTTTCATGTATCAGCCGGACAATGGTCTACTTTTACAGAGTCGGCTTTACAATACTCAAGGTGGAACACGTGGAGCGCAAACCGAATCGAAAATTTATCGCGATTTGGTGCAACGCGAGCTTTCAGAACTTGAGGGAGTTCCAAATTTATGGAAGACAGAAAAATATTGCGGAAACGATCAATTGGTTTCAATAAAACCAAGTTACAGTTTTGGAGGATATTCTGATTGGCTATATAGTGACTTTGATGCAAAGATTTCAATCCGTGCCGACCATTCTGATGATTTTGAGACATTTACCGTTGGTGATTATGGATTGTGTATCTCGTGCGGTTGCGAAATTTCTGAGGGATTATATTGCGTCGATTGCGATCCTGACAGGCATGAACTCTGTCAAGAATGTGAAGAGTATTGTTATGAAACTACCGAAGTCATAAATCGCAATGGTGAGCACATTCGTGTTTGCGAACGCTGTTTGGATGAATATTATAGTTTCTGCGAGCATTGCGAGCATTACTATCCAAAATCTCAAGAATTTCATTCTCGTGCATGGAGAAATTCCAATCATGCTCGTGGCGCATCTTGATACTGTCCATGAAAAACCTGTCCGTGATATTTGCGTTTCCGCTGATGGAAATATATTGATGTCGCCGCAAGGAATTGGTGGAGACGATCGTTGCGGTGTTTTTGCGCTTGTCCAAATTTACAATCTTTCTGAACTCAAACCATGGTTATTGTTTACCTGCGACGAAGAAATAGGTGACATCGGTGCTGAATATTTCTGTATTGCGCACAAGGAAAGAAAGCTACCTGAAGCCATCGGCAAATTGAAGTTCATTATGGAAATTGATCGTAGAGGGAATAATGACGCTGTTTTCTATGATTGCGACAACCATGATTTTGAAACGTATATTTGTAGCAAAGGATTCAAAACAGCGCGAGGCTCTTTTTCCGATATCAGTCTCCTTGCACCGGAACTTGGAGTAGCGGCAGTCAATCTTTCGAGTGGATACTACAGTGCACATACTCTTCACGAGTATATTGATCGATCACAACTTGATGCGACAATTCAAAAAGTTATCGATATTATCTCGGACGTAGATGAATTAGATAGATTCGAGTATGTTGAAAACTGTATCGATGTCGATTCCATATTTGGAATGCATCAGTGGGATTCGTTCAAAGAATTAAATTTCGTCTTTCGGTGAATTCAGACTGTAGCGTTACAGCAACTTTCGTAAAAAAAATAACCTCGATTCATCAGGTTGAGGTTATTTTTTTCCCGAAATTCGCCAATTTCGCCAGAACAAGAGTAGATTTAGATGTTTTTGATTAACATTTCACCGACTCCTGAAAAAATATTTTTCACTTGCCGCTGAATTTCTTTTCGCGCAGTATCAACTGTAAAGCCGTTAAATGCTTTGAGCATAGGCAGATCGTTTATTTCATCGCCAATAGCAAAGACTTCCGCGCCTTTCCAATTCATGAGATCAAGCAATTTTTCAATTCCTTGACGTTTACTCACTGCGCTTGGAGTGATATCCAAACTGCAGCGATTAGGATATGCATGAATTGTCTCTCCGTATTTTTCATTGAGAATTTCACTAGCTGAAAACGATTCTTCCGCAGTGATATATCCCAAGGAAAATTGATGAATTTGCGGAAGGTTTAGAATTTCTTTTTCAGTGATTTTTTTTATCTGAAAATCCCACTGCCTGGCCTCACGCATAATCCAAGAGCCTTCGCTTTCATGGCAAAGATAAGTCGTGTCTGCAGCAGAAAATGCAAAATGAAAAGAAGTCTGAACGCAAGGTTCAGATGCAATTTCAGCCAAGATTTCGACAGGAATATTTCCCTGCCAAAGTGCAGTTCCATCCACTTTGCAGATCAAGCCGCCATTATTGCAAATCACATAGTCAGATGCAATTCCGTAATGCTTGAGCTGGGGCATCAACATTCCATAGTCACGACCGGAGACAACACCGAATTTGTTTCCTGCAGCTCTCCATTGATTCACGCCGTCAGCGTCAATTGCAGAAATTTCGTCATTGCGGAATAAAGTTCCATCATAGTCGCTGGCTGCAATTTTCATTTGACGTCGCGCTCCTCTTCAAGATAATAGCAAACTGCCTCATAAGGACGCAGAATCCCTTTCTGATTTCCCTGTTGAGTCGAAATTACAATCTCGGCTCGAGAAATTTCCGGCAGATCATAATTCAAGATTTCGCCGCTGAAATTCGCGAGTGTTATGACTTTTTTATTGTCAAAACTTCTGCAGAATGAGTAAATCATTTCATTCAGTGAAATTTCTTTGTAATCCCCCTGCTGCAGAATTTCTCCATATTTTTCCGAGATTCTCAAATTTGCAAGCTCACGATAGAAATTCAAAACAGAATTTTTGTCGATATCTTCCGTTTCAACGCAGCAATTTGCAAAATCTTCATGAACAGGCAGCCAAGGCGTTCCTGAAGTAAATCCAGCATTGAGCCCTGTTGACCATTGCATTGGAGTTCTTGCATTGTCACGACTATAACGATGAATAAATTTCATTGCATCTTCATCGTTATACCCCTCAGTTCTTGCTAAATTATATTGTCCATGTGAAGAAATATCGTTGTATTTTTCAATTGAATCCCAGATCACATTGTCCATTCCGAGTTCTTGTCCTTCGAAGATGAATGGAGTTCCGCGCAAAGTCATCAGAACTGCTGCCATTGTTTTCGCCGTGACAAAATGATTTGAGTTATCCGGAAAGAAATGACGAGTGCAGCGCGGTTGATCGTGATTCTCAAAAAATATTGGATACCAGCCATTGTTTGCAGTTGCCATTTGACTAGCAGTCAAACATTTTTTCAGTTTAGGAATCAATTCAGGTTTATATCCTGTCGCTTGACACCAGATCTCGCCATTTGTAAACTCCAAATTCGTGTGATTAAATTCGAAAAGCATATCAAAGACACCATTTTTGCCAACCCATTGCTCAAGTTCATCGGGACGGACGCTGTTCGCTTCGGCAACCGTGAAAATATCTTTGCCCTCGAAAACTTTTTCCTTGAATTCGCGGAGAAAATCCAAAATTCCTGAAGTGTTTGCAGTCATTGAATGAATGTTTATCATTCCGTCTGCACTATCAGGTTTTCCATCGACAAAATTTTGAGGCTTCTTGATATAAACAATCGCGTCAATTCTGAAACCGCCCACTCCTTTATCAAGCCAGAAATTTGCCGCGTCATAAAGTGCTTGACGAACTTCCGGATTTTCCCAATTCAGATCCGGCTGCTGCTTGGCGAAAGTATGCAGATAGAATTGCTGTCTTTCTTCACACCAAGTCCATGCCGATCCGCCAAAAATACTTCTCCAATTCGTCGGTGCTGAACCATCAGACTTTGCATCGCGCCAGATATACCAGTCCGCTTTTGAATTGGTTTTATCTTTTTTCGACTCCAAAAACCAAGCATTTTGATCTGAGCTGTGATTGTATACCAAATCCATGACGATTTTGATTCCGCGTTTGTCAGCTTCAGAAATCAGATTTTCGAAGTCTGTCATTGTGCCGTATGAAGGATCAATCGCCGTATAATTCGCGATGTCATAACCGTTGTCAACCATCGGCGAGGAGTAAATCGGAGTGAGCCAAATTGCTCCGATGCCCAGACTTTTCAGATAATCCAATTTTTGAGTGATTCCTCGAATGTCACCTTGACCGTTGCCAGTTGTATCAAGAAAACTTTTTGGATAGACTTGGTAGACAACAGTTTTTTGCCACCATTTCAAATTTCCCACAGCATTTTTCTCCTTTCTGATAAAAAAGATGGGGCTAGATTTTTCACTAACCCCTAAAAATTTTTCAGAACGTCATTATCACGGATTCGCCGACCTTGACTTCTTGATCCTCAGATTTTTTCATTTGAGGATATTCGCTGAAATTTGTCACAGCCAGAATTACAGTATTTTGATAACCATTTTCTTTAATGATCTTAGAATCAAATTTCACGAGTGGAGTCCCAGCTTTAACCATGTCGCCCTGTTTTACCAAAAGTTCAAAACCTTTGCCGCCGAGATTAACTGTGTCAATTCCAATATGAATGAGCAATTCCGCGCCGTTATTCAATCTCAAACCTACAGCATGCAAACTTTCTTCAGTGACCATTGTAATTTCAGCGTCAGCTGGAGCAACAACCGTGTCGCCTGTAGGTTCAATCGCAACGCCATCGCCCATCATTTTTTGAGAAAACATTGCATCTTGAACTTCAGTCATATCGATAAGTTTTCCAGAAATGAAAGCTGTCAATTTCATTGCGAGACTTGTATCACTTGCAGATTTTGAAACTTTGCTCGCTGCAGGAATTTCAGAAATGGTATCGCCTTTCAAGAAAGCATCGAAGTAGCTTCGAACTTGAGGAACTGAAAGTCCAACAATGACTTGAACGGCATGACCATTCTTAACTAGACCGAACGCGCCAGCCTTATTAAATTTTGAAACAGGAGCAACTTTATCTGGATTGTTGACTGTCACGCGAAGACGAGTTGCGCAGTTTGTAACTTCTTTAATATTCGACGGACCGCCGAGATTATCGAGGAAAACTTTTGCCTTAATTGCGAGAGGATTGTCACCCAATCCCATTTCTTCCATTTCTTTTTTCGCTTGATAATCAGCTTTAGTGAAAAGCTTGTCATCAACATCATCTGCAGTTCGACCTGGAGTTTCATAGTTGAATTTCAAAATCAAGAATCTAAATACGAAGAAGTAGATCGCCGTGAAACATAATCCAACTACCAATTGCATCACGTAAGTTCCTGCATGATATGGGAAAAGAGGAATCCAGTTTTGAACGAAGCAATCGATCAAGCCGCCGCCGAAGTTTCCTGAAAGTCCGAAGAAGTAGAGTGTCGATGAAAGAGTAGCTGCCAAAACTGCATGAACTGCATAAAGAAGAGGTGCAACGAATAAGAATGTAAATTCCAAAGGTTCAGTGATTCCGCAGAGCATAGCTGTCAAGGTTGCAGGAATTAAAAGAGCTGCAGTTTTCTTTCTTTTCTCTGGCTTTGCACACATATAAATTGCCAATGCTGCTCCAGGTAATCCAAAGACTTTAGCACTGCCATGAAGCGCAAATCCTCCTTCAGGGAACATTTCGACTAGACTGTGTGCACTTGTCGCAAAGTCGTTAAGATGCTGCAGCCAATAAGCTTGAATTCCTCCATCACATACTGCAGGACCAAAGATGAACGGCAGATAGATGAAATGATGTAAACCTGCAGGCAGCAAAATTCTTTCAGAAAAAGTATAAGCCCAGACTCCAACGATACCGCTTGTCTTGAGAAAATCTTGAAATTGCATTATCGCATGTTGAACTGCAGGCCATACTTCGCAGAAAATAAACGCTGTTGGAATCATAACTGCAAAGCCGATCGCAACGACAAATGCAGGACCTTTGAAAATTCCGAGCCAATCAGGGATATCTGTATCGTAAAATCGATTATGCAGCCAAGCCGTGATGCATGCGATGAAAATTGCTCCCAGCATACCCATATCCAAAGTCTTGATGTTGGCGATCATTGCAAGTCCTGTTCCAGCTCCAGCATCCTGCGAAAAATCGACTCCAAAGAAATCGCCGTGCAATGTCAAGAAAGCTGAAATGAAATAATTGAAAACCATGTAAATGACGAATGCTTCCATTGCGCAGCGTGCAGGTTCTTTCTTCGCAAAACCGATTGGAACAGCTATTGCAAACAAAATCGGCATTTGTGAAAAGACTGTCCAAGCACCTTGCTCTACCACATACCAGAAGTCATACCAAACAGTTCCCTGAGCCGCAAGACTTCCCAACAATCCCTCGTTTTTGCAGACAATGGAAAGTGCCACCGTGAGACCGAAGAATGCAAACAAGATTACTGGTGCATACATCGCACCGCCAAATTTCTGCATTCCCTGCATGATCTTGTCCTTATCGAGTGCCATCTTTCATTCCTCCCCCAAACACAATTTTTTTTGGATGAGCGAATTATAGGAATGAAGTTCGATAAGTTCAATAGTATCAAGGGTTTTAGGCACTATATACACATCTCGGAAATTGTTTCAAAATGTGAAATTTGGTTCAGTTCATGACTCCTGTGTATTCAACCAGCTGCGATATTTGACATACCAAATTTCAATCAACATGAAGTACGGCAGCATTGATTTAAATGAAACTGGAGTGATTTCCTCGCCGCGAATATCAAACTCGACCGGTGAAATGTAAAGATTTACAGTTGAAAGTCCTGCCAATGTATTATCATGCAGTTTCGTTATTGAGATGAATGGAATTTCTCGAAGCCGCAATTGCTTGGCAAAATCTAAAACGAGTGGGGGTTCTCCGGACAATGAAACAAAAATAAACAAATCGTCTTCAGTCAATGTATGCAGGATCGATCGAAATTCTTCACGCCCTTTAATTTCATAGATCAAAACGTTGTCATAGAAAAATAATCTTTTCAGCTCCTGTACAACGTTGCTTTGAACATAACCTGATGCAAATGCAAAAACACGATTGGACTGATGAATCAATTGATTTGCATCGTCAAAATTCCATTTGAAAATTTTTTCTGCTGTTTGTGAATAAAAATCCTGCAAATTCTTTAACAGATCGCCTGATGAAATTTCTGCAGAAGAATTTTCCATTTTTAAAAATGCTTTCAATTCTCCAAAACCATCAAATCCAAGTTTTTGCGAAAAACGAACTATCGCCGTGCTCGAAACAGCACAATTTTTCGCCAGCGTGTGAATTGAGATGTGCTTGACTCCTGTTCTGTTTTGAAGAATATATTTTAAAATCGCCATATCGGTGTCATTGAGATTTTCCCTATGACGATTCACAAGTTCATCAAACTGCATGAAGTTCACTTCTTTCATTTTGCAACGGTTCAATTGCGTTTCAATGATTGTTTACTCATAAAAACGTCATAATAATACTCTCGTATAAGCAAATAAATTCGATTCATCAGGTCGAGGTTATTTTTTTCCCGAAATTCACCAATTTCGCCTGACAATAATCAACAAAATCTTCCATATGCATCGGCTTTTTTATAAGTTTTATATGTGGTGAAATTGGCGAAAAGTCTTTGCGAAAATTCGATTTTGGATTATATTGCGAGAAACTTAACAAAGGGTAATAGATTATGTGTAGGTCTGAAACGTTTGATTATATCAATTTTGATCCTGACAAGATTTACCAAGATATATACGACTATGTTAATGCTGATCTCGATTACGAAAGATTTGATCGGATTAAGTTATTTCATCATTGTGTTAAAACATGCCATAAAATATTCGAATTAAGTAAATTCCGTTACGGCAAAGTAGACAAAAATATACCAAGTGGTTTTTTGGGTAAAATAACAATGCTTTGCGCGTACAAAGCAATGTTATGCTCTCAAAAGGAATTCTCGGCTGGAGAAAAATATAGCCACAACAGTTCCTATTTGGGTTATGGAGAGGGAGATTGTTCTATCGTCGATTTGTCAAAAATTATTTTTGAAGCCCGATCATACTTGTTGTCATGATTCCACTGGCGAAAAAGAAATAAGAGATAAATTGTGGAAAATAAACAAAAAGCATATGGAAAAATTTTTTGACGTAAAATTCAACGCTAAATCCGAGTCCAAATCCGAGAAGTATGAAACATTGCAACTTCTCAAAATTTTGTATGACTGCAACGACAAGTGCCAAGTAAGACTTGGAGATCTCTTGAAGATATCATTCTTTAGATCACAACTTACATTACTCGAAGTTTAGTGAAGCAATTGAATTCATAAAAGAACGGATCATTGTCATAAATAACCAATCAGAGATTCAAGGAAACGTATATCTGTCCCGAGAGTAAAAACATCGCAAAGAGTACCTTACAGGAATATGGCGCGATTATCTACCGCTATTTCCTTCAAAATCATGGAGTCGAAGAAATTTTCACATATCACGGTTGGGAATCAGTGAATGGCAAGATGGTCTATCTTTCTGATAGTCGCAGTGATTGTTAATGCAATGTCACAATTCCTAAAATTCCTTCAGAACGCATGGGAATCGCTTGGCAAAACGATCTAAGAATCTTGAAGATTGGAAAAAGCATTTTCAATGATGATGGTGTGTTTAACGAGGCTGAGAGCCTAAAGGTAAGTCTTCCATTCTGGTTATATTTGCATCTCAGTTTTGCTTGCAAGTTATTCAACGATACTGGCTTGAAGGTACAATTTCTTTTGCTACTCGTTGGCAAAACTGGAAGTTTGAAAACGACTATCTGCGAAACTTTTGCCGAACCTTTTAACGAAGGTGGAATGTTGCGTTTTGAATCAACGAGTCGTGCTTTGGAGATTTATCGTGAAGAATGCATCGATATGACGATGATTGTTGACGATATTTTCAAGAAGAATGCGACCAACATGACAAAATTTGAAGATATTCTGAGAGCATTCGGTGAAGGAATTGGCAGGGCAAAATCAGCTGGCAAAGATTTCAATGAGATCATCCGTACCAAAGTTCAAGGTGGTTGCATTGTTACCGCTGAGCATGATTTGGAGTCACAACAATCCAGTGCACTGCGTTATGTGTCGATCCCTCTTGAAAATGATTCTATTGATACAGCGGAGTTGAATATCTTTCAACAGGATAAGATTCATGCAAAATTAGCTGGCAGATCGACCATTGTTCAAGAAATTTTTGCTGCATGGATTTCTTATCTCGAAGACAATTATGAAAGATGTACCAATCTTTTAATAAATTTTCAGCCTCCACCATTGCAACTGAAATTCAAAAGGCATCAGCAAATCTACCGCGATTTTTGCGCCACAGCTGTGTTGATACTTGATTGGGGACATCAAATTGGCATTATTACTCCTCAGCAGGCTCAAGAAAAAATGGCATGTTGGTTCAAAGTTATCGCTGATCTGATGCTAAGAAATCAATCGGAATCAATTGCTACTGAACCTTGGCAACAATTTTTACTAGCATTGCAACAAGTTATAGCAACAGGAACGGCAATTGTTGCGACTAGTAAAGATGAATTCGAAAGACATGGGGGCAAATATATTGGATTTTGCAAATCTGATAGCGATGGTGAGAAGTATGTTCTTGTGCCGGATAAAGTCATCTCAATTGTCCGTCAACAATTAACAAACTCTGGTCGTGAGTTGGTTTCTGATGCGACAAGCATTTTTCGCGATCTCTTTATGAAAGGCATTTCAAAAGGTTATGAAAACAAAGATGGTAATGGCGGCACACGTAAACGTTATTTTAAACGTGTGAAACTTCAGGGACATCTTGTCGAAATGCTTATTTTGTCAAGAGAACACATGGAAAAAGTAATTGAAAATTTTTTGAGGGAGGAATAATCATGGTTTACTTGATTAACACTCGAAACAACATCGCTTTTTGCGAAACTATCGACGATGTATACAATGCGCTTGTACATCGTTCTGCCAGTTTCGCAAAGCTTTATAGTGCCGATGACTTTGAAACGTTGCGTTCGTTGGCGATGATCTCGCAATTTCACGATATCGATAACAATACAACCATAGAATCCAGAATTGAAGCCATTCAATTACCCGAAGCAATCGTTGAATCAACTTTTCTTCAAGCTGGAGAAAATGAAAAATTAACATCATTCAGCCTAACTCAGATTGATTGGAGTGGAGAGTGGGCTATCAGTGCATTGAATGGATTTTGCACCGCTAAAAATGATTTTGAGCTATGCAATTTTCTTGCAGGAGGAAATCTGGTTTATCCTGTAGCGATTTTTTTGCAATGTCCACATGAGCACGTTGTAATGGCGGCTCGGAGAGATTATGTCAAACGTTTTTATTCTCGCTATCGTTATGATGCTGAGCGTAGCGAATTGCCTCAACAATGGCTCGAAAGTTTTCTTGATCGCTTTTTTGAGCAACGTGAGAAACGACTTCAAGCATCCATGTCAGAAAGTTGGAGAAGTTTCCAAATGACACGTCTCGCAATGGGCTGGTAGAACTGTTAATCTGTCTATTTCAATGTAAAAGAAGGATCTGCTATTACGACAGATCCTTCTTTTTTATTTGTGAGTCATGATATTAAAATTTTGTCATAAAAATCTGACACGGTCACTACGCAATTATCCTGCGGATAATGTTTCAGATTGCCGGTAACAAGTGGCGCATCACAAAATTTCGCTACCTCGTAAAATACGCGATCAGATTCATCGGTAAAGGGTACTTGGGGCAGTGCGATGGGAATTACTGAAATACCATCTTTTTCCAATCTTTCTAGTAGAAAATTTACTTGCCAATCATAAAATTTGAACTTTGGGCGTGACAATACTTCCCTATATTCAGCCAATATTCGATAGTCGTGACAAAGTTTCAGCCTTCCAGAGATAGCCTGATTGACGATGTGAGCCGCTTTACCATTTGGTGTCCACAATGCCGATACAAGGACATTCGTATCCAAAACAGCAATCAATATTGCTCCCGCCTTTCAGAGCGAGCTGCTTTGATCTCTTCTTCAATTTCTGAATCGGTCATATAACCATTGGTAGCGGCGATAGCTTTCATGCTGTTAAAAGCAATCATAGCCTTTGCTTGTCTTATTGATCGAATAATCTCTTCAAAATTATCTTCAGAAATATCAAGCATGAGTACAGAGGGCTTACCATTATTGGTTATGACAACTTCTCCATTTTGACGAACTTTTTCGCAAATATTTTTCGTCTCGCTACGCAAATCGCGAATAGAATAAAAATTCACTTTTGTACCTCCTTTGCAATAGTGTGCTCGATAATATACACGATTGGATTTTTATGTCAATGTACTCGATAAAAAGAAAAAAGGAGTGGACTTTCTCCACTCCTCATTGTGTTGAAATCATTTCGCACCGAGATCGATCTTAATTAGATCATATTCGTTTCGAATCTCACGCAATTTATCAATATCCGCTATAACTTGTTTTCCTTCAGATTTCATGGATTCGATTTTTGCTTTGAATGGTTTCAAAATCTCTTCAGTCGCCGAATTCAAGATCTCACTTGTCGATTTTCTAAGTTGCGATGAAATATCATTTGCAACATATCTCATTTTCTGTTCGAGATCTTGACGTTTGCGCTCTTCCTCGCGTTGACGACGCTCCTCAGCCGCCTGAGCTTGTGCAATCTGTTTTTCAACTGCATCTTGATTTCCCTTGCTGAGACTTGATAGAAGAGTCCCGATAGTTAAAATTCCCGTGATAACCTGTCCACCGCCAGGAATCAGATTCGCAATTCCAACTTTCTTGGCAACTTGAGAAACTAACGTTCCAATACCTACGCCTTTCAACAAACTGCTACCTTGTTCGATCAGATCTATCGTTTGTTTTGTCTGATCAACTGCATCCTTCAAATCGAAACTACTCGATGTGTTTGCAACGAGTGCTTGAGTTTGATTTGCCATCTCGTTGAAATTGATATCATTCGTGACTTGCAATTTGTCAATCGCTTTGAACTCGGCTTGAAGAGTTGCATACATATCCTCAAGTTGTTGATTCAATTCGACCAACACTCTGTCGTTAAGCTTATCGATCTCTCGCTCGAGAATTTGATTTGCATTGCTTCGATCTTCCCAAATAATTGCCGGCATCACACTACCAAAATTCGCAGTCTGACTTTCAATAAATTCATTGATTACTTTTCGCGCGATTCTCTTTTGCTCCTCAAATCTCTCGAGAATTTCGCTACTATTTCTGATTTCTCCAGATGAACTCTCACCAGTCTGTTCAATCATTGAATCGAGAATTTTTTCCATTTCTTGAACTGCATTTCGAAGAATTTGAAATGAATTTGAACTTTGTAACTGATGCAATATCGCTCCACGAAGATATTCGATTCTGCTTTGCGCGATCAATTCCGGCTCATCGCACTCGCGACCATCTTTCGCATCTTGAGCATTAACTGCAATGATCTCAAATTTTGTATCGACATCGCGAATCTTGACCTGTCTCATATTCTCCGCGACTTTTCCCTTGATTTGATCGATCATATCAGGATTTTCAGAAAGATATGCATTCATGTCATTCAACACGATTATGATCTTTTTGCCATCATCTGCAATTTCTTTCATTCGCCGATAATTCGTTAGATTTTCATAACTCCCCTTAGTTCCCATAACAAATAACACGACATCAGCTTTTTTGAGATGACTTTGAGTAACTTCTTCATCGGCAACTGGCGCATCGATTCCTGGAGTATCTGTGATGTTATAACCGCGCCATTGATAACGTCTGATGTCTTTCGTCGTTGGAATATCTCCCACTGGAGCAATATCCTCACCGACAATTTCGTTGAGAATGCTACTTTTTCCAGCATTGTAAATTCCATAAAACATGATCTCAGGCGAAGTTGCATCAACTTTCTCTCGATTGATTTCGAGGAATGTCTCGAGAGCCTTTTTCATTAACGGATAACGCTGTGCGATCGATTCGACTTCGTCCGATTTCCGATGAAGAAGTTCACGATAATCTTTTACTTCGTCCACGAATTCATCCTCCTCAAAATTTCAATTTCTGGAATTTTTGATCAAGAGTTGCAATCTCGCGACGTGTGTTAATTACAAATCTCTCACGTCCAGCGAAATATGTGGATTCGAGATGCTTCAATGCAGATTCAGCTTGCTCGCTTGCATGAGATTCAACTTGAGGCATCAGTTGATCCAAGAAAAATTGAAGATTTGTTCCAGCCTCTACAGTTATCATTTTAGTTTTCGTAACTGCTTTAGTATCATAGAACTTTGCACCAAATATTTCTCTAACACTTTCAAAAAAGCCTCGAGCTATACGTTTTTCCTTGACAAATTCAGTATATTCCTGCGCAACTTGTTTAGTTTGTTTTGACAAATCACCTACATTGAATCTTGCTTGAGCAACTTGTATTTCTCTGCTTTGATAATCAGAAATAATCGTTCGCAATTGCTTATCGATCTCCGAATTCAAGTGTTGTTGCATGATTCTTGAAACTTCGGAATTCACTGAATCGCGATCAAATGAGCCACCGGCTCTAACTTGTCGATCCCAATTTCTAACGAGAGACTGAACATCTGCTCGAGTTTTCCGCATGACGCTTGAAGTGATCGATCGCGCACGAGTCTCGATTTTTGATTTGTAATCATTAATCGACTCCTCAATTGCATCGAGCATAACGTTGAAATTTTTCAGATTGTCTGTGATTGTGTCAACGAATGCATTAAGTCGAGTTTCTGGACTTTTACGTTTCAATTCAAGTGCTTGAGAATTCACTTTGTCTCCCAGTTGTTTCATGAATTTGTCCAAATTGCTCGCACGAAATTTATCATCGTCTTGTTCGGCAACAGCCTGTTCCGCTAATAGAGTTGACACACTCAAAACGCCAAATTTTGCATTGATCGGAGGCATATTCTCATCGCCTTCTCGAGCTCGCTTTTTGACATCCTCTTCTTGTATTTCGCGTGAATCTTTAGCTATCAACTCACGAACAACTTTTCCATTCGCATCTCTGACAACTTTTCCATTCGAATCGCGCTTAATTCCCATCTTGTCTGATTGCGTGATAATGATTAATGATTCGCGCCCTTCCTTATCGAGTTGAATCATGTATTTCATATCCTCTTGAAGTCCAGGATTCGCACTATTCATCAGAAAAACGCCTAGATCTGTGTATTGAAGATACTCATTGACTAGATCATCCATATTGATTTTGTCGCCAGATTTTCCCACCGCTCCAGTTCCTGGCGAATCGAACCATCTCAATCCGCTCAATGTAAAAAATTGAATCGAGCCGGTTGTATCTGTAACTCCTTGCTGAAACCATCCATCCTCAGTAATTCCACCAGTCTCACGTCCCTCTTCTTCCGATTCGAATTGGGCACGCGGGATTTTTTTATAATCATTGTCAAAACTCGCGCTTAATAATGATTTTCCAGCGATGAAATTTCCGAGCGAAGATTTTCCAGCTTTCACCGCCCCAAAAACCATCACAACGAGACATTTTTCATGCTTCTTATAAAATTCCTGTCCCTTGCGATCTTGTTCAACCTTTTTGCGCCAATCTTGAATCGTTTGCCGAAAACTTTCGAGCGATTGTTGCACCAATTTCTCAACTTCATTGCTCCCAAAATTTTCTCCTTGCGATGCAAACACTCTATTTTCAAATTCATCGATCAGTTGAGGAATTGAATCGCTTCGATTGTTTAGATCGCGGGAAAAATTTGCCAGATCAGTTTGGAGTTTTTGCATCTTTCCAATAAATTCATCCGCACAATCATTGATATAACTCATGGGATCTCCTTTCATTGCATCGCAAGCTCATTGATTTTTTCAATCATTCGATCGATTTGTTCAAGCTCCGATTGTTCCGCTTGAATTTCGCGATTCAAATCATCTCTCATTTCTGCCTTGATTTCGTCCCATTTTTCACTGAAATTGTCACTCCATTTGATTCCATCCAGTGCAATGTAATATTGTTCATTTCTCAATTCGCGTATGCCATCGTTGAAATTGTCGATCATCTGTTCTCTCAAATAACTTACGTAGTTTGATTGAGAATCGTATTGATCTTGCTTCGATGCGATCTGAGCTCTCAGTTTTGCATCTTGATATTCATTGTACTCCGACCAATCGTGATAATTTGAGTGATTATCGTGAGCTAATGCTGCGCCACCGATTACCACTGCGCCCGCAATAAACATCAAAATACCTCCCGACTATGTTTATCTTTCAATTCCTCGAGTTCGTTACCAATTTCAATCAATTCATCATCTTCTCGATCATATTCTCTCCAAGCCTCGTCAGTTGATTCGAAAACATCGCGAAGACGTCCCAAAAAATAACTTTGTTGATCTTGAATTTGCTCTTTTTTGCGTTCTATATTTCGA
This sequence comes from Selenomonadaceae bacterium, assembly GCA_017484005.1. Classification (GTDB taxonomy): domain Bacteria; phylum Bacillota; class Negativicutes; order Selenomonadales; family Selenomonadaceae; genus Quinella. The sequence continues at coordinate 40,143 of JAFUTY010000004.1, read as the reverse complement.
TAAATCTGATCACGCTCAATTCTCAATTGAGACAGAATTGACTCTCTTGCTTGATTGATCTTGATTTTCTTGATGATGATTGATTCTTTACGCCAAATTTCAAAATTGTCTTGGAGAAATTTTCTGAACGCCGGAATTTCACTCTCTTCAACGAGTTCTGGAATTGGATCATCTGGATCTGTGCCTTCTGCATAATCTGTATTTGAAACAATGAAAACCTTGAAATCGGAATATCCACATTCTTTTTGAACATCTGACAACGATTTTTGAACAATTTGCTCGAATCCACTACGACTTTCTCGAGCTGTAAAAACCATGCAGAAATGTCTCCAGAAAAATTTTGGATCATCGAACAAACTTTTGAGCCGATTAATTGCATTGATTTCTGATTGGTGCAATTCGCCCGCTTCCAATTTATGAACAAAGACAATCATGTTTGCACGCTGATATGCTCGATTTGCTTCCGCATCATCGCCTTTATTCGCTTCGAGTCCTGGAGTATCGATCAAAAAAACTCCTGGTTGCCATTCAATCGGTTTAATTGCAACCGTTTCTCTAGCATCGCGAACTGTAAATTCATAGCGATCGAGAAGTGAATTGAACAGAGAACTCTTGCCGGAATTCATGATTCCTGCGTTGACTATTCGAATGCTCGTTGAATCTTCGTTGATTTGATCGCGCATCTGTACAAAATCTTGAATGTAATCCCTCAACCGAAACACCTCCTAATATTTTGAATAAACGATCAAATGCATGTCTTCAAGTTGATTCAAAAACTCGATCACTTGATCAATGGTCAAGTCGAGATGCTCTGCAATTTCTTTGACGCTCAATTTTCCAGTCGTTAGAAGAATGATCTCGATTTCGATTCCAACAAAACTTTCGCCATGAATTTTTATACTCGATTTCGATTCGCGGTATAAATTTAGATTCAACGCTATAACTCTCATTGGATGCGCACTCGATAAATCCTCGATTTGACTCGAATGAAATCCTTCGCCGATTGACAACATTTCATAATATGAAAAGAGAATCTCGTCACGTCTCAAAGTGGCAAACCACATTCCACGATATCGATGTGCATTTTTGAACCAACTCAAAATTCGCGACGTTGGAATCTGCCAAGTTGCAATCATATCGAGCATTTGTTTTTCAATGAATTCACGCAACTCGCGCTCCATTTCATTGATTTCGAATCGATCGATTTCCGTTGTCTCGATCTGTGGAAAATCTCCCGCTGATGTCACAAATTCTGGATCGATAATTTTGATTCCAAAATCTTCCGGCGATCTTGTCATTCGAGTTTCAGCGAGTGGCCAAAATGTTACTGTTCCAATTTCAACCGTCCCGCGACTTTCAACAATTAAATCATGCGCAAATTTTTTATCTTCCTCGAAAATCTCTCGAGAAAAATGTGCGCCGCCAAGAATTATGTTGCCAAAAATTTGCTCAATACATGCATCGCGACACATTTTCACAACTTCAAAAATCTCTTCCGGAGTCGAATGTTTTCCATATGACTGCAAGACTTTTGATGTTCCTGCTTCAATTCCAAGCTGAATTCGATAACAGCCGCCCATCGCGAGATCTCTAATCATTTCTGGATTTCGAAACAACGTATGAACATGTCCCTCGCAAAACCATTTGAATCGATATGACTTTCGACGCTCAGCTAATCCCACGCAAATTTCTTTGACACGTGTTAAATCAAGTGTAAATGTATCGTCAGTAAACAAGATTGTTAAATCATCGCCATTCCATTTTTCAAGATACGCATCGATCTCCGCCAAAATATTTTCGACTGAACGGAAACGAACCGCTCGAGTATGAGATCCTTCGTGACAAAATGCGCAATGAAATGGACATCCTCGCCCAGTCATTAAACTCAATCCACGATAAAATTGTTTTGGTTCAAGATAACAATCTTCATTGATGAATGGCAGTACATCAAGATTTCGAATCGATTTGCGATCTGGATTTGTTTGAATTCCTTCAGACGTCAAATATGAAATTCCATGAATCTTTTCGAGCTTGCCGACATCTTCGAGAAAAAAATTCATCAATTCGAGAACAGTCAATTCCCCTTCAAATCTCACGACAGCATCACATTTTGATTTGCGAAAAAACTCCTCATCGAGCGCAGTTGCTTGAGGACCTCCAACAATCACTGGAATTTTGAACTGATCTTTTATGTAGCGACTCAAAAAAATATTCTCGGTGACATTTTCATAGTCGCAATAAAGTCCAATCATTGAAACAGCTTCAGCATTACAAAGCTCGTCGAGGTATCTTTTGCCACGTTCGAGAGATCCAGCAAAGCTTTTCGATTCAAATCCTTCCGACCGAGTAAATGCCGCGAGTAGATATATTCCTAAAAATCCACCGTGAGTCGGTTCAATGTTCAAATATCGCCGATGCAAATTCAAAAACAGAATATCAAGCACGATTCAAAACCTCATCCAATGACATCGATTCAATCTCATTGACAGCATGTCTCTTCATTTTGATCGATTCACGCTTTCGTTTTTTTGCTTTGACAAGTGCAGATTTTAATAATTTCAAACCATCGACTTTAAGCCATGCGAGAAATTTTCGGCGATATTCACATAATGGATATTTTGAATTCAGATTTCCGTTAGAATTGACAGCCTCAAATGCACAACCTCCGTGACAGAGATTCCAATCTGAACATTTCTGACAGATTCCATCGCGCAAAATTTTTTGACGATCGCGAATCTTTATGGCGTTGTCAGACTCATACAGTTCAAGTAATGTTGAATCTTGAATGTTTCCATAAGTCAAGAATCTCGCAAGATTATCTCGACCACAAAATCCAACTTCACCATCAGGATATAGACAGATGAAATTTTTCCCACACGTTCCACCGAATGCACATTCATGCATTGGTGAAATTCCCAGAATTGCGTTTAGAATTTCATCGAGCGGATCAATAATCTTGGCATTCTCCTCTAGTAAAGATAATTTGAGGAGTTTTTTCATGATTTCAACGTATGATTCATAAACTTCGATTGAATCGGTACGATTTGCTGCCCTACCACATGGAACTACTGGATGAATTTTCGGGTTAAGATCATTGTCTTGAATAAATTTAAACAATCGTTCTGCGTCGAGATCCTTCGTAACAACCATCAAAATTCCAACATTCAAATTCGATTCACGCATTTTTCTGATGTTGTTGAGAATTTTTTGTGCAGTTGGATTTCCATTCTTATCGCAACGATTTGAATTATGTATCTCTGGATAGCCGTCAAGTGAAATTCCAACTCCAATTTGCTCTGTATCAAAAAATTTGATCCACTCGTCATCAATCAAAGTTCCATTTGTCTGCATTAGAAAATTCAAGTTTAAATTGGACAGATTTTCACGCGCAAAATTCATCAGCGATCGAAGATTTTCCATTCCATATAACATTGGTTCTCCGCCATGGAATAGAAAATCAGCACTATTATCTCCAATGTATGTAAGTAAATCTGGGAGATCTTTCACAAGTTTGTTGAAAAATTCCGGCGAAAGTCTTTTAAATTTTTGATTGCCTTCGCTACAATATGAGCAGGCAAGATTACAATCTGTCGTGAGTTTTAAAATGATTTGCATGTATCCTAAATTTCCTCAAATTCACTTCAAAATAAAAAACGCAATGACTCCAGCGATGACGATCAATCCAATGACTAAAATCAGAATTTTCATCATGATCGACCGTTTTTTCTGCTCGATCTTTGCATTTATCTTTTCAGTTTGATTCTCGATTTTTTCTTGTGCGAGATCTTTGAGTTACGACGCGAATGATTTTGCAATTTCTGCGACGTTGATTTTTTCATGCGGAAGTTTCGACTCGACAGAATTGATCGCGCCAGAAACTAATCCCACTTCCGAGAATCGATGTTCCGCGAAATTTTTCACGACACTTCATACAAAATTTTCAACATCGGTATCCTTGTATTCGCCAAGAAATTTTTCTTTGACTGAATCAGATGTAAATTTAATGCCGAAGATTTTTCCGAGAGTTGTAACCAATAAATTTTTGAGTTTATCGATCGAGATTTTTTGAACTGCTGATTTTGCTGCTTGAATTATTGCATCACATGCAATTTATTCAGCTTTATCGAGGAGTTTCTTTGCTTGATCCGAAACTTTTTCTTTGACGTTCGATGCAACTTGCTTAGTTTGATCAGCGACTTTATGAGTTTAATTTGATACAGTCTCTTTGACATTCGACGTTACATTTTCAATTCGAGCTGGAACTTTTTCGTAAGCTTTCTCCGCAATATTTTTTGCGACGTTAGCAACTTTTCCAGCAATTTCTTTCGATTGTTCTTTGCTCGGAAATTTGATTTTTGGAACTTTCAAGCCGATTTCTCCTCATTTTTTCTTTGTGAAAATCAACTCTTTGCCCTTGATATCGACTTCGCAATTTCGATGATCTGCAAATTGATTCGCCAATCGCCAGCAAACCATTTCTGAAAATACAATCGCCGCAGATGTTCCAGCGATATTTCCCGCCATGGGCAGTTTTCGCGCTTCATCAGATTTTAAAACCGATTCAACACTCATTTTGACAATCGCTTCTTCAGCCGCAATTGCTTTGAATTCGACTCCAAAAATATCACCGAGCTGATGAAGAATCATTGATTGAATTTTCGTTATTGAGAATTGATCCACGCCGAATGGAATGTTGCTCATCGAGCCAGAAGCTCCAGATCCAACGTTGAATGATCGCATGGCATTTAACTTTTTCCATATTGCTCATGTTGTCAGTTTGGGACTCTGGAATTTGTTCAGATTCAGTTTCAGAGCTTTCACGTTTCAATACACCTGAAACATCCTGCAAATTAATTTTAGGAAATTTCATTCTGACATCACCTATTCATGTTCAAATTTTCAATGACAAGTATAGTTGACCCCCAGTGTCAAGCTGTATCTTTTCTGAAAGAATCTCAAATATTAATCTAAGAATGATATAAAAATCAGATTCACAATATCAATATTCCAGCGGGACAATTTTGAATCAGATTCAACACACCAAACCCAAAAAGACGATCGATTCCTCGACCGTCTTTTGGGGTTTTCTTTGAATGTCCACAATCGCATCATAAAATATTCTGTGATATAATTTGCTAAAGCATTCCGAACGAAAAAATCGCCGATGCTACCAACATCGACGATTTAGAGGCTTAACCAGCGAGCTCAATCGAAATCCCTCCGCTAAAAGGTATTTTCTATTCGGCTCTAATCAGATCACGGCAGGAGTCAGCCAGATTTCCTACCCTCCGCTACTACTCCCGCTCCCTGCTTGTGTTGAAGTTTAACATTTATTTCTCTTACGTCAATTAATTTTTTAGTTGTTTTAAAACCCAAAATCCAAAAAGAAAGGGCTATGAAAATGGAAACAGACAAAACCGAATTGATACAAAGTGAACCAAATTCAGTTGAAGAAATGTCGAATGTCACAAAATCAGCGGAAATACCCCAGATCGATTCAATGGAATGCAAATCGCTCGTATCATATCAACGTATAACACCAATTGAATTCTTGAATCGAATTTATCAGTTTGTTCCGGATGAATTATGCGACAAACTCTATACTTATATTTGGAGTCGCGATAATGATAATCGCAACAAACGAACAAATTCTTTCAAAATCTCAGAACTCAACAAAATGATGGGCATTGCCAAGCAAATCAATGTTGACAGCAAAAATGTTTCTTTTTCCATGGGCTTAATCGATCATCCTCTCGGAACTCACGAGCGAGCTAAATCGTCCGATATTGTTGCAATTCCGTGTTTATGGTGTGATATTGATGTTGCGAATGAAGTTCATGGGCAAAATCAAAAACTCGCACCGACAATTGAAATTGCGCGTGAAATCATCACAGCGCAACTCGGCAAAGATTTGAAACCTTCGCTAGTTATAGATTCTGGCTATGGAATCCATGCTTATTGGATTCTCAATTCATTATTTAAAATTGAATCTGATGAAGATTGCAAACAATTCCACGGAATTCTTGAGACACTGCAGGGAATCATCAGATCTAATCCTCAAGGTTATTTCATTGATAAAACATCAGATCTATCGCGAATGTTGAGATTGCCAGGTACTCGGAATTGGAAATCCGGAAACAAAAATGACGCCCCAATCTGCAAAGTGGTCGAAGCGTCAAATACAGCATTGAAGCGTCAAATACAGCATTTGAGATAGACGAGTTCGAATTGCGACTTCGAGAGAGAGTCGAAGTGTTCATTCCAAAATCAAAGAATCCACGTGAGATTTCCACGTCTCAACGTAAGTTCCTTGAGGGAAAGTATAGCACATCAAATGCTGTTTTTTCAATCGATACTGAAAATCAACAGATAAAAATGATCTGCGAACATTGCTCAGCAGTTAGATACGTTGTCGAAAATATCGAGACGCAAGAATATTCAGTTGTCGTACCGATTCTTCGAACATTGTTGAAAATCGAGGGATCTGAACAATTTATTTTTGATCTCGTCAAACGTTGGCGCGGAGATAAATTCGATATCTCAAAAACAGAAAAGCAACTGGAGGGGCTGAAAAAATTACCGCCAGCCCAATGCTTAGATTTGCTTGCGAAGGGACTTTCATGCAACGGTGGCGAAAAGCATGAATGTGTTGTCGCGAGTCTCGGAAAAAAGACTCCCGATGCTATTCGCAAATCACCGATCGTGCGACGTGCTATCTGTCAAGATTTGGGCGGAACTATCGGGGAGAGATTTGCCGACGCACCAGATCAAATCAAATATCTTTCAATCCCTGATGTATTCGAAATGTATGAAAACGGGATCGATCTCGTGACAGAAAAATCATCTAAATCAGTTTCGTTGACTCCTTTCGCCATTCAAAACTTAGTTCAAAACGAGGGATCTGAATCCATTGCATACTACAATTTTGCTATTCGAAAGAATGGGCGATGGATTCATCGATTGATTGACGCACATATCATTAACAAAACTGCAGATCTGGCGAATGCTTTGCTCGACTATGGAATTTTGGTTGATGCGTCTCAAATTCGACTCGCAAATAAATTCATTATCGCTTTCCTAGCTACTAACGAAGATAATATCGAAACAATTACGCAATACACTAAATTAGGTTGGTGCGATAACTTCGAATTCATTCATCCGGAATTCCAATTCGACAACGCTGGAAATGCATTGTACAAACTTATTCAATCTGATGTTGTCCCACATATTCATTGCAAAGGTAACATTGAATCTGAAATCGAGCTAATGAAACGCGCTTGCAAATATCAAAACGCTCGAGCGATGTACAACATGCAATTTCTAGCACCACTCGTTAAGCCACTTGGAATTAGAAATCCTATTCTCTATATTTGCGCTGAATCTGAATCTGGAAAAACGGCAGCAATGGTTGGTGCAAATTCCGTCTTTGGAGATCCTGAGTTCATGATTGAAATCAACGGAACAAAGAAATCACTCGTTGACAGATTCATTGATCGAAATGATCTCCCGACTAACTTCAACGAATGGCAGCACATCGCCGAAAAAGATCGAACTGCATATGCTGAAAACTTAATTCGAACTTTCGAATCGGGGAAATCACGCGGAAAAGAGAATCGCGACGGATCTCAAGTTCCTATCAAAAAATATCGCGGAACTCTTACTATCACTAGCGAAAAGGAATTGCTCAATGAAAATGATCCGCATGACTTGCGAACTCGTTGCATTCTTCTATCCGTCGATGGAGTTGTTGGAAACACCGGAAACGACGGCAATTTCATCACAGATAACGAAACATGTCACATAAAGACGAGATCATTATTGGAAACTAAAAAAGATCCATCGATCGAAAATTGATCGGTGGATCTTTTTTTATTCGGAAAAATATTTTGTCTTGATCGGTGTAATTAGATCGTCTATAGTAATGTTGAATTTTGAGTTTACATCGAGGAGATAAAAACATGAAGAGAATTGCCGCATCCGATCCCAAAACCATTGGTGAATTTTTTTGTGAGCTCAACAAACCCTTTCTGATTCCGGAATATCAGCGTCCATATGAATGGGAGACTGAAGAAATCGTGACGCTCTTCAACGATATTCATGAATTCGAGGGAGAGGTATATTTTCTCGAAACGATCATGTATTTTGAAAATACAACTCATCAGCGCGAAATCGTCGATGGGCAACAACGGATTATCTCGCTATTCCTTTTGATTCGAGCGATGTATGAGCTTTTGAAAAATACAAATTGGAAATCTGATTTGAAAAGACTAATTTGGAAATTCGATGATAATACTGGCGATGTAATCTCTCCAGATTCAGTTCTGATTTCGTCGCAAGCGATAAGTGATGAAGCGAATCAGACTTTCATCAACATCCTCGCAACAGGAAAAGCAGATGGCTCAGAGCTTTATTCAAGAAATTATCGCGAATTTCAAAAACTGCTATCGAATCTCGACGATATTATGATTTTTCGAAAGAAACTCCTTGAGTTAACGACAATTTTACCAATCAAAGCTGACGATTTCAATTCGACTCTTATCCTCTTTGAACGAATCAACGATCGCGGAAGACAATTAACCGATTCAGATATTTTCAAATCGAAAATTTATACGAGACTCGATGAAATATCGCGTCGAGAATTTATTGCACGCTGGAAACTTCTCGAACGAAAAATGAATATCATCAACGAGCCAATGATTACGCTGTTCAATCATTACATGTATTTTGCTCGCGCCAGAGATAATCGACAAGCGATATTTCATAATGATGGCGTGCGAAATTATTTTCTCGATAGAAATTTCGATGCACTTCAATATCCAACGTCGATGAATTATCTCGAAAAAATTTTTAAACTGATTCGCATGATTAAAACTCAAAATACGATCGATGGCGAATCTTGGTCTCAAAACATCGAGATTCGCAAGGCACTCGATATTGTCAGAAGAATTTCGAGTGAATGGTGGGACTATGCAGTTTCAGTTTATTATCTCGCGCCTCAAGACGAGGAAGATTTCGAATCGAATTTCACTCGTTTCCTTCATAAATTGATTTCATCTTTCGCCAAAACTTATTCGATTAAAAGTGCTACCACAGTCAGAAAACTCATGATCGATATCAATTTTGAGTCAATGCATTATACTCATCCGAGCTTTTCAACGGAAAATTTTTCTCGAATGGAAATCTCAAAATCGATTCAATCGAAATCAAAACCGATACAAAAAATGTGGATGAGCATCTTCGTATATGCAAATCAGGATGAATTGTTGCCTATGAATTGTGTATTAGAATTGATTCTGCCGAGAAAAAATTCTTACAATCCCGACGATAAAGATCTGGTTGAAACGATTGGGAATTTTACACCGCTCGAAAAAGAATTTGCACAGACAAAAAATAAATCTTTCGAAGAGAAAAAGAGTTGCTATCAAAAATCTGGTATAATTGTCACGAGAAATCTCATTGAAAAAAGTTCGTGGAGTTTTGACGAGATTCAAAGTCGCAATGAGGAGATTGTTGATCAAATTCTCGCGATATTGGATAAGTGGGATTCGGAATATTAAGGGGCTGATTGAATTTGCCAAGCATTAAAGCAGTTGCAGATGTGCCGATTTTCAATTTTTTCAATTCCACTCAAAAACCATTTCTGATTCCGGAATATCAACGCCCATATTCTTGGGGCAAAGATCAAGCATTGGAGCTCTTCGAAGATCTCAAGGATTTCAGCGCGAATTCGAATCCCAGCGATACATATTTTCTCGGCTCGATCGTTTTTTACACGAATCAAAATCAAAGACGCGAGATTGTCGGTGGGCAACAACGAATCGTGACATTATTTTTACTGTTTCACGCGATTCATGAACATTTACAGTCAAATTCGCCGTTAGAAATGAATCTTCGCGGAATAATTTGGGAAATGAATTTGATGGGAGATATCATTGCGCCGGATAAAGTTCGGATCTCGTCTGAAGCGACAAGTGATTTGGCAAATCAAAAATTCATCGATATCCTCTCAAATAAAGCTGGAAATGGTGACGATAATTATTCTGCGAATTATCGATTATTCCAAAATCAATTGCGCGGATTCGTGAAAAATCAAAATGCATTTTTGAAATTCGTCAACGATCTTTTGAATTCCACACACATTTTAGTAATTCAGGCAAATGATTTTCAATCGACGCTCGAGCTTTTCGAAAGAATTAATGATCGCGGTTTGCAGCTCAGCGATACAGATATTTTCAAGGCAGATATCTATTCGAAACTTGACGATTCGACTCGGAAAGAATTCATAAATCGCTGGCAGAATCATCGAAGATGTCGAATCGATGATGACGCTCTTCACGTATTATCATTCATACACTCGGGCGAAGAGTGGAAAATTAAATCTGCGCGGAAGTATGCGACAATTCCTCAAAAATTATCTTGGATATCCGGTGACGATGAGTGATCTGGAAAAAATTTCTGAGATCATTCAAAAAATGAAAGATCCAAATTCGAGCAATTGGTGTTTGGAGCTTCAGCAGGCACTCGATATCATCTGGAATTCGCCGAGTGATCATTGGAGATCCGCAGCGATTGTTTATTACATCGTGCATTCTGGTGAAATCGATTTCGAGCCGAAATATTTGAAATTCCTGCATAAATTAATCGCGACACTCACACGAATCCATGCGGTCACTGGAACTGCGCTTTCGATTCGATTTCCGGTGCTCGAGCTCAACATTCAATCGATAAAATCGGATCATCCAAATTTTCCAGCGAATGATTTTACCGATCAAGATGTTGATAATGCGATTCGACAAAATGGATTAATCACTCGAACGATTTTGCGAATCATTGCGTACAGCGATCCGGATCAAAAAACTATTTTGCCGTCGAAACTTCCATTGGCATGGGAGATTGAGCATATTCTGCCGCAGAATTTTCAACAGAATTACGCGCCAAAAGATCCTGCAATTATCAACGCGATTGGAAATCTCACGCCGCTTGAAAAATCTTTGAATATCAGCGCGAAAAACAAATCGTTCAATGATAAAACTGGATGGTATCAAACATCTTCTATTTCAATGACGAAGAAAATTGGATCGCTTGATTCTTGGGATGCAAATGCAATTTCAAATCGTAGCGATGAAATGATCAATCAAATTCTCGATCTCTTCAAAAAATGGGATTCTGAATATTGATCCGAACAAAAAAGATCCCCGATAGATCGAAAGTGATCTGTCGGGGATCTTTTTATTAGATTCTTCGAATATCTCGAGGAATTTTTCTAAAAATGATCTTGAATTGATCGCGAGTCTCTTGAGATATCGTACATGATTCCGCATACATAATGTAGCTTTCTGATCGAGTTTTGATCTGTGCGAGAGAATTGAAATTGAGATCTCCATCGATTAAATGATAAGCGATCCCATCATGAATTCCGAGTAATGTTGATTCATCGGGATTCATCGGTGGGATCTCTTTTTTTGTTTCCGAATAGAAAAGATATCTTCGAAATAGATCTCTCGATATTTCTGGATTCAATTGATCCTCGATAAAAATTGGATCTCCGAATTCATAGAATGAAAATTCTCCACCAACTCGACGAACTCGTTCAGCAGTTATCGATTCACAATAATCCATGGATTCGATCAAAATGAATTTTCGAGATCCAGAATCCTCTCGATTCAATTCGATAACTGATTGACCAGTCGTTCCAGATCCTGCAAATGCATCGAGAATTATTGAATCTGAATCTCAAAGAAAATTTATCAGATTACGAAATCAATGATGGCGGCTTTGGAAAATCAAAAAATTTTTCTCAATCGAAAATCTGTCGCAATTCAGATGTTGCTTGCTCATTCGTTTTAACACAGAAAGATTTATCGATGAAATTCCATGGCACTTCCGGATCATAATCAGTTTTTTCATATGATGGAGAGAATGCTCGAGTTTCGAATCAAGATTTTAGTTCCTAGCCACTTTTACTATTTTTCTGCAAACCGCGAAATTTGATCGAGTTTCTGGTTTTCGAATAGAAAAGAATGTATTCGATCGCCTTTTTTGTTTTGATTGATAACTCCGAAAAAAATCATGGATAGAATTCTAAACTCTATCCATGAAAAATTTTCCTAAATTAGACTTCGATCGAAATCAGATCATCGCCACTTGAAACTGATTGAGATGCCGGCGAGACTTTTTTGAAATTCGCATGATTCGTCACAACGACCGGAGTAATAACTGGATGTCCTGCCGCTTTGATTTTATCGATATCGAATTCGATTAACAGATCTCCTTTTTTGACTTTGTCACCTTGATTGACGTGAGTTTTGAATCCATCGCCATTCATTTCAACAGTATCCATGCCGATGTGAATCAAGATTTCTGCGCCGTTTGAAGTTATCAATCCAATTGCATGTCCAGTTGGAAATAGAGTTGAGACTTCCGCATCAGCTGGTGCAAAAACTTTTCCCTCGGAAGGATCAACAGCGATTCCCTGTCCCAATGCTCCCGACGAAAAAACTGGATCTGGAACATCTGGAATCGCGACTAATTTTCCAGTGAGAGGACTTGCGAGAATCTCGGATTTCAAAGAGGATTCTGAAGTCGCAACAGGTTCAGATTTTGGTTCAGGCTGCGGAGCTGGTGCAGGTTCAGACACTGGAGCAGCTGGAGCTTCGACAACTTCATCTTTATAAATTGGGAAAGTTATACCAAATCCAACAGCCATCGCAATCAATGAAACAATGATCGAGTTGTACATTCCACTGACATCATTCGCGACAGGATCAATAAATCCAGGATAGCAAAAGATTCCCAAGCCTCCAAAGATGTAGAGTTTGACATCGAGCAGAGCCATCAATGCTCCGCCGATAGCCGCGCCGATACATGAAATGATAAAATATTTCTTTCGAGGGAGAGTTACACCGTAAATTGCAGGTTCAGTCGACAAGAAATTTCCAATGCATTCCTACTGCGGTTCTTGTTGAATTTTTGCAAGCACGGGCAATATTTTTATGATCGGTTTTATATTTTTCTGCAGCCGCACGAGTTGACAGAAAAACCTCGCCAGTTTCCATGCAGCGAACGCGTTTTCTGCGATGCGAAGGTTTTGCCGATAATTCAGTTTGTGTTTTGTCGTCTGCAGTCAACCAATCTTTCAAAAAAGCCCAATGTAAGCCGCCGGCAGTATTTCTTTTGCCGTTGCATACAGAACTGATTTCGCCGCTTCGTATTCCATAACTTTCAGCTGCAGCCTTAATCGATTCAAAAGTTTGTCTCGTTTCAATGCAGTAAACCACTTTTCGATTTTTTGTCTGCGCCAATTTCATTCTTGCTCGTGTCTCATTACTTTTTGATTTTCCTTTGCGCATTGCAGACATTTTTGCACGAGTCTCTTTAGATAGATGAGTTCCTTTTTTCGCTTCGGAAATCTTTTTACAAGTCTCTGCTGAAAGTTTTTTACCTGTATTCGCTGCAGATAATCTGGCGCACACATCGGCTGAATGAGTTCCATTATTGCCGCCTTCAGTCAAGTTGTAGCCGTTCGGTACAATGGAATCATATTTCGCAATCCAAAATTTTTCGCGTTCGTTAAGCTGCTCAATGGTATCGCACACTTCGATAACTTTGACGCTAAAATTTGTCCAGCCGTATTTCTGAATTGCTCGTCCAATGAGAGTCTTCTTGTTACTGATATGTTCCGAAATTCTTTCACTAAGAGATCGCGTCGTCTGTCCAATGTAAATTTTTCCGTTGATTGTATTTATAATGACGTAAATAATCATGAAATACCGCTTTCCTTTCCGCCGACATTTTTAACAATATCCGCGGCGAGCTGCTCATACTTTCGAGCCATGGATTTCACTCCTTTATATTGAAATTTTGGATTTAGTTGATTTTAGCAAATTACATAGGAGAAAAACATGAAACTTATCAGAAAGATCTCGATAATGATCTTCAGTAATTTTTTGATCGCCTTGGCAGTCATTGGATTCATCGCACCGCATGGAATGATTCTCGGCGGAGCAACTGGAATATCACTCGCCGCAGCTCATTACATACCGATGCAGCTTTCAACAATGATTTTGATCGTGAATGGAATTCTATTTCTGATTGGATTCATGACGCTCGGAAAAAATTTTGCAATATCGACAATCGCAAACTCGATTCTCTATCCTGCCTGCATGTTTATATTGGAAAGATTTTTAACTGATACTCTCACATCGAACATCATGCTCGCCGCGATTTTTGGAGGAGTATTGATGGGCGCGGGAGTTGGATTGATCCTCAGAACCGGCGGATCATCGGGCGGAACAGATATCCTCGCGCTGATTCTCGATAAACATCTGCATTTCAATCTGTCGATAATTCTCTACATCATTGACGGAATTATTTTGAGCCTGCAAATTCCATTTTCAAATTCCGAACAGATTTTCCTCGGCATATTCGTTTTAGCATTGATAACTCTCACGATGAATAAAATCATGCTCCTCGGCAAAACTCAGATTCAAATTTTTATAATCTCAGACGAAATCGAAATCATTCGCGAGAGGATTTTGCTCGAAGATGCCGGCGCAACGATGTTTCAAATCGAACGCGGATTCACATCTAAAAAAGATCGAGGGATCATGTGTATCATTCCACGCAGAAAACTTTTTAACGTTTGCAAAATGATTTCGGAAGTCGATCCCCATGCATTCTTTACAATCTCGGAAGTCAATGAAGTTAGAGGTTTAGGATTCTCTTACGGAAAGCATTGATTGAAAAATTTTCCTTGACTTTTTGTCTAAAAATTTTAGAATATCCCTCGCTTGCGAAAGATAAATCGCATGAAAAATTCTCTGAAACTTAGGAGGCAGATTCGTATGATGAAACCATTGGGCGAACGCGTCGTTATCAAAGTCGCCGAGAGCGATGAAAAAACTGCCGGCGGACTCTATATCCCCGACACCGCAAAAGAAAAACCTCAAAAAGGTGAAGTCATTGCGGTTGGAAATGGCAAACTTCTTGATAATGGAACGCGCGCACAGATGGAAGTCAAAGCCGGAGATAAAATTCTCTTTTCCAAATATTCCGGAACGGAAGTCAAAGTTGACGGCGAAGATTATTTGATCATTCGCGAAAGTGATATCCTCGCGATTCTCTAATATCATTGAAAGTTTGGGAGGAAAAAATTCATGGCAAAACAAATGCTGTTTGATGAAGAAGCGCGCAGAGCATTGAGCCGCGGCGTTGATTCTCTTGCTAACGCTGTAAAAATCACGCTTGGACCAAAAGGCCGCAACGTTGTTCTCGATAAAAAATTTGGTGCTCCAACAATCACAAATGACGGTGTCACGATTGCTCGCGATATCGATCTCGAAGATCCATTCGAAAACATGGGCGCGCAGCTCGTTAAAGAAGTTGCGACGAAAACCAATGATATCGCCGGCGATGGAACTACAACTGCAACACTCCTCGCACAATC
The DNA here is from genome assembly GCA_017484005.1 of Selenomonadaceae bacterium. Taxonomy (GTDB): domain Bacteria; phylum Bacillota; class Negativicutes; order Selenomonadales; family Selenomonadaceae; genus Quinella. The sequence continues at coordinate 24,698 of JAFUTY010000004.1, read as the reverse complement.
GATCGTTCGCGAGGGAATGCGCAATGTTGTCGCTGGCGCAAATCCAATGATCGTCAAAAAAGGAATCGAGCTCGCTGTTAAAAAATTGGTTGAAGAAATCAAAGCCAAAGCTGTCAAAGTCGAAGGCAGAGATTCAATCGCGCAGGTTGCATCGATCTCCTCGTCAGATGAAGAAATCGGCAAATTGATCGCTGATGCAATGGAAAAAGTCGGTAAAGATGGAGTTATCACCGTCGAAGAATCCAAAACGATGGAGACAAATCTGTCATTCACCGAAGGCATGCAGTTCGACCGTGGATACATTTCTCCATATATGGTCACTGACACCGATAAAATGGAAGCTGTTATGGAAGATCCATACATCCTCCTCACAGATAAAAAAATCTCGTCAATCGGCGATATTGTTCCAGTTCTCGAAGCGATTATGAAACAGGGCAAACAGCTCGTCATTATCGCGGAAGATGTTGACGGCGAAGCTCTTGCAACTCTCGTTTTGAATAAACTTCGCGGGACTTTGAGAGTCTTGGCAGTCAAAGCTCCAGGATTTGGAGATCGCCGCAAAGCAATGCTCGAGGATATTGCGATTCTCACTGGCGGAACAGTTATCAGTGAGGATATCGGTCGCAAACTCGATTCAATCACCGTCGAAGATCTCGGAAGAGCTCGTCAAGTTCGTTCAACCAAAGATGAAACGACTGTTGTCGATGGCGCAGGTCAGAAGTCAGACATCGATGCACGCGTTGCAGTTATCAAACGTCAAATCGAAGAGTCAACTTCAGATTTCGCCAAAGAGAAATTGCAGGAGCGTCTCGCAAAACTCTCAGGCGGCGTTGCAGTTATCGAAATCGGTGCAGCAACTGAAGTCGAGATGAAAGAGAAGAAACTCAGAATCGAAGATGCATTGAATGCAACTCGCGCAGCTGTTGAAGAAGGAATCGTTGCAGGTGGCGGAACGACTTTCATTGACATCCTCCCATCGCTTGATAATCTCCAAGCCGAGGGCGATGTGAAAGTCGGAGTTGATATCGTTCGCCGCGCAATCGAAGAGCCAGTTCGTCAAATCGCTGATAACGCAGGACTCGAAGGATCTGTTGTTGTCGAAGCAGTTAAAAAAGCTGGCGTCGGAATTGGATTCAACGCGCTCACGAATGAATATGTTGATATGATCAAAGCAGGAATTGTTGATCCTGCAAAAGTCACCAGATCAGCTCTTCAAAATGCAGCTTCGATCGCGGCAATGGTTCTCACGACTGAAACTCTTGTTGCAGATAAACCAGAGAAAGAACCTCCAGCTCCTCCAATGGGCGGCGGAATGCCTGGAATGATGTAATTCTGAAAAATTTTTAGAATCACCACAAAATAGAAAAGATCCGTAGATCAAAAATGATCTGCGGATCTTTTTTTATTTGTGATATCCTTTTATAAAAAATTTGGAGGTTTTTACATGGATTCAAAAATCGAAGAACTCATGAAAATGTTTCCGGAATGTGTCACTGAATCTAGAGATTCGCATGGAAATCTAAAACATTCGATCGATTTTGATGTTTTGAGACAGATTCTCGGCGATGAAATTTCTGATGAGCCGGAAGCTTATCGATTTGATTGGGTTGGAAAAAATTCGGCAAGAATCGAGGCTTATCGAAAGATCGATAAAACTTTGCGTCCAGATCTCGATTCGAGTTTGAATTTCGATTCGACAGAGAATCTTTACATCGAGGGAGATAATCTCGATGTTTTGAAACTCCTTCAGCAGAGTTACTTCAAAAAGATCAAATTGATTTACATCGATCCTCCATATAATACTGGACATGATTTTATTTACAAAGATCGATTCGAAATGGATTCAGCGGAATATGCAGATCGAGTTGATTTGTTTGATGAAAATGGAAATCGAAAATTTGTTGAGAATTCAGATTCGAATCCTCGATTTCATTCAGATTGGTGTTCAATGATCTATTCTCGATTATTGCTCGCCAGAAATTTATTGAGTGATGACGGCGCGATCTTTATCTCGATTGATGATAATGAGCAGTCGAATTTGAAAAAGATTTGTGATGAAGTTTTTGGCGAGAGAAATTTTGTATGCAATGTGATCTGGGAGAAAAAATATGCTCCTCAAAACGATGCAAAATATCTCTCCGATACTCATGATTTCATCCTCGTCTATGTAAAAGACAAAACGATCTGGCGACCGAATCTACTCCCGAGAACTCAAGAGATGGATTCTCGATACAAAAATCCAGATAACGATCCTCGAGGCGCATGGAAATTAAATACGTTGCAAGCAAAAAGTGGAACGAGCACTGCAAGTTTTACTTTTCCAAATGGAGTGACATGGTCTCCTCCAGCGGGAACATATCGTCGATATTCCGATGAAACCATGTTGAAGATGTATGAAGATAATCGAATTTGGTTTGGAAAAGATGGAAATGGTGTTCCGCAGGCTAAAAAATTTCTAACCGATGTGAAACAAGGAAGTGTCTCAAAAACGATCTGGTTTCGAGAAGAAGTCGGTGACAATCATGAAGCAAAAATGCAAGTCAAGGAAATGATTCCTGAAGCTCCGTTCGATACACCAAAACCTACTCGATTAATTCGAAAGATACTTCAGCTTACAACAAATCCAGATTCGATCGTTTTAGATTTTTTCAGTGGATCAGCGACAACAGCTCATGCAGTTATGCAATTAAACTCTGAAGATCATGGAAATCGAAAATGGATCATGGTTCAATTGCCCGAGATCTGTCCAGAAAATTCCGAGGCGTTTAAATCTGGATTCAAAACAATCTGTGAGATCGGAAAGGAAAGAATTCGACGCGCAGGATCTAAATTTCAAAATATAGATCGAGGATTTAGAGTTTTGAAATTGGATTCTACAAATTTTCGCGATGTTTCAATTTCACCTGAAGAATTGACTCGAGAGAAATTGTTTGATCTGATTGAAAATATAAAATCGGATCGATCTCCTCTCGATTTGCTTTTCGAATGCTTGATTGATTGGGGAATCGAGCTGAATTTGAAATTAGAATTGGAAGAATTCGAGGGATCAACGATTCTGAATTACAACGCTGGAGATTTGATCGCCTGTTTTGATAAAAATATTTCAAAGAGTGTAATTGAATATATTGCGTCGAAAAATCCAAATCGAGTAGTCTTTAGAGATGAAAGTTTTTCGAGCGATTCAGACAAAATCAATTCTCGAGAAATTTTCAAACTCCATTCGCCAAATACAAGATTCAAAGTGATTTGAGGTGAAGTCATGATTTTAGGAATCGAAACATCGTCGCAGGTTTCAAGCGTCGCAATTGTATCTGAATCGAGAGTTTTGGGCGAAATCTCAATTCATACTCGATTTTCACATTCCGCAACGCTTATCGAAAACATCGCGCAGCTTTTCAAAATCACTGAAGTCAATCGCGAAAATCTCAAAGCGATCGCTGTCAGTATTGGTCCAGGATCTTTTACTGGACTTCGAATTGGACTTGCGACGGCTAAATCGCTTGCATATGCATGGAAAATTCCAATCTTGGGAATTCCGACGACTGAAACATTGGCATTCCATTTTTTCAAAACAGATTCTGAACTTTGGCAGTTAATCGATGCTCAAAAAAATTCTGCATATCTCGGAAAATTCGATGCAGCTCAAGGATTTCCAAAATTGATCGATGAAATCAAAATTCTTCCAATCAAAGAAATTCTCGATCGGGCGGAAAAAACTGATCGATCAATCATTCTGCAGGGAGATATTATCGAGAAAAAAATTCTTGGGAAAATCGATCTGCCTTCAAATGTATCAATCGCGCCGATTCATCTTCGAATGCCGAGAGCTGCATGCGCTGCGATCGCTGGAAGAATTCGATTCGACGCGGGGAAAATCGATTCAGTCATGAATCTCGAGCCTCTTTATCTTCGTCGATCTGAGGCGGAAGAATTATTCGATAGGAGAAAACATGAATCTTGAATTTCGTGAAATGACTCCCGAAGATGCCGATGAAGTTGCAGAAATCGAGTCGCGATCTTTTTCAATGCCATGGGATCGCCGAGCATTTTTCGAGGAGTGTTTGAATGAAAATACATTCTATTTCGTCGCGACGATCGATCAAAAAATCGTTGGATATATCGGTTCATGGATTGTTCAAGGCGAGGCTCAAATCACAAATATCGCCGTCGATCCAGATTTCAGACGCCGCGGAATTGGTGAATTGATGCTCAAGGAATTTGAATCGATCGTCAAAAATTCCTTGGGAGTTACAGCAATGACTCTGGAAGTTAGACCGTCAAATCTTTCGGCGATTCATCTTTATGAAAAATTTGGATTTCGAAATGTTGGAAGGCGTCCGCGATATTATGTTGACAATAACGAGGATGCAATTATCATGTGGAAGACTAAGATTTAGGAGTGATTGCATGATTCATGTTTGTTTTGGATTCATCGATGGTTCTGGAAAATATTCGAAATTCGCCGGTGCATCGATTTGCTCGATTTTTGAAAATACAAAATCCAAAGTCACGATTCATTTGATTCATGATAATACGCTGACTGAATCGAATCGCGAAAAATTTATCGAGCTTGCAGAAAATTATCGACAACAGATTCAGTTTTACAATCTCGAAACACTCAAGCCTGAAAAACTTCAATGGATTCGCGAGCAACTTCCATGGACTTCAACAAGTTTTCTAACGATTGGAACGATTTATCGATTATTTATTCCTGAATTATTATCGACTGAAATCGATCGTGCAATTTATATCGATTCAGATACGATTGTAAATCTCGATTTAAATGAACTTTGGACATTGAATCTTGAAAATAAACCGATCGCTGCCGTTCCTGAAGGATTAATCAATGGTGGAAATAAAATTGGAAGTCTAGCGAATCAATATGTTGTAAAAAACGGAATCGCTACTAATACCGAATATTTCAACTGTGGAATTCTCGTGATGGATTTACAACAAGTTCGTTCACGGGGGGGGGGGGCAACTTTCTTGAATCGCAAATCGAATTTCTTCACAAAAATCCCGGAGCAACTTTACTCGATCAAGTTTCATTGAATTTTCTTTATGCGAAGAATCATGTAAGTCTTCCAAATCGATATAACACTTTCACTCGATATATACAACGCGATCGAATCAAATTGCTCGAAAAAATAATTTACCATCAAGCTGGGCACAATTACAGTTTTGATCCATCGAATAAATTGCATCAACTTTTTCTCGAATATCTGATGAAAACTCCATTCTTCGATGCGGAATCTCTTTCGAATCTTATCGCAGGTGCTAGAAAACATTTCGAGGATTTTCAATCGCTTTCGAGACAAATTGCAAATCAACTAGCGCACAAAAATCGAATGTTTGTAACTCAATCGAAAGATCTTGACTTGATACAAAATTCGTTCGATGCAAAATCTGAAGAAATCCTTTGTGTTGCAGATTCAGAATTGATTGATCCTCTTTTTGAGAAGTTGAAACAATCCAAGGGAAAAAGTTTCATATTCATCCTAATGCAGAATTACAATCAAATCCGCGATCGACTTCGCAAAGAGGGATTTGTCGAGAATACAGATTTCTGCAACGCAATGATCTTTTTGAGAGATGATGCAGAAATCAAAAAATTCCACGTTGATTTGACTAACGCAATGTAAATCCGAACCAAAAAAGATCCCCAGATCGTTTTTGATCTAGGGATCTTCTTCTTTTGGAAATTTCTTAGATTCCTTTACTGATTAAATTTTTCCAATTTCGCAAATCTGGCAACGAATCAAAAAGCGAATTTATATTGAAACATTGTGCGCCCAGTTCTGATAATTTTGCCTGCAGATCTCTATAACGCTTGTCATCGATGAAAAAAAGGTAGATTCGCTTATCTGGAAAGTCTTTGATATCTTGAATCAAAACATCCAACGCTTTGGGATTTGACGCATTGAAAAACAAATCATTCGGATTTTCACCGAGCAGATTTTGAATTTTATCAACATTTTGGGGCTCAGTATAAAATGAACGAAGATGAGTCGCAGACAATTTACAAATTTTTTGCAATAAATCGATTCGATTCATCGCACGTCGACGAGTATCATTAAATCTACTTTCGAATGCATTATAAAAATTTTCGATCGAATGAGAATTGAAGAATGGCGTTTTTACGAAATACGAAAACCATAATCGATTCAGCTTAATTTTGAAATCAGGAACTGGTTTATGTGCGACTCCACAGAAATGATAAATTTCGCGCTCAACCTTGTCCTCTTTAATATGTTGAAGGATACGATTGAATTTTGCAGAAAGCAACACACAATCATCTTTGAAAATAAAATTCAAAGCATCTTGATCCATGAATCGAAAATCTGGATGTTCAGCGAGAATTCTTATGCAACTTTCGAGAAGAGAGTGCCCCCCCCCCCCGAGTTTTCTGAGTTGACTCAAATCCATCAACAAAACTCCAGAATTGAAATAATTCTTTGGATCTACAATCTTCATTTTACACAATGGAAATGTGCAAGCATTTCTTTCACTGGATGCCCCGCTTTCATGCTCAGAAACAACCGCGATTGATTTACCATTGAGATCAATGTCCCAAAAATCCTTGATGTTTAGATTCACCAAGACATCGGTATCGAGATAAATTGCACGATCTGCGTCAAGAAATTCTGGAATCATTGTGCGATACAAAGCTCCAATTGTTCCCCAAAATTTCCCGATATTTGAGATTTGATTTTTCGCGAACTCAATTCTTTCTGACGCAAGTTCTTCGACGTTATAGAATTTGATGTTCTGATTGTGTTTATACGTGATAATTGTCAATTTACGCCGATTTTCATCACTCAAAGTTGAATCGTGGAGAATGTGAATCGTGACTTCTTCGGAAGTATTGTCGAGAAGTGATTGAATCGATGTGCCGGCAAATTTTGAGTATTTTCCGGATTCATCACGCAATCCGTAGCAAACGTGTATCATTTGAATCCTCCTATATACTTTGACTGATTTGATTTTTGAAACTTTGCAGTTCTGGAATCGTTTCAAAGAGGATTCGTATGTTGAAACAATCCAATTTCAGATCAGACAATTTTTTCTGCAGATCCTTACAGATCTTATCATCTATGAAAAGACAATAAAATCGTTTCTGAGAAAACTGTTGTGCATCTTGAATCAAAATTTCGAATGCTTTGGAATTTGAAACGTCAAAGAAAATATCTCGAGAATCATTACCGAGCAAATCGCGAATCTTATCAACTTCCTTTGGAATAGTACAGAAAACGCGCGATCTAGTCGCCGATAATTTGCAGATTTTCTGTAGCAAGTTGATTCTATCTATCGCGAGATTTCGAGTTTTATTGAAAATATCTTCGAATGAATTCCATAAATTGCCGAACGAATCCATATTAAAAAATGGAGTTCTGCAAAAATATTTGAACCAAAGCTGATAATAAGGATTGTTGAAATCTGGAAACGCTTTAGGGACTAATCCCCATGCGTGATAAATTACTTTTTCGATTTTGAAATTTGGATCTCTTAAAACTCGAAGTACAGGTGTATTGAATTTCACTGGCAACTTGACGAAGTTATTTGCGAAAAATACATTCAATGCATCCTGATCCACATAACTATAATCTGGATGTTCTGCAAGAATAGTTACGCAACGATTGAGTAAACTGTCTGCGGAGATGCCCCCCCCCCCCGCGAACGAAGCCAATTCAAATCCATCATCAGAACGCCGGAATTAAAATAATCGTGTGGATCAATGATTCCAGACTTGCATACTGCGAAATTCCTTTGAAAATTTGCTGGCTCTGCATCTGGAGGAGTTTGTGGCATTGCAGCTAGAGGACGTCCTTTAAGATCGATTTGCCACATTTCATTTATATCCAAATTAACAACGATATCGGAATCAAGATAAATCATTCGATCGATTTCGCGTGGAAATAAATCTAAAACTAGGCATCGATAAAAACCTGCAATCGTTGCCCAATATTTTATTGCCTTTGGAATTTTATTTTGAATAAATTCGATTTGTTTGGGCACAAGCTTTTCCACATTGTAAAATTCAACAGATTGATTGTGGTCGTAGACAATTCCAGCTAATTTATTCTGATTTTTATCCGTGAGAGTTGAATCATGGATCAGATGAATTGTGACTTCTTCCTTAGTGTTATCAAGAAGCGATTGAATTGATGTGCCGGTGTGTTTCGAGTAATTTCCAGATTCGTCGCGAAGTCCATAGCAAACGTGTATCATACAAGACCTCCTACAAATTTTTGGATAGAAGAAGATCCCCCAATTTTGAATTGAAGGATCTCGTCCCACCTAGAATATCAAAGTTTAGATTCAATGTCATCACTGAAATCAATTTCATTTACGCAAATTAGAATCGAAATCAGAATCCAAATAAAAACTGCTGATGCAAAATTGCTCGGAAGATCATATGCAAATCCATTAATTAAGATTGAGATTAATGCTAATCCAATTCCTAATCGTAAACCATTGAATAATTCAGTTTCTGTCCAATTAAACAGATTCTCGATTCGCAAATTCGTTTTCAATCGATCGCGAATTGATCCTTCACTCATTTGCTCGGAAATTTTTTCATGACGTTTTTGCTCGAATGAAATGACTGTTGCTCTCGGAGATTGATCGGACGATTTATCGGAAGATTGAACTTCGAGAGATTTTTTTTGTTCGGGAGATTTTTCAATTTGATCTTCGATCTTCGACTCGATTTTTGGATGTTTTTTCAAATCGACTTTTGGACGATCAGGAATTTTTTCATCGGGCGGAGTAAAAAATTTCATCACTTTGATTTTGATAAACGTTTGAATTCGAATTCGAAATGCTTGAATTTTTTCCTCGAGCCATTCAAGTCGAAATGCAATGATAATTGGTTCAGCGACGCACCATAAAATCGAGATCATTCCAGCGATTCCAATTTCCGCCGCAAAATTCAGATATAAATTGCTCGCATTGAAGATTTCTGCGCTCGAATGGGATTGATTCAGTAAAAAATTGTAAGGCTCGAACGCAAATCGATAAGATCCCCAGCCCACTCCGAGAAATGGATGATCGGAAATCATGAGGAGCGTCGATTGCCAAAGTGATGCTCTGAGGGCGATTGAGGATTGATCGTCGTCAAAATCGAAGGAAGATAGCAGTCTTTCGACTAATCCCGGCTCAAAATACAAAATTCCTATCGATATCACTGCGAACAGCGCGATTAACCTTCGATCGAATTTTAATCCGTAAACAATCGAGATAATTGCGAATGTCAAAATCGCCGCTCGAGAAAATGTCAGTGACAGCAGAATTGCAAATGTGATTATTGCGAGCGTGAAGATGCTCTGTTTCATCCAATCGCTGGCGTTTTCAATGATTCCAATTGCGAGACAAATGCAGACGTCGAGATATCCGGCTAATAAATTTGGATTTGTCCACGTTGAATAGATTCGATTTCGCGCAGTCGGCTGAATTTTTGGATCGAGCCATGGAAGTTCTGCCGTATCGAGTCCAAAAAAGATTTGATAGATTGAATATAGCACGACGAATCCTGCCGATGCAAAAAGTGCGATCGATATATTTTTAATTTGATCGAGAGTTCGCAGATTCTGTCCAAAGAAAATATATGTCGCGATGTAGAATCCAACTGTTTCAAACCAGCTCAGCAGCGAAAATCCAATCGAAGTTGAGTTGAATGTTGACGCGAAAGATATCAATGCAAACAGCGCGACGGGAAAATCGAGCGGGAGCTGTCGGAGTGTAAATTTTCGATCGAGACGAAGTCGAATGATCCACGCAAAAATTCCGAGAATCAAAGCGATAACTGCAGCATTCGGGAGAATTGCGATGAAAAATGCCTCGGCGATTAATGCTCTATCAATCCACGTTTTGCACGACTGAATTCGCTGCCGCCGAATGAAAACATCCATTCTACTTTTCACGAGTTATTTCACCACGAATTTTGCCAATCAAATATAGCGAGCCAGCAATCACGACAATCGATTCGCTGTCTGAAATTTCTAATGCGCGATTCAAATTTCCAATCTCGACTCGATTTGCGAATCTCGATGCAGCGTTTGCAATTTCTTCAGCCGATGCAGCGCGAGGAGAATCTGGCATCGTCGCGACAACTGAATCTGATTTTCGAAGAAGAATCTCTAACATCTCGGAAAAATTTTTGTCTCGAAGAATTCCAATCAAAAAAACTCGCCGCTGATTTGGAAAATTTTTGTCTAGACTCAATCGCAACGCTCGAGCTCCAGCGGGATTGTGCGCGCCATCGATTACCACGATTCGATTTTTATAATTAAAAATCTCGAATCGACCAGCCCATCGAGCTTTTTTCAATCCCAATTGAATAGATTCTTTTGAGATTCCAAAGATTCTAGCGGCTTCAGATGCTACCGATGCATTTTCAATTTGATACTCGCCGCGCAAATTCAAATCATATTCGATCGGCTGAAAATCCCTTCCATAAATCGAAATTGGAGCGTCCAGATCTTTAGCTCGATTCGAAATTATTTTCAACGCGTCGCCCTGAGCAGCTGTCACAACTGGAATTTTCGATTTTATGATTCCAGATTTATGCCGCGCGATTCCTTCAATGACAGAATCTCCAGGCTCGCCGATACATTTATCAGCATGATCTTCCGCGATGTTCGTGATTATCGAAACTTTTGGAATTATAACATTTGTCGAATCGAGAGTTCCTCCCAATCCAACCTCGATAATTCCAACATCGATTTTTTCCTCCGCGAAAATCAAAAAGGCCAACGCTGTCAGAATTTCGAATTGAGTTGCATCGACTCCTAAATTTTTGATCCGATTGATTCCATCTGCAAATTTTTCTTCGGAAATCAATTCGCCGTTGATTCGAATTCGCTCGCGATAATTAGTCAAATGCGGCGATGTGAATAATCCGGTTTTGAGATTCGATTCGCGACAGATTGATTCGAGCATCGCGCAGACTGATCCCTTGCCGTTTGTTCCAGCCACATGTAATGTAGGGAATTTTTTCTGCGGATCGTTTAACAAAAAGAGAAGCCGGGAGATTCTTTCGAGTCCCGGCTTGATTCCAAAAATCGCAGTGGATTCCAAAAATTCGAGTGCCTCGTTGTAAGTCATTTTGAGACTTCCTTCAATTGTTCAATTCGAGTTTCAAGCGAGATTTTCTTTTCGCCGTATGAAACGAGTTTTGCCCTTTCAGATTCAACAACATTCGCAGGAGCTTTCGATGTGAATTTGTCATTTTTCAATCGCGCATCGAGTTTTTGAATTTCGCTCGAGAGTTTATCAAGTTCCTTTTGAAGTTTTGAAATTTCTTTTTCAACGTCAATCAGTCCTGCAAGCGGTAAAAAGATCGTTGCAGTTGAAGTGATGCTCGAAATTGCGTTTGGAATATGTTTTTCATGCGTGATTCGCACCGGATCTGAACTTCCGAGACGCTCGATATAATCGCGATTTGCCTCGAAAATTTTTCCAATGATCGGATCTTGAATTGAAATGATCGCCTCGGATTTTTTACCTGGCGCGACATTCAATTCAGCTCTCAAATTTCGAATTGCGACGATTGTTTCCATCATTGCATTCATCGATTTTTCGGCAGATTCATCGATTTGGAATTCCTGCGCTGGGAATTTTGAAATCATGATCGATTCTGCTTTTCGATTCGGAAGTTTTTGCCAAATTTCTTCCGTGATGAATGGCATGAATGGATGCAGCAGTCTCAAAGTCCGCTCGAGAATTTCGGTGAGAATCGACAGCGCAGTTTTCTTTGCGGAAAGATCTTCGCCGTTGAGTCTGGATTTCGTGAGCTCGATATACCAATCGCAAAATTCGCTCCACAGAAAATCGTAAATCGATCGAGCCGCCTCGCCGAGTTCAAATCGATCGAGATTTTTTTCAACATTCGCGCGAGTCTTTTCGAATCGAGACAAAATCCATTTATCAGCGAGTGTCAATTCGCCGCGTTCAAGATCGCCATCGACTTTTTCGAGATTCATCAATAAAAATCGCGATGCATTCCAAATTTTATTCGCAAAATTTCGAGCCGATTCAACGCGCTCCCAATAAAATCTCATGTCATTGCCCGGCGTGTTTCCAGTGACAAGCATGAATCTCAGACTGTCTGCGCCGTATTTGTCGATAACATCGAGCGGATCGATTCCATTTCCGAGCGATTTCGACATTTTTCTTCCTTTATCGTCGCGAACCAATCCATGAATGAAAACTTTTTTGAAGGGCACATCGTTTTGGAATTTCAATCCCATCATTACCATTCGCGCGACCCAGAAAAAGATGATGTCATATCCTGTCACGAGTACTGACGTTGGATAATATTTTTCGAGCTCCGGAGTTTTTTGCGGGAATCCCAGCGTTTCGAATGGCCAAAGCGCCGATGAAAACCATGTATCGAGCACATCTTCATCCTGCGAAATATTTTTGGAATGACAGTGTGGACATTCTTCCAAATCGATTCTTGAAACTGAAATTTTTCCGCAATCCTCACAAGTCCACGCCGGAATTCGATGCCCCCACCAGAGCTGTCGAGAAATGCACCAGTCACGAATATTTTCCAACCAGTTCTGATAGATTTTTGAGAATCGATCCGGAACGAATTGCAAACGTCCATCTTTGACTGCCTCGATAGCCGGCTTGGCGAGAGATTCCATTTTCACAAACCATTGCGTCGAAATCAATGGCTCGACAACTGTTCCGCATCGAGAGCAATGACCGACTGCATGCTCATGCGGCTCGATTTTCTCCAAAACTCCTTGAGATTCTAGATCCTCCACAATAATTTTTCGACACTCGAATCGATCCAGCCCCGAATATTTTCCGAGTCCAGAACTCATGCGCCCATCATTTTCAATCACTCGAATCTGCTCGAGATTATGCCGCAAGCCCATCTCATAATCGTTCGGATCATGCGCTGGAGTCACTTTCACCGCGCCAGTTCCAAATTCGCGATCAACATATTCATCGGCAAAAATCGGAATTGGACGATTCATCAGCGGCAGAATCACATTCTTACCAATTAAATTTTTGTATCGCGGATCATCTGGATGAACTGCAACTCCAGTATCACCGAGCATTGTCTCCGGACGAGTTGTTGCGACGATTATGAATTGCGACGGATCTTCTTCGAGTGGATATCTCAAATGCCACAAATTCGATTGATCATTTTCATGCTCGACTTCGATATCCGATAGCGCAGTGTTGCAATGTGGACAGAAATTATTGATCCGCGTTCCTTTGTAGATCAATCCTTCTTCATACAATGACACAAAAACTTCGCGAACAGCCTGCGAACATCCCTCGTCCATTGTGAAACGAAGTCGATCCCAATCGCAGCTCGAGCCGAGAGTTTTCAATTGATGAACGATTCGATCTCCATATTTTTCCTTCCACGCCCAAACTCGATCGAGAAATTTTTTCCGCCCGAGCTTGTGACGATCTAAACCTTCGGATCTAAGAGATTCTTCGACTTTCGCTTGAGTTGCAATTCCAGCGTGATCGCAGCCAGGCATCCAAAGAGTATTTTCGCCGCGCATGCGATGGTATCGAATCAATATATCCTGCAAAGTTTCATCGAGCGCATGTCCCATGTGCAATTGTCCAGTAACATTTGGAGGAGGGATCACAATCGCAAATGGATCGCCGGGATTCGATGGTTCTGCATGGAAAAATTTTCTCGACTCCCAAAAATCATACCAATTTTTTTCAAACGATTTAGGCTCATACGTTTTTGACATTTCAGACATGCATTATTCCTCTCTCATTGAATATCCAATTCCACGAATCGTGGTGATGTAGTGCTCGCCAAATCTTTCATCGATTTTCGTGCGCAGATATCGAACGTAAACATCGACGACGTTTGTATCGCCGAGATAATCATATCCCCAAACATCGCGCAAAATCTGATCCCGACTCAAAACGAGCGATTTATTTTTCATCAAATATTCGATTAATGAAAATTCCTTCTTCGTGAGTTCAACACGCTCGCCTTTGATCTTGACTTCATGACGCGCCGGAGACAGCTCAATATCGCGGAAGACGTATTTGAAATCCTCATTATATTCATCGATTTTTGGTTCTCTTTCTCTTTGACGAAAAACATTTCGAATCCGCGCCAAAAGTTCTTCCATTGCAAACGGTTTAGTGATGTAGTCATCAGCACCGATATCTAATCCCTGCACACGATCTGAAATGTCATCTTTCGCCGTGAGCATGATTATCGGCACATCTGAAACTGCTCGAACTCTTTCACAAATCGTGAGTCCATCCATTCCTGGAAGCATGACGTCGAGCAAAATCAGATCATAATTTCCTTGAACAATTTTATCCAGAGCGCGCCGGCCATTCAATTCGATTTCCGTTGAATAGCCGGAATGATTCAAATCGATCTGCAGAAATCGCGCAATTTTTTTATCATCTTCGACAACGAGAATTCTTTTCGGTTCTGATTGTTCTTCAGACTGCTCTTCAATTTTTTCGTCTGGCAAGGGGATTCCTCCTCTCGATCAAACTTGCGTAATAGTTTTTGAATCGGCTTTCATTTGAAATTTTTTCGAGTCAACAATGAATCGAGCATGCGATCCACTTCCGATTTCGCTGACTGAATCGAAAACGCGGGCATTGAATTTGATCTTTTTTCCATCGATTTCGACGATCTCAACTTCCGCCCGAACTGTCAATCCTATCGGTGTTGGAGATTTATGATCGATGTTGACTGAAATTCCGACTGACGTTTTTCCATCGTCTAAATTTTTTTGAATCAATTCAGCCGCGGCTTTTTCAATCAATGCAATCATTGCGGGAGTTGCAAATACATCGAGAGAGCCGCTCCCGATTGATTTTGCAGTGTTTGAATGAGTCACTTTCGCTTCGACTGAATTTGTCATTCCAACTTCGAGCAAATCTCAAACCTCCTCGTCGAAGTAACAATCTACAAAAATTATCTCCCCTGAATTGTATATCTCAGAAACATTATCAAAATCGAATCCATTCGGAGTCGTCCCAAAAAATTTCAAAAACCAAGCATCCACATCCTCTTTAGTCATTTGCGAGGGACATATTCTGTGTACGTCAAGATCTAATCCTAAATCTCCACACAGGTACATGTAGATTTCCGTAATTGCAAGAAATTCATAGACGTCAACGTCATGACGAAAAGAAAGTAGTCCATTAGACAAAACTTGAGCCAGATTCTTTTTTATCTGTTCCGGCGTGTAAGCCTTTCGAATTTTGCGGATACATTGTTTCGCAGATTCTAGCATTTTTTCTTTATTGTCGTGAGATTTATGAAATTCAAATTCGAAATAATCCGCTTTAAACCCTTCGGGATCTATTTCACTGAGACGATTGATTGTTTCAAGATCAAGTTGCTCATTACACAGTTTCTCGAAAAGCATTGACTCATATGATTTCACGAGAAATTTTTTCTGATTCTCAACGAATTGTCGCTGGAGATTTACATCGGATTCAGCCTTCGAGAGTTTTTCCTGCAATTCGAGATTTTTTTGTTGCAGTTGCTCAACTTCATTCATCATTCCAGTTCGAATTTCGAGATTCCGTTTATCACCTGCAATTGCCGCGAGATCGACTTTTTCTGTATCGATTATCGCGTGAATGTTGCATGTGATTTTGATTCCGCCATTTCCAACGAATTCTCGATCGTAAGTTTCATTTCCATCCGGAATTTTCAAGATCGTCGCGGCAACTGCTCGAACTTCATCCTTCGTGATTATATGATCTACCATTTCGGATCGCGATTCGATGTAAACTCCAGCTTGCATTAATGCAGATCGATATGCAACTTCTCGAGCTAATGCTTTGGCAGCGAGTTGACTCTCATTTTCTCCCATTGTGTAATCGCCGCTCGCATCGATTTCTAATATTTCAGCCGAGGCGATCGATGTCGGCAAAAATGTGAATGCTAGAATCGCGATCAATTTTCGGAATTTCATGATTCATACATCCTCGATAAGTGCTTTCAGAAACAGGATCTCTTTAACTTCTTTAAATTCAGAAATATCCCAATCGAGCTCCTTAGTATTGACTCCATTCTTCTCTAAAAATTTTCGGATTTCATCATTTGTTATAGAACCGTCAGTAACGATGCGGTTGGAAATGTAGTATTCCCCGTAAAATTTACTATAATCAAAGCAAGTATTCCAAACCACAAAGGCATCAAATTCATCAACATCAATTTTGAAGGGAATAAATATATAATCGATAACAATGCCAGTTATCATTTTTCTGATTTGTTCTGGAGAATAGATCCTTTTTATTGTTCGAATGCCTTGTTTCAAAGAATCTTGAGCTTTTTGATCATCGCCACGTTCATGATAATAGAGATAGAAGAAGTAATCGGCGGAATATCCATCAGGATCTAACTCTCGAAGTTTATCGATCGTTTCTAGATTCAGATCTTTCGAGGACATGTTATATAGGAGTTGCTCGTACGATCTGATTAAAAACTTTTTCTGATTCTCAATAAATTGTTTTTGGAGTTCAGAATCAGATTCAGACTTCGAGAGTTTTTCTTTGAGCTCAAGATTTTCGCGTTGCAGTTGATCAAATTCATTCATCATTCCAGTTCGGATATTGAGATTTCGTTTATCACCTGCAATTGCCTCAAGATCGACCGCCTCAGTATCGATTATCGCGAGGATTTTGCATTTGACTTTCATTCCGCCATTGCCAACAACTTCATGCTCGTAAGTTTCATTTCCCTCTGGAACTTTCAAGATTGTCGCGGCAACTGCTCGAACTTCATCCTTCGTGATTATATGATCTACCATTTCGGATCGCGATTCGATGTAGACTCCAGCCTGCATTAATGCTAACCGATATGCATCCTCACGCGCAAATCTCTCGGCAACGAGTGGAGTCTCATTTTTCCCCATTGTATATTCTCCACTCGTTTCGATTTCTAATATTTCAGCCGAAGCGATTGATGTCGGTAAAAATGTGAATGCTAGAATCGCGATCATTTTTCGGAATTTCATGATTCATAACCTTTCGGATTTTTGACGTGCCAATTCCATGCAGTCTCGATAATTTTTTCAATGCTCGTGAATTTTGGATTCCAGCCGAGAATCTTTTTCGCTTTTTCAGATGATGCAACAAGTCGAGCTGGATCTCCAGGACGTCGATCGCCGATAACTGTTTTGATTTTTTGTCCAGTGACTTTTTCAGCGGCAGAAATCATTTCTTTCACCGAGAATCCCTGCCCATTGCCGAGATTGAAAATGTCTGAAGATTTTCCCGCGCGGAGATAATCGATCGCTTTTAAATGTGCATCGGCTAAATCTGTCACGTGGATATAATCGCGAATGCATGTTCCGTCGGGAGTGTCATAATCGCCGCCGAAAACTGTGATGTGATCCGACTGCCCCAATGGAACTCGAAGAATCAATGGAATCAAATGAGTCTCGCAAAGATGTGCCTCGCCGATTGATGAATCTTCACTAGCTCCCGCGGCATTGAAATATCGAAGTGAAACAAATCGAATTCCATAAGCTTGATCGACCCATTTCATGATTTTTTCCATCATCAATTTCGATTCGCCATATGGATTTGTCGGCTCGTTCGGATCAGTTTCAAGAATTGGAATCGATTTCGGCTCGCCATATGTCGCGGCAGTCGATGAAAAAATGATCTGTTTGACGTTTGAATCCCGCATCGATTCGAGGAGCGAGATCATTCCTCCAGTATTGTTGTCGAAATATTTCAATGGATTTTCGACACTCTCGCCGACCAATGCATCGGCGGCAAAATGAATCACTGTATCGATTTTGTTCGCGGAAAAGATCTCGTCGAGAGTTGCAGGATTTCGAATGTCGTCCTCATAAAATTTGACGCGTGGATTTTGGTGAGGAATTGATTCAAGATGTCCCGTCGACAGATTATCGATAATCACAACATCCTCGTCGCGTTTCAGAATCTCTTTGACAAAATGCGAACCGATATATCCAGCTCCGCCGCAGACTAAAACTCCCATTAAATTTTCTCTCCTTTCGATATTGCATCTCGAAGTAAATCGAGCAGTTTTTCAGCACCTTTTGACAATGTTCGATTTTTCTTCCATGAAATGACTGTGTGCGTCGTGATTTCTGGATGATTTAACCGCTTGCAAATGATTCCGCCCATCGTCAAAAAATCCTGCGACGATGTTGGAAGAATTGCGAGCCCTAATCCATTCCGCACAAACAAAATATCTTGAACGATTGAATCTGACACGCAAAAAATTTTCGGATCAAATCCAGCGTCATGCGATTTTGAAATGACAAGCGATTTCCATCTCAACGGCACGATCAAATCTGAATTCGCAAGATCTGTCAGCTCAACTTCATCCGGCTTATCACCTACAACTTGATCCTCGCGCATCATCACGATAAACGGCTCGTGATCCAAAATCAGCGACTCGTAAATCTGTTCATCGACCTGCGTGCGTGTGATTCCGATTTCAATAACTCGATTATCGAGCAGCTCGAGAATTCTTGAGCCTTCAGCCTCCCAAATTTGAAACGTGATTTTTGGATGTTTTCGATGAAATTCCGCGATCAATTTTGGAAGCAGAGTCGCGCCGCTCGATGTTATCGTTCCGAGATGAATTGTTCCAGCTTCTCCGCCGCCGATTTCTTCAATATCGCGAATTGTTCCATCGACAAGCATGAGGATTTTTTCAACGCGCTCGGAAAATACTCGCCCGGCTTCTGTGAGTCGAATTCGTCTTGAACCTCGATCGAATAATTTTGTTCCGAGCATTTCTTCCAGACGTTTCATCTGTCTTGAGAGCGCAGGCTGAGCAATTGCAAGTCTCTGCGCGGCGTGAGAGATATTTCCCTCTTCGACGACGGCATAGAAAGCGCGAATATCCTTCATGCCGATTGTGTTTTCCATCGCTGACTGCCGTAGATTTTTTGCGGCAGCTTTCACCTCCTCGAATGAATTTGACAAGGATTTTCTCGAAAGCTAAACTATGCTCGTTATGATACATCGAGAGAAAAATTGAGACAATCAGTTAAAATTTTTCATTCGATAATAGATCTTCGTCGCAAATAGATCCGCGGCGAATTTTTTTTCTCGAAAACCTATTCGAAAGTGCGGGGGGATTTTTTTATGAAAACCGTCGGCGATATAGCAAGCAGAGTTGCAGGCGCGCGCGTTATTGGAGATCGGCACGCGATTATCACTGATATTGAACGCGATTCGCGCAATGTTCGTTTTGGAACGCTATTTGTCTGCATTCCTGGAGCGCATGTCGACGGGCATGATTTCATCGCGCAGGCTGCAAAATCTGGTGCAACTGCAATTCTTACAACTCGCGATCCAGAAAAAGGTGAAGTCGATCTTCCAGAAGGAATGGCGGCGATTGTCGTTCCAGATCTTCATCCAGCTCTCGAGGCGATTGTGCCGTTCTATTATTCATATCCGGCGCGAGACATGCGAATCATTGGAATCACTGGAACGAATGGAAAAACTACAACGAGCTATTTACTTCGAGCGATTCTTCGATCTGCAGGATTTCGAGTCGGCTTGATTGGCACGATTCAAATCATGATTGAGGAGGAGATTTTTCCAGTTCACAATACAACTCCAGACGTCGCGGATCTTCAAAAAATTCTAGATCTGATGCGCGAAAAAAATATGGATTATGTGATTATGGAAGTTTCGTCGCATGCGCTGGATCAAAATCGCGTTGCGGGAATTGAATTCGATACAGCGATTTTCACGAATCTCACGCAGGATCATTTGGATTATCACAAGACAATTGAGAATTATCGGCTCGCAAAATCTAAACTCTTTGATTTGGTTTCTCGAAAGGGAGTCAAAATCGAGAAAAATGCTATCATTAATATAGATGATCCATCAGGCGAATTTATGCTCGAGCATGCAAATTGTCAAAAATTCACTTATTCGATTGAGCATGAATCTGATTTTATTGCGAGCGAGATCAATGTGACTTCAATCGGCTCTCGATTCAGATTCACTAGCAAACATCTCGATCTCGAATTGAATTTAAAAATCACTGGAATTTTTAACATTTATAACGCGATGGCGGCTGCATCTGCTGCTCTGGCTGAACACATCGATCCGTGGATTGTCAAAAAATCTCTGGAAAAATTCACGAGCGTCCCTGGAAGATTTGAGCGCGTCGATGTTGGGCAGAATTTCTCGGTGATTGTTGATTATGCACACACTCCCGACGGCGTTACAAATGTTTTGAGAACTGCCCGTCAAATCGCTCGGAAAAGAATTTTGACAGTTTTCGGCTGCGGCGGAGATCGAGATCGAACAAAACGTCCGATCATGGGAAGATTGGCGGCTGAATTATCAGATGTCGTTATCGTGACTTCAGACAATCCACGATCGGAAGATCCCCAAAAAATTCTCGATGAAGTTGAAGCCGGAGTTTTGGAAAAGATCGAGAACAAAACTCACGAATGTATTATCTCAAGACGGGAAGCGATTTTCCATGCTATAAACATCGCCGAAGAAGACGATATCGTCGTAATTCTCGGCAAAGGGCATGAGACTTATCAGATTTTAAACGATCGAACGATTCATTTTGACGATCGAGAGACCGCTCGAGAGGCGATTATATGTTTAGCGTCGCGAGATTTTTCCGAAATTGTAACTGATTCGCGAAAGATTGAGCCTGATTGTCTATTCGTCGCACTCAAAGGTGAAAAATTTAATGGCGAGGATTTTGCGATCGATGCAATTGAAAAAGGTGCGGCGGGAGTCATAGTTTCAGAAACTTGTCCAGCTGAAAAAATTCCATCTCAAGGAAAAATTTTCAAAGTTCCCAACACTCTCGAGGCGTATCAATGGCTCGCTAGATTTCATCGGGAGCGATTCGATATTCCTGTCATCGCGATAACCGGTTCGAATGGAAAAACTACAACCAAAGATCTCACGGCAGCAGTCATTTCATCGCTTGGAAAAATTCAAAAAACTGCCGAAAATTTCAACAATGAAATCGGTCTGCCATTGACTTTGTTCGGGATCAACGAAAATCATGCGGCGGCAGTTGTCGAAATGGGAATGCGAGGCTTAGGACAAATCGCAACACTTGCATCGATAGCTGAACCGACTATCGGCGTTGTTACAAATGTTGGCGAGACTCACATCGAACTCTTGGGATCGATTGACAATATCGCGCGCGCAAAATCTGAATTGGTTCAATCGATTCCGCCCGGAGGGACTGCCATTCTCAACGCTGACGATCATCGAGTTGCTGCGATGAAAGGATTGGCAAATCCCAAAGTTCGAATTTTGACGTTTGGAATCAATAAAAAGGCAGATATTCAAGGCTCAAACGTCTTGATTCAAAATCATAGAACGACTTTCGAAGTTGAATCTGGAAATTTTTCGCGCGAATTTTCAATTCCAATGGTCGGGATTCACAACGTTTATGACGCTCTAGCTGCGATTGCTGTTGGATTTGCGCTGAATATCTCGGCAGAACGAATAGCTGAAGGCTTGCAAAATCTCTCACCGACAAAAATGCGTCTTGAAATTATCGAGCGGCATGGATTCCGAATTATCAATGATACTTATAACGCGAGCCCTCTATCAATGCGGGCGGCTATCGAGACAACTGCAGAAATTTCGCGGAGTCGAAAAGTTGCAGTTTTGGGAGATATGCTCGAGCTCGGGAAAATCGCTCCGAATGCTCATCGGCAAATCGGCGAGTGTCTTGGTGCAAATGATTTCGAGATCGTGATAACCTGCGGAGAATTGGCAGATTACATCGCTGAAGGCGCGCGGGGAGCTGGAGTTCCATTCGTCGCGACAACAAAATCTCACGAAGAGGCTCTCGAAATTTTGAAAAGCGTTCTCGATGTCGGCGATACAATTTTGGTGAAGGGATCTAGAGGCATGAGAATGGAAAGAATTGTGGCGAGGCTGTAAGATGGCAGGAGATTTGTTTTTTGCATTTGGAATTTCATTAATCGCTGTTTTGATCCTCGGAATCATTGCAATTCCTTTCCTTCATAAACTCAAATTTGGACAGTCGATTCGCGAAGAAGGTCCAAAATCGCATCAGAAAAAATCTGGAACTCCAACGATGGGCGGAATTTTTTTGATCGCTGGAATCGTTATTGGAACTTTAATCAACACGGATCTCGATTTCGAAATTGGTTTAGCTCTTTTTATAATGCTCGGTCATTTCGTTTTAGGATTCATCGACGATTATCGAAAAGTTGTTCGAAAACAGAATTTAGGATTAAAAGCGCGCGAAAAACTCATCGGACAAATTCTGATTTCAATGATCACGCTGTTTATTGCTCGAAGTGCATTGTCATTTGAACCGACAGTTTGGATTCCAATTTTGAACGAGCAAATCGATATCGGCGCGATGTTCTATCCATTCATCTTATTCATTATCGTCGGCGCGAGTAATGCTGTGAATCTGACTGACGGGCTCGATGGATTAGCGGCCGGCACGATGGCAATTGCGGCGGGATGTTATATGACTGTCTGTATCGCTTTGGGACAGACGAATTTGGCGATTTTCTGCGCGGCGATTGCTGGAGCTTGCATTGGATTTTTGCGATTCAATTTTCATCCTGCCAAAGTTTTCATGGGCGACACTGGATCTCTCGCGCTGGGAGGAGCTTTCGCGGCGATTGGAATTTTGACGCGCACCGAAGTTCTGCTTGCGATTATCGGCTTGATTTTTGTCTGTGAAGCCTTGTCAGTTATAATTCAAGTCATTTCATTTCAGACGACAGGCAGGCGGGTTTTTCGAATGAGTCCGATTCATCATCATTTTGAATTGGGCGGCTGGTCTGAAGTCAAAGTTGTATTTGTATTTTGGACGGTCGGCTTGATTTGCGGATTGATTGGAGTTTTGCTCGCGATTTAAAATTTGTACTAATTAAACTAAATCAGTCTAAATTTTTCACGAGGAGGAGATAGCAATGTCAATTGATCTTAGTAGATGGAAGGGAAAAAATATCCTCGTGATTGGCGCAGGAATTTCGGGATTCGCGGCGTCTCGAGTTGCAAAATCGCTCGGCGCGAATGTCATTCTCAGCGATGCAAAATCGAATCTCGAAATCACTGAACCGCTCGATGGAATCGAAGTCAAACTCGGTGAGCAGACTTCAGATCTTTTAGACGGAATCGATCGAATAATCGTCTCGCCGGCTGTCCCGCTGAAAATTCCAATTCTCCAAACTGCAATCGAGCGCGGAATCGAAATCATTTCGGAAATTGAATTAGGATTTGAAGTCTGTCGATCACCAATTTTCGCTGTGACTGGAACTAATGGAAAAACCACGACGACAACTCTCCTCGGACTTTTACTTCAGAAAAAATTTTCGGAAGTTGGAGTTTGCGGAAATATCGGAATTGCATTTTCCGAAACAGCTCAAAAACTCGATGAAAAATCTGCGATCGCTTTGGAAATTTCGAGCTATCAAATGGAATCAACCAAGAACTTTCAGCCGCATGTTTCATCGATTCTCAACGTCACGCCTGATCATTTGAAACGCCACGGCTCGATGGAAGTCTATCAAGCGATGAAAGAAAAAATCTTCGCGAATGAGACGCTCAATGATTATGTCGTGTTGAATTATGACGATCCTCGGACGCGTGAGATTGGAAATCGAGTCAAGAATTGCAACGTTGTATTTTTCAGCCGCAAAGCACAGCTCAATAAAGGAGCATTCATCGAATTCGTCCCGCCCAAAGATGCTGAATTGCCGTTTAAAAAAATGATGCCGAAGGCTCGATGGCTCACGATTCGATGGAATGGAAAATCTTACAAACTTTGCAATGTCGCGGAATTGGGAATCAAAGGCTCGCACAATGTTGAAAATGCTCTAGCCGCGGCGATGATGGCTTATCTTGCTGGAGTCGAGCCGGAAAAAATTCGTGAAGTGTTGATAGAATTCCAAGGCGTCGAACATCGAATCGAATTTGTCCGCGAAATCGACGGCGTCAAGTATTTCAACGATTCGAAGGCAACGAATACTGATTCGACAATCAAAGCGATTGATGCATTCGACGAGGGGCATCTGATTTTGATTGCGGGCGGAGATGATAAAGGCACAGATCTCGCGGAAATGTTTGAGCATGTCAAAAAGCGCGTCGATGAATTGATTTTGATTGGTGCGGCAGCTGAAAGATTTCATCGCGACGCGGTTTCGAATGGATATCCGGCTGAAAAGATTCATGATGTTGGATTCGATATGAAAGCGGCAATTGATCTCGCTCGAAAAATCTCTAAATCTGGACAGATCGTTTTATTATCGCCAGCCTGCGCGAGTTTCGATATGTATCAGAATTTCGAGGAGCGCGGAAAAGATTTCAAAAATATCGTCAACAATCTATAAATTTTCCGAACAAAAAAAGATCCCCGACAGATCTCAATTGATCTATCGGGGATCTCTTTTTTTATTTCCGAATCAGATTTTCAAACCGAGATTTTTTAGATTTTCTATTAGAGTTTTAATTTTATCATTCGCAAAGAAATTTTTGATTGAATCCGCAGTAGTCTCGCCGAGATCTTTCACATCTAAAAGTTCCTCGCGAGCTGCATTGGAAATTCTCTCGATCGTCTGGAATTTTTGAATCAAATCCTGCGCTGCTGAATTTCCAACTCCATTGATTCCGAGCGCGATCAAAATTCGTTCTGGATTATTTTTTTTGCTTCGATCGATCGCCGTCAATAAATTTCCAACCGCTTTATC
>JAFUTY010000012.1 GCA_017484005.1 Selenomonadaceae bacterium | reverse complement strand
ATGTCTCAGATATCGTTTTTCCCGCAATGGATACGTCGTGACACTACGATAGTCATGATTTTCTCCTATCATCAACAACAATTCGCGAGCAATTGAGCAATATCTTCCGACTAATATGTGTCTTTTATCGCGAGGACTGAATTCTGTGTCAACCATGTAGGATGCATCTCCCACTGTTGCAAATACATCATCGCCGATATATCTCACACTCGGAGAAAAATCTTGTACTTCAAATCTGCCCATATTTACTCCTCAATCGGTTTCATCGTTGGGAATAGCAAGACATCGCGAATCGTCGGTGAATCTGTCAAAAACATTACGAGGCGATCGATTCCAATGCCTAGTCCTCCAGTCGGCGGCAATCCATATTCCAACGCGCGAATGAAATCGAGATCCATTACATGCGCTTCATCATCGCCAGCCTCGCGAGCTTTTGCCTGCTCCTCGAATCGCAATTTTTGATCGATCGGATCATTTAATTCAGTGAATCCATTTGCCAATTCACGACCATAAACAAAATATTCAAATCGATCTGTGATTCGCGGATCGTCTGGATTTCGCTTTGCAAGTGGAGAAATTTCCGTCGGATGGTGAGTTATGAATACAGGTTGAATCAATTCATCTTCAACTCTCGCCTCGAAAACTGCATTGAGAATCCCGCCGATTCCAAATCGATCCTCAAATTCAACTCCCAATTCATTAGCCATCGCGCGAGCTTCTTCCACTGTCTTGCAGGATAGAAAATCCATTTCTGTTTTCTGTTTGACAATTTCATTCATCGAGATTCGCGGGGGATTTTTGAATTCCAATTCGACGCCTTGATATTCAACCTTTGTCGTTCCAAATATTGACTCCGCACATTCACATACTAAATCCGCTGTCAATTGCATTAAATCTGTATAATCTGCGAAGGCTTGATATATCTCGATCGATGTAAATTCTGGATTGTGACGATTATCCATTCCCTCGTTCCGAAATACTCGACCCATCTCGTAAACTCGCTCTAATCCTCCAACTATCAACCGTTTCAGAGGCAATTCCGTCGCAATTCGAAGATACAAATCGACATCGAGCGCGTTATGATGTGTTATGAATGGTCTAGCTGCTGCTCCACCTGCCAATGTGCTCAATACTGGTGTCTCGACTTCCAGAAAATCCCGCGAATCCATGAATTGACGTATTTTTTGAACGATTTTTGAACGCCTGATAAATGTCTCGCGAACTTCTGGATTGACTATCAAATCCAAATATCTCTGACGATATCGAACTTCTTGATCCTTCAATCCATGAAATTTCTCCGGCAATGATCTCAACGATTTAGATAATAGATCAAAATTCAATACTTTGATTGTCAATTCGCCACGTTTTGTTCGAAAGACATTCCCTTGAACTCCAATGATATCGCCGATATCTAGCAATTTGAATTCCGAATATTTCTCCTCGCCAAGATTATCCAGTTTGAAATAGAGTTGAATCGAGCCGGATCGATCATTCAATACGACAAAACTTGCCTTGCCATGTCCGCGGATCGCCATGATTCTTCCTGCCGCGGAAATTTTTTCCGATGACTCCTCTTCAACTTCAAGCGAATCGAATTGCTCGTGAATTTCCTGCGCATGATGACTGACTTCGAATCGATGTCCAAATGGCGCGATTCCTTTATCGCGAAACGCCTCCATTTTCTCGCGACGAACTCGAAAGATTTCATTTTCATCCTGTTCCAACATATTCTCACCTCAATGCTTGATTTCCACAATTTTGTATTTTATGACGCCGGCGGGCGCATGAACATCGACAATCTCGCCAACTGACTTTCCAATCAATGCAGCTCCAACTGGCGATTCATTCGAGATTTTCGCCGCATCTGGATCTGCTTCTGTCGAGCCGACTATCATATATTCCTCAGTCTCGTCCTCTTCGATATCCAGAATAACGACGCGAGATCCAAGTGTGACAACATCTCCGCCGGTGTCTGAAATGATATCACTGTTGCGAATTTTCTCCTCTAATTCGAGAATCTCGCCCTCCAAAAATGCCTGTTCATTCTTTGCATCGTCATATTCACTGTTCTCAGAAAGATCTCCGAGCGCGATCGCAGCCTTCAATCGATCTGCAACTTCAATTCGACGAACACTCTTCAAATAATTCAGTTTTTCGACGAGTTGATTGTATCCTTCCTCGGTGAGAATTACCTTTTTTGTCATTGAAAATTTCCTCCTTCAAAAATTCTCGAGTCACCAGATTTCACGGGACTCCACGTCGGAATTGTAAAAATTTTTCGATCTGGAATCCATGGCGCGAATCCAACATTATGCATCGCGACAAGTGATTTGATCTTCGTCCGCTTGAAAAATTCTCGAGCTCCTAAATCTCGATACTCGCCAAGACGTCCGTCAACTGGAAAAAATACTATATCTGCCTCCAATCCATCCAATTTTTCCATTTGTCGATTGAATTCCAACGTCGATTGATTCCGATTGACCTCAGTATCTCCACTCCAATACCAATAATTGAAATCTCCCGCATGAAATATCTTTTTTCCATTAATTTCAATCAAATATGAGACTCCAATATCAGTTGAATCGAAACTTTTTACTGAAATCGAATCATCATTCCACTCGCTATATCTCTTCATAAATTCGATTTTATCGGGCGGAAATGATTTAACTCGTTTAGTCCGTCGAATATCATAACTGAATATAAATTTCTCAACTTGATCGGCGAATTGGAGAATTTCGAGACTAAAATGATCGAAATGAGCATGACTTGCGAAGATATAGAGTTTATCGAAGTTAGAATTGAGAGATTTTCTGACTTCATGCGTTGGATCTGCATAATCATCGAAAACTATGAGCGTTTTATCGTCTTGAATCAGAAATCCACTGTTCAATAGATACGTGATTTTCATCGACAACCTCCTCGAGAAAATTGGAAGTTATTATAACACGCGACAAAAATTTTGCTATAATCTGAAAAACTCTTTGGAGGTTGAGACATGATATATGAAGTTTTAAGGGCAGGAAATCCAGTGTTGAAGCAGGTTTCTGAGCCGGTTGAAAAAATTGATCGTCGAATTCGTCGGCTGCTTGATGATATGCATGCGACGATGTTGCTTTACAATGGAATTGGACTTGCTGCGCCGCAGATTGGAAAAAATATTCGTGCGATTGTCATTGAACTTGATGAAAAGCGATATGACTTGATAAATCCCAAAATTCTCAAGCGTGAGGGAAAATCTGTCGATACCGAAGGATGTCTATCAGTTCCAGATTTGTTTGGAGAAGTTGAGCGATCCGAGAAGGTTGAAGTTGAATTTTTGGATCGATATGGAAAGAAGAAAAAAATCTGGACTGAGGGACTTTTGGCGCGATGCGTGCAACATGAGATCGATCATCTTGACGGGCAGCTGTTTATTGATATAGCGCAATCGGTGCATCGTGGTGAGGAAAAATGAAATCGATATTTATGGGAACTCCAGAATTTGCCGTTCCAAGTTTGAAAGTCGCTCGCGAATCGACGGATTTATTGGCAGTGTTTACTCAGCCGGATAAAAAACGTGGTCGAGGACAGAAAATCAGTGCATCGCCAGTCAAAGAATATGCAATTGAACATGGCGTCGAAGTGATTCAGCCATCTAAACTTCGTGAATCGACAGAATTGATTCGAAGATTGTCGCCTGAATTGATAATCGTCGTTGCATATGGAAAAATTTTGCCGCGTGAGATATTGGAAATTCCGCGATTCGGTTGCATAAATGTTCATGGATCGATTTTGCCGAAATATCGAGGAGCAGCACCGATTCAATGGGCGTTGATAAATGGTGAGAGATCAACTGGAATCACGACGATGAAAATGGATGAAAATCTTGACACTGGAGATATTCTTCTTCAGCGAGAAACGGAAATCGATAGTGAAACGACTTTTGAAGAATTGCATGATCGATTGAAAAATATTGGAGCGGAAGTTTTGAAGGAGACGATCGAGAATCTTCAATTCATAACACCTCGAAAGCAAATTAATTCAGAAGCAACATATTCTCAAATGATCACAAAGGAAACTCAAAAAATTTCATGGCAAAAATCTGCGTGGGAGATTCACAATTTGATTAGAGCTCTCGATTCACATCCCGGCGCGATATCGAATTTCAAATCTCGCGATGGAAAAATCGAGACACTCAAAATTTGGAAGTCGCGAGTCGTTGATAACGAGATTCCCAACGAAGATCCAGGAAAAATTTTAAAGCAGGATGGATTTTACGTCGCAACTGGAGCGGGCGCATTGGAGATTCTCGAGATTCAAGCGCAGGGATCTCGCCGCATGTCGATTCGAGATTTTTTGCGCGGACATGATCTCTCGGGAGGAGTTTTCGAATGAAATTTCTATCGATCGTCTCGATGCTAATCATCGGGACGATTTTTTTTGCCGCCTGTTCAAAATCCGAACAAAAAATCGAGCCCAAGCGAATCGCAATTCTATCCACGGCGGGATTAGATATTGTCGATTCACTCGGGCTCAGCGATAAAGTTGTAGGAGTTCCAAAAGAATCGATTGATTATCTCGAAAAATTTTATAGCGATGAAAAAATTCTCAAACTCGATTCGGAAGATTCAAGTTCGATTATCAAATGTCAGCCAGATCTCATCATATTAGATGTAGGAAATTCGAATCTCGAATCGATAAAAAAGATCGCTCCAGTGATTTCGATTCAGACTCGAAACATAAATCTCAAAATTGTTGAATCGAATGCTCGAGCTATCGCTGAAATTTTTGGTCGAGAGAAAATCGTCGAGGATCTAATTTCAAAATATCGACAGCGGATCGATGAATCAAAACGTCCAGATCGAGTTTTTATCTCTCGAGAAATTTTTACACCGATGCTCGCAGATTTTGGATTTGAATCAGTCAAGCTCGATGAAAATCCAGATTACATTTTCATCGTGGATCGATCCGATACTTTGCAATTCGATTTCAATTTGATCAAAAATTCTCGAGCCGCGCAGATGAATCGAGTCATTTACATCGATCATTCGTCAACATGGATTCAAGCTACTGGAGGACTTCATGCGTTCGATGTGATGTTGCAGGATATCGAAAGGAATCTATATTGAAAATTCTACACTCGATCGAAGAAGTGGAAAAAGATCTCGACTGCATTTATTCAGAAGGCAAGCGATCGATCGAAAAATTTCATGAACTTCTCTCCGATGTCGGAAGTCTTTGGATTCAAATTTCAGATCAAGACATGGAGTATTTGAAAATTGAGTGCGATCCAATTTTTGGAAGAGAAAATTTTGTGACTCTATAATCTCGAGACAAATCCAGAGATCGCGCGCAAAATCATGAATTCATTGAATTGAAAGGAATCTT
>JAFUTY010000001.1 GCA_017484005.1 Selenomonadaceae bacterium | reverse complement strand
GCAAAATCAGCAAGCAGATCTGTACAAGGAAAGGGATCGCCTTAAAGGATTTTGTACCGTAGGAACTACGGGAAGTTAAGCCTGTGGAGACTCGGGATAGTCTCACGATGAATCCTGATCTGAGAAGCAGGAATCCCGCGACTTTTAGTCGTGGGAGGTTCAATGAAGAATTGCAGACTCATTAAAAAATTTTCCGAATGAAAAAGATCCTCGATCGAAAAATGATCGGGGATCTCTTTTTTTATTTCCGAATCAATTGAATTTGAATTTATCAACCGTGACATGTAGATCCGATGCGAGTTGAGATAGACTTCGACTCTCTTCCGTAATTTCATCCATTGATTCAGATTGTTGACGCGTCGCCTCAGAAATTATATTGACTTCTTCGGAATTTTTAGAGCTTGTCTGTTTAACCGAATCCATTGAAGATCGCATGCCTTGAGCACTATCTGCCATTTGATTGATGTTTTGAGTGATCGTGTCAACTTCATCAGCCAGTGCGCGAATCGAAATCGAAATATCCTCGAAAACAGAATCTGCGGCATGAACTGAATTCAATCCAATTTGAACGCTTTCAGTTCCCTCATGACTTGCATCGAGGGCGCGTTTCATGATTTCCGAATTCTTGGCAACTTGATCGGCGATTTTTGCGGAAGATGTTTCAGTCTCCTCAGCCAATTTTCGAACTTCATCTGCGACAACTGCAAATCCTCGACCTGCCTCACCTGCTCGAGCTGCTTCAATCGCTGCGTTCAGAGCTAATAGATTGGTTTGACTTGCTATCGCTTGAATGATTTCCAAAATTTTTTCGATCTCTTCCGAACTTTCAGCGAGTTGATTCGTCGAAGTTTGAATCGTTTCCATTGTTTTTGAGATATTTTCCATTCGTCCGATAATCTCGTTGATAGCTGAGCGTCCATCGTCAACATTTTGCGCGGTATCGTGAGAAACTTTTGCGATCGATTCAGTTTTTTCTCGAATATTGCTCGCCGTTTCAGCTATCGAATTTGCCTGTTGATTTGTATCATCAGCCGCTTGAGATTGATTCGAAATTCCCAGCGCGATTTCATTGACAGCGTTCGAAACTTGTCCAGCCGCTTTAGCAGATTGTCCAACCGATGCAGTCAATTGCTCGCTCGCCGATGTCACATGTTCAGATTCATCGCGAACATTTTGCAGAAGTTTTTTCATTGTCAGACGCATTTTATCGAATTCAATCATCAGCCCGCCGATTTCATCATTCGAATTTGTATTTTCAATCGCACGACGCAAATCGCCTTGATTGATCAATTCACACTCTTCACGAAGCTTTCGAATCGGCTCGAGCAAACTGGTATTTACAAATTTATGAACGATCAAACTCACAATTCCCATCGCAACGAGGAGAATTATCAATGAAATTATCGCCAAGATTTTCAGCAATTCGTAAGATTCTTCTTCGATTTCTGTGACTGGTGCTGATGAAATTGCAATCCATGATCTGTCCTCGAGATTGACTGGTGTGAAAACTGCTTTCGATTCAATTCCGTCGATCGTTTTGTAATAAATCGATTCCTGCTGTTTTGTCGAAACTGCTTTGCGAAATCCATCGATTAATCGCTGATCCAAATTGAATTCGCCGGCTTGCGATAAATTCAACTTTCCAACATATTCCGGATGTCCGTTGTGGCCGATGCAAATTCCATCTTCATCGAAGACGCAGACATAGCCGGAATCCATGAATTTGTACGCGCCAATCATATCAGAAATCGTTCCGAGATTCACCGTTCCATAAACCAATCCAATCAGATTTCCATTCGATTTCACTGGATACGCAAAAAGTGTGATCAATTGTTTCGTCGTTCCAGAAACCATCGTGCCAGTCATTTGAGGATTTCCAGTCTGCATAACTTCTTTGAAATAATCGCGGCTGCTTCGATCTACAAATTCATCTTTATGACTGAATCCCTTGCCAGCTGTATCGACGAAAGCTGTCATCGCGAGATCTGCCGATTGATTTTTCGTTTCGATTAATGCTTGAAGTTTTGACGCATGATCTCCGTTGACAATCGCAGGATTCATCGAAAGATCTTGAACGCGAATGACTTTATCGAGCACATATTTTTCGAGCGATAGAGCCGCTTGAGATCCAATTGCTCGAACATTTTCATCGGCGTCGCGAATGAGCATATCATTGCAAAGCCGATAACTTATCGCGGAGAAAATTATGAAACTCACGAGAAACAGCGGCAATAGAACGATCAGAATTTTTTGATTTGATACCTAACACAATTGATACTCCTCCATTCAAAAAAACTGTTGATCAAAGATTCTCAACATGCGCGAGAAATCCTTGCACGAATAAAAAAAGATCCCTCCCGATTCAATTTCGGAAGGGATTTTTTCATGCGTAGCTCAAAAATGTACAGAAGACAATCACGGTCGAGACAATTCCATTTCTCAAAAAATAACTCGGATTTAGATTTGAAAAATCGTTGTAAGAAATGATTCGATGCTGATAAATCAAAACGATCGCCGCGATTCCAACTCCAACAAAATAGATCGATGAAAGATTTTCCAAAACTCCGAGCGCGATGAAAATCAAAATCGTCAACGAATGAAGATATTTTGAAATCTGAAATGCTCGCTTGCCGCCAATTGAAACTGCCAGCGAATGCAAATTTTGACTTCGATCGAATTCTTCATCCTGCGCACCATACATCGCGTCGAATGTTCCAATCCATAACGCGACAGCTGAACATAGAAGAATCATCGGCAAATCGATTGATCCTCCCGCGGCGATATATCCTCCCGCAGGCGACATCGAAATTGCGAATCCAAGGAAGAAATGACAAAGTCCAGTGAATCGCTTTGTAAATGGATAAATCACGAATGGAATTGCGGCAATCGGTAAAAGTTTCATGCAGATCGGTGGAAGTTGTGCGACTGAAAATATCATCGCGAGAAACATGATTCCGATGAAAATTTTTGCTTCAGATTTTGAAATTTTTCCAGAGACCATAGCGCGATAAGATAATCGATCCTGCTTTTTATCGAATTCGAGATCCGCCAAATTATCAATCGCCATCGCTGCAGCTCGACCTGTCGATACTGCCATAGCTATCCAAAACAAAACGATCGGTTCAGGATTTCCATGCGTCGCGAGGAGTGCGCCCATGAATGCAAAGGGCAAATCGAAAATTGTATGCCACCATGCGATATTGTTTCCATGTGCCTTGATTTTTTCAACGATCAATACCCAGTGACCTCCATTTTTGATCCACTAATTTTTTCACCGATTCAAGCATTTCAATTTCATCCGGAAACTCTCGATTGAATCCTTCCTCTGGAAATTTTTTAGTTGCATCGATTCCGAGTTTCGATCCCCATTTTGCCATCGGCGACG
This sequence comes from Selenomonadaceae bacterium, assembly GCA_017484005.1. Taxonomy (GTDB): domain Bacteria; phylum Bacillota; class Negativicutes; order Selenomonadales; family Selenomonadaceae; genus Quinella. Next base: position 35,837 of record JAFUTY010000001.1, on the reverse strand, counting down.
AATGATCCAAAACATCGAGAGGTCCAGTCACGATTTCCAAATCTCGCCGCGCATCGATATTGCTCAAAACTCGCCATGCAACTCCAGAAATATTTTGAACATCGACATGCGAATCGACAACAATGATCATTTTCACATTCATCATCTGCCCCAATCCCCACAGCGCATGCATGACTTTTCGCGCTTGCATTGGATAAGATTTTTTAATCGAGACGATTATGCAATTGTGAAAACATCCTTCGATTGGCATGTTGATATCGACAATCTCCGGAAGTAATTGTTGTAATAATGGAAGGAAAATTCGCTCGGATGCTTTGGCGAGGTATGCATCTTCCATCGGCGGACGACCTACAATCGTCGCGAAATAGATCGGATTCTTTCGGTGAGTTATGCATTCGACGTGAAAGACTGGATAATCATCGGCGAGCGAATAGAATCCGGTGTGATCTCCAAATGGTCCTTCGCGCCGCAATTCATCTGTCGAAACATATCCCTCCAAAACGATTTCTGAATTCGCAGGGACTTCCAAATCGACAGTTTTGCATTTGACAAGTTCGACCGATTTATGTCTCAAAAATCCAGCGAATAACATTTCATCGATGTCTCGCGGAAGTGGTGCAGTCGCGGCGTAAGTCGTTGCGGGATCTGTTCCAATTGCGACAGCTGCCTCGATTCGATTTCCGCCCGACGATTTCATGTCTCGAAAATTTTCCGCGCCATTTTTATGAATGTGCCAATGCATGCCAGTCGTTCGCGAATCATATTTCTGCAGTCGATACATTCCAACATTTCGCTTTCCAGTCGCAGGATTTTTGGTGAAAACCAGCGGCAGCGTCACGAATGCTCCACCATCTTGCGGATGACATGTGAGAATTGGAATTTCGTCGAGATTTGGATTCATCGACACAACTTCTTGACACGGTGCACTCTTTACATATTTTGGAAAATTGATCGCTTTATTCGCTAGAGGAATGATCGATAAAAGATTTCGATGATTTTTGAGCGATAGGTATGGAAGTTTCAAAATCTCGCGAAGTTCATCGGCTTTATCGTCGAGTTTATCAACTTCCAGCGCGAGCGACATCATTTCATAACTTCCGAACGCGTTGATCAGAATCGGCATCGATGATCCCTTGACGTTTTCGAATAGAAGTGCGACTGGATTTTTGGATTTTGAAACGCGATCGACAATTTCGGTGATTTCGAATTTGGGATCGACTTCGACTTTGATTCGACGAAGCAGATTTCGATTTTCAAGCGCGTCGATGAATTCTCTCAAATCTTTATACGCCAATTTTCTAACTCCATTCATGAAAAGTTTTGAATCAGATTTTGATACATTTCAAACAATCTCGCAACAATTTCAGATTCAGAAATATTTTTTGGAAATCCATATGCATCGATAACTGCCCGATCATTTTCTTCATGAGCTTTTATCAAATCGGGCGGCATGAAATTCGGATCATACAAATCTGCAAGCGATGAATTTTTATGATTTGATCGAGCATCGAGGATTTTTTGAGCTGTAACTTCGATTCGAGATTTCTGTTTCGCATTGAGATTTGGAAATGGAAATGTATTGTAGACAACATTCGTCGCATATCTGAATCCATTGCCCAATCTGCCGGCGACAGTTCGAATCCAAGTCATATGAACTTTCGATGTGAGAATTCCAAAGAGATCAAGCGAGCCGTTTGGAATGATGAAAAGCTGATTTCCCACAATCGTTTCGAATGTGAGAAAATCGATTGGCAGATATTTTCGCTTGCTTGTTGACACTGCAGGAATCGCGATGAAATTTCCATCGGTCGGCTGAATCACTTGTCCAAACAGCCATGGAGTTTTTGCCGCGGCTTGAGTCGGTTCAGCTTTACTCGAGAGTCGAAATTTTTTGCAAGCGACAACTCGATCTCTAATCGTTTTGATCGATCTCATTTCATTCGGTTCAGCATCGACAAGCCATAGACAATATCGCGGCAGATTGTTGATAAATTCCTCGCCCATCATGAAAGGTCGAATGAATTTTTTAGCTCGAGGATCTTTTTCGAGAAATTTTTCTAGATCTTCCGCCTCAATGATCAAATTTCCGCCGTCTCGAGGAAGATTTCCACGAATGATTCTTGGAACTTCACACAAAGATTTTTCATATCTCTCGACACAAATTATCGGAGCATCGAGGAGATATCCATTGATTTGATTCGCCGAGATTTTTTCGCCATTTTCAAAAATCCATTTCTGATTTCGATTGAATCTCGATAATCCTGTCACGATGCAATAAACCTTCGCAACATGCTTTCGATCTGGAGATTCGTTATTCCATTTGAAAGATCGATGCGCAAAATTGATCACAATTCCATCGTCTAAAAGATCTTTCCAAAGAAATCCGACATGCTCGCCCTGACAAATTGAATTTGTTGAGACAAATGCAACTTCAGATCGCGAATCCCTTATATATTCGGAAGCTTTTTTGAACCATGCGCAGACATAATCCATTTTTCCAGCGTTTCGATTATCAGAGAAAATTTTGCGAATCTCCGATTTTTGACGCGGCGACTGCATCGAATATCCAACATATGGAGGATTTCCCATCACAAAATCGGCGTTCGGAATCACAGACTTCCAATCGATTTCGAGAGAATTTGCCTCGACGATGTTTGCATTCTTTTTCAATGGAAGGAAAGTCTCGATTCCATTCATCTGCGATTCGGAAATCCAAAGTGCCAGTTTTGCAACATTGACAGCCCAATCATTTATCTCAATTCCGAAGAAGTTTTCAATTGTGACTTTGATTTTTCCATCGATCTTTTTGAGAATTCGATCTTCCAATTTTCGAAGTGAGATATAAGTCTCAGTCAAAAAATTTCCAGAGCCACATGCAGGATCGAGAAATTTTAGATTCGCAATCTTGTCATGGAATTTCTCGAGATCCTCGCAAGTCTCGAATTCAGAATTCAGATCATCAAGGAACAATGGATCGATCGCTCGATGAATATTCTCGGGACTTGTGAAATGAACTCCATCCTCGCGACGATTGTCCGGATTCATGATCGATTCGAAAATCGCACCGAATATGACTGGCGAAATCGGTTTCCAATTGAAATATCGGCTCGCATCGATAATCTTGTCGAGAGTCGCACGCATATCAAAATTTTCGTCAAGACTGTCAAAAAATGCAAGCGAATCGAGTGCATTTGTCGGATCATCTTTGAACAATTCGCCATCAACGTATGGAAATCGACGGAGCAGAATTTCTGTCATGATGTGACGCTCTTCGATTGGCGTGCTGAGTGTGATGAACAATTGCGCGAGTCGAAGTTTGAAAATCGGAACAGAATCAAATCGACGAGTCTCCTCCAAATAATCGAGGAATAAACTCTTTTCGAAAATTCCAGTGTCTTCCGAATACAGACAGAAAACCAGTCGAATGCAGAGTTTATTCAGCGCGAGGACTTGATCTGGATTTTTTTGATCGATTGCGTCGAGGAATGGATCGCGAAAAGATTGAACGAGATCGCCTGCTGCTTCAGAAATTTGTTCCTCGGAAAAAGCTTCAGCTCTATCCGCGTCGACGAGAAATCTCAAATCGCGATCGGGAATTTCTTCGAGTGGAATTTTCAAAACATGACGCTCTGGACGCTCGAATCGCATGTTATAAATCCAAATTTCATCGAAGTTCGAAGTGATAATCCAATTTGCTTTTTGATCTACAGCTCGAGCATTGTCATATCTTTTCGCCTGTTCATATGGAGTCAAAAATGCTCCGTCAGATTGTCTCTCGGGCGCATCGAGTTTTTTGCCGCGAGATTTTTGCTCGATCAAAATTCGCGTTGCAGGAATCCATGCATCGACGAAAGCAGTTGAATCTTTGAATTTGACAGGAATTTGAAATTTCATGACTGAATCAGGATTTTCAATTCCGCAAGAATCGCGAATCAAGTCATTCCAAAAAATTTGATAATCAGCCTGCTCATTGCCTCTCGATTTCCATTTCTCAATAAAATTTTCCATAGATCTCACATCCCATAAATATTTTGATACAACTTGCAAGGCTTTTCAAACGATATTTCGAATTTTATACGTCGTTCGAAAATCTGACAACGTCTCGATAATTCATATTGCACCTCTTTGAATTTTTTACTAAACTTACAGAAATTGAATATGGATTGGATTGGGTGTCGAAAGACTCAATAAGGAATTCGGTATAAGCCGAAGCGATCCCGTCACTGTAACAGCGAGCGATTCTGCAAAAATGTCATTGGGCTTTTCAGCTTGAGAAGGCGCAGATAGCGATGACCTGAAGCCAGGAGAATTGCCTAATCAACAATCGCCGTTTGACCTGCGAGTGATGGGGAGGAGATTTTTCGACGCTAGAGATCTGCCCTTCTGAGAAATCGGAGGGGCAATTTTTATTTTGTGTTGAATATTTTTTAGGAGTGATGCCTTTGCTAAATCGATTCATTCAAATGCTCGTGACTCTAATCGGTGTGAGTTTCATGACGTTTTGTCTCACATATCTCGCACCAGGAGATCCCGCGGCGATGCTCCTTGAATCTGCAGATACAATCGTCTCGGAAGAAGTTTTGGAGCAGACTCGTCATGAGCTAGGACTCGATCAACCATTTCTCGTTCAATATGGAAATTGGGTTGGGGGACTGCTGCATGGCGATATGGGAATGTCATATTCCGCAAAAAAACCAGTCCTTGATAAACTCAGCGAGGGATTTGTTGGAACTTTGCTCCTCGCGATTGTCACAGTGATCTTCGTTCTGATCATTTCACTGCCGTTAGGAATATTGTCAGCAGTCCGTCAGAATGAATATCCCGATTATATTGTAAGATTTTTTTCATTCGTTGGAGTATCGATGCCGAGTTTTTGGCTGGGACTAATTCTATTGTACATTTTTGGATTGAAACTCGGCTGGTTTCCAATTGCAACGTCGAAAGTCACAGCGAATTCGATCATTTTGCCGGCGATAACATTGGCAATTTATCAATCAACGAAGTATGTGCGTCAAGTTCGAACAGTGATTCTCGATGAATTACATCAGGATTATGTGATTGGTGCGAGAGCTCGAGGATTAAGTGAGCAGGCGATTCTTTGGAAACATGTTTTGCCAAATGCAGTTCTGCCATTGATAACTCTCCTCGGAATGTCAATCGGCTGGCTGCTCGGCGGAGTTGCAGTTATTGAGATTGTCTTTTCTTATCCAGGAATTGGAAACATGGCTGTTCGAGCGATTATGATGCGCGATTATCCATTGATTGAGGGATTCGTGCTTTGGATTGCGATTGCATACATGGGAATCAATTTTCTCGTCGATCTTTCCTACAATTATCTCGATCCAAAATTGCGGAAGGGAGCGCGGAGTTGATGGAATTCATTCGAGCTCACAAACTTTTTTCAATCTACACTGCGCTCGTGATTTTGATTGTATTGATCGCGATTTTTGCACCATATCTCGCGCCGCAGGATCCATATGACGGAAATATGCGAAATGTTTTACAGCCGCCCTCATCTGAACATTTGCTCGGAACTGATAAACTCGGTCGAGATACTTTTTCGAGAATCATTTGCGGAACTCAAGTCTCGCTCGCAATGACGATCTGCCTCGTATTATTACTCGCGATTGTCGGGACGATTGTTGGAGTTTTATCTGGATATTTCGGTGGAAAAATCGAAATCGTTTTAATGAGACTCGCTGACATGATGTTGTCATTTCCTGGAGTCGTTTTAGCAATTGCGATCGCTGGAATTTTGGGAGGATCGATCGTCAACACGATTCTTGCTTTATTGATTGTCGGCTGGGCTAAATATGCTCGACTCGTTCGAAGTCTCGTTATCAAACTTCGCAACAATGATTTTATTATCGCGGCGCAAGTCAATGGAACAAAGACGATCAATATTCTCACGCGGCACATTCTTCCGAACATCCTTCCGATGATTGTTATCACTGGCGCAATGGATATCGGAACGATGATCATGGAAATCGCTGGATTATCATTTCTAGGATTTGGTGCACAGCCTCCAACTCCAGAGTGGGGGTTGATGCTCAATGAAGGGCGGCAATATATTCAGACGTCGCCATGGCTGATGGTTTATCCCGGCGCGGCAATTTTCATCGTCGTTGCGATTTTCAATTTATGGGGCGATTCTCTCCGCGATGTTTTAGATCCGCGGCAGTAATTTAAGGAGGTTATCTTGTGAAAAAATCTACCAAAAATCTGATCAAATGTCTGAGTCTCGGAATTGCAGCGATGTTTGTCGTTGGATGTGGAGATGATTCTGCGTCAAAAGGTGGAGATCCGAATGTTTTGAAAGTTGGAGTTACAAATTTCGCCGATACTCTCGAGCCGACTCAAAATTATTTCGGCTGGGTTGTGATGCGATATGGACTCGGTGAATGCTTGACGAAATTCAATGACAAAATGGAAATCGAGCCATGGCTTGCTGAAAGCTGGAGTGTCAGTGATGATCATTTGACTTGGACTTTCAAAATTCGAGACAATGTAAAATTTTCGAACGGCGATTCTTTGACAGCTGAATCAGTTCGAGCATCGATTGAGCGCGCTTTCCAGAAAAATAATCGAGCGGCAACATTCTTCGAATATGTCTCGATGACTGCTGACGGACAAAATCTCGTGATTCAAACATCGAAACCTCTTCCTGGAATGCCTGGATATTTGGCAGATCCTCTGTTCATAATCGTTGACACTGCGGCAGAATCGAATCGCGATTTCTCGAAGGAAGGACCAATTTGCACTGGACCATATCAAGTCGAGTCATTCGTCAAAGAGCGAGCTGTCATGAAACGCAATGATAATTATTGGGCAGGCGAAGTTCCATATCCAACAGTCGAAATTCCCTCGATTGACGATCCCAACACTCGCGCAATGGCTCTTCAATCCGGCGATGTCGATGTTGCAGTGAATATCGCGGCGGGAGATATCGAGCTTTTCAAAGGCAACAATAAATTCACAGTCGACGAGATTTCATCACTTCGAGTAGTTTTGGCGAGACTCAATCAAAATCCAGATCACATTTTGAGCGATCCAAAAGTTCGAGCGGCATTGATTTCCGGCTGTGATCGAGAGACTTACAACGATATTTTGTTGAAAGGCACATTCATTCCTGGCAAAGCTCCAGTTCCTCCCTCACTTGATTATGGATTCGATCAATTGACAGATCCGAACTCTTACAATCCTGAACGCGCGGAAAAATTGCTCGATGAAGCGGGATGGAAAGATTCTGACGGCGATGGAATTCGTGATAAAGATGGAAAGAAACTCGAGCTCGATTTTGTAGTTTATAATTCGCGCGCGGAACTTCCACTTTATGCGGAAGCTGTTCAATCGGATCTCAAAAAGCTCGGTTTCGATATCAAAATCAACACGGTGGATTATAATTTGATCGACGGCATGGGAATCAAAGGCGAATATGATCTGTTGATTTCGAATATCACGACGGCAAATACTGGCGATCCAGAAATCTTTTTGACGTGGTATTGGAAGACGAATAAAGATGGATCGAATCCGCAAAATGGATCTGGCTATTCGAATCCGGAATATGATGCAAAGCTCGAGCAGTTATCAATGGAATTTGATCCTGCAAAGCGTCGCGAATATATCATTGAACTGCAGCAGATTCTGATGAATGACGGCGCATCGCTGTTCTTCGGCTATCCACAGACAAACATCGTCAACGCAAAATATATCGACGGCGTCAAGATGTATCCTTCCGATTATTATTGGATCACGAATTTGATCAGACCGGCAATGTAAAAATGTGAAATTCTAAGATTGTTTTTGAGAGCGTTTCGAGTAAAATTTTTCGAGACGCTCTTATTACATTCTGGAGATAGGTGGTCTTTTTAATTGGAAACATTTTGCGTAATTGTAGCAATCGGCGGTTTGATGATGTTTGCCTATCGCGGCTGGTCAATCATTCTAATCGCGCCATTCTTTGCAGTGCTCGCGGCAATTTTGAGCGAATTTGGAATCATGCCAACTTACAGTGAGTTGTATATGACTCGGCTCGCGGAATATGTAAAAACTTATTATCCAGTATTTTTATTCGGCGCAGTGTTTGCTCGATTAATGGAAAAAGGTGGACTCGCATCAGCTATCGCTGGAAAGATCATTGCGATTCTCGGCGAGACTCGAGCGATTCTTGCAGTGCTGCTCGGATGTGTTGCATTGACTTACGGCGGATTGAGTGTCTTTGTCGTTGCATTTGTCATGTATCCATTCGGTGCAGAAATTTTTCGAAAAGCTAATATTCCCAAGCGACTTTTACCAGCGACTCTATGGATGGGAATTTTTTCTCTCGCGATGGTTGCGATGCCTGGCACTCCACAGATTCAAAATATTATTCCGAGCTCATATTTTGGAACTTCAACTTGGGCAGGAATCGGAATCGGAATTTTTGCATCAGCTTTATTTCTCGCGATTAGCATGGGGTGGCTGACTTATCGCGCAAAATCTCTGCAGGCTCAAGGCGAGGGATATGGTGGAGAATTAGAGCAGCGTCAAAGAAAAGATCGACGGCTTCCAGATTGGAAATTCGCAATTATACCGCTCGCGATGGTCATTGTTATCAATGTGATTTTGAGTAATCCATTCGGTTGGGAATGGGGATTTCATTGGGATGAATCAAGTCTCGAGAAATTTTTGCCGTTGAAATTGAGTCTGCTTGCGGCGAGTGTTGGAAAAATTCAAGCGATCTGGTCAATCAGTGTTGCATTGATTTTGAGTTCAATCGCGGCAGGATATATCGGTCGAAAACGTTTGCAAAGCGGAAGTGAAAATTTTCTCGCGACGATCAATTATGGTGCAGTTTCATCATGCGCGGCAGTTTTGAATGTTGCATCGGGATTCGCGTTTGGTTCAGTGATGGTGAGTTTGCCAGGATTTTTGCCGATCAAAGAAATTCTCATCGCGATTGGTGACAGTGCTGGACCTCTCGTTTCAGCAGTTATCACGACGAATATCATGGGCGGAATCACTGGTTCAGCTTCCGGAGGATTAACTATCGCGCTGTCGATGCTCGGTGAAACTTGGGCGCAGATGGCATCGATGCAGGGAATTCCGCTCGAAGCTCTTCATCGAATCGTTGCAATTGCGTCAATCGGAATAGATCCAGTTCCACATTGCGGCGCATTGGTGACTCTTTTAGCGATTTGCGGCTTGACTCACAAAGAAACTTATTACGATATCATTGTTTTGATGGCGATGAAATTCTTCGTTCCATTCCTTTGCATTCTATTTTTCATGATCACTGGAATCGCTTAAATTTTTCGAAAGGAGGATCTCAATGATTGGTAAAAAACTTTTCGATCGATTGAAAAAATTCGATCCGGAGCTCTGCAAGTTGCTAAAACTCTCGCTCGATCGACAGATGTCGAGTCTGTCATTGATTTCGACTGACAGCGCGGCTTCCCCACTTTCTCAATATCTCAAAGGCAGCGTTTTGGGAAATGATTACATCGGGCACAATTCGATTGAGCATTACAGTCGCGTCGAGCAATTGACAATCAAACGAACTTGCGAGATTTTCAAATCGGAGCATGCAATCGTTCGATTGGGAAATATCATTGCGGCATCGCGAGTTGTACTGCAAGCTCTAGCAAATCCCGGCGATAAAATTCTATCGTTCAATCTTCGAAAAAAGGAATATTGCACTGGAAGTCAGATGCAATATGATTTCGTGAAATTTGCGCTTGATCCTGAAACGTTCAAATTGAATTTCGACAAGCTCAGATATTTAGCGGTGCGTCATCGTCCAAAATTGATAATTTGTTCGCCGGTGCATTATCCTCATAACATCGATTATAAAAAATTGCGCGCGATTGCCGATGAAGTTCAAGCGAATGTTTGGGTTGATCTTGGACAAAATGCAGGATTGATCGTCGCGGGAAAAATGGATTCGCCAGTTCCATATGCAGACGTCGTGACTTTCGAGGCGAGCAATTCACTCCATGGACCTCAAAGCGGAATCATTTTATCCAGAGAAAAATTCGCCGCGCCTCTCGAACAAAAAATCATTGATACAGGGCATGTATCGCTCAAGAAAAATGTTTTAGCTGCGCTCGCAATAACTCTTCGCGAAATAACTTGCGATGAATATTTGGATTATGTTGATCAAGTTATCACGAATGCTCGAGCTCTCGAGGATGGATTAAAACAATCTGGAATCGAAACATTCTGCTCGCCGACTGAAAATCATTTGGTTTTAGCGAGACTCGATCAAGATGGAAAAATCGTTTCAGAAAAATTAGAGCAGGCTGGATTATTGGTGAGTCCTGAAATTCTCATGACTTCAAACGATCAAATTTCCTATCCAATTTTGAGATTGTCGAGCTTAGATCCAACGACGCGATCACTCAACGCGGAAGATATGTTCACTGTTGGAATGACGCTCGGAGAATTTTTGAAATCGAGACAGGATTCGAACGCAATTGAATCGGTGCGAATGATCATTCAAGAAATGGTTGAAAATCTGCCGCTGTTTTCTGATGAATGGCTTCCAGAGGCTGAAATCGTTCAAGAGCGCGATCCAGAATTGATGATGAAAGCAATGATTTATGGAATGTGAATTTCCGAAAAAAAAAAGGCATGAAGATCCATTTTAGATCCTCATGCCTTTTTCAATTTATAATTGATTCACGATCAATTTATGATTGTTAATTGCGCAGCGAGTTCTTCTAATCCAAATCGCGATTCGACTTGAGTTTCAATGATTCGCGGTTCGGAATCTGATTGAACGGCTCGAGTTTTATTCTGCGATATCACTCGTCCCTCTGAATCGAAAATTGTCACGAGAGTTGAGCCGTCTGAAAGAATTTGAATCATTGTCTGAATATCTTCATCGCGCATTGAATCCTCGTCATAATCAGCGGGACGAAATTTTTTTAGATTCTCAAGCGTTTCGGCGAATCTGGATTTTGAATCGATCCGAGAATTTTGAGCGGGAATCTGAATTCCATTTTCGAAAATTGGAGAAACATTCACTTTAAACACCTCGCAAAATGATTTCGCAATTTGTTTTTCGACTGAAATTCAGTTTGGAATTAGGAGTTTGAAAATGTTATTAAGTGTCTCGAATCTGTCAATTTCATATGGCAAAAATCTCACGGTTCAAGATGTGAGTTTTGATCTCGAAGAAGGAAAAATTCTAACGATTGTCGGCGAATCTGGATCTGGAAAAACGACTGTGATTCGCGCGATTCTCAATTGTCTTCCGCGCGGAGGATCAATTTCAAACGGTTCGATGATCTTCGAAGGCAAAAATCTTCTCGATCTCGATGAAAAAGGATGGAGATCACTTCGCGGCAAAGATATTTCGATGATTTTTCAAGACAGCGGCAACATGATGAATCCAATTCATACAATCGGCAAGCAGTTCATCGAATATATTCAAGTTCACAGCGATCTTGATAAAAAATCTGCATACGATCGAGCGATTGAAAATCTGACGCTGATGAATCTGCCGAATCCTGCAAACATAATGAATTCTTACACGTTCGAATTATCCGGAGGCATGCGTCAGCGAGTTGGAATTGCGATGGCGATTACATTTCAACCGAAACTTCTTTTAGCTGATGAGCCGACTTCCGCGCTCGATGTTACAACTCAAGCGCAGATTGTTGGTGAGTTGATGTTTATCACTCGCGGAACTGGTGCGGCGATGATAATGGTGACTCACAATCTCGGCGTTGCATCTTATCTCTCTGATAATTTGATGGTGATGAGTCAAGGGCGAGTTGTTGAATATGGAAAGACGAGCGATGTTATCGAGCATCCTCAAGCGGAATATACAAAATCGCTGTTGAAATCTGTTCCGGAGATTGGAGGGCGTCGATATGTCTGAAACAATAATGCGCGTTGAACATGTCACCAAAAAATTTCCAGTTGATGGCGGGAGATTTCTCACGGCGTGCGATGATATCTCGCTCGATATTCGCCGCGGAGAGACTGTCGCGATTGTCGGTGAGTCTGGATGTGGAAAGACGACGCTCCTCAAATCGATTATGAACATGCAACTTCCAACTTCCGGAAAGATCATTTTTCGCGGCGAGGATATAACAAAGCTTCGAGGCGAATCTAAACGTCAAAATTACAGACATATTCAAATGGTTTTTCAAGATCCAACGACGGCTTTCGATCCCAAAATGAAAATCAAAGATATCATTTGCGAGCCGCTTTTGAATTTTGATTTGATTTCGCGATCTGAAGTTGAATCGAGAGCTCGAGAACTTCTCAAGCAGGTTGAACTTCCGGAGGATTTTGTGAATCGATATCCTCACAATATGAGCGGCGGTCAGCGTCAAAGAGTTGCAATTGCTAGAGCTCTATCGCTCGAGCCGGAGATAATCGCTTGTGACGAGGCAACATCTGCGCTCGATGTTTCAGTGCAGGATACAATCATTCGACTGCTTGTCAAGTTACAGCGTGAGAAAGGAATCACATACATTTTCGTCTGTCATGATCTCGCGCTGGTGAGTATGTTTGCTCATCGAATTGCGGTGATGTATCTCGGGAATCAGATGGAAACGCTCGATGGCGATAAGCTCGAGAATGCAAAACATCCATATACAAAGGCACTTCTCAAAGCAGTTTTTTCAACGGATCAGGAAAAAAATCAATACATCGGAATTTTGCCGGGCGATATTCCAAGTCCGCTCGATATTCCGTCGGGATGTCCATTTCAAAATCGATGTGAGTTTTGCGAGGAGATTTGCAAATCGAAAAAGCCGGAGTTCAAAGAAATCGAGACAGATCATTTCGTCGCCTGCCACAAGCATGATGCTTGACCCATTGTTGAGTTCTGAATAAAAATTTGATCCCTCGACCTAACTTCCAGATCGGGGGATCTTTTTTAATTCGGTTGAAATATTCAGATCAAAAATCGAGAGGAGATTTTTTCATGAATACAAGACAAATCGATTATGTGCTTGAACTCGCTAAAACTTTGAATTTCAATCGGGCGGCAGAGCATCTATTCATAACTCAGCCGACTCTCACCTATCAAATCAAATCGCTCGAAGAAGAAATTGGATTCACGATTTTCACGCGGAAATCTGGAACTGGCGCAGCATTGACTCCAGCAGGAAAACAATTCTGCAAAACACTTTGGAATATTCGCGAGGAGCTCAAATTTGCAGTTGAATCGGGACAGAATTTATCGGCAAGATATCGCGAGAATTTGACAATCGGAATTCCATTCAGATCCGCAATTCATCCTTTGCCAAAAATTATCGCTGAATTCGAAGCAACTCACGATGGAATCTCGGTGACTCCAGAATTGATACCACTTGCATCGTCCGAAAAATTTCTCCGCGGCGAGCAGGATTTATTATTCGCGCGGGAGGAGGACATGATTCATGTTCCAAACGTCGCGATTCATCGAATCTATCGAAGTCGAATCTATTTGATATCGCGACTCGATGATCCGCTGGCAGAAAAATCGATCGTCAAATCGGAGGATCTCAAGGGACGAATTTTGATGATTGGAGGAGGATCTCAGCCAGAATTGCAAATCGTTCAGCGGCGCGTGATTCATGAAGTCGGGCTCAATCATTTCAATTCAAACGATCGCGAGACAACTTTGATCAATGTTGCGGCAGGAAAAGGAATCTGTTTAGCTCCAGGATTTTTGAACGATCGAAGTGGAGAATTTGCATGGACTCCATTCGATTGCGATGAATCAATTTCATGCATTTTATGTACACATCTCGGCGATTCTCGAAAGATTGTCACAGACTTCCTCGAAACTGTGAAAAATTTTTATGAGGATTGATAAATCATCATTCAAAATTTGCATTAATGAAAAGATTTTACATCGAGCGAGAAAACTTGTATCATTCAAGCGAGGAGGGATAGCGATGGCAGAAATTCTTTCGTTTGAAAAACCGAAGAAGAAAAAATCTAAACCTGAACCGTCTCAAAAAGTAATCGCGGCGGTCGAACAGTATTTCAAAGAGAATGAATATAAATACAAGCCAGTCGATGAACATGGGATTTTTCGCACCGGATTTAGTCTCGATTGCAAACTCAAAGATGTTTCAGTCGCTATCACTGCTGAATCGAATGGAGTCATGGTTCATTTTATACTTCCAGTTGGAGCGGGGCGAGATGATGAAGATCAAACTCGCGTCGCAGAATTTTTAACTCGAGCGAATTATGGATTATTGCGCGGCTGTTTTGAACTCGATTTATCAGATGGCGAGATATTTTTCCATGATTCAGTTTATGGGCTTGGCGATTTTGTACCAAGTCAAAAAGCGATTGATCGGCTGATTTCACATGGGCTCGCAATGGTTGAAATGTATGGCGATGCACTTTTGAAAGTCATTTGCGAAGTTTCAACTCCAGAAGAAGCTGTCAATGAAGCTGAAGCGGATTGAATCGAGAATTGAATTTGAAATTTGAAAGGAGATGAATTTAATGGCAGAACCATCTCCGCGAATCATGCAGGCAATCGAAGATTTTTTCAATACGCGCCGAATGAAATTCACACTTTCCGGCGATGCATTTTATATTGAAGCGAATGTCGAAGGGCGTCTCAAAACTGTTGATATATTTGTGCATGTGAGTGAATCGAGTTTCGTCGCGAATTTTTATCTCCCGCTCAAAACGACAGATGATGTTGGCAAATTGCGAATGGCTGAATTTATCGCGCGGGCAAATTCCGAGATGAATGACGGCTGTTTCGAATTGGATTTTGATTCTGGCGATATTCGATTTCGAATGTCACATTTTTGCGGGACGGATGAAGAGCCAATCTTCGAAGTTATCGAGCACACGATCTTCGAAGGATTGAAAGAGATTGTGTGGTATTCCGATGCATTGTTCAAAGTTTTAAGAGGAGCAGCGTCGCCAAAGGATGCGCTCGACAGTTTGTATATTTAAAGGGAGGATTTTTTCATGGCAGAAGTCAAATATTCCAAAGCAATTGCAGAATCGATCGAGAATTATCTCAATGAAAAAGAATGGAAATTCATGCCGGTGGATGAAAATGGAGTCATTCGCACTGGTCTCAAACTTCGCAACAAATTGAAGTCTGTCGATATCTTTTTCAGAATCGGGCGGGATTCATTCACAATCACACTGCGGCTTTCAATCGGTGCAGGCGAGGATCTCGAGGATTTGAATCGCGTCAATGAATTTGTGACTCGCGCAAATTATGGAATGCGCCGCGGCTGTTTCGAAATGGATTTCAGAGATGGCGAGCTGGGATTCAGAATCGGACAATATTGCGACGATGCGCCAAGTTCTGAAGCGGTCGAGGATACATTGTTCATTGCTGTCGCGATGGTTGAGCGATATGGCGATGCGCTGCTCAAAGTGATTCATGGATTTTCAACTCCAGAAGAAGCAATCAAAGAGGCGGAATCATAATCGAGGCGTGACATGGCGAAAAAGATTTCGACGAAAATCATGAATGCAGTCGGAGATTATCTCAAGCGGGATGATTGGCATTTCGACCGCGACGACGAGCATGGAATGTTTATCGCGAAAGCGGCTCTGCATAACAAATTGAAAGCTGTCAAAGTTATTGTGCTTGTTGATAATGATAGTTTTGCCGTTCGAGTCATTGCACCAGTCAGTTCAGAAACGAAATCGGAAGATCTTAATCGCGTCAATGAATTTTTAGCTCGCGCGAGTTATGGAATGAGCCGCGGAGGATTTGAACTTGATTTCAGAGATGGAGAGATTGCATTTCGAACGTCTCAATTCTGCGGCGATGATCCTCCGACAGATTCGGCAGTTGAAGAAACGATTTACATTTCAGTCATGGCAATGCAGCGATATGGCAATGCGATGTTGAAAGTGATTTATGGATTTGCCGAGCCGGAAGATGCAATCGAAGAGGCTGAAAATGATCGAGGTGTGACATGACGTATGAAGTTTCGCAAGAAATCATGGACGCAATCGATGATTTTCTGAACAGAGACAATTGGCATTTTGAAAAATTCGAAGAAAAAGGATCATTCAAAACGCTCGTACGACTTCGCAACAGAATGAGATCAGCAGAAATTTTCATACATGTTGATAATGATAGTTTTGCCGTTCGAGTCATTTCTCCAATCAGTCCAGATGAAAATTCCGAAGATATCGCCCGCGTCAATGAATTTGTGACTCGCGCAAATTATGGAATGCGTCGCGGTTGTTTTGATATGGATCTAGACACTGGCAAAGTGATTTTTCGTACATCTCAATTTTGTGGAAATGTTGCTCCGCGCGAGGATGAAATTACTGAAACGATTTACTTCGGCGCGATAATGATGGAACGGTATGGCGATGCATTATTGAAAGTGATTTATGGATTTTCCACGCCGCAAGATGCAATCGAAGAGGTTGAAAATGTTCGAGGATAAATTTTGCCGCGAAATCGAAGATGGAATCGTCTGCAGAGCTGAAAGGATTTTTAATAAGCTCGAGACAATCGATATTCTCTTCAGTCTGTATAAAAATATTTTCGGAATTCGATTCGTATTGTTGCAGAAAGTTGATGAATCGAAGCGATCTCGAGTCTCTGAATTTTTAACTCGATTGAATTTGAAACTCGATCGCGGATTTTTTGTGATGAATCCAATCGATGGTGAGATTGAATTTCGAATCGATCAGAATTTTTATTCGGAAGTAAGTCAACAGATCTTCGAGGAGATTTTTCGAGATGGATTTGTAACTCTGAATCGATATGGCGATGAGATTTTTAATCAAATTGAAAACTGAATAAAAAATTGGCGTCTGGATGAAAAATTTCCAGACGTCTTTTTTCATTTCCGATTAAAATTTTTCGAGAGGTGATTTGAATGGAAAATCGAGATGAAATTTTCATGAGAGAAGCTCTTCGAATTGCGCGGAATGGATTGGGACGAACATCGCCGAATCCAATGGTTGGCGCGGTGATTGTTAAAGACGATCGAATCATTGCGGAAGGCTGGCATCGAAGAGCTGGCGAATTGCATGCCGAGCGGAATGCATTGATTCAAGCCGGCGATCTTGCCAAAAATTCAACGATGTATGTGACTCTCGAGCCCTGCTCACATTATGGAAGGACTCCTCCATGTGCAAATGCATTGGTCGACGCGGGAATTTCTCGATGTGTTGTCGCGATGAAAGATCCAAATCCAAAAGTCGCGGGGCATGGAATCGAAATTCTTCGAAACGCTGGAATCGAGGTCAAAATTGGAATTTGCGAATCCGAATCTCGAAAGCTCAACGAAAATTTTTTGAAATGGATAACGACTGGACTTCCATTCGTCGCGTTGAAATTCGCCGAGACTCTCGATGGAAAAATCGCTAATCGAAATCGAGATCAAATTCAAATCTCGAGCGCGGAATCTAATCGAAGAGTTCATGAATTGCGAGACACTTTCGACGGAATTTTGGTTGGAATTGAAACAGTTTTGAATGACAATCCCTCACTCACAACGCGGCTTGAAAATCGAATTGGAAAAAATCCTACTCGAATCATTCTCGATTCAAAATTGAAAATTCCGCTCGATGCTCAGGTTCTCGATGAAAAATCCAAAACGATTATCGCGACAACTGAATCAGCTGACGAAAAAAAAATTGATATCCTCAAAAAATTTCCAAATGTTGAAGTTATAATTTCGGAAAATGATTCGGGACGGATCGATTTGGAGAAATTTTGCCGAGATCTTGCGGCTCGAGAAATCACATCGATTCTCGTTGAAGGCGGCGGAACAGTGAATTTTTCATTGCTCGAAAAAAATTTAGTGGATAAAATTTTCGCAATAATCGCACCGAAAATTTTGGGCGGCTCGAATTCACCAACATCGATCGATGGCACTGGGTTTTTCAAATCACTACATCTAAATAGTGTTTCGACGGAATTAATCGGCGGCGATATTTGGATCGAAAGTTATTTGTGAGGTGGGAATTTTGTTCACTGGAATAGTTGAAGAAGTTGGAATGTTAGTCTCGCTTGTGAATGGGCGAATTGCTATCAGCTGTCAAAAAATTCTCGAGGATGTTTCGAACGGCGATTCGATTTGCGTCAATGGAATCTGTCTGACTGTCACGAATTTCGATGCAGGATTTTTCACAGCGGACGTGATGCCTGAAACGATTCGTCGATCGTCATTCGCAGAACTCGAGCCAAATTCGCCAGTGAATCTCGAGCGAGCACTTCAACCGACGTCGCGAATGGGTGGTCACATCGTCGCGGGGCATGTCGATGGCGTTGGAAAAATCATGTCTTTCGAGGATGAGGGCAACGCGATCATTTTGAAAATTCAGTGCGATCCGAAATTATTGAGACAAATCGCGCCGAAGGGATCGGTTGCGCTCGATGGAGTATCGTTGACAGTTGTCGAATCGCGCACAGATTTTTTCAGCGTGTCACTCATTCCAACAACTCGCGAGCAGACAAATTTCAAATCGAAAACAATCGGCTCGAGCGTCAACATCGAGACAGATGTAATCGCGAAATATTTGGATCAGATTTTGCATGCAGATCTCGAGGAGAAAGCTAAATCAGTGACAATCACTCGCGAATTTTTAACTGAACATGGATTTTGAAGGGGGATATTTATGGAAGAAAAAAATTTTGCAACGGCTGAACAAGCGATTGAAGATATTCGCGCGGGAAAAATGATCGTTGTTGTTGACGATGAATCTCGCGAGAATGAAGGCGATATCATTTGCGCGGCTGAAACTCTGACTCCTGAGCAAATCAATTTCATGGCAACTCACGCGAAAGGATTGATTTGCACACCTGTCGCCGGCTCGAGACTCGATGAACTTGCAATTGGCGCGATGGTTGCAAATAACACTGACAATCATGAAACTGCATTCACCGTTTCAATCGATGCATATGACACGGAGACAGGAATCTCGGCGTTCGAACGCTGTCACACTGTGAAAAAATTGTTAGATCCCAAAGCGAAACCTGCAACATTCAGACGTCCGGGACATGTATTTCCACTTCGAGCAGTTGAAGGTGGAGTATTGCGTCGAGCTGGACACACTGAAGCGACTGTCGATCTCGCCAAGCTCGCTGGATTTTTTCCTGCAGGAATGTGCTGCGAAATAATGGATGACGATGGACACATGATGCGCACTCCTCGATTGAAACAATTCGCCGCGAAACATGATCTCAACATTATCACCGTTCAATCTTTGATTGAATATCGCAAGCGCACTGAGAATTTTGTCAAAGAGATCGCCAATGTGAATTTTCCGAGCAAATATGGGCAATTCAGAATTCGAGCGTTCGAGGATTCTCTCGAGAATAAATGTCATCTTGCGATTGTCAAAGGAGATATCGAGGGCAAGGAAAATGTGCTCGTTCGAGTTCATTCTGAATGTTTAACCGGCGATGCATTGGGATCTCTTCGCTGCGATTGCGGCGAGCAATTGGCGATCGCTCTTCGTCGAATTGAAAAGGAAGGCTGCGGAGTCGTTTTATATATGCGGCAGGAAGGTCGCGGAATCGGTTTAGCGAATAAAATGCGAGCTTACGCACTTCAAGACGAAGGAAAAGATACAGTTGAGGCGAATATCCTTCTAGGTTTTGCTCCAGATCTTCGAGATTATGGAGTCGGTGCGCAGATTCTCTCGCAATTGGGATTGACTTCGATTCGACTTTTGACAAACAATCCGGCGAAACGTGCAGGGCTCGAGGGACATGGATTGACGATCACTGAACGCGTTCCATTGATTGTTCAGCCGACAAAATTCGATAAAAATTATCTCACCGTGAAAAAATTGAAAATGGGACATAAAATTTGAAGGAGGAGATTCAATGCCGAAAGTTTATGAAGGAAATCTCATCGGAAAGGGATTGAAATTCGCGATTGTCGTTTCAAGATTCAATGAATTCATCACGAGCAAATTGTTATCCGGCGCGCTCGATGCATTGAGACGTCACGAGGTTTCAGACAGAAATATCTCGGTTGCATGGGTTCCAGGAGCTTTTGAAATTCCTCTCGCGACGAAAAAACTTGCATCGAGCAAAAAATTCGATGCAGTGATTTGTCTCGGTGCAGTGATTCGAGGATCAACTTCACACTATGATTATGTTTGCAACGAGGTTTCAAAAGGAATTGCGAGCGTTTCATTATCGACTGGCGTTCCATGCATGTTTGGAGTTGTCACGACTGAAAATATTCAACAGGCGATTGAACGCGCTGGAACTAAAGCTGGCAACAAAGGATTCGATGCCGCGGTTTCAGCGATTGAGATGGCAAATCTGTTCAAAAATTTCTCTTCAGCCGCACAAACTCGAAGCGATTATGAAATTCCCTCGAACGCTTTCGATCATTCAAAAGATATCGAAGAAAATATTCCGATGGATATGCCGCCCGATTCTGGAGATCAAATTCCAAATAATGACGCTCCAGAAATCATGTGAGGAGATTTTTTTTTATGAAAATTGGTGTGATGAGCGACACGCATGGGCATGAACTTCGATTTGCTCGCGCTATCGAGAAAATTTTTCCAGATGCAGATTTGATTTTGCATGCCGGAGATATTCTTTATCATGGGCCACGGAATCCAATGCTCGAAGATTATAATCCGCTTGAACTTGCGAATCGAATCAACAAAGTAAAAATTCCAATGATCTTTTCGAAGGGAAATTGCGATTCAGACGTCGATCAAAATGTGATAAATCTCCCGATTCAGTCTCCATATGCATACATTTTCGCGAATGGAAAGCGAATCGTCATGACTCACGGAACTCAATTCACATATTGCAACAATCCAGAGAATCCAAATTGGGAAAAGATGATCGGTGAAATTCAATCTGATGCGAATCGACTTCAAGCAGATATTTTTATCACTGGGCACATTCACAACAATATTTTGGAACGTCATGGAAATTCAATTTTATTGAATCCTGGATCTCCATCACTTCCAAATCGCGCAGATAAAAGATCAACCGTCGCAACGATCGATGAATCCGAAATAAAAATCTTCGATCTCGATAGCGGCGAAATTTTATTGCAGCTTGAAATTTGAAGGGGGAATTTGACACGAAGGATCATTTAATCAAAGCCACGGCGGAAGATGTTAGAGTTTTTGCCGCAGTGACAACTGATCTCGTTCGCGACGGAGTCAAACGTCACGATTGTTATCCAGTTGCAGCGGCGGCTCTCGGAAGAACAATGACTGGTGCACTTCTATTCGCGGCGAATCTCAAAAACAAAGAGGCAGTGACAATCAAAATCAATGGCGGCGGAGCGTTGGGATCAATCGTCGCAGATGCAGTTCCAGAGGGATTTGTTCGAGGATATGTAACAAATCCTCACGTCGATCTCCCCGCAAAATCTCCAACTGAATCGAATCCTCACGGCAAAATCGATGTCGCAGGAGGAGTCGGGCGCAATGGTCTCGTGACTGTCAATCGATTCACTGGACTCAAAGAACCAATCACAGGATCAGCGGAAATTGTTTCGGGAGAAATTGCCGAGGATCTTACAAATTATCTTGCAACTTCCGAGCAAACTCCATCGAGCGTCGGCTTGGGAGTTTTAGTTGGCAAAGATCTCGATATCATTTCCGCGGGAGGATTTTTGATTCAGCCACTCCCGAACGCATCTGATTCATCAATTACAAAATTGGAAAACAATCTCAAAACGATCGATCCAGTTTCAACAATGATCGAAAATGGTCTCGATGCTGAAGGGATCATTCGCGAACTTTTGAAAGGATTCGATCAAATCAATATTCTCTCGACGACAGATCTCGCGTTCAGATGTCATTGTTCAAAGCGTCGAATCGAAGATACTTTGATGACTCTCACCGAAAAAGATCTGAACAATCTCGTCGAGGATGGAAAAGCCGAAGTCGTCTGTCAATTTTGCGGCAAGAAGTATCAATTTTCCAAAGAGGAACTTGTTGCATTGCGAAATGTCGGACTCGGAAAAGTTCATCTGTGATTTCAAATGATAGGAGGTTTTCACATGAGCGATAATGCAGAGCTCGATCTTCAAGAAATTCTCAAAAAATCGGAAGCACAAACGAATTTCCCCGATGTTCCTCTCGATGAATTCGAAATTCCAACGTACGATCAATGGAAGGAAGCATGCATTGCACTTCTCAAAGGCGCGCCATTCGAGAAAAAAATGTACACTCCAACGTATGAGGGAATCACATTCGATCCGATGTATTTCCACAACGATACTGAACCGCTTCAGCCGAAAACATTTCCAGGGCTCGGCGATATGGTTCGCGGCGCGAGAATCAATGGATATGTCAATCAGCCATGGGGAATCGCGCAAGTCTGTGATGAAACTTTCCCTGCAGATTGCAACGAGCTTTTGAAACATGAAATCGACAAAGGCTCGACGATTTACAACATCAAACTTGATTCAACAACTCGTCACTGCGGAGATCTTCGTCACGAGGAAAAAATCGGTGATGTTGGAGTTTCACTCACGACGGTTGAAGATGTCGAGATTTTGTTGAAAGATCTCAAACTCGAAAAATATCCGATCTATTTGTATGCAGGAGCAACAGCATTTCCAATTCTTTCATTGATAATCGCGGCAGTGAAAAAATCTGGGCAGGATATTTCGAAATTGAGCGGAGTCATTGGAGCAGATCCAATCGGCGAATTATTGACTGATGGAAAATCTGATCACCCAATCGAAAGTTTGTGCGATGGATTGGCAGATTGCGCAAAATGGGCTCTGAAAAATTCACCAAATCTTAAAACGATCTTCGTGCGTTCAGATGTCTACAGCGATGGCGGTGCGAATGACGTTCAAGAAATCGCTTACACTATCGCAACAGCAGCTGAATATCTTCGTGCATTGATCAAACGCGGAATCTCGATTGACGATGCGGCAAATCAGATCATGTTCCAATTCTCGATGGGATCGAATTTCTTCATGCAAATCGCCAAACTTCGTGCAGTCAAACCGATTTGGGCTGAGATTGTCAAAGCATTCGGCGGTTCAGAAAAAGCTCAGCAGATTCATATTCATGCGCGTCCGGCTCTATTCTGCAAAACTGTCTATGATCCATATGTCAACATGCTCCGCAACACTTCCGAAATCTTTTCTGGAGTTGTCGGCGGAATCGACAGCTTTGAAAATGCTCCATTCGATGAACCGATTCGCAAAGGCGATGAATTCTCTCGTCGAATCGCTCGCAACGTTCAAATCATTCTGCAGGAAGAATTTGGACTTCTGCAGCCGATCGATCCTGCGGGCGGATCTTGGGCAGTTGAAACTCTAACTCGACAGATTCGCGATTTGATTTGGAAAGAATTCCAGACAATCGAATCCAAAGGCGGAATCGTCGCGGCAATTCATGAAGGATATCCTCAAGCGGAAGTTGCCAAAATTTTAGCGGATCGATTCAAAGCGGCTGAACTTCGTCGCGAGAGAATCGTGGGCAACAATATGTATCCAAACATGACGGAAGAAAGACTAGATGCTCGCGTTGAAGATTTCGAGGCGAATAAAAAATCGAGAATCGATCAAGTTCATGCATACCTCGACAAAACTGATACCGATGCATGCCGTCACAAACTCGATGCAGTTGTCGAGGCGAAAGAATTCGAAAAACTCGATTTAGCGATTGAAGCGGCGGCAGCTGGAGCAATCATTCCAGCGATTCGCGAATCAATCGGCGAGCAGAAAATCGAAGAAGTCACACCGATTAAAGCGCATCGACTCTCTGAAAAATTCGAGGCACTTCGTGAAAGAACTGAAAAATTCAAAGCGGAGAAAAATGATAACGTCAAAATTTTCTTGGCGAATATGGGTCCAATTCCGCAGCACAAAGCTCGTGCAGATTTCACCACTGGATTTTTGCAAGTCGGAGCATTCCAAGTTCTCGGCAACGATGGATTCAAAACGACAGATGAAGCAGCTCAAGCCGCTAAAGAATCCGGCGCAGATGCAGTCGTGATTTGCTCGACCGATGCAACTTATCCTGAAATCGTTCCAGATCTCGCACCAAAACTTCACGAGGCTCTTCCAAATGCAACAGTATTTCTCGCAGGAGCTGCACCGAAAGATCTCCTCGAGACTTACAACAATGCAGGAATCAATGAATATATTTCCGTCCGCGCAAATTGCTACAAGATTCTCGAATCGTTACAACAGAAGAAAGGAATGATCGCCTGATGTCGAATCCTGATTTCACCAAAATCAGTTTGAGCGAGCCTCAAGCCGAGAGTTTCGACGAATGGAAATCGAAATTCGAAAAAGAAGTTTCCGCGAATTACGATTCACTCACAGAGCGCACGATGGAGCATATTCCAGTCAAACCGCTCTACACTCACGACGAATATGATCATATGAATCATCTCGATTTCGTCTCTGGACTTCCGCCATTCCTTCGCGGACCATATTCGACGATGTATGTGTTCAGACCATGGACAGTTCGTCAATATGCAGGATTCTCGACAGCGGAAGAATCGAATGCATTCTATCGCCGGAATCTCGCTGCAGGGCAGAAAGGATTATCGATCGCGTTCGATCTTCCAACTCACCGCGGTTATGATGCAGATAATCCCCGCGTCTTTGGTGACGTTGGAAAAGCTGGAGTTTCAGTCTGCTCGATGCTCGATATGAACATTTTGTTCAGTGGAATTCCTCTCGATCAAATGTCTGTTTCGATGACGATGAATGGTGCAGTTCTTCCGATTCTTGCATTCTACATTCAAAGCGGAATCGAGCAGGGCGTTGATAAATCGATTCTCACCGGCACAATTCAAAACGATATTCTGAAAGAGTTCATGGTTCGCAACACATACATCTATCCGCCTGATATGTCGATGCGAATCATTGGCGACATTTTTGAATATACGACGAAAAATATGCCGAAATTCAATTCGATTTCGATCTCCGGCTATCACATGCAAGAGGCTGGAGCGCCGGCTGATATCGAATTGGGATACACTCTCGCCGATGGTTTGGAATATATTCGCACCGGCGTTAAAGCTGGATTGCCAGTCGATGCATTCGCTAAACGACTCTCATTCTTCTGGGCGATCGGTAAAAATTATTTCATGGAAGTTGCCAAGATGCGTGCGGCTCGAGTTCTCTGGGCGAAAATCGTTAAATCTCAAGGCGGCAGTGATCCAAAATCCATGGCACTTAGAACTCACTGTCAAACTTCAGGCTGGTCACTCACCGCGCAAGATCCATTCAACAATATCTCGCGCACATGTATGGAAGCGATGGGAGCAGCTCTCGGACATACTCAATCACTTCATACCAACGCGCTCGATGAAGCAATCGCTCTGCCGACAGATTTCTCAGCTCGAATCGCTCGAAACACTCAGCTTTATATTCAAGACGAGACGAAAGTCTGCAAAATCATCGATCCATGGGGCGGCTCATTCTACGTCGAAGCTCTTACCAACGAGATTATTCGCCGCGCATGGGCACATATTCAAGAAGTCGAGTCTCTCGGCGGAATGGCAAAAGCGATTCCGACTGGACTTCCAAAAATGCGAATCGAAGAAGCAGCAGCTCGTCGGCAGGCAAAAATCGATTCCGGAAATGAATCAATCGTCGGGCTCAATAAATTTCGTCTCGACCATGAAGATCCGCTCGAAATTTTGGCGATCGATAACACTGCAGTTCGAAACGCTCAAGTTGAACGTCTCGAGAAACTGCGTCGCGAGAGAAATGAAGATGATGCTCGCGCAGCTCTCGAGGCGATCACTAAAGCGGCAGAATCTCGCGACAATGGAAACTTGCTCGAATGTGCGGTTGAAGCGGCTCGAGTCAGATGCTCGCTCGGCGAAATTTCCGATGCAGTCGAAAAAGTTTCCGGACGTTATCAAGCTGTGATTCATACAATCAGCGGAGTTTATTCTTCCGAATTCACCGATAAAACTGAACTCGAAAAAGCTCGCGCGATGGCTGATGAATTCGAAAAAATCTCTGGACGTCGTCCTCGAATCTTCGTTGCAAAGATGGGACAGGATGGACACGATCGCGGACAAAAAGTCATTGCATCGTCATTCGCGGATCTCGGCTGGGATGTCGATGTTGGACCTCTCTTCCAAACTCCAGCGGAAACAGCTCAAGATGCAGTCGATGCAGACGTTCACATGGTTGGATTCTCGAGTCTCGCGGCAGGGCATAACACTCTATTGCCAGAGCTCGTTGAAGAACTCAAGAAATTGGGACGCGATGATATCATGGTTGCAATCGGTGGAGTCATTCCAGTTCAGGATTATGACTTCCTTTATAAATCCGGTGCAGTCGCGATTTTCGCTCCAGGCACAAACATTCCTGAAGCGGGAATTAAATTGATTCAACTTTTGATCGACCGCGCAAAATCTGAAGAAGTCGCCGGCTGATCAAAAATTTTTTCGAGACACAAAAAAATTTAGAGATCGATCTGAAATATGATCGATCTCTTTTTTTGTAGGATCATGATTCATATTTGTTATGGACTTACAGATAGCGATGGGAGATATTCAAAATTCGTTGCAACATCAATTCAATCTTTGTTCGAAAATACTCGAGATGATGTAAAAATTCATTTGTTGCATGATTCGACATTGACTCAAGATAATCGTGACAGATTCATCGAGCTTGTCAAAAACTTTAATCAATCGATTGAGTTTCATGATTTGTCTGGAGATGTTCTCGAATCTCTCAAAGAATCAATCGGACAAATCATCTTAGATCGCTTTTCAATTGGAACTTTTTTTCGACTTTTCATTCCATACGTTGTAAATGAGCCTCGAGCAATTTATATCGATGCAGATACAATTGTGAATCTCGACGTTGCAGACGTTTGGTCGATCGAGCTAAGAAATTTTATGATCGCCGCGCCAAATGCAAAGTTAGTTTCAGATTTGCTGGAAAATTCAACGGAAAGATTTTTCCTTTTCGAAAGAAATTTTGTCGATTATCGTGATTATTTTGTTGCAAATCTCCTGATTTTGGATCTAAATTCACTCGGGAATGCATTTCCAATTTCAGAAATGCAAACAGATTTGATTTCTCTCTGCGCGAAATATTTTAGAAAATATCCAGAATCGAATTGCGCTGATCAAGATTTTTTGAATTACATTTTTTCTCGCGATTATTTAAAACTCCCCGATGAAATTTCTTATATAATTGCGAACGAGCAGGAGACTAAAAAGATTCCGCGAGCAATTTTGCAATTTTCGAGCCATAAACTTGGAATCAATACAAGAAATCTGTTTAATCGATTATGGTTCGAATATTTCTATAAGACGCCTTTTTTCAATCTTGATCTATTTGCAAATTTATTCGATACACTCATACCTTTGATAGGCAATACGTTATATCAAGTTCAACATGGCAAGCCTATCTCTTTGGATAATATGAATTATGAGCTGTTGAGAAGATTGTAACTCGCATCATATATGCTGGATAGTGACACAAAAAATTAAAGGATTACAGCCGCGCCGCAATCCTCGACTTCCATTATATTCACATTTTTCTTCTTTGCAATCCTTTTTTCCTTGACTTTTATAAATTTTTATTTTGCCCCCCCACCCCCCCCCCCGAAATTTTTCCCTTCTTTCTTTTCTAAATCTTACCACCACCCATATACATCCGAACAAAAAAAAGCTCCCGACAGATCATATTGATCTATCGGGAGTTCCTTGTTCGTGGAGGATTATCTGATTCCAAAATAGTCTGTTATCCCTCGCGCTATCCCTCGCGCAAATCCATCCTCACACGTCACCAATAAATATTCATCCTCATTATTGTCCAAAAATGCTGTTTCCACTAGCACCGCCGGCGCATCTGTATTTCTCAATACATAATAGCCTCCATCCTTTACTCCACGATTCCATAATCCACTAACGCAAGACAAAATCTCCGAATTCACGCACGTTGCCAAGATTCTCCCAGCATTTGAGCCATACCAATACCAACTCTCTGTCCCACGCGCTTTCCTCGCCGCAGATGCATTGCAATGAATCGATACAAACAAATCTGCGCCCCAATCATTCGACTCATTGCATATTTCTCTCAATGAATCAGATTGTACCATTTTAACTTCATATCCTACGTCTTCTAGATACTTTTTTACTCGATTGGCAATCTTTAATACTATATCGCACTCTCGAACTCCACTCTCCGGATTCACACATCCACAATCAGGTATACCATTTGATGCATGCCCTGGATTCAGAAATACTCTCAATTCCCATTTCTCCTCTCTATATCACGCTCAAGACGCTCAAATCTCTTCTCAAATTCTCGATCACGCTTATCCATCTGCGCTACTAGATTATTAATCGCATCAGTTAATTGATCGATCTTCTTCGAAAAATAGAACAATAGAAAGAAAACCGTCGCTCCAGCGATTCCGATCGACTCTACCATCCTCATTATCGATTCTTCCATTCCATCACTTCCAAATCCATACATCCAAATAATGAAAATATACTATTTCTTTTGGAGTCCGCCGTGGTCCTATACTCAATTTCTCACAATTCCCCAATACATCCTCCGCATATCCCGATCCCGCATTCGTTACAAACGTTTGCACTGTGTTGTTTAAAGTATATAATCTCAAATTTCCGCCTGTATTCTGAAATAATCGACATGTTTGATACGTTTGATCTGTTTTCTCAACATAAAATATATGCTGATATGTGGAATCTGAATTGCTCCAATCTATCGAAAAGCTCCACGTTAATAGTATTTTGCATGCATCATTTCCACTTAATCCCGTCTTAACAGCCGTACTATGCTCAAATGCTGTCGTTGTATTGATCTGATAATGGAATAATACATCACCAGACGCCGGTATTAATGGCATTATATACTCTAAAGAGTTGATTCTCGTCTTTAAATGTGGCATTTTATCTCACTCGCAAAAAAAAATTACGGGACAACTCTAAAGTCATCCCGTAAAAATTCTAAAACTTCATTTATTCAACGATATCGGTGCGAATCGTCTCAATATATGTCGCTCCTATCATTGAAATCGGCTTTACTGCTCCAATTTGAAACAGATTTTTCTGAAATGCGACATCAAATGCGGAATTAATCTGCGACAATGTCAAATTTGACTTCGGATCATTGATTTCATAGTTTTTCTTCGTACCATTATTCATATCGCAAGCCACAGATAGTACTTTCGACATCATTAATCACCTCCTTCGAATTGATCTGGAGTATAAATTGTGGTATCAACGCGCTTAAAATAGTCAGGTTCAACTCTGCAAAGAGATCCGAGCGCATTTCCACAAGCCACAAAATCCTCCGCAGTAATTTCAGGATTAATCGCTGAAAAACTCGTTGAGATCGTTTCTGTGATTCCGCCTGCTGCAATTTCCGATGAAATTACCATTTTTGACGAATCTGCCATCTTTCTCACCTCCTTTTATACTATTCTCCCCGCCCATCCCTCCATAATTTCACCATATCCAGATATCGAATAATTCAAGCGTACAAGCAACTTTATCAGTATTAAAAACAATCTCAATAATATCATCGCAAGTCACTTGAAACGTTGATCCACTCACAAAATTCGAATTCGATTGCCCATTGCACCATTTCCGATATCCTCCGCCACTGTTATACCACGCATTAAATACATTTGATCCCGATGATCCCTTTGCGCGAAAGATTCTATACACATTCGACGGTAATGCTGATTTCCAATTGAATGTGATCGATATACTATATGTGCATGATTCTGTACAAGTTTTGATGATTACGGAATCATTTTCTCCTACTGCAAATGTTTTGTTCGAAATACAATAATGGAATAATGCTGGTGTTGCCGGAATCATTGGAATCGCATAATTTATAGCATTTATCCTCGTTATTAGCTCAGACATGATTTTCTCCTATGATACATACCATATTGCACCATTAACAGTCGACGATGTTGTGCCTAATGTGAATGGATTATGTTTCGATTCTAGATTACTTACTCGAGTTGTGACATTATTCAGCGATGTATTGGTATTTCCGAGGCTTGTCTGAATATTCGTTGCACGAGAATCCACCGATCCAATTGAACTTTGCAATGATGAATCAAACGTATTTAATACTCTAATCGATGTATCTACGCTTGAAAATTGATTCCATATTACTCTAACGGAATTATCTATACTCGAAAAATCCTCCGCCACATTTATTTTAAATTCATCTATTTCGGAATCAAGTGAGGATATATCGGAATCTAAATTCGCTATAGAAGTATCAATTGATTCAATATAATCGCTTAAAATACCAATAGATGAACTATTTACCGCTATTCCTACTGCATTCGCTTGAATTGAATCGGCAATTACATCAAATTCATCCCAAACAGCACCAACAGATGATTCTATATTGGCAAAATATTGGTCAACATTAAATTCGCGAGTCGTAATAGATGATTGAAGAGAATCCAAAGAATCATTTGTTGAATTAAGAGAATCAGTAAAAATAGAATCAAAATTGGCAAGAGAATGAGCGAAATCAGTTTTAATCGGCTCAAATTGAGATTCAACATATTCCTCCATTGAATTTTTCAACGAATCAATTTCATCAATTCCAGCATTTAATGATTCCGTTAGAGTTTTATTTGTTGCTGTTAGAGATTCAAGTTGATTCGCGGTGATAACCATTCGATCCTCAGCGATCGCAATATTCGCCCGCAATGATTCTATTTGAGTATTAGTTGCCTGCCGAGCTTGATAGAGTGTATTAGCTAAATTTGCGACGTTTGAAGTGATAGAATCGATTTGAGCATCAGAATCGTCTCGATAAGTCACAATTAATCCACGAATCTCGTTATCTGATTGAATTCTGGAATAAGTTTCTGAATCAATACGTGCAGGCAAAGAATTGAATGTGGACTCCAAAGAATCAAATTTAGATTCGATTTGCGTTTGAAAATTGGATCTCGCTGCAGATTCGGAATCGATTTTAGATTCTAAAATGGCTTTTAATGAATTATTTATACGTTCAGATTCCGCTAAAGATCGAGAGATTGCCTCAGATTTAGCATTATTGATTGTAGTAGAGTAAGATTTACGTTCAACAGCTAAAATAGATTCAATTTGAGCAATAGTAGACTCACGATCGGATTGAAATTCAGATCCTAGTCGCTCGATCGAGTTATAAATTCCAGTGAATTCATCGCGATAATCATCGAGGGAATTTATACTCATTTCAATCTGATTTGAGAGTTGAACTTCAATAGTTTGCAAAGAATCTTCGAAAATTGAGATTAAATTGAGGAATTGAGATTGAACGGAATCATTATAAGAAGAAATTTGATTCTGAATACCATTAATTCGCGCATTAAATGTTCCTAAACGAGTTTCAATTTCAGATTGAGTAGCTTGAAGAGATTGACGGATTTGAGGATGAGCGGCTGAATTTTGATTATGATTTTGCAAGGATTCTTGAGCATTTTCATTAAAAACGTTGACTCGAATTTTAAGATTTTCAATATCAGCTCGAGATTCTTGACGCGTTTGATCGAGAGAATTGAGTGATTCAGCGACTTCATTCATATCTTCGGCACGGAGAACTGTACCAATTCCAAGATAGGAAATCTCTAAAAATCGATCATTAGCAGAGGAATCGAAAATAATCTCAGCATTAGAGGATCTATAACCGTCATCAAAGCGATAATCGCACCAAAATGAATTAGAATTTACGTCAGATGGAGTTTGAACTTGCAGAAATCCCTTTATCGAAACAGAATCGACAAGCGGGATATATGACAGATGAATTTTTCGATTTTTGACTTGCAACGTTTCATCATAACGGATTGGATGCAAGGGATCGAATTCTTGAAAATACTTCATTTTTGCGTCTCATTGGATTTTTCAGCCGATTCTTGAGATTTTTTCTTCTCCTCTTCCATTTTTTTACGAAGTTCAAGAAGTTCCTTTTGAGCACGAGTTAATGGTTTAGAATACGTCTGTCCCATGTATAAAATACTCCTTTCGAATCAAAGTTTCTCGGATCGAAAAAATATTTGAGAATCTATTTATATTCAGATTAGCGTGTTAAAATATCATAAAAAGAGGGGAGGTGACGAGATGAAACAATATCGAGTGATGAAAACGCAACTTCGCAATTTGTCTCAAAAAGAATTTCTGATTCTCCGTGCACTGTGTAGACTTTCAAAATCGCTATACAATGAGGCGTTATTCAATGTGCGACAAGCATTTATCCGCGAAAATCGATATATCAATTCAATTGAAAATTGGCGAATGTTCCATGAAAAAATGAACTATCGATTTCTCGGCGATGGCGCATCGAAACAAATCCTTCGCTATGTTGATCGGTCGATGAAGTCATTTTTCGCACTTCTGAAACTCAAAAAGGCTGGGAAATACGATTCTCCAGTCAAACTCCCCAAATATCTCGATAAAGAAGGATTTTTCCCGATAATCCTCATTCATACGGAAATCCGAATTCGAGATGGCAAATTCAAACTGCCAATTTCCAAAAATTTTAAGAATGAAAAGATTGATATTCGATTTGAAGTGCCTAAACAACTCGAGGATAAAAAGATCAAAGAGTTTAGGATTGTGCCTAGCTTTGACGCGAGATTCTTCGAAATTCAATTCATTTACGAAGTTGAAGATGCAAAAAGCGATTTAAATCGGGATAAAACGCTCGGAATCGATTTAGGATTGGATAATTTAGCCACATGTGTTTCAACTGACGGCGATTCGTTAATCATTGACGGTCGGCAGATAAAATCAACAAATCAGAATTGGAACAAGCGAATGGCAAGAATTCAATCCATCAAAGATCGGCAGAAAATCAAGGATTATACGTTGCGGCAATGCAAAATGACTCGAAAACGGAATCGAAAAATCGATCATGCAATGTACATCGCGGCGCGAATGATCATCGATTTTTGTCTGAAACATCGAATTGGAAGAATAGTCATCGGAACAAATCGCGATTGGAAAAGGAAAATTGATCTTGGTGCAAAGACGAATCAAAATTTTGTTCAAATTCCGCACGATAAATTACGTCGAAAAATCTCAGATAAGTGCCAGATGTTCGGAATTGAATACATCGAACAAGAGGAGTCTTATACATCAAAAGCATCATTTTTTGATAATGATATGATTCCAATATACTCAAAAAATGATGAAACTGAATATCAATTTTCTGGAAAACGAATTAAACGCGGATTATATCGAATATCAGACGGAAGTTTGATTAATGCAGATATAAATGGAGCGTTAAATATCATTAGAAAATGTAAGCCGGAAAGTGTTTTTGACATTCGACGGTGTAAGGGCAGCGCAGCCATGCCTGTGCGAAAAAGGCTAGTATTTAATTAGCAAACTTCGCACGAATCCTGTTAAAGGAAGATTAAATAGCGGCAAATCCGACTGTAAAGCCCCGAATTTCTTGCGATTCAGACGACCAGCTGTATGAAAGTAAGAGATCATTGCCTCTTTGAGCAATAACTCGCAACATTTGGGAATCTTCATCGTAAGAAAACTCTGCATTCGGGATTTTTATAGTATCGATTCTCGCTTTATGTGGCAAAACAAATGTTTGTGTCAATCCTGTGCCAATTCCTAGAAATTCGTTTGTCACATCCCCTGCCGGACGATTCAAGACAAATTTAACGCAAGCGATCGGTTTTCCATTTTCATCGTCGGGCATCGAATATTCAAATCGCGTCGCATATAATCCCGAGTCTTTATATGGTTCGACAGAAGTCAGTTCCATTTCACGCCAAATTTCTTCTTCGATATTGTATAAATATGACGCGGCGACAACTGAATTTTCAGGAGCGACTAGAGTGACTTGAGACGTGCCACTATTGAAGTTAAAACCTGTCTTTTCAATTCCGTCAACAAAAATTCTGAGCGAAGTTGGATCAACTCTCGCATCATTATCATCTTGATTCGACGGTTTGAGATTATATGTATAAACTTCACCTGTGCCAGAACCGATTTCGATCAAATTGCGTTTAAGCTGTTGAGATCTAAAAGAGACATATGCGGCAATTTCGGAATCAACAAGTTTGTTATGTCTGAGTGTAGCTTGAGCAAATCTTAATCCATTTTCGTAATTTTGCTCAATTGTTACTATATCTGCCTCATAACCAGCAACTGCGCCAGATCCTCCGCTAGAGTATTTTATTTGTATGTTATCTACTTTGGCTGTTTCAGAATTTAACGCGGAAACTGTATAAGTGATTTTGAATTTTATCGCTTCAGCCTCAAGAGTTTTTAATTCCGAAAGCTGATAATCAGATGACCATTCGCCGGAATTTCGAAGTTGAGCGCGAATTGAGATAGATGCTGAGCCTGTTATAGTAGTTTTTGCTGTTACATCGATGATTGATGCCTTAGATCCGATTTCTGTAGCGAATTCATACTCTGCAGTCTCTTCTGTTTTAGAAAGTTGATCGGTTGAAGAGGTAGATTTGATTCCGATCTTAGCTGTTGGAATACTAGCGGAATCATTAGATGACGCTTGAAGTGCAATAATCGGATAAATTTGCAATCCTGTCCAATTAGAGACGCTTGTTATAGTAGAAAGATTTGAAAGAGGCGTTCCATAATTCAAGAGGTTGTCTATAGTAATTTCGTAGGGAAATTCGACTGGAACAGCCTCACCATTGACGATATTGGGGAAATAATAGTATGAATCATCGATTTTAAATACTGCTGTGCGAATTGAGCCGGATGGTTCAACTCCTTCGATACTAAATCCATTAATCGTCGCTTGTCCTGTGGTATCGATTGGCGTTTTAGACACAATATAGCCACGTGGATTGAAAGAAAATGAATCTGTACCGAATCTCATAGTATTAGAAAGCATAAAATACTCCTTTCGAATAAAAAAAGATCCTCAGATCAAAGCGATCTGGGGATCTTTTCGTGTCTAAAATAGATCATCATGTGTTCCCGTTCGAGTAAGATATAGTAGAAGTTCTCCTTTATCGATTCGATAAATCAGAATCCAATCGTCCTCGATGTGACATTCTCTGAAACCAAACCATTCACCTTTGAGCGGATGATCTTTGTAACGCGGCGGAAGTGGCTCACCAGTGCGAAGAAGTTTGATGACATCGAAGATTTTTTGCATATCCTTGCCACGATCGCGCATTCTTCGCAGATCTCGTTCATACCGTTTTGATGTTTTCTCGGTTAATTTCATTTCGCTCCCGCCAATCCTCTCCCAAAATATCGCGAAACATTTCATCGGTGTCAGTGTAAGTTTTACCGACGAAACGACCTTCGCGAATTGCTTGAAGTTCAGCGCGCATTTCTGAATCCAAAGTCGGCATCAATTCATTTTCCGCGTCTTTTTGAATGACATCTGCATTTTGATTCATAAAAATCCCTCCAATTTTTTGAGAGATTCTACATTCATGTGAAATATATCGCAAGTTGAAAATCCATGTGATATAATGTTGCAAATTTAAAGGAAGGATTGATCCCGATGTTGAATTTGGTACACATTCGAAATGGGCAGGCAGTCACATCATCTCGCACCGTCGCTGAAATTTTCGGCAAGTATCACAAGGATGTTCTTGAGCAGATCCGCGGACTTTTGAGCTCGGCGGAAAATTCCGCTCAGTTAAATTCATGGTTTTTCGAAAGCTCGTACAAGGATTCGAGCGGAAAATCGAATCGTGAATATTTCATGACTCGCGATGGATTTGTGCTACTTGCGATGGGATTCACTGGCAAGAAGGCTCTCGATTTCAAAATCGCGTATTTGAACCTCCCACGATTGAAATCGCGGGATTCCTGCTTCATTGATCAGGATTCATCGTGAGACTATCCCGAGTCTCCACAGGCTTAACTTCCCGTAGTTCCTACGGTACAAAATCCTTTAAGGCGATCCCTTTCCTTGTACAGATCTGCTTGCTGATTTTGCACAACCCGATTTTACGGAGAT
>JAFUTY010000072.1 GCA_017484005.1 Selenomonadaceae bacterium | reverse complement strand
TCCATCGCCGCGATCGAAATTTTTCAAATCTGCAACTCGATCGATGTGCTTGCAACACTCACCACATCTGTCGCAGGGAAATGGATAATAGCCTTCCATTATTGATCCTCCAAATTTTTGAGACGTATTATTAAAAAAAAATGGATTCCGTCAAGATATTTTTGAAGTTTTCCGAACAAAAAACTCCCGAGGATCGCAATGATCTTCGGGAGCATTTTTATTTTGTGAGATTTCAAATTTAGATTCTTTCTTTCGCTTTCTCGAGATTTTTCTGATACATCTCAACATTTGGCTCTAATTCGACAGCTTTTTTATATGCCTCGAGAGATTGTTTGAATTGTCCGAGTCCTCCATATGCATAACCGAGATTGTTCCATGCATTCGCGTAATTTGGATCGAGTTTGAGTGCTTTTTTGCAACTGTCAACCGCTTTATTGAATTTCTTGCTAGCATTGTAAGCGAATCCCAATCCATTCCAAGCTTGCGCGTGATTATCATCGATTTTCGTCGCTTTGGAGCAATATTCGATTCCCTTTTCGAATTCGCCCAATCTGTTGTAAACATAGCCCAAATTGCTCAATGACGCGGCAGATTCCGGATCAATATCCAATGCATGCTGGCAGGATTCAATCGCCTTAGCAGTATTTCCAAGTGATACGTAGACACTTCCGAGATTACTCCATGGCGCAGAATCTTGAGAATCGAGTTCTGTCGCTTTGTAATAGCAATCGATTGCGCGGCTGGAATTTCCAGAGTGATTGTATGCATAGCCGAGATTGTTCCATGGAGCGGCGTAATTTGGATCCGAATCGATCGCTCGATTGCAATATTCAATCGCTTGAGAATATTCGCCTTTGTAATTCGATGCATAGCCCAATCCATTCCACGACGATGCATAGTTTCCATCGATTGCCAATGCTTTGTTGAAATGCTCAACCGCTCTGTCATATTCATGTTTGGCTTGATATACCCAGCCCAATCCATTCAATGCTTGTGCGCAGTTTGCATCGAGCTTGAGTGCCTCGTTGTAGCATTCAATCGCTTTGGAATAATTTTTCTTATTGGAATATTCCGAGGCTTTTTCAATCCATTGAGCTGTTGTGAATTTACTTTCATTGCGCTTGATTTCCACATTGATCTTTTCGCGTTCAGGTTCAGATGCAGCTTTGAATTTCTGTTTCAGCGATGCAAGTTCCAGATTGAGACGCTCGTTTTCCTGTTCCAATTCTTTGTTTCGACGAACTGATTCTTGAAATTTCTCACGATCTTTAGGTTTGATCTGCTCCATAACATTATCAACATCGACAAGAGCTGTAATATGGCAACAATATTGAACTGCTGTCCCTGCCAAAACTTTCATCTCAATATTTTCCGTTTTGATTTCAAGAACATTTGCAGAAACTGTCTTGATTTCGTCGCGAGTCAATTTTCCATTTTTAACTTCCGAGATAGTTTCGACAAAAACTCTCGCCTGTTCACTTGCTACACGTTTAGCATCGGCGCGAGCTCGATCTTTTGCGACGGCTTGATTTTCCTCCGGACCATCGCCCATGACATAATAGCCATCTGCTTCGATCATTTTCTTTTCGGCATGCACGCTCGACATGCTTGGCAGAATTGGTAGCATGAGGAGCAACATCCATTTTGCCAACTTCAACATGACACATCACCTCACCTCACGACTAATGCTGTCAAACAACTCCTTAGCGTCTGAATCTTGTGGATTGAGCTCGACCGCCCGCCTTGCATCGCTTAACGCCTCGGAATATTTTTTCTGCATATAATAAACGATGCTTCGATTGTAAAATGCCTCGAAATAATTTGCATTCAATTTGATCGCTTTGGAATATTCTTTGATCGCGTCTGAATATTTTTCCGTAGCTTGATAAACATTGCCGAGATTATTGTGGATCTCAGCACTATTATCGGATATTTTTGCCGCGGATTTGAGATCTTGAACTGCATTTTGATATTTTCCGATCGCTGCATATGCATTTCCACGATTGTTCAATGCATAAGAGAATTTTGGATTCAACTTCAACGCTTGATCAAAATCTGGAATCGCTTGAGAATGCTGTCCCATCGAATTCAAAATCATTCCGCGATTATTGTATGCATGCGAAAAATTTTTGTCGAGATCGATCGCCTTGGAAAAATCACTCAATGCATTCGTGAATTGATTCAAGTGATAATAAGTCAGTCCTCGATTGTTATAAGCTTCCGCGGAATTTGGATTGATTTCCAGCGCGTGATTGTAATATTCCAACGCTGAAACATAATTTTGACGAACATAGAACTCATTTGCTTTTTCCAAATCCTCCAGCGAATTCAGTCTCGAGATATTCTGCGCACTCTCGATTTTGATTTTTTCGCGTTGATTGGCATCTGCAGATTCATACTGACGCTTGAGATCCTCCATCTCCTGTTTGAGTGCGTCATATTCCCTCTGCAATTCTATATTTCGACGGACACTTTCATCGAAACTCTCGCGATTTGCCAGCATCGATTGAAGAACTTGAGGATCAGTATCGTCAACGAGTGCAGTGATTTCAACTGTGAATTTGAGGAGATTTTCTTCCATCACAGTGATACTAGTTTTTTCATCTTGAATTTTGAGAACACTCGCCGCGATTGTTTGAACTTCAGATTCTTCGAGCATCAGATTCGCAACTTTGGTATAAGATTCAACATATACTCCAGCCTGCTGAGCCGCCCGGCGTTTAGCATCCTCGCGAGCTCGAGCTGTTGCACTGGCTGGAGTTTCATCGAGCCGCGAATCCATGATGTACGTTCCGGATGCTTGAATCAATTCAGCCGCAGACACATTTCCGAACATCGATGCGACAATCGAAAGCGTTAGCAATAACATCTTTTTCATGGCTTTACCTCACGATGACAACCATACAATTCTTCAAGAAATTCGACTGTTGATTTGCGATCAAAATTTTGTCAGCATCTTCCTGGCTGATCAAAATATCACATTCGCCGGAAGTATCAACAGCTTTCACGACGAGAGGTTTAGCTCCTGCGCGCTGAACTCCAGAATCCATGCTGTTTGAATATGCAGCGATCCCGCGTTTCACCGCTGTATCTCTCGAAACGTTATCGAAGGAATAAATTTTGCTCCCATCAACACTTTCGATAGACGGCGCAATTGCAGTCTGAAGAATCATTCCGCGGCAGTCGATAATCAATCCAGTGTAAGATTTCGCGTCAAAATTTCCGCTTTCAATATTGGAATATTTCGGTTTTGGAAATTTAACTTCCTTGGATTTTTTTGGTAAAACTGTAGCGGCTAATGAACTCTCGCCGCCAAAAACTGGAAGTCGGACGATAACATGATATTGTCCCATGCTGTTTTTATCCACCGAGACAATTTGTGCGCCATGAACAACTTTTTCGACTGATACATTGATCTCGTCATTCGTCAATCGATACTCGCTGACTGTCGAATTGGAAGAAATTCTCAAATCTCCAATCTGTTCTGCAAGATGTCGATATCCCTCGAGCACTGCAATTCGTCTCATTGCATTAGGAGATTCGCCAGGTTCGGGATCAACATCGCATTCGACTTGAACATAGCCGCCCGATTCAATATCAATTGCTTCCGCCGGAGTGAATTGATTCATTGCACCAAAACATGCGACAGCAATTGCAAACGTTTTCAGAAATTTTTTCATAGATACCCCTCCATCCTTAGAAAAAATCCATCCTTAGACACTAAAAACATCAATTAGATATTCCAATAAAGATTCCGAAACTTTGTAAAAATTTATCACATAGAAATCTGTCTAGCAATATGAAATTTATTCACACTTATTAGATTCATTTTAAAAATTTTTTAATTGATCTATCAGTTAGAAATTCCGAATTGAAATTGCAGGAAAAAAATCTCTCAACGCGAATTTCTATCGGAAACAGATCCTAAATGCATTGGGAGTGAGATTATGCCGAAGGATAAACAAACATCCAACGCACCGGAAACTGCCGGCGATAAGAAAGGAATCCTCCTTGAAACTGGTACAAATGAATTTGAAATCGTCGAGTTTAGTATCGGTGACGTCAACTATGGAATCAACGTCGCAAAAGTTCGTGAAGTTATCATTCGAACACCTGTCACTGAAATGCCGCAGGCTCATCCATATATCGATGGACTTTTTACACTCCGCGGCAAAGCGATTCCGCTCGTCAATCTTCCGCGATGCTTAAATGCAATGTCCACCGAAGAGCCCAAAAATATCATTGTCACAGAAATCAACAATTATAATATTGGATTTCTAGTCGAAAACGTCTCGCGAATTCATCGAATTTCCTGGACTGAAATGGAACCTGCGCCGGAAGTTGGAGATCAATCGCGCGTCGTCGGAATCATAAAAATGCATGATAGAATCGTTTTGCTCCTTGACTTCGAAACGATCATCGCGGAGATCAATCCAGAGATCAATGCAAAACTCACAACATTCGAAGAAGCAGCGGAAGATGTTCGCGATCTTCGTTCAGATGCTCACGTTGTCGTTGCGGAAGATTCAGCGATGCTGCGTGATCTTCTCGTCACAACGCTGCATGAATCTGGCTATCGATTCGTTCGCGATTTTGGAAATGGACAGGATGCTTGGGATTATCTGTTACTTTTGGCTGGAAAAGATGGTCCAATCGAAAATCATGTGCGCGTCATTGTTTCAGACGTCGAAATGCCTAAAATGGATGGGCACAGGCTTTTGAAACTCGTCCGCGAAAATGAAAGATTGCAAGAAATTCCATTCGTTCTATTCTCCTCATTAATTAGTGAGGAAATGCGTTTGAAAGGTGAAGCTCTCGGTGCAAGCGGACAGATCTCAAAACCGGAAATCAATCAGCTCATTGGAATTCTCGATAATCTGATTTTCGGAAAGCCGTTGAAAGATCCGAGAGAAAGTGGTAAGTGAAATTGAAATTCGCAGAGGGATCTCGTGCTGAGATTCCTCTATTTTTTTAGGAGGAAAAATTTATGCCGATTATTGCTGCAACATGCGTCCCACATCCTCCGCTGATCGTTCCGGCGATTGGAAAAGGTGAGGAGAAAAAAATTCAATCGACAATCGACGCTTATAAAATTGTCGCAAGTCGAATCAAGGATTTGAATCCCGATACGATAATCATTACATCGCCGCACTCGATTATGTATGCTGACTATTTTCATATTTCTCCAAGCGCAAAAGCATCAGGAGATCTTGGAAATTTCCGCGCGCCCAAAGTCAAATTCATGATCAAATATGACACTGAATTTGTGAGTGGACTTTCGACTTTATGCGGCAAGGAAAATATCGCGGCAGGACAGATGGGCGAGCGCGATGCAAATTTAGATCACGGAACGATGATCCCGTTGCATTTTTTGAAGGAAGCAGGAATCGATTTCACAACGACGCAATTCGTTCGAATCGGATTATCTGGACTTCCGGCGCGAGATCATTATCGATTTGGACAGGCGATCGCCAAAATTTCTGACGAGCTGAATCGCAAAGTTGTATTTTTAGCGAGCGGAGATCTGGCTCACAAATTGAAATCTGATGGTCCTTATGGATTTGCTCCTGAAGCTCCAATTTTCGACGATCAAATCATGAAATTTTTGTCGAATGGCGATTTTCTATCGATGTTGACAATGAATCATGATCTTTGCGAAAAGGCGTCTGAATGTGGATTGCGATCGTTTTGGATTATGAGCGGCGCGCTGGATCGAAAAAAATTGAATTGCGAGCAGCTGTCATATGAAGGACCATTCGGCGTTGGATATGGAATCACATGGTTCAAAGTTCTCGAAGATGATCCGCGGCGGAATTTTTTGGAGCAGCTCGATGCAGTGAATCAGAAAAAAATCGAATTGACGCGGGCAAGTGAAGATCCATTCGTCAAGCTCGCGCGAATGTCTGTCGAAACATTTGTCAAAACTCACAAGCCGCTCGAGGCAGTCGAAAAATCGATGGTGACAGACGAGATTCTCAACAATCGGGCGGGAGTCTTTGTATCGCTGAAAAAAGATGGGAGACTTCGTGGCTGTATCGGAACATTTATGGCGACGCGGAATAATCTGCTCGAAGAAATCATTTTCAACGCGATTTCAGCATGCTCGAGAGATCCGCGATTCGATCCTGTGACGGAAGATGAACTCGGCGATTTGGTTTATGATGTTGACGTTTTGACTGAGCCGGAGCGAATCTTTTCAATCG
Organism: Selenomonadaceae bacterium; assembly: GCA_017484005.1. GTDB lineage: Bacteria > Bacillota > Negativicutes > Selenomonadales > Selenomonadaceae > Quinella. The sequence goes on along the minus strand of JAFUTY010000072.1, from coordinate 24,803 downwards.
ACAAGCTCGATCCGAAAAAATATGGAATCATTGTTGGAAACAGCGGGCGTCGAGGACTGTTATTGCCGGATCTCGATGGAGTTGACACGGTCGAACAGCAAATCGCAATTGCAAAACGAAAAGCGAACATCTCTCCAAAAGAGCCGATTGAACTTTGGCGATTCGAGGTGGTGCGGCATCTTTGAGAGTCTGTCCAATTTGTCCACATCACTGCCAGCTCGATGAAAATCAGTTGGGATTCTGCCGCGCTCGAAAAAATATCAACAATCAAATCGTGCCGATAAATTTCGCTCGAATCACTTCCGCCGCGTTAGATCCGATCGAGAAAAAACCGCTCGCTCGATTTTTCCCAGGCAATTGGATTTTGTCGATTGGAAGCTTCGGATGCAATTTGAAATGTCCATTCTGCCAGAATCATGGAATCTCGCAAGCCGATGAAAAATTTCCAACTCAACAAATCACGCCGGAAAATTTGAGAGATCTCGCGCTCGATTTGCAGAAAAAAGATCGAGGAAATCTCGGCGTTGCATTTACATATAACGAGCCGCTGATTGGATTCGAATTCGTTTTGAAATCTGCCAAATTGCTTCGGCAGTCGAATTTGAAAACTGTGCTCGTGACGAATGGAATGATCTGCGAGAAATCATTGAGAGAACTGTTTCCATATGTTGACGCGATGAATATCGATTTGAAATCTTTCGATCAAAAATTTTATGACTGGTGCGGAGCTCCCTCGAATGCGCTCGAGACAATCAAAAAAGCGATCGAGATTTCCGCGCAAAATTGTCATGTAGAACTCACGACGCTGATTGTGACTGGCGCAAATGATTCAATCGAATTAATGGATTCCGAGGCGCGATGGATTGCATCGATCGATCGTGAAATTCCATTGCATATTTCGAGATTCTTTCCAAAATTTCAAGTGACAGATCGCCCGCCGACAGATCTCCGGAGACTCTACGATCTTGTTCGAACTGCGGAGAAATATCTTCCGAATGTATTTGTGGGGAATGTTTGAGGAGGGACGACGCGAGATCAAAATGGATCAAACGTCACGTTTGTGCATGAAATGACATTGGCGGAAGGAATTTTGAAGATCGCTCTCGATTATGCAGAGAAAAATCAATCGTCGCGAGTCACTGAAATCGGTTTGTTGATTGGAGAATTTTCATACGTCGAAATGGAAGCCTTGAATTTTTCCTTCGATATAATGAGCCGAGGAACAATCGCTGAAGGATCAAAAATTTTGGTGAAGAAAGTTCCTGGTCGAGATTTGAGAGTCGAGTATTTGGAACTCGATTGAATTTCGGAAATAAAAAAAGATCCCCGACAGATCCAAATGATCTGTCGGGGATCTTTTTCAGTTCGGAATTCTATGTGCGGAATGATTTTACAATTTTAGATAATTGCTCGCCGATCGATTGAGCTTCATCGAATGAATTTTCCTTTCCGAATGTGATTCGAATTGTTCCTCGAATGTAATCTTCTGGAATTTTCAACGCCTGCAATACATGAGAAATTTTTGTCTGATTCGAATTGCAAGCTGAGCCCGTCGATACACAAATATTTTTCAAATCCAATCGATGCATCAACGTCTCACCATCACAATTTTTGAAAGACAGACTCAAATGTCCAGGCAATCGATCATTTCCGCCGTTCAAAATGAAATCGATGTTTTGATCTCTCAAATAATCCAGCAAAATTCTTGAGCAAGTTGAAACTCGATCGGAATTTTCTCGAATCGATTCGCAATTTTTTTCCAGAGCCAAAGTCATCGATGCAATCGCTGGAATATTTTCAGTGCCTGCTCGAATCGAAAATTCTTGAGATCCGCCATCGATATATGGAGAAATTTTCAAACCGTCACGAATGTAAAGAAATCCAATTCCCTTTGATCCATTGAATTTATGAGCCGATGCGGAAAGTAAATCGATTCCCAAATTTTTTACATCGATCGGAATATGTCCAACTGCTTGAACTGCATCAGTGTGAAAAATTTTTCCAAATTCGTGAGAAGTTTTAGCGAGCGATTGAATCGGTTGAATCGTTCCAACTTCATTATTCGCGAGCATTATCGAGATGATTTCAGTCTCGGGCAAAATTTTTTCTCGTAAATTTTGAGGATCGATTTTGGCGGATGAATCAACTTGCAATTCTGTCACAGTGCAGCCGAGATTTTGCATCGCTCGGCATGAATTCAAAACTGCTTTGTGTTCGATCGATGAAGTGATTATGTTCGGTCGCTGATTCAATTTTGCAAGTACGATCGATTTTATCGCTTGATTATCACTTTCCGAACCGCCTGAAGTGAAAATGATTTCATGAGGTTCCGCATTGATACATCGAGCGATTTTCTCTCGAGATTCTTGCAAAATTTTTTTGAGTGGTCGTGAAATTTTATAAGCTGATGAGGGATTCGCAAAAAATTTTCGCTGAAGATCGATCATCAATTCCAACGCTTCATCGTCGAATCGAGTTGTTGCCGCGTTATCAACATAAATTATTTCATTCAAAGAGCTTGCATCCTTCATTCTTGAATTCTTCAATCTTATCCAAAATATCCTGCGGCTCGACTTCCAAAAAATTCGCCAGACAATCGAGACAAAAAAAATTCTTGGAGTCTAACCCCAAGAGTTTTTTCGTGATTCCTATTTCATTTTTTGACAGTGGATTTTTTCCGCAGGATACACATTCAAATTTTTTAGCCAATCAAATTACCTCGAATTTTGGAATTTCTTTGCCGGCATATTCAATATCGAGCAATGCCAATTGATTTCGAATCGTTGATCTCATTTGACATGCTCGATCCAAACAATATTTTTTGAAAAGATTTTTATCAACATTCGCAACACTTCTAACATTTGGAAAAAACAATTTCAGATAAGCCGTCGCGATTCGCTTAATCGCTTCAGTGTCTCGAGTGTCAGACTTATCCGGCACGTTTATCAATCCATCGATAATCGATCGATAACTTATATCATCGCGAAGAGCATGGAGAATCGAACAAAAATATTCGGAATTCAATGCCCAGCCGCAAATTTTCATATCGTCATTCATTCGAGGAATATTCCAGCCTTTGATGAATCCATGGAATCGTTCAATCAATGCTGATTCGTGAAAGACTTTAGGGAGCTCTTCAAACATATTTTCCGCGCCATCCATATCCATGACGTTTTTTGAAATATTTCCGCAGAGAATCACTCCAGCATCGGCAACATTTTCATGATTTCCAACTGTATATTTTCCTGCTTCCAAAAATCCTTTCATCGCAGCGCGCATCTCGTCAGTGTCTTTGAATGAAATCGTTTGAACTTCGTCGAGCGTGACAAAATCATTATATGCAACGAGACCTTCCTGACGCTTTTGCATATCATAAAACATTTTTGCGCGGCTCATAATTCCACCGCTCGAGAGCCATCCAAATCGACTAACTCGACCAAAAACATATGATTTTCCAGTTCCCTTCGGCGCAAGTTCAATCAGATTCAAACGCTTCTCGACAAATGGAAGCAATCGAGTGAGCATCGTCAATTTTTCTTCTTCAGTTGAATATCCTTCAGAGCTGTAATCGATCGCGCCGAGTAAAATCTGCAGCCATTCATCGAATGAAAAATTTTGTCGAGCATCTTTGTAAAAATCCAAATTGATCGTATATGGACAAAAATTTTTGAATTTCAACAATCGAATTTTGCCTGGAATTTTTGGACGAGCGTCATCATCTGGCGGGCGATATCCCAATTGAATCATTCCCCAAACCTCGCGCCCATTCACAAGCTCATCCTTATACAAACTCCAAACACTTTCATCAATCATCGTTTCTCTATTCGAAAGTCCAAAATCTGGAAGTGAGAATGAAACTTTGCCAGTTGTCACATTGATTTCCACAGAAATTTTTGCGAGTAGTTTGACATGCTCATACTGCGTCACGATTCGACTTTTAATCGATTGCCATTCATCCTTCCGCGGAATGAATTGCTGAACAAAATTCGAAATCTCATTTGTATCGAATTTTCCATCTGCATCTTCGAATCGACGGAGCAGCCAATCGCGCATGAATGATGGCAGACTCAGTGCTGAAAAAAAATTGCTGTTTCGCAAATCTTTATAAAGTGCCATGTCAGAAAAAGTCTGTCTCAATTTATTTTCCATTGACATCCCCCGTTAATTGAAAAATTCAAAGCTGTCATCTTCTTCCGCCGGCTTAGAAATTTTTTCATCGGCAGAAATTTTTTCAGTTGATTCATGCAAAGAGAATTCAATCACTGGAATCAAAACTTCCTCGAGCGTTGCACCGCCATGAATTTCGACTGAAGATAATCTCCCGCCGGAGAATCGATCGTAATTCGTCAAAATCCACCAGCCATTTTCCTCAATCGCGCAATCAGGTTTTGTATCGATTTCATTCACCAGACAACAGCGACCACCATGCTCGCCAGTCGAATTCATCGTGATTTTATTTTCATTTCCATAAATCACAGCGAGTCGACTTGCGCCATGATCTGAAGTCAAAATCACCGTATCAGTCTGATTTTTTATCAATGAATCGCGAATCTCCTCGATAACCTTGTCAATGATCTGAAATTCTTCATCGATATAAATTGAGTCTTGAACCGAATGTTTCAAATCATCCAGTTGCTGATTCTTTGGAAACTTTTTGCCAGTCCAATTCTCATAAAAATCTTTGTTTTGAGAAGTTAGAGTTGGAAGATTTGCGCGAGCTATTTTGATCGTTGCAAAAATTCCGAGACTCTTTGCACGTGATTCGATATAACTCAAAAATTCAATTCCCAACGCATCGAGCCAATACAGTTTTGAATCTCTATCAGCTCGATCCAAAATCGCTTGAAGAGTCTCGAATCGAGTATAAATTCGCTGCGTCGATAAATCTTGAACGATCTGTTTGAAATTTTCATCATTCGAATTGCAAAGTTTGATCTTCTTGTAACGTCGAAAATAATTTGTAATTTGAGAATCGCCAAGATCGAAATCCAACAGATAATCTCGCATCGCCGGATAATTCTGCATAAAAATCTCGGGGATCTTTTCCTTACCTTGAATCGACTGAATCATCATTCGACGCTCTTCAATCGTGTTATCAGTCAAATATTTCACGAAGTCAGTTGGAAGATTTTTCAAATGCTCGAGATATTCGAAAAGATGTGGCGACTTGAGATTCTTGATCAAATGTTTCCGAAGTGAGTAGAATTCATCAAAATTTTTTGGATCGGCGTCGAGCAATGCAAAGATCAGATTTTTTCGATACGATTCAAAACTTTCGGAACGATCGAAAACGAATTTCAAATATGGATTCGAGATTTGTTGTTTGAATCCAGCGGCAAAACTTCTCCAATGATCAACTGGATAACCTTCGCAATTGTCATTCATAAAATATTCGCGCCACTGATTCTCATCCAAAGCCTTCGATTGAGCGTTGAAATTTGGATCTCGAGATTTCACTGCATCATAAAATGTTTCGATTTCAGTCACATTCACCAGCGGCAGATCGGCTTTCACAGTTATCAAATCTTTACCAGATTCAGCGAGCTTCAACAGTTCTGAAAAATTTTTAGCATCAGTTTCAATTTCAATACTGTATTTCACGACAGAAATTTTCTCTGTGCCTTGAATCTGACACAAATTATTCGCACGAAATTTTCGATCTTCCAACGCTAAATTTTCCAACTCACTCGAAATCCCTCGACAGATGAAAATCACTTTCCGATTGAAACTTCGATCGTACAATTTTTTCAAAATATCCTTGTGATTCGTGAAATAAATGTATTCTCCCAATCCAAAACAGATCGCGTTCTGCTCGAGAGAATTCAATTTTTCAATGAGCAAGTCTGTATCGATAAAAAAATCTCCAGCGCAAAGATTCGAGATATAAATCTGCTCGAATGATTCGCTGAAGATCTTTTTGAAATTTTCATATTCAGAGGCGCGATCAGAAATTACAAAATATGCTCGCAAACTGTCACGATTCAAATAGCCATGAATTTTCTCAACAGCCGATTCAAAGTTCAGATTTTCCATTAAGACTCCCTCAAAAGTTTCAATCCAACCTCGTAATTTTTATCGACCAGATCGATCAGCAATTGCTTCGCTTCACGATCAGACATCCGCTCGATTCGTTCCGTCAATTTATCATGCAGTTCGCCAGTGTAATATTTATTCCGCACAAATTCTTGAATGATTTGATTCACGTGGACATTTGGATACCATTCATAAATTTCAATTTTTGATTTTGATTCCAATTCATCGCGCACTTCATCATTGCTTTTGAAGATCAATGCAAATTCTCCAATGATCTCTCGACGAAAAGCTTCATCGATCTTTGTTTTATCATTCAAATCGGAAAAGCATTGCTGATTCTTTTCGAGCCAATCAATCGCAAATCTCACAGATTTTTCATCCGTTGACGCTTCGATGATTGTATCGAAAACTTTTTTAGCGTTTGATTGTTCAGATTTTGGAATCATTGCGAGGATTGGAGTGCGATTCGATTTTGACCATTCCTTCGGCGATTGATTGTTTGAGAGTCCATTCCACAGATTCAAAAGTTCAGTTTTGATTTGATTGCTCTTGATTTGTTTCGAAGAGTTATCAATATTTTTATGATAATTTCCCTGCGAATCAGTGAACGATGTGCTCGGCAACGATCTATAGAGATCCTGAATTTCTTCCTCATTCAAACCTTCGATCTGATATGCAAATCTCTCTCGCAAAATTTTTATTGGATCAGAAATTGCGCCGCGAATGATCTCTGCATTCTCAACGAGATACTGTAAAAATTGATCACGCTTATTTTTTGAAAGATCGCCGCGCTCCGAGATTCCTTTTAGCATCGAAAAGAAAGGTTTGATCGGTGAATAATAATCTCCAATCAAATCAGCCGGCACTCGGATATGGAATCGACAAAATTCTCGCCAATTCGACATGCATGAATTCATCGACTTTCCTTCGATTCCAAATTTTTGACTCTCTGAAACGATTTTGTAATCGATGATCAACTGTCGCAATTCACCTTCAGCAGTTTCTTTATCGTGAAGCCAAATTCCATCTCCAGATGCGATCTGTTTTTGACACTCAGTAACTACATCCTCGATCCCAATTTTCTGCGCTAGATCGAAAACAATTCCGCCATCAAAATTTCTCAAAAAATCTGTGAAAATCTCGCGCCCATGATCTCGAGTGAAAAATTTTTTCAGATCTTCAAATGCTTCGGGAGCCTCGATCAAAAATTGTCCAGCCTTTTCAGCCAATGCAGAGACACTGATAGATTCTTTCGAATTTGCAATTCCCGCAAAGAGTTTCAAAAAATCTTTGTATTTATCTTCAACTGCATCAGCGTAACACCAAAGTGGATAGCCGAGATCTTTTAACTTCGATCGCAATTTTTGAGCACATTGCTCGACTGAAACATCTTCTGAAACTCTGAAAATTTTTGTTGCGAATTCCATGAAATTTCGTTGAGCTGGCGACATGATCTCGAGATATTTTGGATGATAACCTTTCTTCGGATTGAATGATTGACTGATTGCTTCACCAATACATTCGGCGAGTTTCGAGTGATTCATTGCACCGCCAGAATTTCCATCGATCCCACCGCTGAATCTGTAAGGATCTTCAGCATATTCCTTCAATAAAAATCCTGTCAAAAATGCATAAATGTTGAGCGGCATGAATCCTCGCTCGAGTAGAAATTCAAAAATCTCGTCGAATGAGATCCGAACATCTTTTTTGATTTGATTTTCAATCATCGAATCGAGTTCAATTTTCAAACGAGAGATATTCAGTTCTGGATAAATCTCCCAATATTTTCCAGACATCTGCCAAAGATCGCCGAGCACAATTTTGATCTGCTTACTGTTGAGCATCGAATATTCTTCTTGCTTAACTCCACATTCAGGCATCTTTTTCAAATTTGTCGATTGAAACAGAGTGTCAGTGATACTTGCATCGTCAAATGAATATTGATAGATTCGACGCACATTATCGCGCAATTCTTCAGTGATTCGACTCACATTTTGACATGAAATTTTTGATCGCTCGGCAGATTCATTTTTCACCGCCGAATAATAAACGAACGATCCATTCTCGAAAGATTGATACCACTCTTTAAGACAGTCAGAAGCATTGCTCTTCATTTTGTCAGCGAGAGCATTATCCTTTCCGCGTTGATATTTTTCATGCGCAGAATTTTCGATCCAGCGATTGAAAATCTCTCGATTGATCGTGTTTGAAGACGCGTCGATGAAAACCAATCGATGATAGCGAGGATCATGAATCACGCCGTTCAATAAATTATAAATTTTATTTTGTTCATCTTCATTCCGCGCGAAACAAATCACGACTTGGATTTGATAACCATGACTCTCGCTTGTGAGTCTATTGATCATTCGAGTGAAATCTTCAGCAGTCACAGGATTCAAAACGTATCGAGCTTTTTGCGATTGAGTTAGATTGAAAGACTCGATTAGCTTTGCATCTTGAACTAATTGAGACGTTTTCACAGATTCAGTTAGAGATTTTTTCAGCCGCTCGATTTCTGCAAAATCTCCACTCAACGCCATCGCTGCATATGTTTCAACTTTGCCTGGCTTTCTGAATAAAATTTCTTTGCGAACTAAATCGTTAGCGATTGATTCCGCCCGACCATTTTCCAAATCTGATACTCCAGTGAATGCAAGCTGGAGATTTTTTTCCGTGGGACGAAAGATTTCAACATCGCCGCGAGATTCTTGATCGATCGCCTGAAACAGCAAGATCGTTTTCAATACAGTCTGCTCGTCGAGATTCAGGGAATCTTTGTTGATTGAATATGAATCGAGAATCGCACGAATCGATGGCTTCAAATTCATTCGCCCGACACCCATGCCATGCTCGTCAGTTCCACTCTCATAGAAAAAATCCCAAAGACAATCGATCGTCAATAGATCTCCATTCATTGGACTTTTCGTCGCGATGAAATCTTGAAATGCTTTGACGTTCGGATCATTGTTTTTGATGAAATTGAAAATGCTTCGCTGATTCGATGCAAAATATGACGCGAGATTTTTCAATAGAATTGCCGTCATTGGATGAATCGGAAGAATGTTGATCAAAATTTTCTCGTCTCGAATTTTGGCAAACTCCATGACCTTTTCACGAGGAATTTTTGTTCGCTCAACTAACGCTGCAACGATGTGATCCCACATTTCTCGAGCCATGTCTTTGACTTTCAACGCATGCCCAATGAGTTCCAAAGCGATATTATCTGGCATCGTGATATTTTTGTGAGTGAATCGATCGCTTACAATTCGAAACGCTTGATCTCCTTCGCCCGCTAAACTTTCCGATTGATGTGTTGTGATTACGAGATAAAACGGTGCGATGTTTGAAAGCTCTGCGAGTCGCTGAAACTCGTCGAGATTGTTCCGATTATTCCCGAAAAATTTTGAGAATTCATCCCAGAAGAGCACAATCGCTTTGAGATCATTTTCTTCAATGACCTCAGAAATCCAATCGATCAGATCTTTCATGTTGATATCGAATGCTCGAATTCCTTCAGCCTCACCGAGTTTCAAAATATCCTCGACGAGTTGAGACACTTCTGCCTGTGGATTTTTCAAACGCTCGATGATTTCTTCAGCAGATCGATTCCCCAGAGTTTGAGACATTCGATACTCTGGCTTTTGAATTTTTGCGCGGAACATCTCGAGATTTGCTGAATCTGATTCAAGCCAGCTCGCAATTTTTCCTCGAAGAGTTTTTGCGCCATCGAATTTATATTTTCCCTTTTTCAGCGATTCACTTAAACTTTCAAACACTGCGAAGATCAATTTTCGAGTCGAAGTTATATCTCCAGTTGCATATCGAATCGCAGTTACAATTCCACCATTGCGATTTGTTTTGAGTTTTCCACGAAGCTCGATTTCATTTCTCAAATTGTCATATTCATCGAAATACGAATCGAAATCTGCGTCTGAACATGAAAGCAGATTCTCCATCATCCAAACGATTCGCGATTTTCCAGTTCCATAAGATCCTTCAATCCACAAACCTTTTTTATCCAATCGATCCAGCATGCGATTGAGTGATTTCAGCAGTGCAACGATATCTGTGTGCGGAAAGGTCTGCTGCCATTTATTTTTTGGATCTTTGATTGAGCTTTCGTTGATTTCTGGATAATAGCCCTCGTCAATCACGAAAAACTCGAGATATTTATCCGGCTCGTATGCCATCGATGACACTCCTTAATCAAACAACTTCAAAACATCCTGCGAATTTTTTTCTGGGACGAGCGATATTTTTTCCAAATCGTGAGTGAATGTTGCGCTGATGAATGCTGGATAATTCGTAGAGAGTCCATTCAAAAATTGCTGCATTTCATCTCGATCGATTCCAAAAATTTTCATTGGACTGATTCCCTCGGAATTTGAATCATCTTCCAATTTCGAAAGATTGAATTGATAGAACTGATTCGATGCTTCGGCGAATTTATAAAGTGAATAGAGAATGACTCGAGCATCCTCGATCTTAGCTTTTGTACGTTTGAGAGTCGTGAGATTTTTTCCAGAGCTCGAAGTCACTCCAAATTTCAATTCAGTTCCGAGAGGAATTTCACATAGACGTTTGAATGCTTTGACGATCGATTTCGAATCTTTCACTGACACTTCGAACGTTTGCAATTTCTCCTCGACATATTCGCGAGAAAATTCTTCATCGATTGGGAGATTCTCAACATACCAACGAATTTGAGGATTGTTATAAACGAGATTAATCAAAATGATTCCCCAAGCTGTCGGAGAATTCCAACCGATCTTCTTGATTAGATCAGTGAATTCTGTGGCAGTTTTATTTTTTCGATCAACAAGTTCGGTATCATATAGAAAGCGTCTGAATTTTGTGTTTTGAACGATTCCGAGAGTATTGGATTCTAAAAATGAATTTGGATTTTCGAAAAAATCTTTGATCCACTCCAGCTTTGGTGCATGATCCGCGACAGTGTTCAAACTCTGATTTTGCAAATTAGAAGATCCTCCTCCGCTCGGCAATTTACATGAATCGAATAGCAAACATCCCAAATTGATGCTGTGGCATTGGAGACAATGAGTACATTTTCTCTCATCGATTTTCAATCCATCTTTGAAAGAGATCGCTCCATGTACGCAATTCGACTCACAAACTCCACATCCAACACATACAGCTGATTTATGAAGAATGTATTTGAGAATTTTCATGGAGGGAGATTTGTCATAGATCGATTTCACTTTCACAACGATAGATTGATCTCTAGTTTCAATCTCAAACGGAAAATTAAAATCGCCGACAGTTTTAATCCATTCACGCCAATCAGTTTTTGGATTTGTTACTGTGATATAAAGATATTCATCCTCGATCTTCTCACCGTAATTTGTCGTTGGATTTATCAAATCTCGACCATTTCTTCGATTCAGCCAGCCGCTGTTTGCGATGTATGTATCGATGCTTTCATCGGTGACATTGTCTCGAATTAAATTGATAAAGCGATCGACTTTTTTTGAATAATTATGATTGCGAAAAAAATTGGATCGATCGCTGCTCATTGGACAGAGGAGACATCCAGCTCGAGGACTTCCTTTTTTATATGTTTCATTGATTAGAAGATCATTTTTGAAAATGTAGAGCCAGATCTCTGCTGATCCCCATTCCAAAATTGAATTATGAACATGTTGACCTCGCTGTTTCATTCCGAAACTCTCGACGTCATATTCAGATCTTCGAACACTTTCTTGAGCTCTAACTCCAACAAAATCTGCACCAACAAAATCAGATTTATTCAATATCTCTCGAATTTTTAAAGTTTGAGGAGCTGATTTATGAACCGAGCAGCACCATCTCAATACAGTTGAGGGAGGTCCAAAGAGTTTCCATGTCTCCTCTGGATGCATTTTTGATTGCGCTCGATAAAATGCAATTCCTTCAGATTTACATTTATCCTCGACAGCATCGACGACGTCATAAGTGTCTGGAAATTCCATTCGAGTATCTCCAAACACCACGATGAATGAAGATTTTGGAAGTGCATGCTTTACCAAATCCAATAAGACGATCGAATCTTTCCCACCACTGAACGCGACATGAAAACAATCGAGCCGATTTTTATTTCTCTTCCAATAATTATAGATTCGCTTGATTGTTGCCTGTCTGAGAGTCTCGAGAATTTGAGAATTCTTATCGCACATTTTTTTCACATCGATCGGGAGAAGAACTAAATCGCTGTCGTCCAACACTTCGAGAGTTGGTTTTTCATACAGTGATCCGCCTCTCACTATTGCGATTTTTCTTCCGCGATAAAAATAATTCCCTGCCTCCGCAATTAAATATGGAGTCTCATTCTGATTTTCATATTGCCAGTGTTTATCGAAGCCGAGGATATTCATCTCTGGAGCCCAAACTGGTCGAGGCTCTTTAGACATTTGTTCCTCGGTATCTGTGAGAAGAATTCCGCCCGTCTCTGAATCAAATTCATACTTATACATAATGGAAGTTAGATTCTCTGATTATCAAAAATTCCCTTTAAAGATTTCGAATTTCTAGAACTCGCTCGATGATCTGATCGATTATCTGAGTTTTGAGTTGAGCTCTATAGCCTTCAGATTTCAAGAACTCATATATTGCAGATTTTTCCAATAGAATTTTTTCTTGAATGATCACTGTAGCCTGAAGATCTAAATAATCTTTAAATTTCATCGATCGAGGATAGATCGCGCCGATATTCGAGCTATTTGTGACTGGAGCATCGAAAGCATATCGACGACTGAATTTCCGAAGAAAACTTTCCAACATAAAAAGATTCCATGAATATCCATCGACGGGCGGAAATCCAGTGAAACTCGTTACATCTCGAATTGAAATGATCTTCCCTTGAACAAATGGATCGAGTGATTCATCAATTCCATCAATATCAAAATGGATCAGCGAATCTCTCACAAACAGATTTTTATCAACGCGGAGCATTGATTCATATGCAATATCGAGCGCAGTGTATTGAGCTTTCTTTAATTTTTCCGAAAAGCTAAATAATTTATCAATCGTTATCTCATCATGTTCGGCGATGAAATCTCGGAATTTATCAGTGAGTTTCACCGATTTGATCCTTGGAATCTTCTGTCCCTTCTTGAAAATTCTTCTGCCGCGCATCACAAATTTATCAGCAAAAAATTTTTCAAAAATCAAATCACATATATCTTTCTCAAAAATTTCATGATTAATCGAGAAATTGATCGATAGATCGCATTCATCGAAAGTTGCAAAACCATTTTTAGAAATTTGAGAATCGATCTGTGCCTCGATTGCATTGACTTCATCGATATCACATTGAACATTGAAAGTCGGGAAAAATTTTTTATTCTTCGTCGGCAGATATTTAGTTCGATCGTTCAACACTTCCACAATTTTATCGCGCGGCACATATGGAAATCTTGATTCTAATCTTTCGAGCGATAGGGATGTTCGCATGAACAAAAAGAATTTGAGAATCTCATAATCGAGTTCAGTCGATCTCTGCGCGGAACAAAATTCATCAAAGTAAAAATGATCTGAATCGAGTTCCTTCAGAATTCGTTTCAAAACTTGAGGCGAAAAGATGTGCATGCTTTTAAAGAGCTCGAAATTTTTCTGAATCACTTCCGAATAAAAGATGATCGAATGAGTTTTGAAAAGCGGCGCGAATATGTTTAGAATTTGAGTTGCGTCGCTAGTTGAGATGAAATAAAATCTGTCGCCGTCATGAATTCCATTTTCATGAATGACTTCGAGGATAAAATCGCGAGAGATTTCTTCATCTGGATACTCTTTCAAAAAGATTCGCATGAGTTTGTTGGTATCGATAAAGTCATCGCGAATCCCATTTTGAAAATTTTCCTTGATCAAATCGAGCACATTGAACAATTTGAGAGCATAATCCTCCATTAGATCACCCCCATAGTTAATTTGAGGAGAAATTCATGTCGAAAATTTTGTCAATTATATCTGAAAATCGAGATTTAGATAGCTTTCCGAAAAATGTTGAATTGATCTTTGCGGACAACATGAAATCTAAGAATCGCGCGATTAAAAATTCTCGCGGAAAATTCATCACATTCATCGAAAATCATGATTCGATCGCGCCGAATTTTTTTGAAACATTCGTTGAAACTGCAGAAAAATATTCAGCCGATATCGTTCGCGGAAGAAAATTCTACTTGATTGACGAGAATCAGAAATTGAAACTTGCGACAAAAGAACATTATGAATCTCAAAATCCAATTGAACTTTTGCCGAGCGATCGAGAATCTCGAATTTCACTTTTGAATCGTCGTCAGCTATCGCAAGATCTATCAGGCGCAATCTTCAATCGAAAATTTTTAATGGAAAATCGAATCGAGTTTGTCGCAGATTCAGATCTGATATTCTCACTTCAAACTTTATTCGCCGCGAAAATTTATATTTGCATCGACGCACCGAGTTACATTCATCGAGATTCTGACGAGGATTTTGAAAAATTTCTAATCGAGTTGATGAATCAAATTCCAATCGCCGAGAAAATTTTAAGAGATCCAATTCTGATCGAATATTTCATGTCGCAGTCATTCGAGAGATTTCGCGGTGAAAATGTTGAAAATCTCGAAAAGATCCTTCGCCCGATTTTCAAAGATGATACAGAATTCATCGAGCGATTGATTCGATTTGCACTTCGTCCAATCGTTCAAGTTTCGATTCAGAATGAAAAATTTTTCGCGATGAAATGAGGAATCTTTGTGAGAGATAAATTCAAAAATGCACTGATATCAAATCTGCAGGGACTAAATCAATTCGCGCGAATCATGGATTCAATTCCAAATTTCGATTCAGAGGATCGGAAAAAGATTTTGGATTTTATTTTTGAACTCGAGATGCAAAAAACTTCAATGAGTGATTTGAGTCGTGAGGAAATTGATTCGATACTCGACGAGATTTTTATACCGCGATTCGAAAATCAGTCTAAATTTGTGAAATATCTGTTCAAGACGGCAAATCTGATTCAAGTGAAAAATCTGCAGGCAAAAATCGAAAACTGAATGTAGGAAATCAAAAGTCATTGAAGAAATCTCCGGCGGTTTTCAAAATCAATCATTAAGGAGGAAAATCCAATGAAAAAATTTCTTGCATTGATTTTTGCGCTCACATTTCTGTTTGGAGTGAATCCGTCAACTTCTTTCGCGGAGGATTATGACGACGACGAGGATGTCTATGAGGACGTCTATGACGACGATGATGTTGATGATGACGACGAATATTACGATGATGAGGATGACGATGACGACGAGTATTGAGACTCGTTGAATCACTTTCAAAAATTTTGTGAGAGGAGGAATCGAGATTGAGAAGAAAAATCTTGGCGGCGATTGTTTCAATTGCATTCATCTTCGGAACTGGAATCTCGACTTCATGCGCAAGTTATTATGACGATGACGATGATTATGAGTATTATGACGACGAGTATGAAGACGATGAAGATTATGATGACGAAGATTTTTACGACGATGAAGATGATGACGACGAGTATTATGATGACAAATCGGATCAGATGCTCGACGGCGATGGAATGACTCACTTCGTCGGCTCTCAATTTGCGCAGGAAATTCTCGATCAAGTGAATCAGGAACGCGCTCGAGCTGGAGTTGCTCCTCTCACACTTTCCGAAGATTTGACTTACGCAGCAGATATTCGCGCGGAGGAGATCGTCGAAAATTTCTCGCACACTCGTCCCGATGGATCTTCATGTTTCACAGTGCTCGATAACAATTATCGCAACGTCGGAGAGAATATTGCGGCAGGATCTTCAACATCTGAAGGCACGATGAATCAATGGATGAATTCGCCAGGACATCGCGCCAACATTTTGAATCCAAATTTCACTGAACTCGGCGTTGGATATGTTTATCGAGACGGCTCGGAATATGGACATTATTGGGTGCAATTGTTCCGTCGTCCGATGCGTTGAGGAGATTTCAAAATGAGAAAAAAGATCGCCGCGGCAATTACATCGATGTTTTTGATTTTTGGATCTCCAGTCTCGGCTGAAGAAAATGCAGATAAAATTTTGGAGTATCAACAGAATCAAACATTTGAAATTCATGGAGAATCGGGAGTTTGTTATGAAATTGATCCTCCATCGAGGGCTCATATTGTTTCGCAAAATGATGGACATGTGACGATTTCTCTCGATGAAGTTGGCGATGTTTACATTCGAACGATATATCCGAATGGTTATGTTTATGTCTTTAAAGTGGTTATCGGTGAGCCGAAGAGTTTGCATTCACCAGCTGTCGAAAGCCCCGATATATTGGCTCAGCAAGTTTTGGAATTAGTTAATCAAGAACGCGCAAAAGTTGGATCTGCACCGCTTCGTCTTTCGAAAATTTTGATGGATGGAGCATCAATTCGCGCTGAAGAAATTTCGAGAGTCTATTCACACACTCGTCCCGATGGCAGACCATGCTCTTCCATTATGAAAAACGGAGAATATATGATTGGAGAGAATATCGCGGCGGGAGTTTCAAAAGCTCAAGAAGTTGTCGATATGTGGATGAATTCACCGGGACATCGTGCTAACATCTTAAATTCTGATTATACCGAGCTCGGCGTTGGATATTTTTATAAATCTGATTCTGTTTATGGAAGCTATTGGGTTCAGATATTCAAACGTCCGATGTCAGTTGCGATTAGACGTTAATTCCGAACAAAAAACAAGCGTGACGATTGATCTATTTTATTTTGGATCGATCGTTACGCTATTTTTTTAATTCGGTATTGATTTTTTCGGGGGGGGGGCAAAATTGTCATATGAAATTCTAAAAAAATTTTTAGGAGATGAATCTGTTGAATCGATTACGAAAATTTATCCTTGCAACAATCTCAATCGCAACTCTCGCAACTTCATCAACCACTTCCGCTGAACAACCGATGGCTGAAAAATATCGCGAAATCCTCGAATCCGGAAATTTTGATATCGAATACATGCCTGTCAGTGTAGGTGCAAAAATTAATGCTGGTCTTTTTTCATATAAATATTCGGGAATTTATGGCGAAGAAGAATCAAAAATTTCAGCGTATGATGGAAAACGTCGATTCAATTCTAAATCAATAGTTAAAGGGAAAAATGTACATCGTTCGGCTTTTTATCAAGATGGAAAGCTCTACGATTTAATTAAAATGAAAATGTTGCCAGAATCAGAATTGAATTCTCCATTGTTAAATCCCAAAGAGGATTGGAAAAAAATAAAAGATTTATTGGCACTTCCAGAAGGACTTCGAATTTTCTTTTGGGAAGATAAATTCAATCCAAATTCCATGAATCCAAAGCCGCAATATAAAGAAAGTTTCAAAAAGACGATCGCTAAAAAAGAATATGATTGCGATCGCTACGTTGCAGAATCAAAATGAAATTTAAAATTGTATGTGTCTTAGTCGCAGGAATGATTTTGATAGTTTCATCGACTGAAGCTGCAAAAGTTGATCAATATCGAGATGCACTGGCGAATCGAAATTGTTCAATCAAATATGAGGTCGTTACAAAACCAGTTCATCAGACAAATCGAATGATGCAAGTCAAATCGAGCAAATTTCTTCGTGATATTGAATTCGAAGATACAACTGGAGAAAAATCGATCGAAGAAAGTGGAATTTTTATCCTGAATGGCAATGAAAGATATTCCGAATTGGATATGAAACAAGGACAAAATCCATGTACGCTCGTTAAAGGAGAAGATATTTACAAATTTTATTGGGATATTCGCGACGGTCAAAAAAGATATGTTGGTGAGCGAAATGCATTTGGACATTCTAGCAGTGTCAAAGCAAAAACAATTGCTGATCTTTATGCTTATGATGCGTTGAAAGAGATCTACAACTTTGGAAGTGAAACTCTGGTCAATGCGCTATTTCCATTGCTCCCAAGGGATCGAGTGATTGAAAATCCGAGCATGCCAAAATATAAATTCGTGACGAGCGGCACTCTTTCGAACGGCTCGAGCTATGAAGATTTTTCGGCACAGATAGATAGTACATTTTTTGCAATTCGATACTATTTCAACGGCGATCAAATGGTGAAAATTGCAACGATCAATTTCACTCAAGACAACGATGGAAATGTTATCGATTATTCTCGATCTTTGATCAAACTTGAGGAATTCTCCACGATTCCAGACTCGAAATATCTTGAACTTCCGGAGGGATTGAAAGATAAAACAAAGAGGAAGGAGAAATCGAAATGAAAAAGTTAATCTCAATTCTTGCGACGATATTGCTCGCGTTTGAATTTTCAACAGCTCAAGCAGAAACCCCACCGATTGTTTTGATGAAATTTACAAATGACACTCGATATCAAAAGGTTGATGTTCCCGATGTTTTAAGTGATCTTGTCATCGAAAAACTTCTCTCGAGCGGAAAATTCAACTTAGTTGAATCAAAACCGATCGATAGATCGTTGCAACAAGATCTTTATGATGAAAGAAGTCGAGAGATACAAAATGCTCAAGCTGAAATTGCGAATGGAAATTTCAACTCACTATTCGAGGGAAGTTCTTTTAATCCAAAATTGGCAGATTCAATTTCAACTGCTCAAGTTGGACAGATAGTTTCACCAGAGATCACTTCGAAAATTGGTCAAGATAATGGCGCAAAATATTTGATTCAAGGCACGATCGTTGGAATGGGAAATGATACTTGGAGAGATGAAAATGCAGAAATAGGTAACACAATAGGAAGTATCATTGCAGCAGCATTGACGAAAGACAAATCGCTGTTAAAAGGTGGTGCTGACAATGTAGTTCAAAAGGCAATGATTGTTGAATGCGAATTGAGAATAATCGAAGCGTCAACAGGAAAAGTTGTTTATTTCAGAAGTTCTACTTGTACTGCGGGAAAAGAAATCAAAGGGAAAGATGTAACTACCAAAGATGCACCTGATCTTCAATCAAAAGAATTTATGAATCTGCTAAATTTTGTTTCTGATAAACTTTCAAAAGGATTGATTAAAGATCTCGATGAGGGAAAGATTTTTTGAAAATGAAATTTCTGATTCTGATTTTGCTGCTTCTGACGAGCGTTCCAACTGAAGCCGCACCGATGATTGATAAACATGCTCGCGTTGCAGTGATGGATTTCGAACCGCATGAAGGAACATCAGATTACAGTTTCGATCTTCTCAACGCAGAAAAAGCGTCAAATGATTATGTTATCGAGAGACTCTTTGATAATGGATATTTTCAAATTGTCGATAAGGATTTGATGCATGAAAAATTGGGCGATCTCAATATAAATGGAATCATTGACGCTGCAACAGCTAAAGAGATCGGAAAAATTCTCGATGTGGAATATATCATTTATGGAAACGTTATCAGTATTGTTGCGGAGAACAGTTTGACCGAGGCATATTTGTCAGTGCGGATTATGGATGTTTCGAATGGAAGAATTCTCATGGCATCGAAGGGACGCGGACAATCGCGAAGTAGTTCTGGAGTTGATCTATTAATTTTTCGAATTGGAACGATAGAGGCGACTCAACAAAGTGTTCACAATGCTCTTCAAAAAGCAACTTATCAAGCGACAGATATTTTGATCGATCGACTGTTCAATCAGAAACACAAATAAAAAATTCCCGAGGGATCAAAACGATCTCTCGGGAGTTTTTTATTTCCGGAGTAATAGATCAAAAATCACGCTTGTTTTTCAGTGGAATCTCCAACAATCGCTTTTCGAACCAGATCGATTGGAATGATTGTGATAGCCATCGCAATGACAAACATCCATTCATTTATCGTCAAGCCGAAGCATCTCAAAATCACGCCGCCAAGATAAACCATAATAACTTGAACGACAACAATCAATCCCATAACTTGCAGGAATCCAGTGTTGCCGCCGATGTTATCGAAAAGATTCATGCGATCCGTGCGAGCATTGAAAGCATTGAAAACCGCGGTGAAAATGAAGAATGCAAAATATCCAGTCATTAAATACATGTTTGCATCTTCTTCGCCGACTCTGAAATGCTCGTGCGAAAATTTCGTGAGTAAAAATGCGAGTGAAACTGCAAATGTCCAGACTGAACCAACTCCAATTTCAGAATACATGTAGCGGCTCAAAATATGTTCATCGCGACGTTTCGGCTTTTCATCCATATATCGATCGAGTGCCGGCTCTCCACCGAATGCTAGAGCTGCTAATGTATCCATGACGAGGTTGACCCAGAGAATTTGCGTAATCGAGAGAGGATTTTCCAGACCGATTAGAGGACAGACAAATGAAATCATGACAGCTGCAACGTTAATCGTGAGCTGGAAAATGATGAATTTGCGAATCGAATTGAAAATCGTGCGCCCATAGAGAATCGCGCGACCGATTGAGCTGAAATTATCGTCGAGAATAACAATTTCTGAAGCTTCCTTCGCGACTTCAGTTCCTCCGCCCATCGCAAATCCAACATCAGCTTTTTTCAATGCCGGCGAATCATTGACACCGTCGCCAGTCATTCCTACAACGAGATTCAATTCCTGCGCCAATCGAACGAGTCGCGATTTATCAGTTGGAAGTGCGCGAGCGATCACTCGAATATTTGGGAGATTCTTTTTGACATCTTCATCGCTCATTTCATTGAGTTCCGTCGAAGTCAAAACCATCTCGGAATCTGAATGCAAAACTCCAGCTTCTTTAGCAATCGCGACAGCAGTTTCCTTGCGATCACCAGTGATCATTACAACTTGAACTCCAGCCTTTTGAACTTGAGCAATCGCTTTGACTGATTCCGGACGAACTTCGTCTCGAATTCCAATTGCGCCGACGAATGCTGCTCCAGTCTCAGGAAGTTCTCCATTGACAATTTTTCCCTCGTAAGTCGCCAATGCCAAAACTCGAATCGCTCGAACTGCCAATTCATCGATTTTCGCGTTGACTGCAGATCTTTCAGCGTCGCCGAATTTTTTCTTATTTCCATCGCCGTCATAATAGAACGAGCATCGATCTAACAATCGCTCCGGCGCACCTTTCGCGAGAGTCAAATCATAATCACCTTTGACCGTCGCGAGAGAATATTTATTTTTGCTGTTGAATGGAACTGAATCAATGACTTCGATTTTCGCAGATTCGTCGAATTTTTGATCGTGTCCGAGGACGAATCCAAGCAATGCTCGTTCAGTTGCATTGCCGCCGACTGCTTCCATTCCATTGACAACTGCCGATGTGTTATATCTAACTCCCAGTGATAGAAGTTTTTGCAATTCAGAGCCGAGATCCTCGTAAGTTTTATGGAATTCCGCCGCGCCATCGAGATATGTGACTGCCTCGAGCTGTCCCTTCGTGATTGTTCCAGTTTTATCACTGAAAAGCAAATTCAAACTTCCAGCGGTTTCAATTCCAGAAATTTTTCGAACTAAAACATTGTCCTTGAGCATTTTGCCCATGTTTTGCGCGGAAACGATCGCGATCATTAATGGAAGTCCTTCAGGAACTGCCATGACGATAATGATAACTGCGAGCATAATCGCTTCGACGAGACTGTTGAGAACATTCATCCAGTCTGAACAATATGCCGCGATTAATGCGCCGTCGAATCCATTTTGAATCACGATTCGCTCGAACATGAATGCAACAGCAATCGCGACGCCGCCGATATATCCAAATTTAGAAATTTGTTCCGCGAGATCGCCGAGTTTCAATTTCAACGGAGTATCGCGGTCATCATCAGTTTGCAATTCTCCCGCGATTTTTCCATAGAAAGTTTTGTCGCCGAGAGTCACAGTGCGCATCACTGCATTTCCGCCCGCAACAACAGATCCACGGAAAACTTTGTGCTGATTCAAAAGATCCGTCGAATTTTCTGATTCAGTGTCGCCATCTTCAATTGGAATTTTCGATTCTTCCTTTGCCTCACCGTTGAGGATCGATTGATCGACTTGAATCGTGCCATCGATAATCACGCCGTCTGCAGGAATTTTATCGCCGGATTGAAGCAGCACGCAGTCACCGATAACGATATCATTGATTGGAATTTCCATGATTTCGCCGTTTCGATAGACTTTGCATTTGATCAGCGACGCTTCAGCCTGCAACGCTTGGAATGCATTTTCATTTCGATATTCCGAGAAAGTCGAAACGCCAGTCGCGAGGAGAACAGCCATCGCGATACCGACTGATTCATACCATTCCGATTTTCCCATGAACGCGAAGAAAACATTCAACGCGAGCGCAAAGATCAAAATTTTGATGATTGGATCGTCAAAATTGGCTTTGAGCTTGTCCCAGAATCCTTCGCGCGCCTGTTCAGTGATTCGATTGTCACCGAACTTCGCTTTTGACGCTTGAACTTCCGCATCAGAAAGCCCTGTGATTTTCAAACAGATCACTCCTTGAAAAAATTTATGGGGCAAAAAAATTTCCACGGGACGAATCCAGTGGAAAGTGGAAACGCTATGGAATTTTATTTGAATCTTGCTTCTAATTCAAGCAATGATTTATCAGTTGTGCCTTGACCGACTGCATTGAATTTCCAGCCGCCATTTTTCTTATAAACTTCGCCCGCGATTAGAGCTGTTTTGCCGGAATAATCATCGGTGAGATTGAATTTGCAAAATTCCTCGCCAGTATCAGCGTCAACGATTCGAATGAAAGCATTGTTGATCATTCCGAAATTTTGATTGCGCTCTTCCGATTGATAGATGTTCACGACGAACGCGATTCGATCATATTGATCCGGCAATTTATCGAGCTGCACGAGGATCTGTTCATCGTCGCCCTCACCAGCACCAGTCAAATTGTCGCCTTGATGAATCACCGCGTTGGAAGAGTGTCTCAAATTTCCAAAGTAGACAACATCAGCGCGATCTTTAATTTTTCCATTCGTGCAGACAATCGCCGATGCATCGCAGTCGAAATTGTCATTTTTGCCGAAGAGTTTTTTGAAGAATCCTTTTTTCTCTTCCGCTTGATTGACATCCCAGCCGAGTCCAACCATCAAATTTTTGAGACTTTTGCCATCAGATTTTTTGAGATCGACTTTTTGTCCCTTCTGCAGATTTACTGACATTCTAACATCTCCTCTATTGAAAAATTTTTTGAAACGCCTCGAGATTTTTGGAAGGCGGAATTGCATAAATTATTTTTTGAACGCTTGAACATTGATTTGCAAAAGTGTCTCGGAAAATCTTTGAAACTTCAAATGGATCTTGTCCAAAGATTCCACATCCAAACGCGCCGAGAATCAATGTATCGATGTTTTGATCTTCCGCAATTTCTCTGATGAATTCGATTCTGGATTTTAAAACTTTGGAATTTTCTTCGTGAGATCGATGCGTCTTTGATAAATTTGGAGCGGCACAAGTTATAACTCCGCAAGATTTTTGACGATCTTTCCGACAGAATATCACATCTGGAGAATAGATTGCTCGATCCACAAACAATTCGTCGTTGAGTTGATTCATATTCTCTTTGTAGAAATTCGGAAAATGTTTCAGAACTTCGAACAAAGTGCTCGAATGACACAGCGATTCTTCTTGAGCTGGACTTCCTTGAAGAAAAAATCCTCCAGGATGTTTGAAACTCGCAAAATTCAAAACTGCCATGCGATCGCCGTCGAATTTGAAAATCGCTGAAACTGAATCGAGATTGGAAAGTATGATCTCCGGCTGATTCGATCCTTCGATTTCAAATCTACCATCATAAATTTTCGAGTGATCAATCGAATTTTGAATTTCCGCGGCAAATTTTCTAGACATCCTCGAATGATGTTTTCGAGCATGTTCCGCTTTAAGAATTGAAAAATTTTTGTGAACATCATCGAACTCGCCTTTGAAAATTTTTTGACGAAGTTTCAAAAAATATCGAGTCTCAAATTTTCGATCGTCAATCTTTGCATCGCTGAAAGTCTCGCAAAATGCATCAAAATTATCACCTGGCAGAATTGCATAAATGATCTTCTTGACACTTGAGCATCGATTTTCAAACGCCTCTCGGAAATACTTTGAAATTTCCTCGGGATTTTGATGAAATGCTCCACATCCCAGCGCGCCGAGAATCAAAATCTCGACTTTCTGATCTTCCGCAATTTCTCTGATGAATTCGATTCGCGACTTCATGACTTTGGAATTTTTTTTGAGATCCATTCCACGATGAAGATGAACTGATGCGCAAGTTATCACATCGCAAGATTTCGTTCGATTCTCGTCAACGAATATGACATCCGGAGAATAGATCGCTCGATCTCCCGCAGATGCATCGAAATTCGTTTGATTGTATGAATAAAAACCATCAAAATTCGAAATCACATTGTAGAGATCGCTTTCTTGACATAACATTTCTTCTTGAGCCGACGATCCATGCAAAAATCCTCCGCCCGGATGAAAGAAATTCGCGAAATTTAAAACTGCAGTCCGAGATCCTTCCGCTGCGAATTCGAAAATTGCAGTTGTCGAATCGATTGGAACTAAAACGATCTCCGGCTGATTCGATCCTTCAACTTCAAATCTTCCGTCATAAATTTTCGAGCGAGCGATCGAATCTTGTATTTGATCCGCGAATCTACGCTGCATTTTATCGATCCACTCTCGAGCTCGCTTTCCAAATAAATAATGCGCCATCGAATCCCTCCAGTTCAAAAATTTTTCGTGAGATTATCATGCGAGAAAAATCGCGTCAACAAATCGAGATTTTCGGAATTTAAAAAGATCCACCGAGCAATTCAGATCGATGGATCTTTTTTTTTCTCGCCAAATTTGAACAAATCGCCAGACTCTCGCAAATCCCTCGCCAATCTTTCGCCAAACATT
>JAFUTY010000071.1 GCA_017484005.1 Selenomonadaceae bacterium | reverse complement strand
TTTCACTTGATTCAATCGGCGAATTAATCTATATTCTCCCGCGCGAATCTCAAGGAAAATCGAAAGAGGAGATGATTCTTTGAACAATCTTCAAAGCAAACTCCGATCGATTGAAGAAAAATTTTTGGAGCTTGAATCTCTGATAATAGATCCGAAAGTCATTGCAGATATGCCGCGGTGGCAGAAATATCAGCGGGAGCATGCGGAGCTCGAATCGATTGTTACGGCGTTTCGAGAGTACAAATCGACTTGCAAATCAATCGATGATGATCACGAAATGATTGCGAATCTCGATTCCGGCGATGAAGAATTGCGAGAATTTTTGACAAGCGAATTGACAATGCTCAAAGAAAAACGCGATCAATTCGAAAAAGATTTGCCGATTCTATTACTTCCGAAAGATCCGAATGATTCTCGATCTGTCATAATGGAAATTCGTGGAGGAGTAGGCGGCGAGGAATCAGCATTATTCGCTGGAGATCTTTTCCGAATGTATTCAAGATATGCAGAACGGAAAGGTTGGAAGGTCGAAATTCTCGATTCAAATGCGACGGAAATCGGTGTATTCAAGGAAATTTCATTTGCAGTCGATGGCGATGGAGCATTCAGCCGATTGAAATTCGAAAGCGGAACTCATCGCGTGCAAAGAATTCCAGTCACAGAATCCGGCGGAAGAATTCACACTTCAGCCGTGACAGTTGCAGTTTTGCCGGAAGTCGAAGATGTTGAAGTCGAAATCAATCCCGCGGAAATTCGAATTGATACATATCGCGCGAGTGGAGCTGGCGGACAGTACGTCAATAAAACTGAATCTGCAATTCGAATCACTCATATTCCGACTGGAATCGTCGTTCAATGCCAAGATGAAAAATCGCAGCGGAAGAATAAAGAGCGAGCGATGTCAGTTTTGAGAGCTAGATTGTATGATTTGGCGCGTCAAAAACAGTCTGATGAAATTTCGACAACGCGGAAGAATCAAATCGGTTCGGGAGATCGAAGTGAAAGAATTCGAACTTACAATTTTCCACAGAGTCGTGTGACAGATCATCGAATCGGTTTGACACTGCATAAATTGGATTCGATTCTCAACGGCGAGCTCGATGAACTGATTGACGCGTTGATAACAGACGATCGGTCGAAGCAGTTGAGCGAGGTGAGTTGATTGCTCTGGACAATTGCGAGCGTTTTGAAATGGACGACCGATTTTTTTCAGCGCAAAAATCTCGATTCGCCAAAGCTCGATGCAGAAATTTTATTGGCGCATGTGCTCGGCAAAAATCGAGTCTACCTCTATTCGCACTTCGATGAGCCGCTCGAAAAATCTGAGCTCGCGAGTTATCATGAATCAATCGATCGGCGGGCAAATGGTGAGCCTGTTGCATATATCACGGGACAGAAGGAATTTTTCACGATTCCATTCCGCGTCGAATCTGGAGTTTTGATACCGCGTCCAGAAACTGAAGAACTTGTCGCGATAGTCACAAGTCGATTAAAAAATCGCGAGTCAATCGAGATTTTGGATCTTTGTACGGGCTCTGGATGCATTGCGCTGTCGATTTTAAAATTTCTTCCGAATTCCAAAGCGACTGCGATCGATCTTTCAGATCAAGCGATTAAAATTGCGAATGAAAATTCCGATTGTCTCAATTTGCAGGATCGAATCGAAATTATAAAAGGAGATCTATTTGAACCGATTGATCCGGAGAAAAAATTCGATGCGATCGTTTCAAATCCGCCATATATCCCGCAAAAGGATCTCGAAAATTTGCCGATCGATGTGAGAAATTTTGAGCCGATGCTCGCACTCGATGGCGGAATCGATGGGCTTGACTTCTATCGTAAAATTGCTGGTGAATCTAAAAATTTTCTAGCGGAAGATGGATTTGTCGCGGTGGAAATTGGAATCGATCAATCGAAAGATGTTGAGGAGATTTTTCGACGCGATGGATTCAATCAAATTGAGATTCGCAAGGATCTCGGTGGAATCGATCGTGTTGTCATTGCAAGGAGGGATTGGTGATTGAAACTCGAATCTTGAAAAATCCAACGGCGGAAGATTTTTCTGTGGCGGGAGATTTGATTCGCGAGGGAAAGTTAGTCGCATTTCCAACCGAGACGGTTTACGGATTGGGCGCAGATGGATTCAACGCCAAAGCTTGCGATAAAATCTTTGCAGTCAAGGAGCGACCGGCTGATAATCCATTGATTGAACATGTCTGCTCGCTCGAAATGGTCGATCGAGTCGCTCGCGAAATTCCATTGGCGGCTGAAAAATTGTTCGCTGCATTTTCACCTGGACCTCTCACATTGATTCTCAAAAAACGTCCAGAAATTCCCTCGGAAGTCACGGCGGGACTTGACACTGTCGGCGTGCGATTTCCAGATCACGATTTTGCGCGAGCATTCATAAAGGCAGCTGATACTCCAATCGCTGCGCCCTCTGCAAACATCTCCGGACGTCCAAGTCCAACCACTGCTCAAGCGGTTTTCGAAGATCTTCACAACAAGATTCCAATGATTATTGACGGCGGCGACTGCAATTTTGGATTGGAGTCAACGATTGTCGATTGCACATCAGAAATTCCAACAATTCTTCGACCTGGCGCAATAACTCGCGAGATGTTAGTCGAAATTTTGGGCGAAGTTCAAATCGATTCCGCGCTCAAAGATTCCGATGCAGTTCCAAAAGCTCCAGGCATGAAATATAGACATTATGCTCCGCGGGCGGCGTTGAAACTTTTCAATCAAGACTCGCTCGATGAAGTCATTTTCACAGTTAAAAATTTCAATCGAGTTGGACTTTTGGCAAGTTCCGAGACGCTTGAAAAAATTCCAGCGAAAATTTCTTTCAACTATGGATCTCGGCACGATTTGAGATCGATTGCCGCGAATTTGTACGAAGGATTGAGATTTTTCGACGATCAAGAAGTCGATTTGATTTTTGCGGAGGAGACTGTTGAAACTGGATTGGGATTCGCGATAATGAATCGACTTCGCAAAGCCAGCTCAAATGATTTCTGATTCGCGCGGATTTTTCTTTCCACTCGCAATGATTGTAGCGACAGTTTTTCTGATGGCGGCAGTCGAATTGACTTATCTCGCCAAAGTTCAAACTGATGTCGTTGAAAATTTGCAAACGCGAATGAAATTGATGTATGCATCGCAATCTGGCACTGAAATTCTTCGAGCATGGCACGATATCGATGAAACGTTCGGAGATTCTGAAAAATTCTCCACCGAATCAAATTTTGACGAGACGGAATTATATCGATTTACAACACGCGATGAGATTCCAGTTCGAATTTTATTAATGCAAAATCGAATCAAACTTCCAGACGGAACTCATCGAGCATTATTTTTCGCATCGACAGCACAAATTGAAGATCCGCGATTCGAGACTCTAAAACGAATCGAAACGAGCTATGGATTTTATTACTTCGACAATGCAGGAAAATCGCATTGGTTCGAGTTGTATCGATAGGAATTTGCAATGAAAAATATTTTTGAGAATCTCGACCGCAAAATGGTCGGGATTTTTTTTGCTTCCGGAAAAATTTTTGTGACTCGATTATCGCGTGAAAATGATCAATGGAAGATTTTGGATTCGACGCAAATTGAAAATCTTGACGAGATCGATTTGCAGGATTCATCGATTTGCGTTTGTCTTGATTCAAATTCAGTCAAATCATTTCAAGCCAAAATTCCAGAGATGCCGGAGGAAGATCTTCGAGGAGTTATCGATAACGAGATCATTTTGAGATTTCGATTTCAGAATCGCGATGAATTCTACTCAACGTATCGACGAATTGATAATGGATTCGAGATTTTTGTAATCGGAAAATCTGAACTCGATGAATTTGCAAAAATTGGATTATCTCGAATCACGATTTTTGATCCCGAGAAAAAATTTCCGATCGATCGGGGCGATTCGAATGATCGATCATTTTTCGGTGCGTGTTCAATTGCATTTCCAGAAATCGAGACGTTGAATCTTTTGCCGGATGAATTTCGAAAAAATCCAAGCCGATGGAATTTTTTTCGAATGACAATTGCGCTATGGATTTTCATGACTATATTAATGGTTGGGATTTTTCACACCGATCGAAATTCACTGCTGGAATCGCGGCAGAATTTAAAAATTCTCGAAAAACGAATCGCTGAACTGCCGACTCAAAATCCAATTGAGATCGAGATTTCAAATCGAGAGAATCGAGCTCAAGAGCTCCTTGCGAAAAATTCTGATGAAATCGGCTGGAAATTTTTATACCGAATCTCGGAAATCAGTATAAATTCGGTGCATGTTGAATCATTTGAGCGGCTTGAAAATCGAATCAAACTCAAAATTCTCGGCGAGGATGTTGATTCATCGCAAAAATTTTTAGCAGAATTGAAAACGCTCGATGGAATTTTTCATGAGAAATTAGAACTCGATAAAGATGGAAATTGGATTTTGAATTTAGAAATCGAGACTCAAAAATGAATCGAGAAATTTTTATACCGAATCTCGAAAATTGGTATAAGTTCGGTGCGAATTGAATCATTCGGAACTGAAATCGATCGATGGAATTTTTCATGAAAAACTCGAGCTCGATAAAGATGGAAATTGGATTTTGAATTTAGAAATCGAGACTCAAAAATGAATCAAAATTTTTTATACTGAATCTCGAAAATTGGTATAAGTTCGGTGCGAATTGAATCATTCGGAACTGAAATCGATCGATGGAATTTTTCATGAAAAGCTTGATCTTGACAAAGGCGGCAGTTGGATTTTAGATCTTGAAGTCGAAACTCAAGATTAAATCGAGAGGGGAATTTCAATGTCGAATTTGGAAAAATCTTTGCAGCAAACCGATCCTGAAATTTTTGCAACAATCGAAAAGGAACTCAATCGCCAGCGGACAAAATTGGAACTCATTGCGTCTGAAAACATCGTTTCAAAAGCGGTGATGGAGGCGCAGGGATCTGTCCTAACGAATAAATATGCGGAAGGATATCCTGGAAAAAGATATTATGGCGGCTGTGAATTCGTCGATGTCGCGGAACAATTGGCGATCGATCGCGCGAAAAAATTGTTCAATTGTGAGTATGCAAACGTTCAGCCACATTCCGGAGCGCAGGCGAATATGGCAGTTTTCTTCGCCTTGTTAAATCCCGGCGACACTGTCATGGGAATGAATTTGACTGACGGCGGACATCTTTCGCACGGCTCGCCAGTGAATATGAGCGGAAAATATTTCAAAATTGTTCCATATGGAGTTTCAAAAGATACAGAGCGAATCGATTATGACGCGCTCGAAAAGACTGCGCAGGAATGCAAACCGAAAATGATTGTCGCGGGAGCATCTGCATACGCGCGAATCATTGATTTCGAAAGACTGTCGAAAATCGCAAAATCTGTCGGTGCATATTTATTAGCAGACATTGCGCACATCGCTGGATTAGTTGCGACAGGATTACATCCAAGCCCGATTCCATATGCAGACGTTGTGACAACTACAACTCACAAGACTCTCAGAGGTCCTCGCGGAGGAATGATTCTCTGTCACGACGCTGAATTTGGAAAGCAGTTCAATAAAGCGATTTTCCCTGGAATTCAAGGCGGTCCATTGATGCATGTCATTGCAGCGAAAGCTGTTGCATTGGGAGAAGCATTGCAGCCTGAATTCAAAACTTACGCGGAACAGATTATAAAAAATGCCAAAACGCTCGCTGATTCATTGACTGCAGACGGATTCAGAATTGTTTCGGGCGGAACTGATAATCATTTGATGCTTGTCGATTTGACTTCGAAAAATTTGACTGGTAAAGACGCGCAGAATCTCCTCGATGAAGTCAATATCACTGCGAACAAAAATACAATTCCATTCGAGCCACGTTCACCATTTATCACGAGCGGTTTGCGATTGGGATCTCCAGCTCTCACGACTCGCGGCTTTGTCGAATCGGATATGAAAGAAGTCGCCGATATCATTGCGCTCGTTTTGAACAATCCTGACGATGAATCGAAGAAGGCTGAAGCTCGCGAGCGTGTTGATAAACTCTGCCGCAAATATCCTTTGTATCAGTGAGGAAAAATCATGGCTGTGCATTTGATTGAACATCCGCTGATTATGACGCGATTGACTCGAATTCGCCGCAAGGAAACTCCTCCAGAAATTTTTCGATCGAATCTCGATGAAATTGCATCGATGTTAATTTATGAAGTCGCTCGAGATTTCAAAACGGTTGAAGTTGAAATCGAGACTCCAATTTCGAAAACTCGCCAAAAAACTCTCGATTCTCAAAAATTTTGTTTGATCGCAATTCTTCGCGCGGGACTTGGAATGATACCTGGTGCGCTGAAAATGATTCCGAATACATCGATTGGAGTAATTGGAATGTTTCGCGATGAAAAGACATTCGCGCCGGTCGAGTATTATTGCAAACTTCCTGGAGATATTGCCGAGAGTCGAATTTTGATTGTCGATCCAATGCTCGCGACTGGAGGATCTGCATCGGCGGCGATAGATCTATTGAAGCGAAAAAATTCTAAGCCGATAACATTGATTTCGATTTTGTCAGCTCCGGAGGGAATCGCGCGAATTCAAAAAGATCATCCGGACGTCGAGATATTCACTCCGGCAATCGATGAAAAATTGAACGATCGAGCATATATCGTGCCTGGACTTGGCGATGCAGGCGATCGAATTTTCGGTACAGAGGTATAATAATGAGTAACTTAGAAGTTGGGATTGTTGGATTACCAAACGTTGGAAAATCAACTCTATTCAACGCGATTACAAAAGCTTGCGCGGAAGCTGCAAATTATCCATTCTGCACGATTGAGCCGAATGTTGGAATTGTCACGGTGAAAGATCCTCGGCTCGATGTTTTGACGAAGATGTACAATTCCAAAAAAACTACTCCAGCGACAGTTCGATTTGTCGATATCGCTGGACTTGTTGCGGGAGCATCGAAAGGCGAGGGATTGGGCAATAAATTTCTCGAACACATTCGCCAAGTCGATGCAATTGCGCATGTTGTCAGATGTTTTGAGGATGGCAACATCACTCACGTTTCAGGCAACATCGATCCGATTCGCGACGTCAACATCATCGATACAGAATTGTGCCTTGCAGATTTGGAAGTTATTGAGCGTCGAATTTCTAAAACCGAGAAACTTTTGAAATCTGGATCTAAGGAAGCAAAAATCGAAATCGAGCTTTTGAAAAAGATTCGCGATGCTTTGAACGATGGAATTCCAGTTCGGAATCTCGATCTTTCGAAAGACGATCAAAATTTGATGCGCGATTGGAATCTCCTCACAAATAAAAAAATCCTCTACGTTGCGAATGTTGCAGAGGATGAAGTCACGACAAAAAATCCTCACGTTCAAAAATTGGAGGAATTGGCGTCGAAACAAAATGCGCTCGTCGTTCAAATCTCAGCGAAAGTCGAATCAGAAATCGCGGAATTAGATCCCGAAGAGGCTCGAGAATTTTTATCAGAATTGGGACTCGAAGAATCTGGACTTGATCGATTGATTCATGCGGCGTTTGATTTGTTAGGATTAATGACATTTTTGACAGCCGGCGAAGATGAATGCCGCGCTTGGACAATTCAGAAAGGAACTCCAGCTCAAAAAGCCGCGGGAAAAATTCATTCTGATATCGAGCGAGGATTCATTCGGGCGGAAATTGTCAATTACGATGATCTTGTCAAAGCTGGAAGCATGTTAGCCGCTCGAGAAAAGGGACAAATTCGTCTCGAGGGCAAAGATTACATTATGCAAGACGGCGACGTAACTTATTTCAGATTCAATGTCTGAACACAGAAAAATCCCCGATAGATCGTTTGATCTGTCGAGGATTTTTTTTGTTCGGACGATCTAAACACGATGAATTCTTGAAATGCTCGAATGTTTTCTATAGAATCAAAAAAGTTTTTCATGGGAGGGGTGAATCGGTTGCAAAAAAAATCGACGAACATTAATCGATATAGATTTCTTTTCGACGTTCTGAAACTCACAACGAGCGATTATCTTTTCATGATTGATTTGGAATCGCAAGCCTGCATTTTCTCACCAGCATTCGCAAAGGATTTTCAACTGCCAAGCGATCATTATATTTGCGACGGAAATCAAATTCTGCCGATGATTCATCCCGATGACCGTGAACTTTACAAATCCAAATTGCAAACGATTCGCGACGGTTTTGAATTGGAATATCGACTGCGCGATCGTTCCGGAGATTATATTCCGTTGCGAGCGCGAGGAAATATTGGAAAAGATCGCGATGGAAAGCCGATAATCTGCGCGGGATCGATTTCGCGAATTTCGAGGCGGGATCAAATCGATGATGTCACGGGACTTTTGAATAAGTATCAATTTGAAAAGCAAGTCAAGATCGCTCTGTCAGAATATCGCTCGAATGGCGTCGGCGGAGCGATTTTGTTTTTTGGATTGGATAATTTTCGAATCATAAACGAGACTCACAATCGATTAATCGGCGATGAAGTTTTGAGACATGTTGCTAAAATTGTCGCGAATACAATTCCCTCGAGCGTCAAATTTTTCAAGCTCGACGGCGATGAATTTGCACTGATTTATCCCGCAGCAGCAGATTCAGAAATCGAAAAACTGTTTGAATCGATTCAAATCGCGCTTGCAGTTCCTCAAGAAATCGAAGGGCACACATATGCATGCACTGCATCAGCCGGCACAGTTTTCTATCCAGAATCCGGCAAAGATTATCTCGTGCTGCATAAACATGCGGAAGCGGCGATGGATATTGCAAAGCGCGAGGGAAAAAATCGCAACGTGATATTCTCGCGGGCGCAATATAATCGATGGATTCGATCGCTGTCAATGCGGGAGAATTTATGGGCGAGCGTCGAGAATGAATTTCGAGATTTCGAATTATTTTTCCAACCGCAAGTCAGTTCAAATTCGCAGCAATTACTCGGCGCGGAAGCATTACTCAGATGGCACAATCCAAAAGGCAAAATGGTTTCACCGATGGAATTCATCCCGATTCTCGAGGAGACAGGATTGATTTTGCCAGTCGGTCGATGGGTTTTCGAGACGGCGTTGAAAGTCTGCAAGCAATGGCGTCAATCGATTCCGAGTTTCCATGTCAGCGTAAATATGAGTTATGATCAAGTCAAGGACATGTCATTTCGCGATTTCGTTCAAACAACTCTCGAAAAACATGAAATGCCGCCCGAATCGATAATCCTCGAGCTCACCGAATCGAAAATCGTGGCTGATTGGAATTTTGTGAATCGGCGGTTTGATTCATTCCGCGAGATGGGAATTCGAATCGCAATGGATGATTTCGGAACGGGATATTCATCGCTCGCTTCATTAAAGTATCTTTCATGCGATATAGTGAAAATCGATCGAGAATTCGTCAAAAAAATCGTGGAAAACGAATTCGATCGAAAGCTCGTCAAATATACTGTTGAACTCTGTCATTCGATTGGGATCAAGACTTGCATCGAAGGAGTCGAGACAGAGGAAGAATATCGAATTTTGACGGAAATGTGTCATGCCGATTCGATTCAGGGATATCTTTTTGGACATCCAGAATCGATTGAGAATTTCGAAGAAAAATTTTTGAGGAGATGAAATCCATGGCTAGAGATAAATCTGCAGAAAAATTGACTTTGCTCGGCTCGAATCGAGTTGAATATCCGCACGATTATGATCCAAATTTGCTCGAAACTTTCGAAAATAAACATCCCGTGCGCGATTATTGGGTGAAATTCAACTGTCCAGAATTCACGACGCTCTGTCCAATAACTGGGCAGCCGGATTTTGGAACGCTGACGATTCGATACATTCCAGATATCAAAATGGTCGAGAGCAAATCGCTGAAATTGTATCTTGGAAGTTTCAGAAATCATGGCGACTTCCATGAAGATGTAGTGAATATAATTCTCGATGATTTGAAAAAATTGCTCGAGCCGCGATATATCGAAGTCGAAGGTAGATTTTTGCCGCGCGGCGGGATTTCAATCGATCCATTTGTAAATTATGGCCGCGAAGGAACTCGATTCGAAAATTTGGCGCGTAAGAGATTCGATGAAAAAGATCTGTTTGTATTTGAGAAGGTTGATAATCGATGAAACAAAAACGAATCGCGCTTGTCAATGACATCACTGGATTCGGTCGATGCTCGATAGCTGTTGAACTTCCAATCATTTCCGCGATGAAAATTCAAGCATGCCCGCTTCCAACAGCAATTCTGTCAGTTCACACAGGATTTCCAAATCATTTTTTAGACGATTATACAAATCGAATGCGTGAATATGTTGCGAGCTGGGAAAAGAATCAATTGACTTTCGATGGAATTGCGACTGGATTTTTGAGTTCAGTCGAGCAAATCGAGATTGTTATCGACTTCATAAAAAAATTTCGAACTCCAGAGACAAAAATTTTCGTTGATCCAGTGATGGGCGATGATGGAAAGCTCTATCAATCTTACACGAAAGAAATTTGTCGAGAGATGCGCAAGCTCCTGCAATATGCAGATCTAGTCACGCCGAATTTGACTGAAGCCTGCGAACTCCTCGGAATCGAATATCCGGAAAATGTTTCGGAAGATCAGATTTGGAAAATGGCTGAAGAGATTTCGAATCGAGGATCTAAAGATGTCATTATCACCGGAGTCAGATTCGAAAATCTCATGAAGAATTTTATTTTATCAAGCGGAAATCGATCGATTGTTGAATCAAAAAAAATCGATGGCGATCGATCTGGGACTGGAGATGCATTCGCGGCGATTGTTTCAGCGAGCATTTTGAACGGCGAGGATCTTCGAATTGCAGTTGAAAAAGCTCAAAAATTTATCGCGAAATCGATTTCATATGCTGTCGAGCTCGATTTGCCATGGAATTGGGGACTGCCAATCGAAGAATTTTTGACGGAGTTGAGATGATGGAAAAAGATCTTCCGGAGTTGCAATGGTTTCCAGGACACATGAAACGCGCTCGCGATATCGTCGAAAGAAATTTGAATCGAGTCGATGTTGTCGTCGAATTGTTAGATGCTCGAATTCCAATGAGTTCCGCGAATCCATTGATCAAATCGATTGTCAAAGATAAACCGAGACTTCTTGCATTGAATAAATCAGACTTGGCAGATCCAAATCAGAATCGAGCATGGATTGAAAAATTTCGCGGGGAAAATCTTCGCGCGGTGGAAATAGATTCGGTGCATGGAAAAGGAATGCGAGAATTGATTCGAAACATCGAGGAACTTGCCCGTCCTGCAACTGATAAATTTTCAAAAGCCGGCGCAAAACCTCGAAGTGCTCGAGTCATGATTGTAGGAATTCCAAACGTAGGAAAATCATCATTGATAAATCGATTGCTTGGAAAATCTCGCGCCAAAACTGAAAATCGTCCAGGAGTCACTCGCGATGAGCAATGGATCAAAATCGCTAAGCAAGTCGATCTCCTCGATACTCCTGGAATTTTATGGGCAAAGTTTGAAGATCCTGAAGTTGGATTGAAGCTTGCATTCACTGGCGCAATTCGAGACGATATTTATGACAAGGAAAGAGTCTCGATTTTATTGTTGGAGTTTTTATCGAGAAATTATCCGGCGGGATTGATTGATCGTTACAAACTCGAATCGATCGAAAATTTGTCGGGATTTGAAATGCTCGAGTTAATCGGTCGAAAGCGAGGATTTTTGATCAAGGGTGGCAATGTAGATCTAGAAAAATCTGTCCGGAGTGTTTTGGTTGAATTCAGATCTGGAAATCTTGGACGTGTGACTCTCGACAGAATTGAAAAAATTGAAGGAGATTGGTAATGGGATTTTTTGATAGACTCAAACAGGGACTCGCAAAAACTCGCGACGCTCTGACAAAAAAAATCGACACATTGATATTCGGGCGGGCAGATATCGATTATGAATTGCTCGATGAACTCGAAGAAACATTGATTCTTGCAGATGTAGGACTTCCAACGACAGAAAAATTGATGCAGGCAGTTCGCGGCGGAATCAAATCGAAGGAAATCAAATCGCCGGCAGATTTGAAACCATTTCTAGCTCGCGAAATTCAAAAAATGTTAGAAGTTCCGGCGAATTCAGAATCGAAATCCGATCTCAAAAAAATTTTATTGATCGTCGGCGTCAATGGAGTTGGAAAGACTACGACAATCGGAAAGCTCTCTGCATTTTACAAATCTGAAGGCAAATCAGTGTTACTCGCTGCCGCAGATACATTTCGAGCTGCCGCGATAGATCAACTCGAGATTTGGGCAAAGCGATCCTCGGCGCAATTCGTCAAGCATTCCGAGGGATCTGATCCCGCCGCAGTAGCATTCGATGCCGCTCAAGCTGCAGTGGCTCGAAAAATCGATGTATTGATTGTCGATACAGCGGGGCGGCTTCAAACAAAATCGAATTTGATGGAAGAATTGAAAAAAATCAATCGAGTCATTGACCGCGCGATTCCAGATTCAGACAAGGAAACTCTATTAGTCCTCGACGCGGCAACTGGACAGAATGCAATTTCTCAAGCCAAACTTTTCACTCAAGCAGTCAACGTCAATGGAATCATTTTGACAAAACTCGATGGAACTGCAAAGGGTGGAGTGATTCTAGCAATTCACAACGAATTAAATCTGCCGGTGCGATGGATTGGAGTCGGCGAAAAAATCGATGATCTTCGTCCATTCGACGCGGGAGATTTTTCGAAAGCGTTGTTTAATCTCGAATGAGGGATTTTAATGGATGATAAAAAAATTCCTAAAAAAATCAATTCAGTAATTCGCGATTTAGATCTGCCTGCAAAATTCGATCCTGGAGTTTTGAAGCAGGCTAAAAAACTTCCAAAAGAATTGAGTGAATCGATGATTCAAGCTGAAATTTCTCGCGGGCGGAAAGATCTTCGATCGAAAAAAATCGTGACAATCGATGGAGCAGATGCAAAGGATCTCGATGATGGAGTTTTTGCAGAGCGTCGAGCTGATGGAAAAATCTCGCTTGGAGTTTACATCGCTGACGTGAGTTTCTATGTCAAGGAGAATTCACCGATTGATCGATGCGCGCGAGATCGAGGGACAAGTATCTATCTAGTTGATAAAGTTTTGCCGATGCTGCCGATTGAGCTTTCGAATGGAATTTGCAGTTTGAATGAGGGAGTCGATCGATTTGCAATGGCTTGCGAAATGACTCTCGATTCGACTGGAAAAATTTTGAGACATCGAATTTTCCCCGCATTGATTCGAGTTGAACGCCGATTGACTTACGATCTTGCAAATCAGATTCTCGATTCAGATCCACTTTTGAAATTGTTGAAAGAGATTCGCGATCTTCGTTTGGAAATTCGACGCGCGCGAGGATCAATCGAATTCGAATTGCCGGACATAAAAGTTGTACTCGATCGAAAAAATCGTCCTGTCGAATTGAAAAAAATCGGAGGATCAATTTCCGAATCGATTATCGAAGAATGCATGCTTGCCGCGAATGAAACAGTGGCTCGACATCTGGCGAAAAAACATGTGCCGAGTCTGTATCGAATCCATGGCGAGCCGTCGCGAGATAAATTGCTCGATTTGAATCATATACTCGCAAGATTCAATTTATACATCCCTCTGAAATCTGGCGAGGAGATTCATCCTTCTGAAATTCGACGTGTGGTTGAGGGCTCGAAAAAACGTCCGGAAGAAAAATTGATTCACATGATGACGCTGAGATCAATGCAGCAAGCTCGATATTCTTCCGAGCGCGATTTGCATTTTGGACTCGCGACAGATTTTTACACACATTTCACATCGCCGATTCGTCGATATCCCGATTTGATCGTTCATCGAATCTTGCGAGAGATTTCCGAACAAAAAAAACTCCCGATCAAACGTCGGGAGCATTATCAAAAAATTTTACCAAAGATCGCCGATCATTCATCGGAAACTGAACGTCGAGCGGCGATGGCTGAGCGAATCTCGGTCAATCTGAAAGTCACTGAATTTATGTCGAAATTCATCGGCAAAAAATTTCAAGCGATCGTTTCTGGAGTCATGAATTTTGGATTTTTTGTCGAATTGGAAAATCTCGCGGAAGGATTGGTTCATGCCTCGGAGATCCCGCGAAAATTTTGGGATTATCAGCCGCAAATTGGAGATCATGTCGAAGTTTTATTATTGCGAGCAGATATCCCGCAACGGCATCTCGATTTCAGATTAATGGAAATTCCAAAATCAAAATCAGTCTGAATTCATTCGAGCATCTCGTTTCGCTGTCAAAAATTCATCGATCGCTTGAGCAGTTTTCTTAGCCTCTCGAACTGCAACGACAACATTTCGAGATCCCATGACAACGTCGCCGGATGCAAAAACTCCTTCCATCGTCGTGTGTCCAGTTTCATCGACGGCTATCAATCCTTTATCGGTGACATCGATTCCGTGAGTTGTCGAGACGATTTTATCCTTTGGACCTTGACTAATCGCGATAATCGATGAATCTGCCGGACGAAGAACTGGAGCCTCTTCGCCAATGCAATTTCCCTCGTCATCGAAAATTCGCGGCGTGAAAATTGGTCCTTGATCCGTGAATTCTTTAATCGCCATGCCCTGCTGCAAATCGATTCCATCTGCCGCGGCATAATCCAACTCACGCTGTGATGCGGCGATTCTCTTACTCCGAGCGTACAATGTGACATCTGTCGCTCCACGGCGAACAACTGTCCGCGCAACATCGATCGCTGAATTTCCTGCGCCGATAACCGCAACCGAATCGCCGAGATTGTATGCTTCAGGATTTTGGAGATAATCGACTGCATAATGAACATTTCCGAGCGATTCGCCTTTCACATTCAATCTCTTCGGTCTCCAAACTCCAGTTCCAACCATTACAGCGTCATATCCATCATTCAACAAATCGTCGAGATGCAGTGCTCCGCCGATTGAAGTGTTCGGACGGAAATGAATTCCGATATCGAGCATTTTTTTCTGATATCGATCGAGGATTTTGCGCGGAAGTCTGAAATCTGGAATTCCATAACGCATCATGCCGCCCATCTTATCCATGCGCTCGAAAATCGTGACGTCATAACCTTTCTGAATCAATTTTATCGCGACAGTCAATCCTGCAGGTCCAGAACCGATCACTGCAACTTTTTGATCCTTTGGACGCTCTTTGGAAATTTTGATTCGATCGAGAAAGGCGTCCGAGATATAATGCTCAATCGATGGAATATGAATCGCTGCGCCGCGGCGTCCCTGGATGCAATTTCCCTCGCATTGATTCTCGTGATCGCAGACGAGCGAGCAAATGACACTCATCGGATTATTTTCAAAGAGCATCTCGCCAGCTTTTGCACTTTCTCCCGCAAGAAACAGTCGAATCATCTCAGGAATTTGCGTCTGAATTGGACAGCCTTTGATTTGGCACATCGGTTTTTTGCATTGGAGACAACGTCTCGCTTCATTAATAACATGAGCCGCCAAAATTTTTCCCTCCCTTGAATCATACACACGCAGATTTTTCAGAAAGCTTTTTCGATTTTTGATTGAATCAATCCTGCAATTTGCGAGAGATTTTTTGATTCGAGAAATTTTGTGGATAAAAATTTTTGAAAAATGCTTGACACTGGGGGGGGGGGGTATAATTCAGCCGTACAAATCCCTTCAATGGAACTCCAAAGATCAAATCGGAATTCTGCAGCTAGTGAATCTCGATTTTGATCGACCGTTAAATCTAATCCTTTGACACATTTTTTCCCCGATAGATCTGGATTGATCTGTCGGGGAATTTTTTTATTCGGATCGCGTCAAATCTCTCAAGGTTGACACTCAAAACAAAAATGAATAGAATTCCTTAGGTTGAGACTCAAAAAATTTATAGGGGGTGAAGAAAATCACTGAAACAATCATAGCGTCCGTCGTAGCAGCAATAATCGGTGGTGGAATCGGATATTCAGTTCGCAAAAAATCCGCTGAATCTCAAATCGGTTCGGCGGAAGATGAAGCAAAACGAATAATCGCAGACGCCATGCGCGAAGGCGAATCGAAAAAAAAGGAAGTCGTCATCGAGGCAAAAGAAGAAATTCAAAAAATGCGCGCTGATCTCGAAGGCGAAATGAAAGATCGCCGCAGCGAAATTTCTAGACAGGAAAAGCGCGTCGCTCAAAAAGAAGAAAATCTCGATCGCAAAATGGATTCTCTCGAGAAAAAAGAATTAACTCTGCAAAAAAAAGAATCGAAAATAGATCAAACACAGCAGGAAATCGATCAAATTCAGCTCGAACAAAAAGCAGAACTCGAACGAATTGCCGCACTGTCAACTGACGAGGCAAAATCAATTCTGATGAATGAAGTCGAAGAGGAAATGAAACATGAAAAAGCTCTTCGAATCAAGGAATATGAACAGCAGATTCGCGATGAATCAGATAAACGCGCACGCGATATTTTATCTTTAGCGATTCAGCGATGCTCCTCGGAACACGTCGCAGAAACTACGATTTCAGTTGTCACACTTCCCAACGACGATATGAAAGGACGAATCATTGGACGCGAGGGAAGAAATATTCGCGCGATCGAAACTTTAACCGGAGTCGATTTGATTATCGATGATACTCCCGAAGCTGTGATTTTGTCGAGTTTTGATCCGGTGAGAAGAGAAATCGCTCGATTGGCACTCGAAAAATTGGTCAGCGATGGAAGAATTCATCCTGCAAGAATTGAAGAAACTATAGACAAAGCCCGCCGCGAAGTTGATAATAGAATTCGCGAGGCAGGCGAGCAGGCGACATTCGAAACTGGAGTTCATGGATTGCATCCGGAATTGATAAAACTGCTCGGACGATTGAAGTATCGAACAAGCTATGGACAAAATGTTTTGGATCATTCAGTCGAAGTTTCACATCTAGCGGGAGTTATGGCTGCAGAGCTGGGAGTCGATGTTAATCTGGCAAAGCGTGGAGGATTGCTGCACGATATTGGAAAGGCGATCGACCATGAAGTGGAAGGATCTCACGTCACGATTGGCGCGGATTTAGCAAAAAGGTATCGAGAGTCGAAAGATGTTATCAATGCAATCGCCGCACATCATGGAGATTATGAAGCGACTTCAGTCGAATCAGTTTTAGTTGCCGCAGCTGATGCAGTGTCAGCCGCTCGTCCTGGAGCTCGCCGCGAAAGTTTGGAATCATATCTGAAACGGTTGAAACAACTTGAAGAAATCGCTCAGTCATTCGATGGAGTTGAGAGATGTTTTGCAATTCAAGCCGGTAGAGAAATTCGAGTTATGGTCAAACCGGACAAAATCGACGATTCCGATGTTGCAGGGCTTGCACATGAAATCGTTAAGAAGATAGAGAAAGAGCTTGAATATCCCGGACAAATCAAAGCGACGGTCATTCGCGAGATGCGCGTCGTCGATTACGCGAAATGATCTTCCATCAAAATTGAAAATATCCGTCGACCACTCGGCTGGCGAATGCATAAAATCACGAAAAAAGACGAGGGATGTATCAATCCCCCGTTTTTTTTTACAATATATCAAAAATTTAATAGAATGCCTTGTTTGAAAGGGAGGGAGATCATGGGAATTTCTTCACTGTTTCCATTCAAAAAATCTTCACCGAGGAATCCACAGAAACCTAATCCAGATGCCAGCTATTTAATCGCATCGATTCTCGTGGTTTATCCTGAAGTCGCCAAAGTTTCATACGATCCATCTGACGAACTTTTGCAGCTTTCCTTCGCAATAGACGGAAATCTTCCCGAGGATTCCTATCAAACTTTTGCCGCGCAGTCAATCGAATCGATTCGAACCTATCACGCACTTTCTGGATTTTCAGATGCACGTCTCGAATTATCCCTCGAAGTTGTCGCTGGAGTCAGTTTCCTGCAAATTCGCCGCGACATGGCAACATTGACTCGCGGAGAATTGAATATCATTGCGAGCATCGTCAACGATATTTTCGCAGATAATTTGATCGTTGAGAATGACGAGCGTGATGATGAAGAAATTTCAGCAATGCAGGAAGAAAAGCTCGATCAGATTTTCGGGAGACTCAGACAGAATAAAATTTCAGATTGTCTCGTTGGAATTCGAGAAAATGAAAAAGTGATCGTCTATGTTCGTTAAAATGTTCGTTGAAAAAATCAAAATATCTTCGTAAAAAATCGGAGGGAAATTTTTGCGAATTCTAATAGTCGGTGACGTCGTTGGAAAGCCGGGACGTCAAGCATTCAAAACTTATACAGCTCAACTCAAATCTGAACGTGATATCGATCTGGTTATCGTCAATGGAGAAAATGCTGCCCATGGAAAAGGATTGACTCGCCCGACTTTCGATGAATTATTGCAAGCCGGAGCAAATATCGTGACGAGCGGAAATCACATTTGGGATCAAAAAGATGTTTTGAATATCATTGATCGCGAGCCATTCTTGATTCGTCCAGCAAATTATCCCGATGCTCCAGGGCATGGATTCTGTGTCTATCCATTTCACGCCAAAGATATCTGCGTCATAAATATCGCCGGGCGGGCATTCATGCAGCCGCTCGATTGTCCATTCCGCGCAGTTGAAACAATTATTCGCGAAATCAAGAGTTCATGCGATATAATTATCGTTGACTTCCACGCCGAGACAACTTCCGAAAAACAAGCGATGGGATTTTTTCTAGACAATCTCGATGCAAACGTTGCGATGATGTTCGGAACTCATACTCACGTCCAAACTGCCGATGAAAGAATTCTGCCGAATGGAACTGGATACATTTCAGACGTCGGAATGTGCGGCGCACGCGATTCAGTTATCGGGATGAAAATCGATGCATCTTTGGAAAAACTCCTATATTCCAGACCAGTCAGATTCGAAGTTGCAGAAGGAGCTTGTATCTATTCCGCGCTGATTCTAGAGATCGACGACTCAACCAATCAGACAAAATCCCTCGAGAGAATTTATATCTGCGAAGAATGAAATTTCTACAAATTCCAATTGGATATAACATTCATTGAAGGATTTTCAAGGCAATTTGAAGAAAATTAAGATCTAATACACTAACGGCGGTAGCATTCATGACAGTAACAATCGTCTTCGATCTAAAAAGAGAGGAGGTAGTACCATGGAGATCCTGAAGGTGTCGGCAAAGTCTAATCCTAACTCTGTTGCAGGGGCACTAGCTGGCGTGATTCGCGAAAACGGCTCGGCAGAAATGCAAGCCATCGGTGCAGGCGCATTGAATCAGGCAGTTAAAGCAGTCGCCATAGCACGCGGATTCGTAGCCCCGCACGGCATTGATCTGATCTGCATTCCCGCGTTCACTGACATCGAGATCGAAGGCGAAGAGCGTACTGCAATCAAACTGATTGTAGAGCCGCGCTAGCATCTCGAAAAGGAGGAACATATGGCGAGCGATTTACATACTCACACAAATTTTTCCGATGGATTTCTATCTCCAGCCGAACTAGTTGAAACTGCCAAAAATCTCGGAATGAAAATTTTGGCGATAACCGATCACGATACAGTTGACGGAGTTGCAAGTCTTAAAAATATCAATGGAATTCATATAATCCCCGGCGTCGAAATCACAGCTCAACATCCAAATTCAAGAGATCAACTCCATATAATCGGTTTGAATGTTGACATCAATAGTCAAGGCTTCAAAAATTATCTCGATGAACTCGCTGGAAAACGTCGCAAAAGAGCTGAGAAAATCCTCGAAAAACTCCACAACCTAAACATGGATATCACATTCGAGGATATTTATGCCGCGATCGAGGGCATTCCTACAACAATCGTTC
This sequence comes from Selenomonadaceae bacterium, assembly GCA_017484005.1. GTDB lineage: Bacteria > Bacillota > Negativicutes > Selenomonadales > Selenomonadaceae > Quinella. Next base: position 1,293 of record JAFUTY010000071.1, on the reverse strand, counting down.
GAACGCATATATCTAAAGCACTGGCGTACAAAGGATTTTACAAAAGCGAAAGAGAAGCCTACGCAATACTCAAACATGGACAGCTCGCCTATGTTCCTCTGAAACATCCTCAATATCTTGACGCCATTGAAGCAATTCATAAAGCTGGCGGAAAGGCAATCCTCGCACATCCAAAATTAGTAAGGGATGATGATCTGGTTGAAGAAGTCGCAAGACATGTCGACGGAATCGAAGCCTATTATCCACGCCACAGTTGGATGGATCAGCAGCGTTATCTTGCCATCGCGCGGAAGTACAATCTCAAAATCAGCGGCGGCTCGGATTTTCACGGCAAACCGGGTGACAAAAAACATCCCGATAAGCTCGGAGCGTTTACCGTGGAAGATGAAATCGCCGAAAAATGGCTGTAATAGGAGGGATTCGATGGAAGTTATCGCATTGGTTGGCGCATCCGGAACTGGAAAAAGTCATCGCGCCCTCATCGTTGCACACGAAAACAATGCAGACGCTATCATCGACGACGGAATTCTGATTGAACACGGAAAAATCATCGCCGGAACATCTGCAAAAAAAGAAAAAAATCGAATCATGGCAGTCAAACGCGCAATTTTTGTATTGCCAGGTCACGCTGAAGAAGTTGCCGCAGCAGTCAAAGAAACTCAACCGCGACGAATTCTGATAATCGGAACGAGCGAAAACATGGTTCACAAAATCGCTCGAGCTCTCGAATTGCCCTCGATTCAAAAAATTATCCACATCGAAGATATCGCAACTCGATCTGAAATCGAAGAGGCGCGTTTTCATCGATTAAAAGAAGGCAAACATATAATTCCAGTGCCGACAATCGAATTGAAACCGCATTTCTCCGGCTATCTGATTGATCCGATTCAGTCATTTTTCAAACGCTCGCGGACAAAACGCCGCAGACTCGGTGAAAAATCGATCGTCCGTCCAATTTTCAGCTATTACGGGAAACTCGTTATCGATGATTCCGCAATTCGCTCGATTGTTTGGTCAGTCATCGGCGGCAAGTCATTCGTTCATAAAGTCGGCGCGATCAAAGTTTCACATCGCTACGAAGGTGAAGAAGATCGCGGGCTTGATATCTCTTGCGAAATCACTCTGAGCTATGGAAATCACATCCCAACTCTGATTGAACAAACTCAAAATAAAGTTTGTGAAGCGGTTGAATTTATGACAGGAATGATCGTGAATTCAATCAATATCGCGGTGCGAGCGTTATATGTCGAGGCTTGAGCGAGCCTCGATTTTTTTTATTTGTGTTGGAATTTG
>JAFUTY010000070.1 GCA_017484005.1 Selenomonadaceae bacterium | reverse complement strand
TAGTGTGATTTTCTATTTCAATCAAAATGAGAATCAGACAATCACAATCGAAAGTGTGGGATCTGACAATCTAAGTATCGATGGCGGGATTATTTACTATGTAGGATCGACGATTGGTAGCAGTGAATCAGATTATACATTTACATCGCGGACAATCATTCGAATGGTCGGAGATGAAATGATTAGCGTCGAGTCGAATTTCAGAGATGACGATGTCAAATTTGCATATTACGGTTCAGATGGAGAAATTCATACTTCGCCGACTCGCACCGATGCAACTTGGGAATTTGTCGAAATGCATCATGTAAATAGAGTTGTTTCGAATCGGAATGTAGTTTCAAATCAGAATGTGACGATATCGAATGGAGATGCAACTGATACAATTGATTTTGCGAGTTACAGTTTCGATGAAATCTCAACTCAATTCACTGATTCAGGATTGATCATTTCAATTGACGATTCGAGTTTGAATATTGTCGGGACAAACATGACTCAATTCAGTTTGGCGAGTGGAAAATATACTGCAGATTTCTCGAATCATACTTTTAGTTCGTAATCCGAACAAAAAAAGAGATCCCTCGATTTCCATGCGGAAGTTGGGGGATCTTTTTTTATAGTGAATTTTGAATCGTTCCTCTTCCAACATATTTGAATCTGATACAAGCTGAGAGTGTAATTTTGAACGACCCGAGACTAAAATCATTTCCGTTGAGAAATAATATAGTGGATCATACAATTCAACATCAACAGATTCTCTGTCGATAAAAAATCCAGTTCCCAGATCAAAAAGATCCCCAACCTCGTTTTGAGATTGGGGATCTCTTTTTTATTTCCGAATCAAATTGCGAATTGAGAATTAGAGTTTTGGGCCAGCTGAAACGAGTGCTTTACCTGTTTCATTGCCTTCATATTTATGGAAGTTTTTGATGAAACGGCTTGCAAGATCGTTTGCTTTTTTATCCCATTCGGAAGGATCTTTGTAAGTGTCGCGAGGATCGAGAATTTCTGTTGCGACGCCCTCGAGCTGCGTTGGAATCTCGAAATCGAAGATCGGAAGTTTTTTCGTTGGAGCAGATTTAATCGCGCCGCCGAGAATTGCATCGATAATTCCGCGAGTATCTTTGATCGAGATTCGTTTGCCAGTTCCATTCCAACCAGTGTTGACGAGATAGGCTTTTGCACCGCTTTGTTCCATGCGTTTGACAAGCTCTTCCGCGTATTTGGTTGGATGAAGTTCGAGGAATGCCTGCCCGAAGCATGCCGAGAAAGTTGGAGTTGGTTCAGTGATTCCGCGCTCAGTTCCTGCGAGTTTTGCAGTGAATCCGGAGAGGAAATAATATTTTGTTTGTTCCGGAGTGAGAATTGAGACTGGAGGAAGAACTCCAAATGCATCTGCGCTCAAGAAAATGACTGATTTCGCGGCAGGTCCATGGCTGTCTGGACGAACGATGTTTTTGATGTGATAGATTGGATAGCTGACGCGAGTGTTTTCAGTGACAGATTTGTCGGCGAAATCGATCTTGCCATCTTTATCAACGGTTACATTCTCGAGGAGAGCATCGCGAGTTATTGCGCCATAGATATCCGGCTCAGCTTCTGCATCGAGGTTGATAACTTTAGCATAGCAGCCGCCTTCGAAATTAAAGACTCCGGTATCATCCCAGCCATGCTCGTCATCGCCGATCAACAGACGTTTTGGATCTGTTGAAAGAGTAGTTTTTCCAGTTCCGGAAAGTCCGAAGAAGATCGCAGTGTTCTCGCCGTTCATATCGGTGTTAGCGGAGCAGTGCATCGCAGCGATTCCTTTGAGCGGCAGGAAATAGTTCATCATTGAGAACATGCCCTTCTTCATCTCGCCGCCGTACCAAGTGTTGAGAATGACCTGCTCTTTGCTTGTGACGTTGAAAACGACTGCAGTATCAGAATTCAAACCGAGCTCTTTGAAATTCTCGACTTTAGCTTTCGATGCGTTGTAGACGACGAAATCCGGCTCTTGATCGAATTCCGCTTGATTTTTCGGACGAATGAACATGTTCGTGACGAAATGAGCCTGCCATGCAACTTCGACGATGAAACGAATCTTCATGCGGGTGTCTTTATGAGTTCCGCAGAATCCATCGACGACATAAAGAGTTTTGTTTGAGAGTTCTTGAATCGCGAGCTTTTTGACAGCATCCCAAGTCTCTTTCGATGCAGGATGATTGTCATTTGGATATTCCGGAGTTGTCCACCAGACGGTGTCTTTGGAATTTTCATCCATAACGATGAATTTGTCTTTTGGCGAGCGACCAGTGAAAACTCCAGTCATAACGTTGATTGCGCCGAGTTCAGTTTCCTGACCTTTGTCAAATCCGGTGAGTGAAGGATCCATCTCGTGATTGAAGAGAACTTCATAAGTCGGATTGTAGAAAACTTCTTTGACGCCAGTGATTCCATATTTTGAGAGATCGAGACTTGGCATAGATTTTTTTCCTCCTATTAAAAATGTTTTGGATCTGATTTAAGTTTAGTCACAAACTCGGCGAGTGTCAAGGATTCGCAAATCTTTCAACACGGAATTCCATTTCATTTTTCTCACAGATCGAAGTGTGAATTTCAGCGGCAGATTGAAGATCGATGAAATGTTTTGGAATCGGGATTTCACTGATTTCATGCAGACGCTCGAGCATTTTAAATTCATCCATATCATTGAGACGTTTTCCGAGAGCTTGTAAAACACTCGGCGAAAATTTATATGGGCTTGCAGTTGATACAACGACAAGCGGACGATGATCTCCAGTTGCCGTTTGATATTTCTCCGCGACATTCCATGCGACGGCGGAATGAGTATCGAGCAGATATTTTTGTGAATTGAAAACTCGGCGAATTGTATCGAGCGTTTCATCTTCCGCTGCAAAATCTGCCCAGAATATCGATTTCAATTTTTCATGAAGTTCCGAATCGATCTCGTAAGATCCGGTCGTCGAAAGATCTTCCATGAATTTTTTGACTCGCGCGGAATCTCCCGTCTCGTGATATAAAAGCCTCTCCAAATTGCTCGAAATCAAAATATCCATTGATGGCGAGATCGTTTTGAAAAATTCTCGATTCCGATCATATTTCCCAGTTCTGAAAAAATCTGTGAGCACATCGTTTCGATTCGACGCGCAGATCAATTTATGAATCGGCAATCCCATTCGCTTGGCATAATATGCAGCCAAAATGTTTCCAAAATTTCCAGTCGGAACGCAGAAATTGATCTCCTCACCATTTTGGATTTTCTGCCGCGCTAAAAGATCTGCATATGCTGAAAAATAATAAACGATCTGTGGAACTAATCTGCCCCAGTTTATTGAATTCGCCGAAGATAATTTCACACCGAGATTTTCGAGTTTTGAATTGAAATCGCGATCGTTGAAAATCTTTTTGACTCCATTTTGAGCGTCATCGAAATTTCCATTGACTCCAATGACTTCAACATTTTTACCGACTTGAGTCACCATTTGAAGCCGCTGAATCTTGCTGACTCCACCATCTGGATAAAAAACTAGAATTTTTATACCGCGAACATTTGCAAATCCCTCGAGAGCAGCTTTTCCAGTGTCTCCAGAAGTCGCGACGAGAATCATGATTTGATTTTTCTCATTGAGTTTTTTCATCGCTTTATTTAGCAGATGCGGGAGAATTTGAAGAGCCATGTCTTTGAACGCGCTGGTAGGTCCATGCCAAAGCTCGAGGACGCTGAATGAATCGCCGATAACTCGCAATGGTGCACGGCGAGGATTATCAAATCGACTTCCGCCATAAGCTCGAGCAACGCATGTCGTGATTTCTGTATCGGTGTAGTCTGTCAAAAATTGTCCGAGAACATTTTCCGCGCGAAATTCATAATCTCCCTCGCAAAGTTGATTGATAAAATTTCGAGGAATTTTGGGAATTTCAGTCGGGACAAATAATCCTCCATCTTCCGCAATTCCTTTGATAATCGCTTCGGCAGATGAAATTGGATTTTCTCCGCCGCGAGTACTGATATATTCAGGCATTCGATTCACTCCTCATTTTGCAATTTCTGCGACTGTCGCTTGAGTCGCTTGAATCAGATCGCTCGGTTTTAAAATGATCTGCTCGCCGCGTTTTCCAGCTGAAATCGAGATTTTTTCCAAATCCATCGCGCGAGAATCCAAATACACTGGATAATTTTTCTTTGCACCGAGAGGCGAGCATCCTCCGCGAATGTATCCAGTCAACGGCAAAACTTCTTTCAATGGAACAAGTTCGACTCGTTTATTTCCAGATGCCGACGCTAAAAGTTTCAGATCGACTTCGAGACCTCCAGGAATCACGGCAAAAATTATTCCAGATCGATCGCCGCGCGAGACAAGCGTTTTGAAAATCATCGAGATATCCATTCCAGTAATTTCCGCAACATGAATCGCCGAGAGATCTTCTTCATCAACTTCATACGTCACCAGATCGTATTGAATTCCCAGCCGATCTAGAATTCGGGCGGCATTGGTTTTATTAACTTTCTTCATGACTTTGCATCCTTCAGATATTTGTTGACTTTTTTATAAAAATCTTCGACGAGATGATGAAGCGCATCGATTTGCTTGTCGTCAGATGTTGTTTGAGAAAATTGAACGACAGTGCGTCCAGAATTCAAATCGACGAGATTGAAAACCACTGAAACATTTGCCTTCGCTGACCAATATCCATAATGATCCTCGATCTTCGTTCGATAATATTTCCGCTTTTCCTTATGTTCCTTGCCATTGCGATCTTCCCATGGAAATTCATCGGTGCGAATCAATTCATCGCTCGTCGTTGCATTTGGAGGAATCCATTGAAAATCGAGACTTGAATTTCGAATCTCGCCTTGAATTTCATAATCTGCATTTGAATCGATGAAACTCACATTTTTCAGATTGTCACGCTCGAGATAGAAAACAAAATCTTCCATTGGAGATCCGATTTCACCGATTTGAATCGAGAACTTTTGTTTCTTAGATTTTTTATCAGATTTGTTAATACGTTTGAACTCCTTGCAGAATTCATTGACGGAGTTTTTATAAAATTTTTCCGCAGTCACATTGAAATCATTCGAACTGAATCTCAAAATCGAATTGCCGCTTGAATCGAAGAGATTGAATTCGAGCGCAATTGTTCGAGTGAAAATCGTTTTCTCCGGAATCAAATGATATTCAGTCCAAGTTCGATCAGTGAAAGTTCCAGCGTGAGGACTGTCTGAAATCTCTGTCCAAGTTTTCATCGGGATTGAAATTTCAACTGCCGGCGAGATATCTGTTTGAATATCATGCTGAATAATTCGCGGAACGATGTAAAAATCTGCATCGGATGGATCATTTGTCACGAGGAAATTGATCTTTTTGAATTCCTTCGACAATTTTTCATTGAGATAGAATTCATCGATTTTGCTGTTGAATGGATCTTCGAGCGGCAGAATCGCGACAGATTGAATCGATTCGAAATTCGTGTTGAGATCGTACCACAGATTTGCATGCGCTTGAACTAGATTCATCGACGCAAGCATCGCGATTATAAATGTAAGAAAATTTTTGAGCATAGAATCACCTCAGATTGTAAATTTTGACAGCATTATAGTAAAAAACTTTTTCCCATTCAGATTCCGGCACAATCGATTTGACAAATTCAATGCAGTTTTGAATATTCGCGAGCGGGAAATCTGTTCCGAACATGATTCTGTCGAAATCGCCAATCAGCTCGAGCGAATCGCGGAAAATCCATAAATAATTTTCATCGAAACTTTTCACAGACATCTGTCCCTCGAGAATTCCCGATAAATCCGTCGCGATATTTGGAAATTTTTTCATGAGTCTAGCGGCTTGTCTGAATAATGGCTGCGCGAAGTGACACATGACGAATCGATTATTTGGAAATTTTTCAGCGGCTTTTCGAAAAACTTCTGGACTGCAGAAAATCGGAACATCGAAATTCTCATTCGAAGTCAATCCCGCATGAATCGCGATAGGTTTATTGAATTTTTCAGCGAGCTTATAAATCGGTGCGAGCGATTCATCATCAATAAAAAAATCCCAATATCCTGGATAAAGTTTGATCCCGACACATTCGCGATTCTTAAGATGTTTTTCTATCAATTCGAGATTCTTTTGCCAATCTTGAGACTTCCATTCACAATTATCAAGCCCGACGCAATAACTCAAAAATCGAGGATATTTTTTGAATTCGAGCGAGGGAGTTCCCATGACAATCCCGCGCTCGATTCCTAGATCGCGATAAATTTTGATCAAATATTCCGCGGAATTCTGATGCCCCGATTCAATTGCAAGCTGGCTCAAATATTCAGAGTCTGGAACGAATGACAGATGTGCGTCAATGATTTTCATGAAAAATTCTCCAATCGATAAATTCGCGCCGCATTCAAATTGAAAATCTTTTCCCATTCCGTCGAAGGGATAATCGATTTTGTGAATTCGATATAATTTTTCAAATTTGCGAGTGGGAAATCTGTTCCGAACATCAATCGATCCCAGTCGCCAATTGATCTCAGTGAATCTTTAAGCGTCCGGATGTATGAATCTGGAAAACTCGATTTCGACATTCGTCCCTCGAGCATTCCGGATAAATCTGCCGAGACATTCTTGAAATTTTTTAGGACTTGTGACGCTTCTTTAAACATCGGCTCGCCAAAATGACACATGACGAATCGATTTTTGGGAAATTTTTCCGCGGCGATTCCAATGACTTGAGGCTCACAATATTTCGGAACGGTGTATGAATTTCCAGCAGTTAATCCAGTATGCACCGCGATTGGCTTATTGAAATTTTCCGCGATTCGATACAGCGGCGCGAGCGAATTGTCATAGATATAGAAATGCAGATATCCAGGATAAAGTTTGATTCCGACGCAGCTTCGACGCTGAAGATGTTTTTCGATCAAATTTAGATCAATTGAATTCCAGACAGAATTGTCAAGCCCAATGCAATAACTCAAAAACTCCGGATAAATATGATCTTCCAGGGCGAGCGTTCGATTTCCCATGACGATTCCATGAATCATTCCGAGCTCTCGATACATTTTTCGCAGATGTTTCTCGGAATTTTCATGTCCCGCGGCGATTGCGATTCGATCAAAATACATTTCATGCTCGACGAAATGCAGATGTGCGTCAATGATTTTCATCGGCTCAACCTCTCAAAGCGGGCGGAATGAAATGTCTGCCTCCGCGAGATATTGGAGCGGGCGGAAGTTTTTTGTTTGGATATGGAGGGGCGGGGGGAGGTCCTAATCGACGCGATGAAACTTTTGGAGGAGTTCGAGATTGTCCAGGCGGCGCGATTATGACTTTTTGAGATGAAGTGAATCCTGTTTGAATCGAAAAATTCATCGCCAAAATCAGAGCTAAAAAAATTCTGAACATGAATTACCACCTCACTCTGTGATCTGGATTTGGAGGATTAGGTTTTGGAGGAGGATTTTTTCTTCCAGGAGAGGCAGGTTTGAAATTCGATGGAGGATTGGATCTCGTGCCAGGCTTGATCTTTGGAGGCTTTGGAGTTTCATGCGGACGATATTTATTAGGTTTGATCACAACTTTCTCTGGATCTTTTTTGATCATTAAAGATGCTTCAGCTGGTGTTGCGATGAAAATTGCGAGAGATACAATCGCTAAAAATTTTTTGATCATGGATTACCACCTGACTCGATGATCTGGATTTTTTGGACGTTTTTTGAGTGGACGATTAACCCAATGACTTGGCGGCGGTGGTCTGAATTGTGCAGGAGGAACTCGATATCGATTGTCGCCGGAAATCATTGGCGGCGGAGGTTTGACTGCATCAACTTCGCTCGGAAAAAATATCACGGCTAAAAAAATCGCGAGCAGGATCGATTTCAAAGCGAATCACTCCTTCCGAAAATTCTTTGTGAAAAATTTTCCACGTTGCGAATTTTTTCCCTCTTTCGAATTTTTATATCGCGCTGGAATTTGCAGGATTTTTTTCTGGATAGTTGAATTCATCTCGGAAAAGTGAATCGCGGGAGGAATTTAAGATGATGACCGAGCGTCAGCTTCAAGATAAATTGAGACCAATTGCCGCATCAGTCGCAAAACTCGTTCCAACAAATCGCAGTCTGCTCGATTTTGTCAATGAAAAAACGATGGGCTATGGAATGCAGCTTTCATTCAACAAAATCAAATTTTTGAATAAGGCGGAGCGGAGCACTTACACATATATCAACACGGAGATTCAAGCGTTCAAGCGGCACATGGATGAAACTGGTGTCGATGAAGATGATCAATTGATTCTGATGGATCGCGCAAAGGAAATTCTCGACGAGGCTCAAAATAAAGTCAAAAAAGTGTACAATGAAGTCCGGAGATTCATCGTTTCATCTGAAATTCGAAAAGAGTGTCTCGATAAACATTTTCGCAAATCGAAACTTTTATCTGATGCGCAGAATGAAGCGATCGCTAAGGAAGTTTTTGCATGTGCTTACGATGCAAATGCTCAAAATGAATCGCATGATTGGGAAGAGATTCGCAGTGAATTTGAGAGGCTCAATCAGATGATGCTTAGGATGTTTGAAATTGCGCAGAGTGTTAAATAATCCGAACAAAAAAAGATCCTCGACCGACGCAGATCGATCGAGGATCTTTTCTATTTGTGAATTGAAATCAGAATCAGGATTCTTCAGCTGCAGCTTCCTCTTCCTGTTCTTTGACGTAAGCATTATCCTGCGCTTTGACGAATGGGAAGTAAATCGCTGTAGCAGTTGCAAGCGAAACTATTTGAACAACTGCACCCTGCCAGCCGTTGAGTAACAATCCGGATAGAATGACTGGCGTTGTCCATGGAATTTGAACCGCGGTGAATGGATTCATAAATCCAGACGCGATTGAGAAATAGACGATGAGAGTGATGCAAAGAGGTGCAAGGATGAATGGAGCGATCATGAATGGGTTGAAAACGATTGGAAGACCGAAGATAACCGGCTCATTGATGTTGAAAAGTCCAGGAACAGTTGCGAGTTTGGTAATGGATTTCATCTGATCAGATTTTGCAACGAGATAGCTCGCGATCAAAAGTCCGCCAGTAGATCCGCAGCCGCAAAGTTTGACGAAAACATCCATGACTTGAATCGTGAAAACATGAACGCCGGGATCTCCATAAACGAGACGTCCAGTTGATTCGAGAATCTGCTGATTTTCGAGAGCATTTGCGAGCATCAATGGGTTCATAACGCCGCCGACGACGTTCGGTCCATGAACGCCAGCCCAGAAAAGCAAGCTCATCAAGAAGACGAAAACAGATCCGCCGATTAGAGTATCAGACAAACCTTGCAGCGGAGTCTGAATCATTGTGAAGATCAATTGCGGGAAACTCGTTTCAAGTCCAAAATAGCAGACACCATAAACGATAGCTGCGCCGGTGAAAAGAATCATACCAGGAGTCAATGCTTCGAATGCTCGAACGACACCGCCCGGGACAGATGGAGGCATTTTGATTCCGAGATGATTCACTTGGCAGTAAACGCAGGTGATACCGGTGATCAAACCGACAATGATAGCGGTGATGATTCCGTTAGATCCAGCCCACATTTTTGGAATAACTCCAGCAACAACATCGCCATTCGGTGCGAGAGTCGTAGCTGGAACGACAGCCAGGAATACGCACAAGCTGAGAGTTGCAGCGGTGATAGCATCGCACTCTTGAGCTTCAACGTATTTGTACGGAATTGTGACAGCGCAGATAAGACCGAGGACATCGAACGTTGCGCCGGAGATTGCATACAGAGGAACTGTCCATTGAGGACCAAACATTCCCGCCATCATGTCTCCGTAGCCAGGAATCGGCAAGTTTGCAAGAAGCAGGAATACTGAACCGCAAATCGTGAAAGGCGTCGTCATGATGAATCCATCACGGAGCGCACCAACGACTTTCAGATCAGCAAATCTCGCCATCGCTTCTATAAACTTGTCGAACATTTCTTGCTTTGACATTGAAAATTTCCCCCTTTATCATGTCTTAGAAATGTTTCGACACATCTTCAAGAATCTCAATGCATCGGCGAATCAGAATTAAAATATAATTGCGATTGAAGCATCACCTCTCGCCAAGAAATTTTTCGATCAAGAATAAAAAAATCCGTTCCACTCGACCGATTTCAAAGAGAAATTCCCTTGAAGAAGTTCCGAGAATGTTACCATAGAATAAAAGATCTTTTCAACTGTTTTTAAGATTCGAGTTAAGCTTCAATGTGAAAATTCTGAGTGAAATTCTTTGACAACGAGACGTCTCAAATATATGCTCGAGAAAAATTTTGAGGAGGAGATCCGAGTGAAGATCACAGTTTGTGGAAGTAAAATTGGAACTGTGTCAAAATTCATTGATAAAAAACTCGGGGGGGGGGGCAACAATTTACAGATTGATTGTTCAACTCAAATTTTCGGAAATCCTTTAAAAATTGACGGAATCGATAACGTTGATTTTTTCGAATTTCTTAGACGTTATCGCGCTGGATCGATTGACGCTATCATCGTTTCATCCTCAGTTGGAGAAATGAAAATATCTAAAGAGATTGTCAGAAAGCTCAAATTGAATCGCGTCGATAAAATCGCGGTATATTTTGATCTTTTTTTCGTCAACAATTCACTGACTTGGCTTGATTTTGAGAAATATTTCTTTCCATATATTGAAATCAATTTGATTGACGGTTGCAATTTGAGTTGTAAAGGCTGTTCACATTTCGCACCGCTATATTCGAAGGAAGAGTTTTACAATCTCGAAACATTTGAACGCGATCTCAAACAATTCTCTCGCAAATGTGATTTATCAGCGATACGATTTGTCGGCGGCGAGCCTCTCCTTGTCAAAAATATTGATGAATATATCAACATAGTTCGAAAGATTTTTCCGGTGATCGCTATCGATATTTTGACGAATGGCACTCTAATTCCAAATTTGACGCCGGATCTTTTAAAATATTTGTCTCGAGAAAATGTGTCTTTTTGCATTAGCGATTATCCGCCGATGGAAAAATCCAAAGATCAAATCGATAAAATCTTGAACGAATATTCAATATCACATCAATTTATCCCAAAGGGAACTTTCCGAACGATATTGCGAAAGGAATCTGGATTGTCAGATCCATTGACTGCATTGAAAATCTGCGGCTGTAAGGGATCTAAAATTCTTAGAAATGGCAAGCTTTACAGATGTCCAATTGATGCTTTGCAACCTAGATATAATGAAAAATTCCCAGATGCTCCTCGAAAATTACCAAATTCAACTTGGATCGACGTATACAATCCAAATTTCACGGAAATGATCGATTTATTAGATGAGCCTGTTGAAATGTGTCAATATTGCGTAGAAACTCCCGGACAATTTGAATGGAGGAATTTGCCAAATCCAAATTCTGAATCGTGGAGCGTTTAAAAATTGGAGGCTGAATGAATGACAATCGATGAAGTGATTCAAAGTTTTTATGATGAATCGCTGGAAGAAAATCCGGAGCGTTTCAAATTCTTCCGCGATTTGTGTCAAGAGGCGATTCGAATCACAATGGATTTGAATTCGAATTATCACACGCCGAAAGAAATCGTTAAAATCATGTCAAAACTCACCGGCAAATCGATCGATCCGAGCTTTCGAATGTTTCCACCGTTTTATGCTGATTTTGGAAAAAATATTTCAATCGGCAAAAATGTATTTTTCAATTCCGGATGCAAATTTCAAGATCAAGGCGGAATCGAGATTGGCGATGGATGTTTGATCGGTCACAATACTGTAATCGCGACGATAAATCATGATCTCGATCCTCGGAACAATCGACGGAATCATTACGCGCCGGTGAAACTTGGAAAAAATGTCTGGATCGGATCTAACGCGACGATTTTGGCTGGAGTTTCAATTGGAGATTGGGCAGTCGTTGCGGCTGGAGCAGTTGTCACGAAGGATGTCGAGCCATATACAGTTGTCGGTGGAGTTCCTGCAAAATTTTTGAAATCAGTTCCTCATTGAAAATTTTTCCGAATAAAAAGAGTGGACGATCGATTTTTGATCGCCCACTTTTTTTTTGAATTTAACTTGCGTACAGAACTGCTTCCCAAACGTATGGAATTTTCAGCGGAAGATTGTGACTTTCAAGAAACTCTTTAGCGTTTGCACCAAACATAGCTGGTTCATTATCGAAACTTGTCGGATAATGTCTGAACGCAAATTCATAATCCGGACGAATCGATTTCAAAAACTGCGCGAGCGTATAAACATCTTCAGATTTATGATAAGCAGAAATTGCAAGTCGTGGTTTCCATTTTGCAATTGAGATCGCGCCGCCTTTGAGAGTATCGAGCTCAGATCCTTCAATATCGAGCTTGATAAAATCGATTCGCGGAAGATTTTTAGATTCAACATATTCATCGATTGAAATCAAATTTCCAACCTGTTTATTTTTAGTAGTAGCAACATTGGAGCTAGTATGCGATGACATGCCACTTACAACATAATCGATTTGTTGTGAATGTTCACCGAGTCCAAAATTTTCGACAACAAATCCCTCGCGATCTCCACGAGATTTTGCATTCTCAAAATTCAATTTATCGAGTTCAAATGCATAAACATCGCAACCATATTTTTTAAATTTTGACGCACTTGAGCCATCAAATGCTCCGCCATCGATCAATATATCTCCAGCTTGCGGCATGAATCCATGGAGAAAATATTGTGGCATTGGATCAAAAATGTAGTCACTGATTCGCGTTGAAGAATTTCCAAGCAAGAAGGCCAGAAAAACTCGACGACTTTCTTCATCGATAAGCGAATTGTAAACTTCATAAAGATCCGACATATGATCAAGATAACATGAAGAATTGCCGCCGCCCCTTGCAAGTTCAATCAACTCAATTCCCAATGATTTTAATCTGTCAACGAACGCACATGCTTTGGGATCTGAAAAAATGAATAAATATTTCGGACGCGGGAAAACTTCAGCAATTTTGTTGATATTAAAGATTTGAAGATTTTCTCGGGGGGGGGGGGGCAGAATTTTCGTCCGCAATGAACATATATCGAACATCAGTGCCCTCATTGAGGAGCGAATCCATGGCAGATTTTGCACGTTCTTTGTTGGCATATGGAGTTTGAAACCATGCAACTGGAATTTTCTCCTTGCGAATCTTTGTTAGAAGTTTGCTTTTTTGATCTTGAAAGATTTTTTCGAAAGTCTTGACAAAATTTTTCATCGAATTCCTCCTCACAAATAATTCACCGGATTGACTCTCTGCCCATCAACCCAGACTTCATAATGAACGTGAGGTCCAGTGCTGAATCCAGTGCTGCCCATGTACATTATCAATTGTCCTTTTCGAACCTGTTGCCCAGCTTTGACAACGACTTGAGATCCATGCGCGTATCGAGTCATCATTCCATTGCCGTGATCGATATCAACCATGTTTCCATAGCCGCCCGAATTCCATCCCGCAAAATCGACAGTTCCATCAGCCGTCGCAAGAATCGGCGTTCCCATGTCATTTGCGATATCCATGCCCGGATGAAAATCAGTGCCTCCCCATCTCAATCCAAATGGCGAGGTTACAACTCCAGATGCTGGCCATCCTTCTGGAACTCTGGTGCTTCGAGCAAAATTGAACGGCTGATCGAAATATCCAGAATATGAATCTGAATCTCCGATTGAATATGTTCTGAAAACTCCGAGTGCACCATTTTTATCAAACATCTCGCGCTGATTTTTCAAAATTTGCTGCAATTCATGAACGCTGTCTGATCTCTCGGAAAATCTCCGCTGCGCTGAAGTCAAATTGCTCGCGACTTGCTTGATATCGATAACCGATGAGATTGGTCCGCCCTGCCCATCCGGAACTTTCGATTCGGAATCCTTAGCCGGCTGAACTGAAAATGCTCGACGTAAACTTTGCTCGAGCTGAGTCAATTGATCGATTTCATTTTGAAGATCCGATGCTTTTTTCGACAATCTCAAAATTTGATCCTGCTGAGTGAAAGTCGATTGACGAAGTGAATTGATTTCTGAAGTCATAGATCGAATCTGACTCGTTCGATAAGCTCCATATCCAACTGCCAAGACGATCGATAATCCTGCGGCGATGAAAAATACAATCGCGGCAAAAACTTGAGTTCGAGTCAGTCGAATTGTATATCGATTTTGCGACAAATCTTCCGCGTTGATATCTTTGAGATTCGATTCATCCGGATTTTTTTTGAAGTCCTCGAGGATTGATTCCTTTTCTTCAGGAGTCATCGCATCGCCTCCCGCAATGCTTGAACTTCTTCATCAATCAATTTGTAATTCGACGCACCAGCTTCAATCGGCTTGACATAACTTCGAGCTTCTGATCGGCTGAAAATGCTCGTGAGTAGAAATCCATTTTTATTTTCATCGAGCAGAGCGACTGCAAAACTCAAATCAGATCCAACATCATCGAAAGCGGCGAATCGAACAATCCCGACACGAGTTATTGCATTTTGCAAAAGATCTTTGATGTCGCGAATCTCTCGTTCTTGAAATCGTTGATCATCTATAATTCTTTCGAGTTTTTGAGAATTCGTGACGAGCATTTCTTCAATACTCTCGCCGGAGGAATCAGTCATCATCTTTGAATAGAGTCCTCGCATTTGATTGATTTTTGAATTGAGAGAAATCGTGAGAATCAATAGCCCGAGTGTACAAATTGAAATTGATAGAATGATTGCAGTTTGGTGATTGAGAATCAAATTCCCGATGGCGTTCATTCAATATACTCCTTCGTTTGAAAATATCTTGTATGATATTCTTTCGAAAATCTCTCGTCAATTTTTTTCGAGCCGAATTAAAAAAAGCTCCCGACAGATCTTTCAACGATCTATCGGGAGAATTTTTTATTTCCGAATCAGTGATTGTGAGATCTCCATGCCCAAATGATCAAAATCGCGGCGATTATCACTGTGACAATCAATCGAGTAGGATTTTCTTGATGCAAAATTGTATCGTGCCCAATTATCGCTTCAATTCCAGTGCTCGGAATTTTTCCAACGAGCGACGCAATGCAATAATCTTTGAACGAAATTGCACTCAATGCTCCGAGCGCGTTCAATAATACTGACGGGATATATGGGATCATTCGCGCAATGAGCATGACTTGAAATCCTTTTTCGCCGGAATATTTTTCGATCTTGGCGAGCTTGGGATATTTATCGATGATCTTCTTCGCGGAATCTCTGAAAAAATGTCTCAACAATATAAAACTGATCGCGACGCCGACAGTTTCAGCCAAGACACTCAACAGAATTCCAAGAACAATTCCAAAAACGATTGTATTTGCCGTCGAAAAAATGATCGCGGGAGGAAATCCCAATGCATTTACGCAAAGTGTCAATAGAAATGAAAAAACGATCGCCCATCCGCCAAATGAATCGATATATCGCGCCGTGTCAACGATATCGCCGCGCTTTAAAAGATCCCACAGCGTTGGAAAAAAAGAAGGGGCGACCGAATGGATCACAATGATCAAACAAACGATCAGCCCCAATGAAATGAGTTTGACGATTTTCATTCGAGATTATGCATCTCTTTCGACAGGTTTGCGAAGAATTCTAAGAACTGCGCAGCCGATAACCATTCCGATAGCGATTGCGACGAGATACATTGCAGGATTTTCAATTGTCGGGACGACAAAGATTCCACCATGAGGAGCGCGGAGCTGGCAATCGAAAGCCATCGTGAGAGCTCCAGCGACAGCAGATCCCGCAACGCATGCAGGAATGACATGGAGAGGATCGCTCGCTGCAAATGGAATCGCGCCTTCAGTGATGAAACTCAATCCCATGACGTAGTTGGTTGGACCAGATTTGACTTCGCGTTCAGTGAATCGATCTGGGAAAAGAGTTGTGCAGAGAGCAATTGCGAGAGGCGGCACCATTCCGCCTGCCATAACTGCCGCCATGACGTCATAAACTCCAGATGCAAGAAGTCCAGTTCCAGTAACATAAGCCGCTTTATTGATTGGACCGCCCATATCAATCGCCATCATTCCGCCGACTAATGCACCGATAGCCATCTTCATCGAAGGATCGATATTTTTCAGAGTATCAACGAGCCAGCTGTTAATCGCTGCGATTGGAGGACCAATGATCAAGAGACATGCAACGCCAATCAACAGAATTCCAAAGAATGGATAGAGGAGAACTGGTTTGACTCCATCGAGAGCCGCTGGAAGTCCAGAGAAAACTTTTTTGAGAGTATTGACGAGCCAGCCGCCCAAGAATCCAGCGAGCAATGCGCCTAAGAATCCAGATCCATTAGCACTCGAGAGAGCTCCACCGACGAATCCAACTGCAAGACCTGGACGATCTGCCATTGACATCGAGATAAATCCAGCGAGCACTGGAAGCATGAATCCAAACGATGCGCCGCCGACTTGATTGAAGAAATGTGCAACTGGAGTGATGTTTCCAAAATGTCCACGCTCTTCAGCTGGCAATGAATTCAAATCGACGCTCATACCATCGATTAGGAATGACAACGCGATCAATACACCGCCGCCGACGACGAATGGTAACATATGCGAGACGCCATTCATCAGATGTTTGTAGATTTGACGACCGAGAGATTCATTCGAAACATCAGCCGCGCCTTCAGCTTCAGCTCCGCCTGTCGCTTGATAAACTGGAGCAGTTCCGCTCAAAGCTTTATCGAGCAATTCATCAGCCTTATTGATTCCATCTGCAACTTTCGTGATGACAACGCGTTTTCCAGCGAATCGAGCCATCGCGACATTTTTATCAGCGGCAACAATGATTCCATCAGCCTTGGCGATTTCATCTGCAGTCAAAACATTTTTTGCACCGCCAGATCCATTCGTTTCGACTTTGATAGAGATTCCGCGTTTTTTAGCATGCTGTTCGAGCGATTCAGCCGCCATGAATGTGTGTGCGATTCCTGTAGGACATGCGGTGACTGCCAAGACTTGAATGTGATCCGAGACGACAGCTGGTGCGGAAGATTCCGAGGACGCTGGAGCTTGGAATTTTCCATCTTCTTTATCGTCGATAATTTTCAAAAATTCTTCCTTAGTCGTCGCTTTGATCAATGCTTCCTTGAAATCTGGATCCATGACCATTGTCGCGAGTTTCGAAAGAATTTGAAGATGCTCGTCATTACTTCCATCCGGCGCAGCGATCATGAAAAACAATCGAGCGGGATTTCCATCCATCGATTCGAAATCGATACCTTCAGGAATTGTCATCGCGGCGAGTCCTGCATTTTTAACTCCGGCAGATTTTGCATGAGGAGTTGCAATTCCATCGCCCAATCCCGTCGTTCCAGATGCTTCGCGAGCCAAAACATCCTTCTTATATTGTTCCTTGTCCTTGAGATTTCCGCCTTTGTTCATGAGATCCGCGAGTTTATCAATCGCGCCAGCTTTATCAGGCACTTTCGCATTGAGTTCGATGCTCGCGTCTTTGAGTAAATCTGTGACTCTCATCATTTCACTTCCCAAAAATTTTTAACCGAATAGATGTGTGATTTTTTTCCAGATTCGAGATGCTGGAGTTTCATCATCCTCGCCTGTCGCGTGATAAATTCTGATGTTCCCCGATAAAACTCGATCGACTAGATTGTCTGGATTTCGAATTGCAGTTCCAACGCCAGTCGATAGAAGTTTTTTGCCGTCGAATCGATGCATTGCGACTTTTCCAGATGCCGCGACAATCACAGCGTCTGCAGATTGAATCTCTTCATCGCTCAACTCTTTGAAAATTCCGCCCGCGCCATGAGTTTCGACGTGAATCGATAATCCCTTTCGAGCTGCAGCTTTTTCGAGAGCTTCAGTTGCCATGTAAGAGCTCGAGATTCCAGTTGGACATGCAGTCACCGCGACAATCTTTTCGAATCCTGTTGCTTGAGGATTGATCGCTTCAGCCTTCGAGCGAGCTTCTTCTTCCGCATCGATTAACGCGACAAATTCATCGACAGATTTCGCCTTGATAAGTGCCTCTTTGAATTCAGGTTTCATCAACAGAATTGCGAATTTGCCGAACTGCATCAATTCTTCTTGAGGAGCATTTTTCGGTGCGGCGAAGAGCATGATAAGTCTCGACGGTTTTCCATCGATCGCTTTGAAATCGATTCCCTGCGGACATGTTATCGCGGAAATGCATGGCTTTTTGACTGAATCATTTTGCGCGTGAGGAGTTGCAAGTCCATCGCCAAGTCCAGTTGAGCCTTCCGATTCGCGTTTCAACACATCGTAGAAAACTGAATCGAAATCGGTGATGTGTCCAGATTCTTGAAGAAATTCAACGAGCGCGGCGATTGTGTCAGTCTTATCGATTTGCGGTGCGTTGAGTTTGATACAGCTTTTATCAATGAAGTCCGAGATTTTCATTTTGATCACCTCCTTCACTGCAAATTGAATTTCGATTTGATCTCTCAAATTTATACTCAAATTCGAGATCGAGTATAAATTTTTGAATCGATTAACCGAGCTGTTTCAAAAGTTCATCGACTTCCGGACGAGTTGCAAGATTTTCCGAGAATGCTGATGCGCTTCCAGTTGCAATTCCCATCTTGAAAGCTTTTTCATAATCGCCGTTCGATTCGATGTATCCAGTGATAAATCCAGCGACCATTGAATCTCCCGCGCCGACTGAATTGACGAGAGTTCCTTTCGGCGGCTTGGATGTATGCTGTCCGCCGTTTTCATCGAGCAGGAATGCTCCATCGCCTGCCAATGATACCAAAACATTTTTCGCACCTTGATCTTGAAGTCGTTTTGCATAAGTCGCGATTTTTTCAGTATCAGTTCCAGGGATTGAGACTCCAAACATCGCGCCGAGTTCATGATTGTTCGGTTTGATCAAAAACGGTTTGAACTTCAAACATTTGAGCAACAGATCTTTTTCTGCATCGACAACGATTTTGACTCCCGCCGGAACGTGAGAAATCAGCTGCTCGTACATATCAGACGGAAGAGTTTTTGGAATCGAGCCGGAAATGACAATCATATCTCCCGCTTTGATTTCATTTTCGACCTGCTGGAAAAGTTCGTCGCGATATTTTTCTGGAATATCTGGACCTTGCCCATTGATTTCAGTTTCAACATCGGCTTTCGCTTTGACATTGATTCGAGTAAAACCTTTCGGAAGCATGACGAATGAATGTTTTGCGCCGAAATTGTCGAGCTGTCTGCAGAGTTCCGCGCCAGTGAATCCTGCAACAAATCCGAGCGCAGTTGTCGGCTGTCCAAAGTTTCCGAGAACGATTGAAACATTGACGCCTTTTCCACCGCCGAGAACCTGTTCGTAGCTGACTCGATTAATTGCGCCGGCAGTAAATTTTTCGAGCCGAACGATGTAATCAAGCGACGGATTGAAAGTAACTGTGTAAATCATTGAATCCCCTCCCAAATGAATTTTTTTGAACGTTTCAATTTAAGCCGGTTGCATATTACAACGCGCTTTAAACCCTGTCAATTTCAAGCTTCGGAAGAAGTTTTGAGATTTTTTCATCGACAAATTTTTCCTAAACCTTGACATTGAAAAGAGAATAATGTAATTTTCTAGAAAATCTCTCACAAGGTTTAGAGTCGTGAGTGAAAGTGTGTAAAGGTGGAGGCGTCGATCGTCGGGATTTACGGTTGATGAAATGGATTCGAGGATTTTTTTGAGTGCGAGAATTTTTTTCGTGAGTCGAGTAATCCCTACGATGACGATTTCGGGTTGTTGGCGTGGGGGAACCTCCTTAAAAAAGTCGTGCAAACGGCGGATTCAGACGGCGCGAGTCGTCTATTTTTTTTCCCGAGGAATTTTTCGAGAAATTAAGGAGTGATTTGGTGAAGAATCTCAAAAATATTTTGTTGTTAGCACTCGGAACGGCGATCGCGGCAATCGGTCTCGAATTGTTTTTGATTCCGAACAATGTTATCGATGGCGGAGTTGTTGGTCTGGCAATCATGGCATCTCATGTCACTGGCTGGAAACTCGGTGTATTTTTGATCGCATTCAACATTCCATTTCTCTATCTCGGCTATAAACAGATTGGAAAAAAATTCGCGATTAGTACAATCATTGGAATCTGTTTTCTGTCGCTATGGAGTGCATTCTTCGAGCAATTTCCAAAAGTCACCGATGATTCATTTCTCGCAGCGATTTTCGGCGGCGTTATTGATGGAATTGGCGTCGGCTTAGTCATGCGGGCGGGAGGATCTCTCGACGGAACTGAAATTGTTGCGATTATTGCAGATCGTCGATCAGTTTTTTCAGTCGGCGAAGTTGTCATGTTCATCAACCTTTTCATCTTGAGCGGCGCAGGGCTGTTATTCGGCTGGGATAAAGCGATGTATTCTCTATTTGCATACTTCGTTATCAGTAAAATGATTGACGTCGTTCTCCGTGGATTTGAAGAAAGTTATGCTGTTATGATTGTCACGAATGATCCATTCGAAATCACGAAGCAACTCAATGACAAATTGAAACGTGGAGTCACATTGTTGCATGGCGCGGGAGGATATACTGGCGATAGTAAAGAAGTTCTATATACAGTTGTGACTCGGCTCGAAGTCGATAAACTGAAAGAGATCGTTTTGGAAATCGATGAGCGAGCATTTGTAACGATTCAAACTGTTCACGATATTGTTGGCGGTCGATTCAAAAAAGGTCATTAATTTCGGAAATAAAAAAAGATCGGGGATCAAATAGATCCTCGATCTTTTTTTTGTTCGGAAAGGTACATCAGCTTCACATATTTAACCATCGTATAGAAGAAATGAAACATCGCGAGAAAAAATCCAATCTTTCCATCGAGAAATCCAAGTCTCAAAACATACATTCGAAACGATGCCCATGCAGGTCGAATCAAAATATCGAGGAGACTCGCAGATTTTCCTTCTGATTGCATCTTCCGAGCTGCCATTGTCGTATAACTCTCGAATTTTTTGAAGTAATGATCCCAATCGCGATAAGAATAATGAATCATGAATTCATCGAGCGGCAGATTTTTTTCTTCACGAGGATGATGCGTTGTCTGATGAATGAATCCCTCGACATGAACTCCTTCTTTTGGAAAAAGTCGCAATGCATAATCTGGAAACCAACCGCCATGCTTGAGTTTTTGTCCGTAAAAATAATTGAGCCGCGTGACATTGTAAGCAAATCGCTGATCATTTTCATCGACAATCTTTCGAAGATGTTTGGCGAGCTTTTCAGTCATTCTCTCATCTGCATCGATGAAAAAGATCCATTCGAACTTCGCTTGAGAGATCGCAAAATTCCATTGAGCTCCCCAGTCTCCATTCATTGAATGTTGAATGATCTTCGCACCAAGTCCTTCGGCAATTTCAGCAGTTCTATCAGTCGAGAGATCATCGATTAGAAGAATTTCATCGGCGATCTGAAATTTTTGTACGCTTTCAATGCATTCTGAAATCTGATGCTCCTCATTCCGCGCGAGAATTATGAATGAAACTTGACTCACAATTTTTTAACCTCCTCGATTATCTCGATGAGATTTTTTGCAAATCGATTCGGCGAAAAATATTCAGCGGCGCGATTCAATTCAGATTCATACGTCGCGGAATTTTTATCGAAGTCATTGATGAATTTTTCCAATACATCGCCTAATTGCTCAAGATTTCCACTCGCAAAAGTCTCGCCGATTCGAAAATCTCGAAAAACTTCTGGATTCATATCATCACT
Organism: Selenomonadaceae bacterium; assembly: GCA_017484005.1. GTDB lineage: Bacteria > Bacillota > Negativicutes > Selenomonadales > Selenomonadaceae > Quinella. The sequence continues at coordinate 27,300 of JAFUTY010000070.1, read as the reverse complement.
CGCGATAACTGGTTTCTGAAATCCTATCGCTGTGAAAAGCATTCCGCCCCAATGATATCGATACCTCGGCGCGGAATATGGCATGAGCAATGCATCGACGCTCGCAATTGCAGACTGCCAATCTTTTCCAATCAATCCTCGCGGGATAAATTCAAAATCCTCACGCTCGAATTTTTTCGAGATCCGTTTGAAATCCTCGAGATCCTCTGGAGAATTCGTCGAGCCTTGAACGATCAATTTTACTTTTCGATTGAACTTCTTCGAGGCGTAAACATCTAAAAAATCCTCGAGCTTTTTCTCACGTCGATATTGACCGAAAAATCCAATCGTCAAAATTTCATTGTGAGATTTGAAATCGTCGAGATCCCGCGCTGTATATGTCGGCGGAGGAATCAATCTGATATTCTTCCGAGTCTCACCGAAAATTGAATCGCTCAACGTTAGAACTACTGGACAGACTTTTGGATGATTCGCAATTTGATCCACTGAATCTAAAAAATTTTGAGACTCGCCGGGATTGATTCCATGAAGAATGAAAATCAACGGCTTATCAGTCTCACGCAAAACCGATCGATCCAGTGCGCGTAAATATCGATAAGTCGAAGTCGGCACAATCAGCGCATCGAATTCATCGCCCCGCTCAAAAATTTCTCGATACAGCCGACGCCGATTCCACTCCCGCTTGATTGAATACATGATTTTTTTCAAGCCGTGAACATTTGTATATGAGACAACCTGCCCTTCGAGTCGCTCGACTGGAACTCCATAATCCATGGCAAAAACGAAATCCCTCGGAACGAAAAAAAATACTTCCGCGCCGAGGGATTCGAGTTCTTCAGTCAACAAGCGATCAAATTCGACTTCATGTCCGCCCGGCGTCATGATGTTTTCGAAGATCGCAATTCTCATATCATGATCTCCTCCATCGATTTGGCGATTGATTCGTCGAGAGCATCGAGCATTTCGAATCGACGCCGATAAACTGCCCGCTTTCGAGTTGGAACTTCTTCCATTGTCTTGCGATGCTCGATTAATGGAAGTTCAAAAAATCTCGGATCATCTGTTGGATTTCCTCCCGCCTCGAGCCAAAAATCACTGAATGAAGTTTTCAATTTTCTATCGAGCCGAATGTGATTATTTGCATAATATCCCTCGTTCGTGACTGCATAAATCTTTTCAATTCCGAGCGATCTAGCGAATTCTTGAATGCAATGCAGAATCAGATTTTTCGTTCGATATCCATGACATTCCTTCGTGATTTTTTTGACGAGTTCCTTCGAATCCTCGACATTTGGACCTTGCAGCGCACCAATCCAAAGCGCGATCGATTTATCTTTCTTGAGAATTCGATCCTTGGAAATCCAAAACATGATTTGATAAAGCGTTGTCGATTCGATTTTCAACATTAAAGATGCCAATCCTTCTTTACGCTGCCCAGGCTCAAATCGAAGCTGCAATTCGAGATTTTCATGACGCCAGAGAATTTGAGTTTCATCGCTGTAGAGCCCTAAAAAAATCTCCGGCTTGAGTTTTGATTTGAGAAATTTGAGATGATCTTTCAACAAATCAGCGCGCTCGCCAAATGTTGAGTTGTGATAGAAAAATGAACGCGTTGGCTGTTCATAAAGGAATGGAAAGCTCTCGGAAATTTTTGTGAGCAATTCGTCAGAGAGAAAAAATTCCTCGAGCCGTTTCATTCGCGTCTGATGTGCTAGACATCGAATCACAAAAATTGCGAGTCGATGCGCTTCGCGAGGATTATTCACACGATAGATTTTTTTGCCGAGCTCGATGAAATCCAAGTGATCACCTCATCGCTTTCTTCAGAGTTTCGAAGAGATTTCCGCCTGAGAATTTGATTCCGCGAATTCCTGCGCGATTTGCAGATTCAACATCTCTATCCGCGTCGCCGATCAATAATGAAGCTTTTCGATCGATCTGATATTTTTCGACAGCTCGATCAATCAATCCCGATTTAGGTTTCCGACAATCGCAATCGACTCGATACTTTTCGACGTTTGCATTTGGATGATGTGGACAATAGAAAAAATCATCGATTCGCGCGTTGAATTTTTTCAATTCGGAATTCATCCATTGATGTAAATTCTCGACGTCTGATTCAGTAAAATATCCTCGAGCAATTCCACTTTGATTCGTGACAACAATCGCTAGAAAATCATTTTCATTGCAAAATCGAATCGATTCAATCGCGCCAGGAATCCATTCAAAATCGCGCGGATCGATCAAAAAATTTTTCTCAACGTTGAGAGTGCCGTCTCGATCGAAAAAAATCGCTTTAGTCAACATAGGAAAAATATCCGCCGGCATTTAAGAAATCGCAATACTCTTTAATCGCCGCGTTGAGATCATGGAAGCCGCGATCATATCCCGCCGCAAGAAGTTTCGATTGATCTGCCTGCGTGAAATTCTGATATTTTCCCTTGAGAAGTTTCGGGAATTCTTTATAAACGATCTGTCCATGTCCCACTGCGTTGATAACTGCACGCGCGACTTCATTGAATGAATGCGCTTGTCCAGTTCCACAATTATAAATTCCGCTCGCACCTTTTTGCTCAAGAAACCATAAATTCACTTCAACAACATCTTTGACGAAAACAAAATCGCGTTTCTGCTCGCCATCTGGAATTCCATCTGTCCCCTTGAATAAATACGCGCGATCCGATTCTTGAATCTGTTGATAGAGCTGATAAGCAATCGACGCCATTTTTCCCTTGTGATGTTCCTGGAATCCATAGACGTTGAAATATCTAAGCCCGACGATTTGAGAATTTGCATGCGGAAGAATCTTTCGAACGTAACGATCGAATAGAAGTTTTGACGCGGCATATGGATTCAATGCTTCCTCACATCGATCTTCTTCTTTGAATCCATTTTTTCCAGTTCCATAAGTCGATGCAGAGGATGCATAGATGAATGGAATCTCCTCTTCCTGCGCAAAATGGAGGAGCGTTTTTGAATAATCATAATTCGTCCGCATCATGAATCCAACATCATATTCCATTGTGTCAGAACATGCGCCCTCATGGAAAATCGCGTCAATCGAATCATCAAAATCTGCAAGCGATTCGATGAAATCATCTTTACTGATGTAATCCGCAAAATGTAATCCGAGGAGATTTTTGAAGGCCTCGCCCTCCTTGAGTTCATCGACAACGAGAATATCCTCCCGTCCGCGACGATTCAACTCCTTGACGATGTTGCTCCCGATAAATCCTGCGCCGCCAGTTACAACGATCATAGAAAAAATTCCCCCTTTGAAAAATTTTTATGAGTTTCCTATGGATTCATGAATTCGATTCAAAAGTTCCTCGCGGCTGACTGCATAAGTTCCAACTTTCGCGACAACTACTGACGCCGCAAGATTTGATAAATATGCCGCGGCAATTGGATCGATTTTGCCAGCGAGTGCTAATGAAAAAACTGCAATGACTGTATCGCCTGCGCCGGAAACATCATAAACATCCTGCGCTTTGGTCGGAATATGCATGACTGAATCGCGCGAAATCAAACTCATTCCTTGAGCACTTCGAGTTGCCAAGACTGATTCGATTTTGAAATGATCCATGACAAATCGAGCGGCTGATTCGATTTCCGAGCCAGTGTTCTCAATCGGAAATTCGAGGACAGCATTCAACTCATTGAAATTTGGAGTTATAAAGCTCGCGCCGGAATATTTTTCCCATCGAGTTCCTTTCGGATCGACAACCACTTGAACATTTTTATCGCGGCAGAGATTGATCAATCTTTGACAGACTTGAGGAGTGCAGACTCCTTTTCCATAATCAGAAATTATCAATACATTTGCGCCGTCGAGAATTTTTTGATCAACAATTTCAAAAATACGCTGAGTTTGAGATTCATCAGCAGGAATTACATCTTCAAAATCGAGTCGCAGCATTTGTTGATGTCCGCCAATCACTCGAATTTTAGTCGTCGTTGCATTTTCAGTCTTGATCAAATTTGTAGGATCGATTCCACGCTCTAACAATTTGCGGCGAAGATCAACTCCATGATGATCTTTGCCGACGAATCCAATCAATGAAACATTCGCGCCGAGCAATGATATATTGTGCGCAACATTTGCTGCACCGCCGAGAGCTCGTTTCACTTTATCGACGCGGTTGATTGGAACTGGAGCTTCCGGCGAAATTCTTGTGACGCTTCCATAATAATATTGATCGAGCATCACATCTCCCACGACGAGAATTTTACACTCGCCGGCGCGATTCTCAACGAAATTATACAGATTTTTTTTTGTTTCGAGATCCATGACTCACTCTCCATTCGGTGGAATATATATGACTCGCGAAGTGTAATGCCATTTTCGACGTGGAATTTCGCGAGCGGGCATTCCAAATTCATCGAGCAATTGATTAGCACATCGAATCACAATTTCCGGCGTGATTTTTTTCATGCATGCAAGTTTATATTCACCCTGCCGCGGACATTCATGCAAATTGCAAGGATGACAATATTCCGGCGATTTTATCGATAGATCTTTCTCGTCATATGGATAGAATCCTAGAACTGGCGACGCTCCAAACATCGTGACGATTGGAACATTCATCGCGACGCCGACATGCATTGGTCCAGAATCTGTCGAAATGAATAGCACGCATCGAGACAAAACTGCTCCGAGTTCCGCTAATGACATTTTTCCAGTGAAAATTTTTACTAAGTTTGAATCTCGATTCTGCATTTTAGCTCGACATGCCTCGACAATTCCGAGATCCATCGTCCCGCCGAGAAATATTATGTGAAATCCATTCGCGACAAAATGATCTGCGACTTTTGCAAAATAATCATCGAGCCAGCGTTTAGTCATCCAGCTCGCACCAATATTCAACGCGATAACTTTCGATTCGGGCGGAAATTCTTCGCGCCATAGATTCTCGATTTTTTCTTCGACGCTCGAATCGATCACCATCTCAAGTCCATTATCATCGAAATTCTCGATCCCAACACAATCTCTCAAAACATCGAAATGAGAGTGAATCTGATGTTTGATTGGATTTCGATTCGGCAAAATTTTTTCGAAAGCTAATGAGAATCCAGGCTTGCTATATCCAACGATCTTTTTTCCGCCTGATAACGCCGCGATTGCTGATGCTCGCTCGTTTCGATGTAAATTTATCACGAGATCAAAATTTTTCTGACGCAATTTCCATGCGAATTTTAAAATCCCGAGCAATGAATCATCCGATCCTTTTTTATCCAAAAAAATACACTCGTCAAGGTTTGGATTGAGTCTCACGGTGTCCGCGAGTTTCAAATCTGCGACGAGTGCGATGTGAGATTCTGGAAAATTTGTCCGCAGCGTTCGAAGAATTGGCGTCACGAGCATCAAATCGCCCAGATGCATAAGATTTATCACGAGAATTTTTTTATACGTCATTTTTCACCTCGAATCTGCATCGATTTGCAATTTCTCCATGAATTCGCGCCAATGCTTTCTCTCACGAAGCCGCGTGATCTTTTTGGAAAAATATGGGAGAGGAATTTTTGCCGTCGTTCCCATTCCATCGATAACTCGAATTCGTTTTTGAGATTCATCGATTCGCTGAACGAGCAAATTCCATGGCTCGCGATCCCTCAACACTAAACATTCTTCAAGACATTGATTTTCAAATTCCTCGAGGAGTTTCAAAATTTCGCGAGGATCATAATCAGTTTTCAAAATTTGATCGAGCGGGCGGCTGATTGATCCATCGAAATCGCGAATCAATTCAAACATGTATCCAGTTTCGAGATTCGTTTCAATTTCACCAAAATATTGAGGGATCAATTTGGAATTTTCAGCGCGCTCGAGACATATCTGTCGAAATTCCAGCTCGAGTTGAATATCGAGATCCGGTTTTTTGATTGAAATTTTTACGCACTTATTTAAATCCGAGGGATGTTGATACACATTTTTATTTCCGCCGATGAATAGGAGATTTTCGTCAGATAAAAACATCATCTCATCTCCATGATTTTACGCTGAACCATTTCCGGAGTAATTCGTTCGAGACAATCTGCCTGTTTTGGACAGATTTTTTTCATGCAAATTTTGCATGGGCGATCGACGAGCATGATATTTTCCTGCTGATCGTATGAACCAGTTCGTCGAGGATTCGTTGCGCCCATTAACATGATCGTTCGAGTTTCCAGCGCGACAGCTAGATGAGTTGGTCCAGTGTCTGCACCGATAACGAGCCGAGCATTTTCAAGAGTGAATGCAAGCTGTTTCAAATTCAATCTTCCGACTAAATTCACTGGGGGAACTTCCATTGCATCGTAAACTTGATTCGCGATGAATGAATCAATCGTTCCACTTCCGACCAAAACTGGAGTCACTCGATTATCATAGAGCCATTCAGACATCGCAACAAAATATTCAGCTTTCCATCGTTTAGTCGCCCAGCTCGCTCCAACAACAAAAACGACATATGGATTATCGATTTGAACTCCTTCACTTGCGAGCAGTTCTTTTGTTTCGATTTCAACTTCGTCAGGAATTATCAGAGGAAATTTTACTTCATCGACTTTGCAGCCGATCGCTCGCGCTGAATCCAGATATCGATCGACAACATGTCCCGCGGAATGCTCACCGACAATCCGTTTTGAGATTTTATCACTGCCTTCACGCATGTCGCACGTTCCGATTTTCAATTTTGATTTTGCGAAAAATGCTATCGCGGCAGATTTAAATAATCCCTGCAAATCGAGGACAACATCATATTTTTCATCTTGAATCTCGCGGCGAAATGGAATCAGATTTCTCCAAAATCCCCGAAACGTTTTGAAATCCTTTTTGTAAAACGTGATAATCTCGTCAACGCATGGATTCATCTCGACAATCTCCTGCGATTGCGGCTCGACAACCCATGTGAGTTTTGCATCCGGATAAGTTTCTTTGATGGCGTATGAAACTGGCAGCGCGTGAATCACATCTCCCAACGCCGACAGTTTGATTAATAGAATGTTTTTCATAGCAATTCCTCAACTTTTCATTGAGCAAATTTTGAACAGCCTTCTTCATGACCATTGAGAATCCCGACAGCCTGCAAATATGAAGTTACTGAAGATTCACCGAGAAATTTGAATCCTCGATGTTTCAATTCCCTCGTGAGTTGATCTTGATTTTCGACAAATTCATGAAAGCTTCCAAATTCATTTCGAATCTCGATAAATTTTTGAGCATTATTGATAATCGCACGAATTTTTCGTTCGGATCGAATCATGCCTTCAGTGTTGAAAATCCTCGCGACGTCTGAATCATCATACCGCGCAATTTTTTCGAAGTCGAATTCATCGAAACACTTCCGAAAAATCTCCCGCTTTCGAAGAATCAATTTCCAATTCAAACCACATTGCAGCGATTCGAGCATCAGTGCCTCAAAATGTTTGCGATCATCTGTCGTTGGAATTCCAAATTCTTCATCGTGATATTGAATCAATAATGGATCATCGCCGCACCATGAACATCTCATCGCGATTCACCGATTTTGCGAATGATGTTTGTTGTGGATCTTCCTGCGACAAGTGGAATCAATTCGACTTTGCCCCCATAACTCAAGACGATTTGTCCCTCTGGCAGATTTTCGATCGAATAATCTCCGCCTTTGACATAGATATCCGGCTTGATTTCTGAGACGAGATTTTCAGCTGTCGATTCATCAAAAATCACGACGAAATCAACATATTCAAGCGCGTCAATAACTTCCAATCGATCATCCTCAGAGTTGATTGGACGATCTTCGCCTTTCAATTTTTTAACAGATTGATCTGAATTCAAACCGAGAATCAAAACATCGCCGAGGGATCGGGCGGCTTTGAGATATCTAACATGTCCGGCATGCAGAATATCGAAACAGCCATTCGTGAAAACGATCTTCTTTCCGCCGCGATGAAGAATCTCGGAAAAAATTTTTGTATCGGATCGATCAATTCGCATGATTTTTCTCCTTCAAAAATTCGAATATTTAAATCACCACGGTAGAAAATTCCAATGCGCCTCGAACCTGTCATCATGATCTTTCTTGATTCGATAGCGGAGGATCAATTGCGAGCAATGCAAATCTCGATACCAGAAATAATCTGTCGCGCCAATTACTCCATCGTCAACATTGTATTCAATTCCGAAAACAAATCGATCGATATCTGTGACTTGATAACTCAAACCTGCATCGAGCTTTTTTGAATAATCATCGAGATCAAAATCGAAAATCGAATTCTTATTCGTGTTTTTGGAATAATGATAGCCACTGTACGCTGCAAATTTTGGAGTGAAAGCTTTTCCGATAACCGCGTCGTAATTGATTCCGTTGACTGTTGAATCATCGAGACTTTCCTTCGTGACGCTGTAACTCGTATGAAGTCTCAATTCCCAGTTATGAAAATGAATCGGATCGCGTGTCAATCCTACTTCATAATATTGGTGAGTCGAGGCAATCGATTCCTGCCGCCAATGTCCAGCTTCATATTTCAAATTGTAACTCAACGGCAGATCTCCAAGCTTTCGAGAGAATTCAACAATCGCTCCAGGCTCTTTCTGCATCCAAACATAATCATCATCGCCGTAGAATCCATAGACTCCGCGTATCGACAATCCACGATTCCAATACGAGATATCTGCATTGCTTCGAATTCCATATTTCGTTTCAGCTCGCAGATTTAAATTTGCATCAATATGACTCGCGATGGGATGCTGCAATCTCTGCTCGATGTAAACTCCATGCTTGTCGTTATATCCAACACGCGGGAAATCTTTCGACGAATCTTCACCGATTTTCTTCTCATAAAATTTCCGCCCGCCAACAACATTATTTTTGATCAAAAATTTCACATCATACATTCGAACAACTTCTTGATTGATAATCTCGATTCGTTTCGCTTTGAGAGAGTAATCCGGAATTTTAGCTCCACATTTTGTCTGAACTCCGTCGTGAATTATGATTCGATCCGGATAAAATTCAAATCGCTTGCCGCTGAGATAATATTCACCGACTTTTCCCTTTGCATTTTGCATCGATCCAGTTTTATCTTTGACCGAGTAATTTGCCTGAAATCCATCGAGTGTAATTCTCGGTGCGCCCTCCATTAATTGAATCACATGAGCATTTCCAGGAACTGAAATCGTCTGATCCTTCATGTTGCCGGTGAGTCTGTCAGTCTGAAATCGATGCCCATCGAGCTGAATCACATCGACTTTTCCCGTCGCGACAAAATCTCCAGTCACTTCATCGTATTGAAGATCGTCCCCCTCAAATGCGATTGGAATCATGTCCTCGTTTGAATCTGAAGGATATCCAGCCCGCTGTCTGGCGATTCTGAGTTCCTCGAGAAATCTTTTCTGCTCGCCGGTCAATCGAGATGCTCTCTCCTCGCGGCGAGCATCTTCAATTCCGTCAAGAATATCAGTGCCAGTGTCTGAATCGGATCGATAAGTCGCTTGAGAAATCGAAGTTGGAAGTGTGAATGCAAGAATCATCAATGCAATTTTTATTGAAGAGTTTTTCATTTTTTTCCCCCGAGTTTTAAATTTCGATTCATGCTACAACGCGCAAATTCATTCGTCTAGCATTCCGAATAAAAAAAGATCCACCGATCATTTTTCGATCGATGGATCTTTTTGTGTTCAGATGATTTAATAGATGAAACTCGGAAGATTATCTTCGCGTTGAATTTTATCAAGAAGTAAATGAAATCCCTCAAACAATTTATCAACTTCGATTTGAGTTATGCAATGTGACTGATTTTGAATTTTGCAACCGCGGAAGAATGTTGAATCGATACATTCCGGCAAAGATTTTTCAGGCATAACTGTGACTGATGGAACGAGATATGGAAAATAAATCATCGGCGACGAATCAAATTGCAATTCATGATCCCGAGGAAAGCAGTTCGGCTCAAGACATGGAATTTTCAACGCGGCGGAAACATGTTTTGAACTTGTATCGTTTCCAATATACATTGAACACATTGATAGAATTGCCGCTGTTTCTGAATAATTCGTTGATCCCGCTAAATTCAGAATTCGGTCTGTAGATCCAAATTCATTAGTAAAAATTTCGCCAGATTCAAAATCCATTTTTCCACCGAGAATTACAAATCGAGCATCGGGAATCGATTCGGAAATTTTTCTGGCGAGCTGTGCATATTTTTCCGGAGGATAATGTTTATCGAAAGTCGCTCCACTCATTACAATCGCGAAAATCTGTTTATCATGAAAATCACCGAGCAACTTTCGAGCTTTATCGAGACATCGAGGCTCAAACCAAACTTCCAATTCGCGATCTTCTGTCAACGTTTGAAAAAATCCATCAACCAAGCCGAGATATCGATCTGCAATGTGCGGTCGAGTAAAATCTATTTTGACTGGAGAATTGACGAGCGGATTTACAAATTCAATTCCGAAATGATCCGGTGAACAAATTAGACTCCCAGAATAATGAATTATCTTTTTCGCGCCGGAAATATATGCTAACAAAATTCCAGCGATTCGATGACAAAAACAAAATGCTAAATCGAATTTCGACGGCAACAAATTTTGAACAAATTCAACTTGCCAATCGAAAATCTGAATGAACTCCGCTGAATCGAAATTTCTGGGATTGTAAAAAATCGAATCGACGTAAGGACAGGATCGCGCTAAAAATTTGGTGCTTGAATCGCAAATCAAAGTGATTCGAGATTCTGGAAATTTTTGTCGAATTGTCCGAATCGAAGATGAAAGATTAACAAAATCACCGATTCCCGCGTCATGAATGATCAAGATATCTTTAGATTCGCCGCGATATCCTTGCGACTCAAATATCGATTCCATGAAAATTTTGAACTCGTGCGCATCGAAAAATCCAGTTCGAAGAATGATTTCACGATAACATTTCAATCCATTGAGAATCAAAACATCATCTCCTCAATGAATCATCGAAAGCGAGCTATCGTTGCGTTGCATTTTCTGATGAAGGAGCACAAATCCATCGAGCAATTTTTGCGGATGAATTGTCGTAATGCAGTGAGGTCTATTTTCCGAACGACAGCCGTGAGATTCTTTACTATCAACGCATTCCGGAAGAGATTTTGCAGGCTGTACAACTACTCCAGGCACATGATATGGCGCGAATCTCAAGAAGATCGTATTTGCTCGCAATTTTTGATCCGCCGGATACGGAGTCACTTCTAAACATGGAATGTGATTTGCTGCCGCGATATGCATTGTTCCAGTGTCATTTCCAACGTGAGCTGTGCAAAGTGAAATTATCGCTGCACATTGTCTGAGTGTGAGTCCTCCTGCTAAATTCAAAACGCGATCGACGAATTGTCCATGGAATTCCGCCAAAAATCTACGAATGATCGGCAATTCCTTTTTCCAACCGATTAAAATGAAACATGCATTTTTATCATGTTCGAGAACTGTTTTAGCGAATGCCGCATACATCTGCGGAGGATACCAATTGCCTGGACGCGTTCCGCCGACTGTCAATGAATAGACTCGACGCGGCTTGTTGAAATTCCGTTGTGAAAAGATTTTTTTAGCGAGCTCGAGATCCTGTGGCGTATACCAAATTTCTAACTCGCGATTTTGGATTGGTGAATGCATAAAATGATCGAGGATTTTTAAATTGTTATCGACTGAATGATTTGTCTTAGCGAGTCTCGGGAGAATTGTTGTGACTAGCGGCGATGTAAAATCAACCGGATTAATTCCAAATTCGAGAGGATTTCCCTGTCCCTCGCTGATAATTCGATCTCTCGCGCCGGACATATATGCAAGTAGCGATGTAGTCATGAAATGATTGAACAGAAATGCAATATCGAAATGACGCTCGAGGAGTGTTTTGGAAAATCCGATGAATTGCCGGAAGAGTTTTTTGAAGTCGCGCATATTTTCAAACGCGTTGAATTGAATCACTTCATCAACATATGGACAACTCATTGCGAGTTCATGCGCTCTATCGTGAATGACTAGACTGATTCGCGCCGTTGGATAGATTCGACGAATTTCGCGGATACATGGTGAAAGGAGAATGAAATCGCCGATGCTCGCGTCTTGCAAAATCATGATTCGAAGTCCTGGATTCTCTTTCGAATCGAACATGTTTTTGCGATAACCTTCACGCTCAAAAATCGGCTCGAGAGTGTTTTTGAATCTCAAAGAGCTGAATTGATTCTTCTCGATGACGTTATCAGCGATTCTTGTGTAGACATCGATGATGTTTTGAATTGACAAATTTTATCACGCTCCGATAAATTCAATTTTGTCTCGGAATTTTTTAGATCAAATCTATGGTATGATACTCAAAATTTTTTGGAGGTGAAAGACATAATCTCAAAACGCAAAATATTTCTGCCGATAATCTTTGCGCTCGGCGATTATCTCGGAATCGTTTTAGCTGAACACATCTCATTCATCCTTCGCGACTGCCTCGATTTTTGGAATCATGTTCGGTATCTTTATTCAGATTCCTACATTTACATTTGGATTCCCGCGCTGTATCTGATTTTCATTGCGCCGCGAACTTATGATTCAGCGCAGCCGATCGTTGATATTTTGCGAAGTCTGTTCAAAGCGATTTTCTTCGGTTGGATGGCGTCGATAATTTTAATCTATTTTTTAAAGGCGAGCGAGCAGGCATCGAGATTGTTTATAATTTTGTTCGGAATTTTTTCTCTGATCGATGTTTGTCTGATTCGATACATGATCCTGAAATTTATCAAACGGCGCAAATTTTTTTATGAGCCGGTGTTATTGATCGGAGCTGGAAAGACTGCGGAATGCATGTTGAGATTTTGGGAAAATGACGTCGGCTATCGATATGAAATTATTGGGATTGTTGACGATCATCCAATTTCGACAACTCTTCCGAAGGAGTTCAAAATTCTCGGAGGATTTTCCGAAGCTAAAAAATTAGTTCGACGGACAAAAATCGAGACAGTCATAATCGCCGCGCCAGGACTTTCGAAAGATCATCTGCAGGATTTAATCGTCGCGATTCAGCCGTATGTCAAAAACATTTCATTCGTTCCGGATTTGATTGGTACACCGATGGCTGATGCAGATCTTCGAATTCTATTCAGCGAAAAAATTTTGATGTTGAATCTCCGCAACAATCTTTCACGCTGGTACAATCGATTAATCAAAAGATTGTTCGATCTATTTTTCACGATCACCGGTGGAATTTTGATCTCACCGATTTTATTGATCCTTGCGATAATCGTTGCGATTGATAATCGAGGTCGAGTGATCTTTGCACATCGACGAGTCGGGCGGAATGGTCGAGAATTTTCATGTTACAAATTCCAGACAATGATTCCGAACGCTCAAGAAGTTTTGAAAGAGTATCTCGAAAAAAATCCAGAGGCTCGTCAAGAATGGGAAGAGAGTTTCAAATTGACAAATGATCCTCGAGTCACGAAGCTTGGAAATTTTTTGCGTCGAACGAGTCTCGATGAATTGCCTCAACTTTGGAATGTGATTTGCGGAGATATGAGTTTAGTAGGTCCTCGCCCGATTGTGAAAGCTGAAATTCCTCGATATCAAAAAAACATTCGCGAATATTTCATGGTGCTGCCTGGAATTACTGGAATGTGGCAAGTCTCAGGTCGAAGTGATACAACTTACGAGGAGCGCGTCGCAATGGATACATGGTACGTTCGAAATTGGTCGGTGTGGATTGATTTGATGTATCTTTTTAAAACTGTGAAAGCAGTATTGCAGAGCCGCGGTGCATATTAAAATTTTTTCACAGATTCAATTTCCTACATTATAATAGTGTCGAAAAAATTCTAAGAGGTGTTTCAATGAGTAAAAATGAACTCTGTTGGTGCGGCAGTGGTAAAAAATATAAACGCTGTCACATGGAATTCGATGAAAAAATTGACGCAATGGATTTCGATGAATTTCTTCAACAAGAACCGCCACCGCATCGAGTTATAAACAATGAGCGAGACATCGAGGGAATTCGAAAAGCCGCTGTAATCAATAATGGCGCACTGGATTTAATGGATGAGCTCGTCAAACCTGGAATCGATACACTGACTTTGAATGACGCGGCGCATGAATTCATCGTTGAGCATGGCGGACATCCATCATGTCTGCATTACGAGGGATTTCCAAAATCGATTTGCATTTCAGTCAATGAAGTTGTCTGTCATGGAATTCCGTCGCGAGATACAATTTTGCGCGAGGGAGATATTGTCAACGTCGATATCACGACGGATCTTCATGGATATTTTGCAGACGCGTCGAGAATGTATATTGTCGGTGGAAAAACTTCTCCGGAAGCTGAAAAATTAGTTCGAGTCACTCGCGAATGCATGATGCTCGGAATTGAAGCGGCTCAGCCTTGGAAATTCGTCGGAGATATCGGTGCAGTCTGCGCAAAACATGCTCATAAAAATGGATTTTCAGTCGTTACAGCATTAGGCGGGCATGGCGTCGGGAAAAAATTTCATCTTGAACCATTCGTGTCGCATGAATCTCACGCAAATACAGGAATGCTCCTCGTGCCTGGAATGACTATCACTGTCGAGCCAATGATCAATCAAGGAGGGAAAAAAGTCACGGTTGATCCAATAGATCATTGGACGGTGCGAACGGCTGATAAAAAACTTTCCGCGCAATGGGAACATACAATCTTGATCACTGAAAACGGAAATGAGGTAATTTCAAAGTGAAATTGAAAACTAAAACTCAACCAAAATCAGATGTAAAGAAAATCGCGATCATTCTTAGACAATCTGACGAACGCAAATCAAATCGAGTATTGGAAATTCTTCAACATGTCTACGCGCCAAAAGGTTATGAACTCGAGTTGACAATTGAAACAGGATCTCGCGCTCAAGCATATCAAAAAGGTCTCAACAAAACTTCCGCAGATATCAGATTTTTCATTGACGATTCAATCTCAAATCTCGACGAGGACGTTTTCATAAATCTCGCGAGACATTTTGAATCTGTTCCGAACCTTGGATTGATTGGTTTAATCGGTTCAGAAATTCCAGTCAATGGAGATATTCGAAACGCACAATCGATCTATGGAAATTATTCAATGGAAGATGGCGAGGATATCTATTCCGTCCCAACATTTAATCCAGTTTTTGAGCAGAAAGTTCAGGCGGTCGATGGAGCATTCATCGGAATTCGTGGCGATGTCGATGTGCATTTCGATGAATCGATTGGAGATTTTTTTGTCGGCGCATCGATCTGCTGTCGCGTTGCAAAGGAAGGATTTTTGACAGTTGTCCCGATGCAAAATGAGCCGCTCGCGATGTTTGATTCGCCAAGTGTTTACATGGAATTTGAAGAAGAATCAACTGATCAATACAAGCCAGCAACTCCAGAATTCGACAGTTATGATCGTCAACTTCAGAAATTCAAATCGGCTTATGAATTGAATTATCTTCCGCTCGTCTCGATTCTGATTCCTGCATACAATCAGCCGGAATTTTTCCGTGAGGCACTCAATAGCGCAGTCAAGCAGGATTATCCAAACATCGAAATTTTGATCGGTGATGACAGCGATGGCGATGAAATTCAAAAAATTTCCGATCAATTCTCGCGTTCCTATCGAAATATCAAATATGAAAATCATGGCGGCTCGCTTGGAATCAATGGGCTCAATAACATGCAGAGTCTGCTCAAAAATTCTCGCGGCGAATTTGTTCAATTCCTGCTCCATGACGATTTGATCTATCCAACAAAAATTTCTCGAATGATGAGTTATTTCCAACGCGATCTCAATAATGAAATTGCATTTGTGACTTCATCCCGCGACAACATCGATGCAGATGGCAACTCAACTGGCAAGCCGAGATCTCCATTCGTTCCTGCTGGCGATGAAATTCATTCGAGTAAATTGATCGGTAAAAAATTAATGACTTGGGGATCGAATTTCATCGGCGAACTCACGACAGTTTTGATTCGCAAAAATGATCTATGGCAGGAAAAATTGAATGAACATCGCGTTGGCTATTTCTTTGGAATGCAGGATCGCTCGATGTGGGATGTTTCAACGTTCCTTGAGCTCGGACAGAAAAATCCAAATGTCATTTTTATTCGTGAGTGTTTGAGCGCGTATCGATCTCACGAGCATCAAAATATTTCAGATCCGCAAATGAGAGTCACGCTCGTTTTGGATTGGCTGAGTCTGATTTGTTTGTCATATGGAAATCGAATTTATCTTGAGACGGCGGAAGAATTCAAAATCGCGCTGGAGGATTATCTATTCACAGTTCGATATACATTGTTGCCGGATGTTGAAGAGCTCGAGAAAAATCCAACATCGGAATATATTCGTTACAAAAAAATTCAAAGTGCATTCGACAGAAACGATAGACTCACAGTTATCAGCGAAATTCTTGACTACATCAAAGATAAAACGATCGATCCGGAGGCGTCCAAAGATCTTTCACCGCTCGGCAGGATTTTTTCCTGAGATAAAGAATTTTCACACAAACCAAAATCTAAATCGAAGGGAGAATCTTTATGATCGGTGTGAAAAATGTCGTTGCTATCGTCTGCGGTGGAGGTCCAGCTCCAGGAATGAATGCTGTTATCTCTGCAGTTACAAACACTGCATATCGTCATGGCTGGGATGTTTTGGGAATTTATGAGGGATTCTCGAGACTCGGGCGCGGCGAGAAAAATTACATTCGTCTCGATCCTTCCAACACAAACAGAATCCATTTGACCGGCGGATGCATTCTGAAAATGTCTCGATTCAATCCTACAAAGAAAGAATCAGATCTTCGCACTGTTGTCGAGACTTTGACTGAACTCGGAGTCACTCATCTTGTCACAATCGGCGGAGATGATACTGCATATTCTTCGAGCAAAGTTTCAGAATTCGCGCGGAGCATTGGTCGCACAATCAACGTCGTTCATGTTCCAAAGACAATCGATAACGATCTTCCATTGCCAGAAGGAATTCCAACGTTCGGATTTGAAACTGCCAGAGCTTTTGGAATGACTGAAATTCAAAACTTGATGGAAGATGCTCGCACATCGAACAATCGCTGGTATTTTGCTATCGCGATGGGTCGCACAGCTGGACATCTTGCTCTTGGAATGGGAAGATCAGCCGGCGCAGCTGTCACAATCATTCCTGAAGAATTCCCGCAGGAAAAAATTCGATTGCAGCAAGTTGTCGATATCATCACCGGCTCGATTGTCAAACGTCGTCTCGTCGGAAAGAGCTATGGCGTTGCAGTTATCGCGGAAGGCGTTATCGAAAAAATCGCGGAAGAAGATTTCAAAGAGCTCGGCAATGTTGTCCTCGATGAACATGGTCACATTCACTACAGCGAGCTCGACTTCGGCGAAATTCTCAAGCAGAAAGTTTTGGCAGAATTGAGACGTCTCGATCTCAACATCAGCATCGTCGATAAAGAAATCGGTTATGAATTCCGCTGCGCTGCTCCAATCGCTTATGATATCGATTATGCTCGAAATCTCGGTTATGAAGCGATGCAGTTCTTGATGCGCGGAGAATCTGGATCTCTTATCACGATTCAGGATAACAAAGCTGTCCCGATGACTTTTGACGAGATTCGCGATCCAGAAACCGGAAAGACTAAAGTTCGTCGCGTGAATGTTGAATCTGTCCATTACAGAATCGCGCGTGGATTCATGATGAGACTCGAGCAGGATGATTTGAATGATCCAGGACTCGCAAATGCATTCCGCATGAGTCTCGAGGATTTCAAAGAACGTTACGGATATCTTTTCGCGACGGAATAAAATTTTCTAATCACAAATAAAAAATGACGAGGACGATCCAACTCGGATCATCCTCGTTTTTCTATGTTGGGAGTAAATTTATGGAGAATCAAAAAATCTCATTCATAGTTTATCTTCGAGATCCATCGAATCAAGATCGAATTATCGAAATGCTTCAGAATTTCAAATCACCGAAGGATTTCAAATTCAAATTGATTTTTGCATTTGGAAAGACAATCGGCGAGGCATTCAGCAAAGTCCAAGATGATTCATATTTTAAATTTTGGACGACGGACTCGATTTTGCAAATCAACGATCAAATTTGGAATTCAATTGGATTCATAGAAGAAAATTTTTCTGAGATTCGATTGATTGGATTTCTCGGCTCTGAAATTCCAATCGATGCAGATTTTTCCAAAGCTCAATCGATTTTTGGATCTTATACATTCACTTCAGACGGCGAAACTGCAACTCGAGATAATTTTCGCGAGCCATATATTTTTCAAGAAGTTCAAGCGATTGATCCATCTTTAATCGTGACGTTCGGAAATGAAATCGATTTTGATTCTGAAGTTGCAGATGAATATCTCGGTGCGGCGATATGTTTAAATCTCAAATCAAAAGGATTTCAATCAGTTGTCGCAATGACTCCAAAAGATGAACCGATCGCGATTTTCAATCAACCAAGCATTTATCAACGTCAGACAATCGAATCGGATCGCCGAAAATTCTTCGATCGATATTACAAAAAATTTCTTCCGCTCGTCTCGATTCTAATTCCGTCGTATAATCAACCAGAATTTTTTAAACTCGCGCTCGAATCTGCATTGAATCAGACTTATCCCAACATCGAAATTCTAGTTGGCGATGATTCAACGGATGATCGAGTTCAAAAATTGATCAAACCTTATCTCAAAAAACATCGAAATCTATTTTACGATCGTCATGAAAAACCGCTGGGATTCAATGGGCGGGGAAATATGCAGAAATTGCTCGAGGATTGTCATGGTGAATTCATTCAATATCTTTATCATGATGATTTAATCAAGCCGGAAAAAATCGAGCGAATGATGCAAATTTTTCAGAGCGATCTTGTCGGTGAAATTGCATTTATCGCGTCAGCTAGAAATATAATCGATTCGGATGGCAATCCAATTAACGAAGCAACATTCAGTCCTGCAAATGATACAATCATTGAGTCGCGATTTTTGACTCGAATGATACTCGAAACTTTTTCAAATGCAGTTGGAGAACTTACCACGATTCTCTTTCGAAAACATGATCTATGGAAAGATATCAATGGAATTCCTCGAATTGGAAATTTTGCGGGAGTTCAAGATGATTCGATGTGGGATGTTTCAACTTTCATGGAAATTGGACGAAAAAGATCAAAGATTGTTTATCTGAGCGATTCGCTGAGTTCAATGAGACTTCATGCCGATCAGAATTCTCAAAATCCAAAAGTAATTGTCACTATTCTCCTTGATTTTCTTGGATTCGTTCTAGCTGCATTCGCATATCAAATTCACATCGATACAAAATCGAAACTCGATAAAATATTTGATTTATGGTTGGCGCGGCAGAAAGTGATTCGAGAAAATGCACATCTTGTTGATTGGGACGAATTTTTTGCGGAAGATACAAATCCTCAAACGAGCATTCTCAAAAAAATTATCACTGCCATCGAATCAAAAAATTTCAAAGAGGCAATTCATCTTGAACTCATATATCTCGAAAATAAAAATGGAGTCGAGCCGTTTTTAGATCATTTTTGTTATAATAAAAATGAAATCTGGATGCTAAAAGATTTTTAGAGGTGATATATTTGAATGAAAAAATTTTTCCGTTGACTGAGGATCAACTTCGAAAATTGATCAAAAAATATCCAACGCCGTTTCATATTTATGACGAGAAAAAGATTCGTGGAAATTTTGCAAGACTCCGGAAAGCTTTCGAATGGAATCCAGGATTCAAAGAATATTTTGCAGTGAAAGCGACTCCAAATCCTCGAATCGTTGAAATTTTGGCGAACGATGGAGCTGGAACTGACTGTTCCTCGATTGCTGAATTGATCATTTCGCAGCGAGCTGGAGTCACTGGCGAGAAAATCATGTTGACTTCGAACGATACTCCTGCCGATGAATTTCAAAAAGCATTTGAACTCGGCGCGATTATCAATCTCGATGATATAACTCACATCGATTATCTCGAAAAAGCCGCTGGATTTCCAAAAATTTTGTCATTCAGATACAATCCTGGCTCGATAATTCGCGGCAACAATATCATTGGTCAGCCGGAAGAAGCTAAATATGGATTGACGCGCGATCAGATTTTCGACGCATATCGAATCGCAAAATCTCGAGGAGTTAAGCGATTTGGATTGCATACAATGGTCGTTTCGAATGAGAGAAACACCGATGCATTTTTGACGACGGCGCGATTGATGTTTGAGCTGGCAGTCGAAATCAAAAATCGAATTGGAATCGATCTTGAATTCATAAATCTCGGCGGAGGATTTGGAATTCCATATCGTCCAGATGAAGATCCAGTCGATTTCGATGCAATTGGAAATGGAATTCGAGAACTGTTTTTCGAGATTCTTCCGCCCGCTGGATTAGAAAAAATATCATTGCGAACTGAAAGCGGTCGAGCAATGACTGGAGATGCTGGCTGGCTGATATCGACAGCAATTCATGAGAAACACACTTATAAAGATTACATCGGCTTGGATTCATGCATGGCGAATTTGATGCGTCCGGCGATGTATGGAGCATATCATCACATCACGGTAGTTGGAAAAGAATCTGCGCCGCGAGATCATGTCTACGATGTGACTGGAAGTTTGTGTGAGAATAATGACAAATTTGCGATCGATCGACAGCTTCCAAAAATCGAAATGGGAGATCTGATTGTGATTCACGATACCGGTGCGCATGGGCATGCGATGGGATTCAATTACAACGGCAAACTTCGATCTGCAGAATTATTGATTCGCGAGAGTGGAAGAATCGAAATGATTCGACGCGCTGAAACTCTCGAGGATTATTTTGCGACGTTGAGTTTCTGAATTAAAAAAAGATCCATCGATCAAAAAATGATCGGTGGATCTCTTTTTTATTTTCCGAAATTCATTTGCATTCGATAGAGATTCATCATGTCATGAAGTTTTGTACTTGGAATTTTGACAACATCCTTCGGCTTATCTTCCGGAAGTTTTTTCGCGTGATCGGTTTTCATGAATTCAACAAATTCATTCTCAAGCGCACGGAAGATCATGATGTATTTTTCCATGATATCCTCCGGCGTATCGATTTCATCCTCGCGCGATTTTTGAATCTCGGAAGTCTCTTCAGATTCCGGAGTTTCATCGAGATTTTCAACTTCGGAATTCTGTTCCTCATTTTGAATCTCATTTGATTCCTCGAGATTTTCTCCCGCGATTTCCATTTTGATTTCATCGCTTGAAGTTTGATCTGATGAAGTTTGCGCAAAGATCACTGTATTGGATTGTTCGGAATTTGGTTCGGAAGTTTGATTCGATTCGAGATTTTGATTTTGATCGATCAAGCTTGAATTTTGATCGGAAGTCTGATTTTGATTCGACAAATCATTTTGAATATCGTTTTGAAGATCATTGCCGACGTTTCCAGATGCTCCCGCGGCATTCATATTAGCTTTCGCCGCAGAAATTTCAGTCAATGCTTCACTCGATGCTTTAACCATCGCTTGAGTCAGAGCCATTCGAGCTTCCTGTTTTGTCTTAGCTCGCTTGAGTGCCGCTTTGAGTTCAGTTCGAGCATCATCGGCAGATTTCGCCTTTTTATAGAGCTTGGGATCTTTGTCGCGGAGATAATCGATTTCAGTTTGCGATAATTTTTTACCTGCGAGCAGTCGATTTTTGATCGATGCGATTCGCTGTTTAGCCGCTTCATCGTCTGCAGATTTTTGCGCCTGGAGCATTTTATCAACGAGCGAATCATTCTGCCGCGCGATTTCCTTCGCCTGTTCCTTGAGCTGATCGAGACTCACGCCGGTTTTCTTCTTGTGATTGACACTCTTGAGAAGATTTTGCTGTTGCGCATATGAATGCAAAGTTCCAATCGCCTCAAACATTTTTATCACCTCCCGCATCTTTTATCGAAACTGTTTGCAAAATTTATAACGACTGTACAGAATCAAAAAAATGCAACTCAAAACAGATATGACTATACCAATCTTCAATCCAGGCAACACATAAACCATTTCGAACACATTTTTTCCATTCTGTAGAGTAAATCCCATAAAATAATTTGCAACTAGTTGCGGTTCGGCTTTATCACCGTTGCAAACCACATTCCAACCTTCATCGTAAGGGATTGAAGTAAATAATTTTTCGCCAGCTGTTCCATCGACTTCAAATTTTATGTGAGTGTCACCAAAAGTTACAAACTCGACTTGTCTATCACGAGCCGCATTTGCTAATCTTGACAATATATTTTCATTCAACGCATAAAATTGAGGATGTATCTTGGTATTGATTTCATCTTCAGAGGAAAAGTTTACTATAACTTCACCGGATTCAGTCGGTATGTAAAAAACTGAAATTCCAAGCCATTGTGAAGTTAAATACGTTAAGTCATCAATAGTAACTCGAGCGTTGCACCATTTATCATTAAGAATATTTCCATAAACTGCACCATCGACATTCGACAGCTTATATTTATGGTTATGCTGATCCGAAAAAATTTCCTCGTAAGATATTCTCTGATAGATCTCAACATTTTCACCGAACAATTTCTGATATATTCGATTCACATATTCGAATGAATTATTTCTATATGTGCAACTTGTGAGATCAATATCACTGCAAACAAATGCCAATGGAAAAGCAAAATCATTTACATAGATCAATTTGCCGTTATGCACATTCGAATTCGGTACAAGTCGAAGTCCTTTGATTGGAATATCTGATAAAACATATTTAACTCCGAGTAGAGAATCTGATGCAATGATTGGCAAATTTACAATGTTCATATTATCACCATTTTTGGCGAATCCAATATGATCCAGAAAATATAGACCAGCATTAACTGGACTCGATGTATAGCTCGCTAATGAATTATATCCATATGCCAAGCCCTCATTATAGTTCGCAGTCCTACGATCTGATATAACGTTGTAAGTATTTGTCTGATTGATTCGAAAAACTCCAGAATCCAATTCTTTCAACTCTGAAATTTGTAATTTTTGTTGCGAAACATAATTCTTATAATCATTGACATTTGATCTCGTATAATGTTGCCCAACTTCTACACAATTATGACATAATCCAACAATCACGACAGGAATCATGATTACAGGATTTTTATAAAATTTTAAAAGGATTACATAAATCAACATCGAGCATGTGGTATTGAACCATGAATTTATCGGATGAATCAATTGCATTATGATCAACACTGCAGGATATATAGCTAACACAAAATAATTTTTATGTTCTTTCGGACTGCTGAAATAAATTCCGGCTATATAAATAATCAAGAAACTTGCTAAATATGAGTAACGATACCAATAGCTCGAAACATCTTTTAGCAAGGAAAACAGAAATACTAATGGTTGCCAATAAAACATTAAAAGCATGAAAGCAACAAGAATTAAACCAGATCTGAGAACTTTGCCTCGAACAGTCTGAAAAAATAACATCAATCCAACAGTTGCAAGATCGCCGACAAATAATGTAGCCTGCTTTTTCTCACTCACACTGCCTAAACTTAAACCTTGTAACAAATTGATCGGATTGCCCGCATAACGTGAGCTCAATCGATTCCAGTCAATTTCCGCTCGTCCATCGGATAACGCTGACATAGTTGGTATAAAAATGAATGCAATCATTCCAACCGCAAAAATGACCGATAAAAATATTTCCTTCCAACGAATTCTTCCATATACGAAGAAACCTTCCCATAATGCAAACAAAACGATAAAAGCCAAATTTATAAATCCAGAATACCAGTTAAAAATGATTGATAAAGCGGAAGTGATTGATAAAAAAATTATATTTCCATTTCGATGAAGATAATGCAAACCTAGCATCATCATCGGCAACATATAAACACCATCGAGCCACATTACATTCCGAGCTTGTTCCAAATTGTAAGTCATCAATGCAAATCCAACTGATAAAGCTATTATTATGGATGGTGCGATTTTATTTTCGAATCTAATTCCGAGATAATATGCCATTGTGAAACCTGATAGACTGAATTTTAAAATTGTCACGATGTTATAAAATTCATGCAAATGAACTTGATCGAAAAATAGTATCAACAAATTCAACGGTGATGCCAAATAGTATGTCAACACTGCGAAGATATTTCCGCCAAGCCCCTTTTCGAATGTGAATGAATAACTCGCGGATTCTTCAAATAATCTTTTTAAATATGCAAAAAAGTCCAGATATTGAATCGACGCGTCGGCCGATGCAAAACTGGTATTGCCAAATGGTGCGAATTCGAAAAACGTCATAAGCATCAATAAAATCGCGATTGTGATCATAAATGAAATTGTCGGCAAAAACATTTTCATGTGTATATCCTGCCTTAATAAATTCTCTAGATGGTGTTGAATAAAATTTTTGAAATTTAATTTGTCAATCGATATCTATTTTTTACTCAGCTTAGTAAAAATTTTCGAAAATTTTCTGAATGATAACAGGAAAAATTTTTCATAGCGAGAATGTGCCAGCAGAATCTTTTATCTGTATCACAAAGATGTCATTGACGGAGAATTATAAATGTATTAACATACAACTGTATAGATTAGTGAAATGCTAAGAGTGAGGAGAAATTGTAAATGCTGTACACAAGCAGATTTCAAAATCCCGAACTTAAATCGGGTAATTATACTACTGTGAGGATGTCTTTGGGCGCACCACGTTGGCGTACAGGGTATACGCTTGATGGTTCAATTAAAGAACTTATGCCGTCTGGAATCAGATATATTGATGATATTATGGAATTTTCTCCACTCTATTATGAAAGATTAGATTCTTTCGGCGTGGAGAATATCGAGAAAAAGTTGCGTTATTATGAATCGTTTGGAAAGCCTGTGGTGTTGCTTTGTTTTGAAGACGTTCGAAAAGGCGGGAATAACTGGTGTCATCGTTTGGTTTTTGCAAAATGGTGGAAAGCGCGTACAGGTGAAGATATTCCGGAATTGAAGGATGATTCAGATTTTGTTATTGAAGGCGAACCTATAGTTGTGCCTGAAGTTGAATCTGTCGATAAGAAACATATTGTTGTGTCTGAAGTTACTTCCAGCAATAATAAGCCAACCATAGTTGTGACTTATTCAACTTGGGGAGGTACAGGCGGTGATATGTACTATATTGTTAATCCGATTACAGGCAAGCAAGAACGGATTGCAGATAGTGCGGCGCGCAAGATGCTGATTAATGGGGAAGCAGAATTGCGGCTAGATTACGAATCAATTCTCAAAATACTCTTCGTCCTGAAAGAAGATTCTATTGTCAGAGTTGTTAAGAATCGCAAAGGTAAGAAAACCAGTATACCTTTTGAGGAAGCACGAAAATTGCTACTTGATGGGTATGCAATCATCGAGGATATTGAAATCGAATAATAGAAAATCAAAAAAGTCGCCTAAAGGTAACTTTTTATGATTGAAGGCGCGATAATGTTTCATGGATCATTGAACCATTTGGATTTGAACAGATAACTTCATTCGGATCTATTTGTCTTGTATTGATAATTTTTAGCGTCGCGGAATTTAAATCTTGATCAAAATTTTGCAAATCTCTCGACCAAAATGGTTGGGAGATCCTTTTTTGTTCGGAAGTAAAAATTTTCGAAAATTTTCTGAATGATAACAGGAAAATTTTTTCATAGCGAGAATATCTCTTTCATTATCATCTACCGAAAAAATTTTTTCAAAGGAGCGTGTTCACATGGCAGTTGATACCAGCGGTTTCGGTGCATACGACATTCGCGGAATCTATCCAGGCAACATCAATCAGGAGCTCGCCTATCGAATCGGTCGAGTTTTCCCCGAGCTCTTCAATGCAGACAAAGTCGCAATCGGTCATGATATTCGCTTGAGCGGTCCAACGATTAGCGATGCTCTCGCACGTGGACTCACTGAAGCAGGCTGCGACGTCTATGATATCGGTCAATGCGGAACTGAAATGATCTATTTCGCAACTGGATTCAAAAAACTCGACGGCGGAATTATGATCACTGCAAGTCATAATCCAAAAGATTACAACGGCATGAAATTCGTCCGCAAGGGATCTCGTCCAATCGGTTCGGATACTGGACTTTTCTCGATTCGCGACGCTATTGCCGATGAATCTCGCGACTGGTCTCACAAAGTTGCAACCGGAACCGTCTACAAAATCGACATCATGGAAGACTATATCAAACGTCTCCTCTCCTATGTCGATCCTGCAAAATTGAAACCTCTCAAAGTCGTTATCAACACTGGAAACGGCGCGGCTGGTCCAATCATTAACGAAATCGAAAAATATCTTCCATTCGAGATCGTCAAAGTTCATAACGATACGAATGGATTCTTCCCGAACGGCGTTCCAAATCCAATCCTCGAAGAAAATCGCGACGCTACTGCTAAAGCTGTCATCGAATCCGGAGCGGCTTGCGGAATTGCATTCGATGGCGACTTCGATCGCTGCTTCCTCTTCGACGAAAAAGGCGGTTTCATCGAAGGATATTATATGGTTGGATTCCTCGCTCAAGCGTTCCTCAGCAAAAATCCAGGCGCGAAAATCATTTATGAGCCGCGCATGATTTGGAACACTGTTGAGATCGTTGAAAACATGGGCGGCGAGGCTGTCATGAGTCGCTCGGGACATGCATTTATCAAAGCGAAGATGCGCAATGTCAACGCGATCTATGGCGGCGAAATGAGTGCTCACCATTACTTCCGTGACTTTTACTATTGCGACAGCGGCATGATTCCATGGCTGCTCGTTCTTGAACTCTTGAGCCAGACTGATAAAACTCTTTCGCAGTTGATGGAAGATCGAATCGCGAAATTCCCAATCTCCGGCGAAATCAATACGAAAGTTAAAGACACGGAACAAGTCAAAGCGATCCTCCAAAAACTCGAGGAAGTATATGGATCGACTGGCGAAGTCATGAAAGTTGACGGATTCGGTGTCAATTATCCGGATTGGAGATTCAACGTCCGCGGATCTAACACTGAACCGCTGATTCGTTTGAACGTCGAAACTCGCGGCAACAAAGATCTCCTCAAACAAAAGACCGATGAGCTCCTTGGAGTTATTCGCGGCTGATTTTTGATCTGAAAAAATTTCAAATTGGAAACGGGAGGCAATTTCTTAATTCGAGAGATTGCCTCTTTTTTATCGAAGGAGTGAAAAATTCATGGCGTTGACTCTAAAATCTGGATTCTCGTTCGACTATGACAATCTTTTCGGCGATGGAAAAGTCACTCAAGCGGATCTCGATGAATATAAAGATCGACTCGCTCAAGCGCATGAAGCGATGAAAGTCATGCGCGAGCAGGGATTCATCAAAGCACATCTGTCGAAAGATGGTGCT
>JAFUTY010000069.1 GCA_017484005.1 Selenomonadaceae bacterium | reverse complement strand
ATCACGTCCCGCCGCTGAATAAATCGCTCCATCCACACCTTTACCGATGATCAATTCATGATTTGCGCTGTTGACAATTGCATCAACCTTCATTTTTGCTATATCGTTTCGGACAATTTGAAACGGCATTGAATCATCTCCAAAAAAATTTTCGAAGGAGGAAAAATTTATGCGTTGGTTAGTCTGCAAACTCTCATCAACTCAAAGAGTCTACAATCGAATTCCGATGGAAGTTATTTGCTATCGAAGGAATGTAGAAAGTGTCGCGAATATCCTTGGATTCTTGGCAAAGGCTTAACGATTCTGGGGCGAGAAAATATTCAGGAACGCTTGGGCGATTTTTTGAGCACTGAAAAAAGTGATTTAGAAGTTCTAGACGAGCCCGACAAATGCAGTAGTTATCAATGAAAATCTGAAAGAGGTGCAAATTATGGGGACGAAAAAATCTGGAAGAAATTGCCCAAATTATAATCCATATGAGCTTTTCAAAGATAAAGACACTCAACCGATAACATTTTCTCCCGAAAGCATGGCAAAGTTCGGTTATTCTGCCGCGGAAATTAAGAGTCTAAAAGACTATAAAAGTGTCGATGAATGTGTTGAAGATTGTCGAAAAAATGGTAATAAAGTGGTTTTATACGGAAACGGATCTGACGATACAATAATTTCATAAATTTCCGAACATAAAAAGATCCTTGATAGATCAAACGATCTGCCGAGGATCTTTTTCGTTATCAATCATACGGCGTAAATGTCTGCAATCCTTTAGCGTACAATGCATCATCGATTTCTCCGATATCGTAAACGCCGCGACGAATGAAATCCATAATCACGCGATCAAATTCGAAAGCGTCGTTGAGTGTGTATTCCGCCGTCGCCAATAGAGCTTAAGTTTCGTTTCATCGCAATCGACAGGGCAATAAGATAAAAATTATGTTAAGTTTGCTAGTTATGTCTGTAGTTGAATCGAAAATTTTATACTGTTGCTTCAAGCAATATTTTACCGAATAACAGTCCAATTTTGCGAACAGGCGACATATTTTATATCATTATGTACACTGGTGAGGGAAGTTATCTTGGTTGGTATCATGGAAAGGAGATTTAGTGGATTGAAGACAATTCGGTCTACATTTCGCCATTTAATATCAAACACCGATCAAATTATCCTCCGGATGGATATTGGGCAGAATATCTTGGTTCGGAATCAGAAATAGAAGCTGAAGGTTGGTTTTATATTGCAAAATCGGATGGAACTAAGGGCTGGGCAAAATCTCGTCATGGCGACTGGAGTTATCGCTGATTAGATCAGTTTTTCCAGCGGCGCAAATTTTTTCACAAGCACTTTCGTCCCAACATCATCGAAATGGATTGTGAGCTGTGAAAGATCGCCGCTGCCAGCGATTTTTTGTACAATTCCAATTCCAAACATCGAATGCTTGACTCGATCTCCAATTTTCAGATCGATTTTGGGATTTGGTTTTGGCTTCGGAATCAAATTTTGAATTGGATTAGGTTTTGAAATTGGTTTTGAAATCTGCCGCGGTTTAAAATCGATCTCGACTTGATTTCGAGTTTCAAAACATTCGGGCGGAATTTCATCGATGAATCGCGAGGGTTTTTGACGAGAAATTTTTCCAAACATATTTCGCTCGAGCGCATATGATAAATATAAATTTCGCTCCGCCCGAGTGATTGCGACATAACATGCGCGGCGCTCCTCCTCCATTTCGTCACGCACATTCAGCGATCGCATATGTGGAAAGACTCCTTCCTCCAATCCAACGACAAAAACGATTGGAAATTCGAGTCCCTTGGCTGAATGGACTGTCATTAATGAAACTCGATCTTCCGCGTCAATTTCATCATCGTTCGAAGTCATCAGCGAAATCTGCATCAAAAAATTTTCAAGCGATCGATCTTCCGTCGAATTTGAAAAATCCCGCGCGAGTTCCAAAAATTCATCGAGATTTTTCAGCCGATTCTCACGCTCAGTTTCATCCGGAAGAGCTTTGATTTCATCGAGCATCCCGCTCTCCTCGAGAATCTGCTTGATGAATTGATCCAGCGGAATTTCACCGATGAAATTTATCCAATCCAGAATTTGCGCCATGAAATTTTCAAGCGCATGTTTCTGCGCCGGACGAATATTGATTTCACCGATTCGCGCAATTGTATCGAACATCGTGATTCCATGATCCGCCGCGATTTCTGCAATTTTTTCCAGAGTCGAAGATCCAATTCCACGCTTTGGAACTCCAATCGCACGAAGCAAACTGATCTCGTCTGAAGAATTTGTCAAGATTCGAAGATACGCCAGAATGTCTTTGATTTCCTTGCGATCGAAGAATTTCAGCCCGCCTATTATAATGTAGGGAATTTCTGAGCGAATCAATTTTTCCTCGATCAATCGCGACTGCCAATTGACTCGATACAGAATTGCAAAATCACGATAAGGCACATTAAACATCAAATGCTGACGCTGAATCTCCCGCACGACGAACTCTGCTTCTTGATATGCAGTCCGCGCCTCGAAAAGTTTGATCGGATCGCCGCCGGATTTTTGAGTCCAAAGATTTTTCGGTTTTCTGACAACATTATTCTCGATGACTGAATTTGCAGCGTCGAGAATTTTTTTTGTCGATCGATAATTCTGCTCGAGCTGAATTGTCCGCGCCTCCGGATAATCCTCCTCAAAATTCAAGATGTTTCGAAAATCTGCACCGCGCCAGCCATAAATCGATTGATCTGCATCGCCCACCACGCAGATATTGTGGTGAGATTCCGCGAGCATTTTGGCGAGTCGATACTGAACTCCATTCGTGTCCTGATACTCGTCAATCGAAATGTATTTGAACCGCCGCTGATATTTTTGCAGAACTTCGGGGAAATTATGAAACATCGCGACAGTCACGAGCAATAGATCATCGAAATCGAGCGCATTGTTCTCGATCAATTTTTCAGTGTAAAGCTCATAAATTTTCGCGGTGATCATTTCCGATTCGCTCAAAACTTCCGGAAGATTTTTTCGAGATCGATATTCCTTCCGCCAATATTCAAAATGCTTCGCGTCGATGAAATCATTTTTCGCTTTGGAAATCATTGACTGAATCGAACTGAGATCGATTTGCTCGATAATCTCCTCGTTATCGTGAAACAATTCATGAAGACATTTTCGAATCATTGTCTTTGAATCGCTCGCGTCATAAATCACAAAATTTTTTTGATATCTTCCAGTGATTTCGATTTCCATTCGAAGAATTCTTGCGCAGAATGAATGAAATGTTGACAGCCAAATCTCTCGAGCATCCTCGCCGACCAAATTTTGAACGCGGGATTTCATTTCATTTGCCGCTTTATTCGTGAAAGTTATCGCCAAAATCTCGTGGGGATCAACTCCATGCGCCAACAGATTGGCGATTCGATGTGTTAAAACTCGAGTTTTGCCAGATCCTGCGCCGGCGAGAATCAACAGAGGTCCTTCGAGACATTCGACTGCCTCGCGCTGTTTTGGATTCAATCGATCGAAAATTTTTTCATTCAATGCATTCCCTCCCGAACAAAAAAATAGAGCTCGCGAGGAGCTCGTTCAAAAATGAGGTTCAGGTTCTGGAGCTTTGATTATGCCTCCAGATTCCTGCCGCGATTTTTCGACAACTGGATCTTTTTCAAGCGTGACTGTGACTTCGGGCGGAATTGGTATCATCATTGGAATATTCGGATCGTCTGGAGGAGTTTCATCATCGTGAGAATCTTTTTCTGGAACTTTTCCCTGCTTGACGATTTCTTCCAACTCCGCCGCTGTCAATGTTTCACGCTCGAGCAAAGTTTGAGCGATCATATCGAGTTTGTCGAGATTTTCAGTAATGATTCGGCGGCATTCGGAATATGCATTCTCCATATACCGCTTGACTTCGCGATCGATTTCCGCCGCAACTTCCTCGGAATAATTTCGATCGTTCCCAAAATACATCGCGCGCTGAGTGTCTCCATATGCAACTGGACCTAAAAGATCGCTCATTCCATATTGCATAATCATTCCGCGGACGATTTTCGACGCCTGCTGAATATCCTGCGATGCTCCAGTACTGATTTCTTTCAAGACAACTTCTTCAGCGACTCGCCCGCCCATTGCAACTTTCAATCGATCCAAAAGTTCCGAACGAGTTGCATATGCTCGATCCTCTTTCGGAAGCATCAATGTATATCCGCCTGCTCTTCCGCGAGGAATGATTGTAACTTTGTGAACTGGATCAGCATGCTCGAGCATCATTCCGACCAATGCATGCCCGCCCTCGTGATATGCAGTGAGCCGCTTTTCTTCTTCACTCATTACATGCGATTTCCGTTCTGGACCAGCCATGACTCGCTCAATCGCTTCTTCGAGTTCACCCATATCGATCTGCTTTTTGTTCCGTCGAGCTGCCAAGAGTGCCGCTTCATTCATAACATTTGCAAGATCTGCGCCGGTGAATCCAGGAGTTCTGCGGGCTAAAATTTCCAAATCTGCAGATTTCGATAACGGTTTGCCTTTCGAATGAACTTTGAGAATCGCAATTCGTCCCTTGATATCCGGTTTATCGACGACGATTTGGCGATCGAATCTTCCAGGTCTGAGCAATGCTGAATCCAAAATATCGGGACGATTTGTTGCCGCGATGATTATGATTCCCTCGTTCGCTGCAAATCCATCCATTTCGACGAGCAATTGATTCAAAGTCTGCTCGCGCTCGTCATGTCCTCCGCCGACTCCAGCTCCGCGCTGACGTCCAACTGCATCTATTTCGTCAATGAAAACAATGCATGGAGAATTTTTCTTAGCCTGTTCGAATAAATCTCTGACTCGAGACGCGCCGACTCCGACGAACATTTCGACAAAATCTGAGCCGCTGATTGAGAAAAATGGAACTCCAGCTTCTCCCGCAACAGCTTTCGCCAATAAAGTTTTACCAGTTCCAGGAGGTCCGAACAATAAAACTCCTTTTGGAATTCTTGCACCGAGTTCGGAAAATTTCTTCGGACTTTTCAAAAATTCAACGACTTCTTCGAGTTCCTGTTTAGCTTCATCAGCTCCCGCGACGTCTGAAAATGTGACTTTCGTTTTATCTCCAGTCAACATTTTTGCGCGGGATCTTCCGAATGACATGACTCGACCGCCGCCGCCTTGAGTCTGCTGCATGATGAAAAACCAGACTCCGATCAATAAAATTATCGGCAGCAGTGAGGAGAACATCGTTGACCACCATGGAGGTTCGCGAGGATTTTCTGCCGCGATTTCGACTTGATTTTTAGACAGCCGATCGAGCAGAGTTGAATCAGAATTTGGCGCGTCGGGAGTGACTGTTGCAAAATCTGATCCATCTTTGAGTTTGCCCTTGATATTGCTCCGCGAAATTGTGACCTGTGCAACTTCACCGGCATCGACCTGCGTCAAGAATTGCGAATAAGTCAGCTCCGGAGTCTGCTGCGGGCGCGCGGAAAAATAATCAATGATTGTTATCGCGACGAAGATTATCAGCAGATAGAATCCTACGTTTCGCAAAAAATTATTCAATCGAAACTTCATTCCCTTCCTTTGCTTAAATCTACTAAAACTTTGCAGGATTATAGCACGTGAATTTTCGATTCGGAACGAGAAAAAAGATCCTCGACCGATTTGATCGAGGATCTCTTTTTAAATTGGGTCAAGCGTCACGCTTGTTAGTCGTTGAGTTCAACTTTGATTTTGACAATGAGTCCGTTGACGACTTTGAATTCCATTTCGCGTTTGCCGTCCTGCGAGCGATATTTATATTCAGTGTCATAAGTGTCGCGGTCAATTTTATCAGGACGTCCGTAAGTCGATTCGATAGCTGATTCATTCATGCCGACGCGAACGCCTTCCGGAGTTTTGATTCCATTATTATTCATCGTGACAACTTTTTCGACGATATTTCTATCGCGTTCTTTGACTTCAACGATGAATCCAGTGCCGAATTGATATTCATCATCGCCGACTTGAGTTGGTTCGCCGTAGATTGATTTCACTCGATCGAAAGTTGAGCCTGGAGTGATTCCGCCGAGCGCGATTTGATCGTTAGCGAGTGCGGCGAAACTAATCGACGATGTCAGCATCAATGCACCGAGGAGACCTGCGATCTTTTTCTTCATTGAATGTCCTCCTTTGAATTAGGATATCGAGATTCTACTTAAATTCGAGCTTCTTTGCAACATTCTCGAAAAATTCTTCATTGATAGTTTCATCCGGCAAAACCATTGCAATCTCATCGCAATTTGGAAATTTGGGGCAATCGATGCATTCCTTCCAAACTTTTTGCGAGAGATTTTCTTTTGGAACGGTGATGAATCCTAATTTCTCGAAAAATTTCGGTTTATAAGTCAAAGTGAAAAATTTTTTGACGCCGAAAGTTCTGCCATCTTCAATCAATTTTTTGACGATCGTCTGCCCGATTCCATGGCGAGTCATGTGAGGAGCGACCGCCATCGATCTAACTTCCGCCAATGAATCCCAAATCATGTGAAGTGCTCCAACCCCAGCGAGATTTCCGTCATCGTCAATCGCGACAATCATATCGCGAATCGATTCATAAAGCGCGTTGCGGGATCTGGCGAGCATCATTCCATCGTTTGCATAGCCGGTTATCAGAGCGAAAATCGATTCAATATCGTCGAAATTTGCCTTGCGATAGATCAAAATTCTCACCATTCTTCCTTATCGATAACTTGATCGTACAAAAATCCCTCGCGAACGCCTGAATCGCTGAAAATTATATCTGAAGAGCCAAATCGATTTGCCAATGCATCGGCGATTATCAAGCCAGGCATAAATGTTCGAAGTCGATCTGGAACTGTTCGCATCAATAAAATTGCATCCTGCTGAGTCAATTCATGCTCGCGCTGAAATCTCCAAAGCATGTCTGGAATTCGGCGAATCTCCAGCCGTCGATTACGATTTGGAAGTCCATACATCGAATTGTATAGAGCCAATGCACCT
>JAFUTY010000068.1 GCA_017484005.1 Selenomonadaceae bacterium | reverse complement strand
CGCATCAATAAAATTGCATCCTGCTGAGTCAATTCATGCTCGCGCTGAAATCTCCAAAGCATGTCTGGAATTCGGCGAATCTCCAGCCGTCGATTACGATTTGGAAGTCCATACATCGAATTGTATAGAGCCAATGCACCTTTGAAAGTTCCGCCGATTCCTGCAATCTGCGCGTGAGATATCGCTTGAAATTCTCGAATCGCTCCGACTGTCGCTTCCGCTTCAGCTCTCATATCGTCACATTCGCGTTTCGACGGAAAAATATTCCGCTTGCCGGTGTATCGAACATGAAATCCCCGCGATCCAATCGGCAGTGAAACTTTGACTTGAATCTCGCGGTTTTTGAAATATACAATCTCGGTAGATCCTCCGCCGATATCAATCAGCAAGCCGGATTCATCGTCAAGATTGTGAGTCGCGCCGATGAAATCATAAGTCGCCTCTTCATCTCCAGACAAAACTTTGATGCTCATTCCAGTTCGATATTCGATCTCACCAACCGCCGGGCGGGAGTTTCGAATATTTCTCAAAGCCGCGGCAGTCAAAGCAGTTCGGCGCATGATTCCGAACGCTGCAAGAAAATCTCGATACTCACATAGAATATCGACGGTTCTCTCGATTCCTTCACGCTGCAAAAATTCGTCGTGAATGTAGGAGGCAAGGCTGACATTGTGTTTCTGTTTCATGACAAGTTCAACGCGATCCCCCTCGATTTGATAAATCGCCATGCGAATCGTGTTTGAACCGATGTCTATCATAGCATATAGCAAAATATTCGCCCCCTTCAGAAAAAATTTTTTCTTCTATTCGAGAAAAATTTTTCGTTTCCTGCAAACTCTTTCACTGTGCGAAGTTATCGAGCGTTTTAGATTTATTCAATCTTGACGCGATTTTTTTATTGCGATATCATACTCCAAAGTTTTCAAAGCAGGAGGGGTTTAAGTGGCTCTGCCGTCTTTGGATATTCTTGCGGGGCTGATTGGCATCATTGTTTTCGGCGCGGCACTGGGAGCTGTTGCATGTCTGCCCTACGCGAACAAAGACAGAAGATTTCCGCTCGAATTGCTGACTCGCGATCTGATTTGGAATTTAT
Source organism: Selenomonadaceae bacterium (assembly GCA_017484005.1). GTDB lineage: Bacteria > Bacillota > Negativicutes > Selenomonadales > Selenomonadaceae > Quinella. Next base: position 37,170 of record JAFUTY010000068.1, on the reverse strand, counting down.
TCCCCGACGTCCCAATCGCAGCGGTTGGATGTGTTGCATGCATTATCTTCTGCTTTCTGCTCGTCAGCGGCTATTTCATTCGCTGAAGAATTCTTTTCGGATCGAGGTTTGATCCGAAAATTTTTTTAGCTGAAATTTTTTAGACGGTGGAAGTGTGTCAAAAATTGTCTTTTTATTTGGATTTTTCAAAGTCGCGTTCAAAAATCTTTTCTCACTCGGCTTGATTCGGCTTGTCGAGTTAGAGAGGAGGGGATTGTTGTGGCTGTTCGTGAAATTAAGTATCGAGGGCTCAAGAAGTTTCAGATCTTTTCCGGAGAAATGCGACAGGTCTGGATCTATGGCTTCTTCCTCAAACGGGGAACATATGGAGATCCATCTCCGCAGGCACATATTTTTGTCTATGAAAATGGTTATGAGGGATATCGCGTCGATGCCAGCACGATTGGACAATTTACAGGTTTTCTTGATTCGCAAGGCAGAGAAATTTATGAGGATGACGTCGTTGCATATGACGGAATTCGCGGCGTAGTTTCATTTCATCGAGGCTCATTCGTAGTTCATACAATTCATCGAAGGTCGCGGAAACTGTTATCGAGAATTCCGCAGGAATCGATTCAAGTCATTGGCAATCGGTTTGAAAATCCTCAGCTGCTGACAAATGAAGTTCAAACAATCGTTGAGAATGAGCGGGCGGCATCATCTGCAGTATCTGCAACAAGTGAAGCATCGTGATCAATCAAACTCCCAATTCGATTTTGAGTTGGGAGCTTTTTATTTTCCGAATTTGTACTAAAAAATTTTTTCGAGTATAAATTTCCGAATCAAAAAATCCCTCGACCGATTTTTCGTCGATCGAGGGATCTTTTTTTGCATTTAAAAATTAGAATTAACGTTTCATGTTGATAAGAGTTTCGAGCATTTCATCGGCAACGTTAATCATTTTGGAATTGGATTGGAATCCGCGTTGAGTGACAATCATGTCGGAGAATTCATTCGCGATATCAACATTGCTCATTTCGAGGGCGGAAGGAGTGATCGAACTTCCAAAATCTGAAACAGTGCCGACAGTTGGAGTTCCAGAGTTGTTTGACTCTTGATAGAGCGAATTCGATGTTTTAGTCAAGCCGGCGGAGTTTGTGAACGTCGCGAGAGCAACTTGAGCCTCATTGCGTTTCAAACCGTTTGAATATATACCAATAACTGTTCCGGTTGTATCGAATGAAAGGCTATTCAAAATTCCAGCAGCATTTCCATCAGCCGATGCATTGATATTATTCGAGCCGCTATATTGAGTCGTGCCGGAGAGTTCGACTGCAACACTCATATCATTCGCGCCGTTTGTAGTTCTGATTGAAAGCGATGCAGATCCACCGGCGTAAGATCCATCGGCGTTATAAGTCAAAGTTCCTTCCGCCGGACTCTTTGTTAAAGTCACTGTAGTTGTAGAACCGTCATCTTCAGTCATAGAGTAAGTCGTTCCGCCACCTGAAAGTGCAATTTCCCAAGTATTTGCAGAACTCTTTGTGATAAGAATCGGAATAGAATGTGCAGATCCAAGTGAATCATAAACAGTAAACATCGTCGTAGTTGAAGGATAGAACATCGCTGTTGAACCGGTTGTATAAGATTGTCCAGTCAAACCGTCGAGAGTCAATCCGGAGCTAGTATTAACTCGAACTGAATCGACAAGATTTCCATTGAACCTGTAGCTAGTGTAAGCTGTGCGATCAATAGCCGTGATAGTTCCATCGTTATCATTACCATAACGAATAAATTCATCGCTAGTGCTCGTGAAAGTCAATGGAGGAGTGTTATTCGCATGAACTGTTGTGCTTGTTCCATCTGCAAGATTAACTGTTGCGCCTTGACGAGCAGTAATCGAATCAACGTTGAGAGATCCAGCGTAAGTATCGCCAACTTCATACGAGTTATCTCCAACATAAACAGTCATGTTACCATTGTTGTACGTATTTCCATTGATTGCCGCATCCGTGAGAGTAAGTTCCACGAGTTGTTGACTATTGTAAGTAATAGTTCGAACTGCAGAAACATTACCAGTCACCGGAGTTGTACTTCCAGGAATAAATGTTCCGGAAGTCAAGTTAGTCACGTTGAAAGGATCGCTACTTCCACCGACAGCCCAGATTCCACTGCCTTCGGTAGGACTCAAAGTCACGTCGACTAATTCATTTGATGCTGTAACTGATGCAACTGTCGATGTATAGAGTGGCAAACCTGCAATTGAGGAGTTTTCCACAAATTCAGAGGTTGAAGCAGTACTATCGAGAGTGACTTGCTCGCCGCTCGATAAAGTTAAGACAATCGTTCCAGCGGCAACTGCAGTCGGCGTGTAGTTTGTGGTTGAGACTGAATTTCCATTTGCGTAATTGACAAGGATCGATCCAATTTCATATCCGGTAGTAGCTGCGTTGAGATTTCCGGTATAAGTTACGATCGTCGTTGCAGTAGCTTCCATGGATCTATTGTTCGGGATCGTGATATTTCCAACTGCACCGGAAGTCATAAGAACTCCAGCATCGTCAGCCATCCAGCCTTGAACATAGAGACCAGATCCAGGCAAAACAAAATTTCCTTCAGCGTCGAATGCAAAAGATCCGTCGCGAGTGTAGAAAGTTCCACTGCTACTATTCACAATGAAAAGTCCATCGCCGGAAATCGCCAAGTCAGTATTGTTACCGGTAGTTTGTGGAGAGCCGTCAGTGAAAAGCAAATCGATAGATGCAACATTTGCGCCGAGACCAATTTGTTTAGCGTTAGTACCACCAGTGCCATCTTGAGGAGCACTAGCAGCTGCTGTAGTTTGTGAAAGCGTGTCTGCAAAGGTCGTGCGGCTCGATTTAAATCCAATCGTGTTGACGTTTGCAACGTTGTTGCCGATAACGTCCATTCGAGTTTGATGTCCGCGCAATCCAGATACTGCTGCAAAAAGGGAACGCATCATAGTGTATCACTACTCCTTTTCTATGGTTTAAGATTCCTCGATTCGACGCTCCCTGTCAAAATTTTTCATCCTTGAGAGAATCTTTCCCGTTGTGCAATTCCGATACCTGTATCGATTTTGAATTCCCGCGACTTAAATATTTTTTTTGCGGCTGAATTTTCGAAATTCAATCTCTAAGATGTTGGGAGCATGAAAATACGAGTTGAATTTTTTCTTCGAGATTTTTTTGATCCCTTCTTCAATTGAAGTTTTCAGAATCGCAAATCAGATCTCAAAATTATTGACATAGATTTTTCAAAGTGCTAAATTCTCTTGCGACAAGTAGAAGTCACCACTTCTCACCTGCCGATTCAAATCGCGTAGGTTGATCAGCGAAATATATCGCGGCGGAATTTTTTCGAAGAGGGTGGCATCTGCTACTCTCATTTTTTTTCGGATAAATTAAGATTGGAGGTATCTTCTATTAGCAGGGATATGCGAATCAATGAGGAGATTCGAATTCGTGAGGTGCGCGTGACAAGTGCAACTGGAGAACAGCTCGGAATCATGCTGACGCGTGAGGCTCTGGAGCTTGCCGAATCCCAACATCTCGATCTCGTCGAGGTCGCACCGAAAGCTCGTCCGCCCGTCTGCAGAATCATGGATTACGGCAAATTTCGCTATGAACAACAGAAGCGCGACAAAGAAGCTAAGAAAAAGCAGAAAGTTATCACGATGAAAGAAGTCAAGCTGCGCCCAAATATCGAGCAGCATGATTTCGATGTCAAACTCAAAAACGCAATTCGATTCATTCAAGACGAGAACAAAGTCAAAGTGACAATCATGTTCCGCGGTCGTGAATTATCACATCCGGAATTAGGGCGGGCAGTTCTCGATAAGGTCGCTGAACAGCTCCGAGATATTGTCATTGTTGAACGAATTCCAAAACTCGAAGGCAAAAACATGACGATGGTATTATCGCCGCGTCCTCAAAAATCCACGAAGAAAAAAGATCAGCCGGAAGTTTCTCAAGAAAATCCGACAGCTGAATCTCAAGTCGTCGAATCCACTGAAATCAACGAATCCAAGGAGGAATAATTTATGCCGAAAATCAAGACTCGCCGCGCCGCTGCAAAGCGATTCACTTTCACCGGCACTGGCAAAGTCAAACGCAATCAAGCATTCAAAAGCCACATCCTCGAGAAAAAATCTCGCAAACGCAAGCGCAATCTTCGCAAAACTACACTCGCATCAGTTTCAGATCTCAATCGCATCACCAAAATGCTTCCAAACGGTTAATCAATTCGATTAATCCATTTCGAAAGGAGATTAAATCATGCCGAGAGTCAAATCAGGCGTGCCTGCTCATAAACGTCACAAGAAAATTTTGAAACTCGCCAAAGGCTATCGCGGTGTAAGATCCAAACGCTTCCGTACTGCTAACGAGACAGTCATGAAAGCTCTCTATTATGCTCGCAGAGATCGCCGCGCTAAAAAGGGAGAGTTCCGCCGTCTTTGGATTGTCAGAATCAATGCAGCGGCTCGTCTCAATGGAATTTCATACAGCAAACTTATCAGCGGACTTACCAAAGCTGGAGTTCAAATCAATCGCAAAATGCTCGCTGATCTCGCAGTTTCAGACGAAAAAGCATTCGCAAAACTCGTCGATGTTGCGAAGGAAAATCAATAATCTCAACAAAAAAAGATCGGGGATCGCAAATTGATCCTCGATCTCTTTTTCATTCGGTCACAAATTTCGCGAATCGTTCTTCCGCATCGATTATCGTTTCAATTGTTAGATCTTTTCGCGCTCCACACATAATCTCAAATCCCGATCGTTCAACATCTTTAATCGGAATTCGTAAATGATTTCCGATTTTCAACGCAGATCGATCATAATAAAGATTTTTGATCGTCGAGGGCAGGAATTCCATAAGATTCGATTCGTGTTTGATTATACAATCGCCGAGATCATAGAAAAAATAAATTGATGAAAGCTCTTTGCGAGCCGTATAACCATTCCCAATTCTTTTGCCGCGAATTACATCAAGATATTCATTAACAAAAATTCGCGGGGGATTAATCTCATCGAGCAAATCACTTCCAATAAATCCGGATGTCCTCGTTCCAAAATCTAGAGGATGAATTTCGCCACTCGAATCAAGAATCAAATCCATATCGCCGAATGATGTATGAACTCCAATTGCCTTATAAAGTTCAACAGCGCGATTCGCAATTTTTTCGAGAGTTGAATCTGAAACGTCTGCAGGATTGTAATGATTTTTCACTCCAATTCCATTATGTGGATTGAATTTTGAGTTATATTTCTTCGCAATTCCCCAGACTTCAACATTTCCAAAGGAATCTCCGAGCATATCGACTACAAATTCTGTCGCCTGCCCTCCCCGTGTTTCGATGAATTCTTCAACTATTACTTTATGCTCCCAAGAGATTTTTTGTGCGAGATCGAATGCAGATTTAAACTCATCTCTAGAATCTTTTCGAATGATCGTTATTCCATTCGATCCATTTGAGAAATTTGGTTTGACAATCAAATCTTTGTCTGGAAGTTGATCGATTGGTGGAATTGATTCGAACGTTTTCGAAAATCTCGTGAGTAATCCAGCTTTTCGCCAAATACTTTGTGCTCGTCCTTTGATCATTGCGTCAGTGATTGATTGTTCAGTCGGAACGAGAAATCCATAACGTTCATGAATTTTTCTTTGAGTTGGAACGCCAACGTCAGTCATCGTCAAAGCACCGCGAATTTGTTTGACATGATTTTTTTCTAGCCAATCAAGAATTCGTTCGGAATCTTTGATGTCACATTGGATGTGGAGATCTCCTTTGACTGGCGGATCTTCGCTCCAATCAAAAACGATGATTTCCTTTGCATGAAATTTTTCTCGATTCAACATCCCAAGAAATAGTGGATTGCCACCGAGAAGTATCAATGGATTTTCGAACAATTTGCATGCCTCCAGTCGATTTATGAAAGGTGATTCAATGAACGATAGAATTTTAAGCGCATCGAATCCAAAAATCAAATTTGTCACATCGTTGCAACAGAAAAAATTCCGCGATCGAGAAAAATTATTTATATGTGAAGGGATTAGACTTTGCGAAACTGCTGTTGAATCGAACTTTGAAATCGAGTCAGCATTTTTCACTTCAAATTTAGAACCGCGGGGATTAAAAATTCTAGAATCGATCAACTCTCGAAAATGTTTTGAAGTCAGTGAATCGATCTTCATCAAAATTTCTGAAACTCAATCTCCGCAGGGAATTTTATTGGTCGTGAGAATGAAAGATCAAAACTGCGATCTCGAAAAAATCTTTCAGCGTGAAAAATCGATCACGATCGTTTTAGATTCAATTCAAGATCCTGGAAATTTAGGAACAATCCTTAGAACGAGCGTCGCAGCTGATATCGATGCGATAATTTTGCTCGATGGATGTGTCGATCTTTTCAGCGGCAAAGTGATTCGATCTTCAATGGGCGCGATTTTTAAACTTCCACCGACGATCAAAATGTCTCGAAAAGATTTCATCGAGATTCTCGACCGAACAAAAAAAATTCCAATCGCAGCTTCCGTTGAGAATGGAATTAATTTTTTCAACGTTGATCTGTTTGAGTCGGGCGGCTCGATTTTAATTTTTGGAAATGAAGCGAATGGAGTTTCAGAAGATCTTTTAAAAATTTCAAAAAAGATATCGATCCCGATGAAAAATTCAATGGAGTCTTTGAATGTCGCGGTTTCAACATCAATAATTTTGTATGAAGCGATGAGACAAAGAGCTTTTTCAGAATGATTCCAAATGTGCGAGATTATAATAAGACGTTGCGAGGATTTTTGTTTCAAGATAAAAGGCTATTTCTTAGCATTAAATTGATTGAATGAAAGGTTGGCAATAAAAAACGTTTTGCTGTAAAACTCAACGTCGCAGTAGTCGTCTGCGTTATCAAAATGGAATTCAACAACAAAAATTTGGGGATAGCACTTGCCTCTCGCTGCAGCGCGACACTTAGAGATTTAATCTCCGGACTGGGTGAATCGTGACGGGTTCTAAGAGAAAATGTGCAAAGAATTAATAAAAAGTAAGCGTATAGACTTTTGTCTTATCGTGTAGAGGCGGACTGGACACGCCTGTAGGAATAAGGATCGAAAGATCAAACTTCCTAAATGGAGATGCGGAAAACTACTTTCTCCTATAAGCCTGCAACTTTAGTAGTGGGAGGTTCAGGATGAGAAGGATCTTATCACTCATTCTTGCGGCAGTAATTTTGACAATTGCAATTCCGACGCTTGCATATCCAATCGAATTGATGGGCAATGACGAATCGAAAATCTATCATCGAATTGATTGCCGCACGATTAAATATCCGGAACGTAATCATTGGACTCGATTCACCAGCACTGAGCAGGCAATTTCAGCAGGATATCGAGCCTGCAAAATCTGTCATCCATGAAGTCAAAAAAAAAAATCCCGGGGATCGAAATGATCCTCGGGATCTTTTTTATTTGTGGAAATCGAATCACATGTAATCGAGTGAAGATCTCTTTTTCTCCTGTTTGAGAGCTCCAAATTTGCTCGAAATCCATTCGACAATCACGAAGAAAACTGGAATCAGAAAGATTCCCATCGCCGTCGCAAAAATCATTCCGCCGACAACTGCAACGCCCATGCCATTTCGAGCGGCAGATCCTGCGCCGGATGCAACTGCCAATGGAAGACATCCAATGATAAACGCGAATGAAGTCATGAGAATTGGACGAAGGCGAAGACCTGCTGCCTCGAGAGTCGCTTTGATTGGCTGCATTCCACGATCAACTCGAACTTTAGCAAATTCGACGATCAGAATTGCATTTTTCGCTGCGAGTCCAATGATCATGATAATTCCGATTTGCATATAAACTGAATTTTGCAAGCCGGAATTTCCATGCGCAAAAGTTGTCTCGAGCCATGCAACAAACCATTCCGAGAACAATGCACCGAAAATTCCTGTCGGAACTGTCATCAAAACTGCAAATGGAACGCTCCAAGATTCATACAACGCCGCGAGACATAGAAAGACGAAGATCAATGCTAGAGCTAAAACCTGCATCGTTGAGCCGGATGCATTTTTCTCCTCGCGAGACTGTCCAGACCATTCGATGTTGAATCCTGTCGATGCTTCCTGTCGAACGATTTCTTCGATAGCATTCATCGCTTGTCCGGAGGAATATCCTTCCGCTGCGTTGCCTTGAATCGTGACAGCACGGGCAGCATTGAATCGCGAAATCGATGTAGGTCCAGTCGAAACTCGCGGAGTGATTAAAGTGTTGAGAGGAACCATCTGTCCGCTTGAACTTTTAACATAGACGAATTTCGATGCCTCCGCCTCGCCTCGATACATCACGTCAGACTGCAGAACGACTTTGTAAGTTCTTCCGAATTGATTGAAGTCGTTGACTTGATATCCGCCGTAATTGATTTGCAGCGCAGTGAAAACATCTGCCAATGAAACTCCGAGCGTCTTAACTTTTTCACGATCAACTTCATATTCGTAAGTCGGCGAGGTTATCGAATAAGTTGTTCGAACGCCCTGCAATTCTGGACGCTGATTTCCTGCCGCGACAATTCTTCCAGTGATTTCGTTCAATTCTTCATTAGTATGACCGCTCATATCCTGCAATTGGAGTGACCAGCCGCCGACGTTTCCAAGTCCAGGAAGAGCTGGAGGATTGAATGCAATGACTGTCGCCTCTGGAGCAACTCGGCTCGCCATTGCGAAGAATTTTCCAACGCTTGCATTGACGCTCGAATCGAAATCCGGTCGCTGATCCCATGATTTCAAACTGCAGACAATCAATCCCGCGGAAGGTTTAGAGCCGCCGCCGAGAATATCGAAGCCGGAAATCGCCATGACAGCGTCAATTCCATTGATATTATTTTGAGCCCAATCCGCAAGTTTATCCATCGTTTGAACTGAATGATTCAGCGATGTTCCCTCCGGCAGACTGAAAGCTGCCATAAAATATCCTTGATCTTCTTCCGGAACGAAAGTCGAGGGAATCACTTTGTACAAATATCCAGCCAAAACTAGAATCACTGCCAGGCATGCAACTGCCAAGCCGCTCTTTCGAACGAATTTGGCGACGATTGAAACATATCCATTTTTAGTCCGCTCGAACCAATTGTTGAATGCATCGAAAAATTTATCGAGCAATCCTTTTTTAGCCATTGGATCATGCGGTTTCAAAATCATTGCGCAGAGAGCTGGCGTCAATGTCAACGCGACGAATGCTGACAGCGCCATCGAAATCGCGATTGTCAGAGCGAATTGTTTGTATAGAACTCCCATCATTCCGCCTAAAAATGCGACTGGAACAAAGACTGCTGCTAATACAAATGCAATTGCGACAACTGGACCTTGAACTTCATCCATTGCGCGCTCAGTTGCATCGATAGGAGTTAATCCATCAGCCTCCATATGCTGCTCAACGTTTTCAATGACAACGATAGCATCGTCAACGACTAGACCGATCGCTAAAACCATTGCGAAAAGTGTCAGAGTGTTAATCGAGAAATCTAGAATTATGAACGCCGCGAATGTTCCAATCAATGAAACTGGAACTGCGAGGAGTGGAATGACTGTCGCACGCCAGCTCTGCAAAAATACAAAGATGACAAATACGACGAGGAGAATCGCTATCACGAAAGTCTCGACAACTTCTTCGATTGAGGCGCGAATGTAATCTGTCGAATCGAAAACTTCTTGAATTTCCAATCCAGGAGGAAGATCTTTCTGAGCATCGGCAAGAATCGCTCGAACTCCTGCAACTGTAGTCATTGCATTCGCGTCAGCTGTCAACTGAATTCCAAATCCAACCGCCGGCACTCCTTTATATTTCGCAACGATCGAATTATCTTTTTGTCCAGTCTCGATTCGCGCAACATCTTTCAATCGAACGAAGGAACTTCCATCGCTTTTAATAATGATATTGCCGAATTCTTCAATTGTCACTAGACGTCCTTGAACTTTTCCAGTGAATTGCTTTTCCTGTCCCATCGCAACAGGCATCGAGCCGACAGTTCCTGCAGCGGCTTGAAGATTCTGTTCATTGATAGCACTTGTGACATCTGAAATCGCAAGTCCTAATTCCGCAAGTTTATCCGGATTCAGCCAAACTCTCATTGCATAGTCTGAACCGAAAACTTGAACCTCGCCGACGCCGTCAATGCGTTTGATCGAATCCATCAAATAGATATCGGCGTAATTTTTCATGAATGCACGATCATAATCGCCATTCGGTGAGCACATCGAAACCATCAGAGCCATTTGACTCGAAGATTTTCTAGTCGTGACGCCGACAGCTTGAACAGTCGACGGCAGTGATGCATTTGCAACGGCAACATTGTTTTGAACTTTAACTGAATCCATGTCGCCGTCCGTTCCAACTTGAAACACGACGCTCAGTGAATATCGCCCAGTGTCATCGCAAGTTGAAGACATGTAATCCATGCCTTGAGTTCCATTGACCTGCTGCTCGATAACCTGCGCGACAGTCTCATTGACAACATCAGCATTCGCACCGGTGTATGAAGTTGAAACTGAAACTGTTGGCGGAGAAATTTGAGGATACTGCGCGATTGGAAGCTGCAGTCCTGCTAAAACTCCAACCAGAACAATGATTATCGCAATGACAATCGCGAAAATCGGGCGGTGGATAAAAAATCTAGCCATTAAACCTCCTCCTTACAAATTTTGTCGCTCGGAATTCTGTTCGGAAGTTTGAGGTTGAGTTTGATTTTGTTGTTGATTCTGTGATTGAGTTTGATCTTGAGGTTGAGCTTGATTATCTGCATTTTGAGCATCAGTATTAAAGAGATTTGTGTTGTTATCGAGAGTAAATCCCATCTCTTTAGCAGTTACCATAGTCACATCGAGATCCATTCCTTCACGAAGGCTCGAGAGTCCCTCGACGATAACCATATCGCTCGCTCGAAGACCGCTTTTCACGATGTAATATGAACCAATTTTATTTCCGAGTTCAACATTTTTTGCGACAGATTTATTTCCATCGCCGACAACCATGACGAAAGATTTATCCAATAATTGTTGAACTGCACGTTGTGGAATTAACATTGCATTCGGAACGACTCGACCGCTCAATGTGACGCGGGCAAACATTCCAGGCAGCAATAATCCCTCTGGATTTTGGAAAGCTGCTTTGATTGTCAAAGTTCCAGTATTATTTCCGAGCGTTCGATCTGATTCGACAATTCTTCCGACATATGGAAATTTCGTGCCGTCTGAAAGTGTCAGCGTTACATCGATTGGTCCGGTTGAGACTGCATCATTTTGCATGAATCGAAGATAATCTGCCTCGGAAATCGAAAATTGAACATAGATAGGATTGCTCGAGCCGACCGTCACGAGAGTTGTCGATCCAGGCGTCACATAAGTTCCAATCGCAACATCATCGACGCTCAATTGTCCAGTCATTGGCGAGATTATCAAAGTATCTTCCAAATTCTGCTGTGCAGTTCTGAGCAAAGCTTCATTCGCGCGGCACTGCTCCATGTATGCTCGAACTGTTGCCGCTTGAGTTGTGACAGTCTGTTCAGCGATCGCTCCCTCCTCGAACAGCTGCCGATAGCGGTCAAAATCGATCTGTGCATTGTTCAAATTGACTTGAGCCTGCGCTAAATTTGCCTGAGCCTGCAAAACTGCCGATTCATAATTCCGCGAATCGATTTTGAACAGGGGCTGATTGACTTCGACCATTTGTCCGCCGCTGATATACTTTTCCATGATATTGCCGGAAATCTTTGATTGAACTTTGACTTCATTCATCGCGACAACCTGTCCCGCGAAATCTGAAGTTTCCGGAGTATCACGGCGCAAAACCATTATCGATTTTACAGGAGTTGCTCGAGACATCATTGCAGCAGACTGCTGATCATCATCGCCGCAGCCAGTGAAAAAAACTGTCGAGGCGATTAGAATTGCCGCTGGGAAAAATTTCTTTGAGACTTTCAAGAAAAACCTCCTCCTTCTGATTGTTGACTTGGAAAATTTTTCCGAGCGATTTTACAACATGCGATAATTTTGCGCGAGATATTTGTTGTGATAAAAATTTCATTCACAAATCAAAAAAGATCCGAAGATCAATTCGAGCCTCGGATCTTTTTTTATCGAGCGAAAAGGGAATTGATAGCCTGCATTGAAATAAAAATTGGAGGGAGTGCCGTGGATGAATCAACATGGAATGATTTCTCGCAACAAGTCAAGTCGCAAACAAATATCGTCGCGGTTATCTCTCGATACGTTGAACTCAAATCGAAAGGCGATCGATTTTGGGGAATCTGTCCATTCCATTCTGAAAAAACTCCATCGTTTTCAGTGAATCCCTCGAAAGACATGTTTTATTGTTTTGGATGTCATGCCGGCGGCGATGCTTTCAAATTCATTTCTCTGATTGAAAATGTGAGTTATGGACATGCGATTGAAATTCAAGCGGAGCGGCTTGGAATCGAGAAACCTCAACAATCATCAATCGATCCTGCTCAATCAAAACTCGAATCTCAATTGATCGAAATTCTTCGTCGAGCTGGAACATTTTTTCATAATGCATTAATGATTCCTGCATATGGAAAACATGGATTGGCATATCTTGCATCGCGCGGATTTTTCAAATCAACAATCGATCATTTCAACTTTGGATTCGCGCCCGATTCATGGGATAAACTCTCGACCGCCTTTCAAAACGCTGGATATTCAAAAGAGTTATTGACTCAAGCGGGATTGATTCTCCAATCAAAAAAATATCCTGACAGATTTTATGACAGATTCAGAAATCGAATTATGATTCCAATATGTGATGAACGTGGTCGAGTTATAGCATTTGGAGGGCGATCTATCGATGGATCTGAGCCTAAATATCTCAATTCTTCAGATTCTCCAGTCTTCAATAAACGTAAAATTCTCTTTGGATTAGATCGAGCATCTCGAGCAATATTTCAAAGAAAATCAGCGATAATCTGCGAAGGATATCTCGATGCAATATCGCTGTCAGCCGCAGGAATTCAAAATGCAGTTGCATCGCTCGGTACAGCCTTCACTGAGGATCACGCTAAGCTTTTATCGCGATTTACCAATCAAATTTATTTCTGCTACGATTCAGATTCAGCCGGTCAAAATGCTATAAATCGCTCAATTCCTATCGCCCAATCTCAAAATCTCGATATAAAAGTCATTCATATTCCAGATGCCAAAGATCCCGATGAATTCTTACAAAATCACACTAAAGACGATTTTGAAGAATTAGTCCAAAATGCTATTTCAGCATTCGATTTTCAATTAAATTTCCAAATTTCTCAATTAACCGATCAATCAATTGAATCTCGAGCCAAAATCCTCAGAAATCTTATCCCAATTCTTCAAAAATTAAAACCAATTGAGCAGCATGAATACATTCATCGAATCGCAATCAAACTTTTTATAGATGAACCTGCTATTTATCGCGAGCTTGATGAGTCTAAAATACCAAATAAATCCACAAAACCTCAAATTCATCGGGATTCACGCACTGGATCGATCGTCGCAGCAGGCAGATTCATACTTCAACTGCTCCTTGAATCCCCAGAAATGATTCCGAACGTGCTCGATTTTCTCCCCAATGGATTCAATGATCCGCTGCATCAGGAAATTTTTCTGCATATTCAAAAATCTGAACCAATGGAAAATTTATCGCCGGAAGCGACGAAAGAATTGAAAATCATTCAAAATTATCCCAATGTCAACAAAATCAAGGCATATCAAGACTCATTGTATCGGCTTCGAATCGATTACCTCAAACATCAAAAGCAGCACTATATTAAGGAAGGAAACTTTTCCGAAGTCGAAAAAATTCAAAAAGAAATCAATGAATTGAATGCAGAATTCAGAGGTTAGAAGGAGATTTTTCAGAAATGCAGAAATAATATCTCGAAAAAATATTTTGAACGGAGTGACCGCAATATGGGCGAAAAAAAAGTGAATAAAAGCTCAGAGATTGTTGAAAAACTCCTATCGAAGGGACGAAAAAATGGCGGCACTCTCACAAATGCAGAGGCACTGGAAATTGTGAAATCAAGCAATGCACATGATTTGACTCCCGAGGATATGAAGGCAATAATCGATCAAATCACTGCTGAAGGTATCACTCTTGTCACTGATTCACCCAAACCTCAAAAAAAATCAAAGTCATCAAAAAAACCTCCCAAAATCGAAAAATCGAGTAAAAGTGAGGAAATTGTTTCGAATCTACTTCAAAAAGGAAAGAAAAATGGCGGAACTTTAACCTATGACGAAGTATTTGAAGCGACAAAGGGATTAAAGGATCTAACATCGGACGAAATCGATGAAATGTACGATGAAATCAATCGAAAAGGGATAGAAATCATTGACGATACACCTGAAGAAGAACCAGTGATCGAGCCGCCGACGGATGACAATGCAGAATCAGTGAGTCTTGCCGCGTCGGAAGTTGAAGCGCAAATCAGCCTGTCAGCGACAGACGTCATAACAATCGACGATCCCGTGCGAATGTATTTGAAAGAAATCGGGCGAGTTCCGCTGTTAACGGCCGCAGATGAAGTAAAATTGGCGAAGAGAATGGAAGCAGGGGATGAAGAGGCTCAAAAACGGCTTGCAGAGTCAAATTTGAGATTAGTCGTCTCAATCGCCAAGCGGTATGTCGGACGCGGAATGCTGTTTTTGGATTTGATTCAAGAAGGAAATTTGGGATTAATCAAGGCGGTTGAAAAATTCGATTATCGAAAAGGCTACAAATTTTCAACGTATGCGACGTGGTGGATTCGTCAAGCCATAACACGGGCGATAGCGGATCAAGCCAGAACCATTCGAATTCCGGTGCATATGGTCGAAACAATCAACAAACTGATTCGAGTCTCACGACAATTGCTGCAGAAATTAGGCAGAGAGCCGACAGCGGCAGAAATCGCCGAAGTTATGGAAGTTCCAGTTGAACGTGTTCGCGAAATTCAGAAAATCGCTCAGGAACCAGTATCGCTCGAAACGCCAATCGGTGAAGAAGAGGATTCGCATTTGGGAGATTTCATCGAAGATCACGACGCGCCGGCACCTGCTGAAGCCGCATCGTTCCTGCTTTTGAAGGAGCAGCTGGAGGAAGTCTTGGCAACATTGACACCGCGCGAGATGAAGGTATTGAGACTGCGATTTGGATTGGATGATGGACGCGCCAGAACATTGGAGGAAGTCGGTCAGAATTTTGGAGTGACTCGGGAGCGAATTCGTCAAATCGAGGCAAAAGCCCTTCGAAAATTAAGACATCCAAGCAGATCTCGAAAACTCAAAGATTTTCTTGACTAAATTTTTTTCGAGTGATATATTTCGCAGCGTTGAAATTCCTCGATAGCTCAGTTGGTAGAGCAATCGGCTGTTAACCGATCGGTCGCAGGTTCGAGTCCTGCTCGGGGAGCCAAATTCGATAAATGAGGGAAGTCCGCATGGGCTTCCTTTTTCTATTTCCGAGGAGAGGATTCAATGCGTCAGAATTTCACCGCACTCGGAATAATTCTGATTCTAATCGGGACTTTCGGAATATCATACACGTGGAATTATGATCATCGAACGACGCGGTTTTTAGATGAATATGCGCTGCTTGATTTTCAAACTTCGCTGAATGGTGAAGGTAAATTGGAAGGTGCAGTGTTATCAATATGGGATTTTCGATTCGACGATTCAAAACTGCTGCCGCGTGCAATATTATTCACAGACAACGATCCATGGGAAATGCCGGCGAATGTAAAGAATCAGCGTGCGAAATCAGAGAAATTCCCTCGAATGCTTCAAAATGAGAATAAACTCTTCGTAAATCTGCCGAGATCGAGTCTGCCGGCAATTCTGATGTCGAAGCAAATTCGATTCAGATTTTATTATGATAATGGACAGACAATAGATCTGCCATTAAGCGAAGACACTTTAAAAGAATGGAAAAGAAAAATGAGATAAAATAAGATAAGGCGGCGATAAAATGAATCGATGGGCTTGGGCGGAAATTGATTTAAAATCGATAGAAAACAATCTTCGCGGAATCAAAAAACATATATCAGCACCGAGGATGCTGGCAGTTGTCAAGGCGAATGCATATGGGCATGGAGCGATAGAAGTCTCAAAAATTGCGATTGAATGTGGAGCGAGTTATCTTGGAGTGGCAGCATTTGATGAGGCAATTCAACTCAGAAATGCAGGATTTTCAACACCAATTCTGATTTTAGGATTAGTACCTCCGGAATGTTCCAAAGATCTGGTAGAATATGGTATAACATCGACAGTATGTGATCTTCCAATGGCTGTAGAGTTATCGAAAAATGCAGTAAAATTGGGAAAACGCGCGAAAATCCATTTAAAATTGGAAACAGGGATGGGAAGAATCGGAGCAGACGTCGAAAACATCGGAATTTTAGCCAGCGCGATATCATCATTGCCAGGAATTTATCTAGAAGGAGTATTTTCACACTTTGCAGATGCAGATAATGCTGATAAGAAGTTCACAGCGGAACAATTGAGACGATTTGAAGCAGCATTGGAAGAAATTCGGCGATATAAGGTAGAAATACCTATAAAACACATCGCAGAGAGTGCAGCGATAATGGAAATTCCAGAAGCACACTTCGATATGGTAAGATCTGGTATAATAACCTATGGATTGATGCCATCCTCTCAAGTTAAACGGAAAATCGATTTAAAAACAGCATTTAAACTCTGTTCGAGAGTTGTATGGCTCAAAAAAGTATCGGAAGGAACATCAATCGGCTATGGTCGGGATTTTATCGCACGACGGAATTCGATTATAGCAACATTGCCGATAGGTTATGCCGATGGATATTTGCGAGCATATGGACGCGGCGGATTTGTCGAAATTCATGGTCAAAAAGCACCAATTGCGGGACGAGTTTGCATGGATCAGATGATGATCGATGTAACGGATATCCCAAATGTTCAAATTGGCGATGAAGTGATTCTATTCGGTTCAGAAAATATCACGATAGACGATATTGCGAATCACGCTGGAACCATAAATTACGAAATTCCATGTCTGATTTCAAATCGAATTCCGAGGATTTATGTTTGAATCGAGCGGATCTAATTCTGATTTTCGCAATGATTGTATTAAGTTTGATACCGCTCACGAATTTCGAAACGGGAAATCGAGTTGTGATATCGATCGACGGAAAAATTTATCGAGAGATCGATCTGAATATTTCGGAATCAATAAGGATCGAAAATTCCTATGGATTTAATGAAATTCAGATCAATTCCGGAAAAGTTTATATCAATAAAGCAGATTGTCCGGATAAAACATGTATTCGCACGGGAAAAATCTCTAAAGCTGGCGATGTTATAGCATGTCTTCCTCACAAAATATTAATAGAAATAAAAAAATCGCATTGATTTCAGTTTTAACGTCGATATCGATCTCATTATTCATCCTCGAATCAGCAGTTTCACTACCGATTCTGCCGCCTGGAGCAAAAATCGGGTTATCAAATCTTATAACAGTCACAAGTTTGTATATTTTAAACTCAAAAATTGCATTGATAATTTTGAGTTTGAGAATTGCTCTGACCTCGATATTTTTCGGCGGCGGAGCAATTTTTTTATATTCAGCGGCAGCCGGAATTTCAAGTTTTATAGCCATGATTCTGTTAAAATGGCTGAGAATTTTTTCAATCATTGGAGTATCAAGTGCTGGAGGATTTTTTCATAATTCAACACAAATCTTCATTGCATCAATTTTAATGAATTCGTGCTCGATCTGGAATTATTTACCGATATTAGGGACGATCGGAATCATAACAGGCTTTTTAATCGGGAGTGTTTCTCGAGAAATTACTTCTAGACTGTCAATTAAACAAAATCCAAATCTTAAATAAAGATTAGAAAAAATTTTTAGCAAAGGGAATCTGTCAAAAACGAAGAATATTGAGCAACGCAGTCACGATGATTGTAAAAATTAAATTTCATGGAAGGGACGATTTTTATGATTTACAAAAAATTGCGCCGAGCGATCTTGAGTGCGTTCGTGTTGGGATATACTGTTTCTCCCGCTCCGATGACTCAAGCCGCCCCTGTTTCGACTGATTCTCAAGAAATTGATCTTGAGCCTGGATAATCAAATGAGGAGTTCATCGATTATCTCGAATTGACAGACTATTTCGTTATGTCTGCAGAAAGAATTCCGACGAGCAAATGGGATACTCCAGCGAATGTTTCGGTTATCAGTGCTGATGAAATCGAGAAAAATCATTATTCAACGGTCGCTGAGGCATTGAGTCATGTTAATGGCGTTGTTGTTACACAATACGGCAGAGGAGATACATCTGGTTTCGTTAATATTAATGGAAGTAGTCGAGTCCTTTTATTGATTGATGGTCATAAAGCAAATCCAAGTCAAGAAGCTTATATTGGAGCCGGTGTATATCGTGATCAAAATGCTGGATTATGCGATTTAAGTTTAATTCCTTCTCTCAAGATGATTGAACGCATCGAGATTGTTAAGGGTGGAGCATCTGCGCTTTATGGATCTGATGCTGTTGGTGGAATTGTAAACGTTATTACTAAAAAAGGTAATCGCGATGAAACTACCGTCGATGTGAATTATGGATCTTGGCATCAATATAATCTTGAGGCGACAAATCAAGGAGTCAAAGGGAAATTGAGTTGGTTTGTCACTGCAGGATTAGGTGGAAGTGACGAATTGAAACACCCTGGAATTGGAAAGTTCTACTACAATTACAACGACTATAAAGATCGCGATCTTTCGATTCGTGTTGATGACACATTCAGTGACCGAAATTCGCTGACTGTCAGTTACATGCATAAATCTCACGATTTTGCCGATGATTTGGTCACAGATTATTATAACATGTACAACAGCTCGAGCATCGAGTATAAATTCAAAGAAGATACTTCAACACCTGGATGGATTCGATATTTCAATAATTACCACAAAGGACGAAATAGCGGCACTGATTTTTTATATGGCGATTCGAGAATCCAGGGTGCAGAATATCAAAACGGTTGGGAATTGGGGGATCGCCATAAATTTATCGCCGGCGTCGAATGGCATCGAGTTGAAGCATCGAGTCTTGGAAATGGCTATGATGATAAAGTCGATACTGTGGCATCGTATATTCAAGATACGATCAGTTTAGGAAACAAATGGACAGTCGTTCCTGGACTTCGTTACGATCACGATTCTGCAGGATATGGTAATAACTGGTCTCCAAAGATTGCGGCGAACTATCGTCCCGATGATAAGACGAAAATCTATGCATCATGGGGAAAAACGTACAGTATTCCGACCATTGGAGAATTATACATGTATTATGATGGATTTACTTCAGGTTCTCTTTGGCAACTTGGAGGGTATTACCAACCTATAGTTCAGTTAATTAGAAATTGGGAAGGTGATGCTACAAAAGACATTCCTCGTTCCACGTTGGGGCTAGATCCAGAGACAGGATATAGTGCAACAATCGGTATCGAACATGATTTCAATGATTATACAAGTGCGTCACTGAGTTTCTTTCAAAACAAATTGAAAAATTCTGCAAGTTGGCATGAATTTTACTCAACGATTTTTCAGCAATACATCCAATATATTGACAATGATCTAATTCAAAAAAATCGCGGGTTGGAAATCTCATTTAAACAAAATGTGAGCGATCGCTGGAGTTATGATCTTGGTTATTCTCATACAAGTTTGGATAACGATAGTAAATCTGGAGATTGGATCTATCGTATAATGTACGGACAACCAAATGGCTATCGACTCGGAGTCCATTATAATCTCGGAAAATGGCGTGCAAATCTCCTCGGAGTCATAGCGAGCGGTCTCAATGATGCAGTTTTCGCATCGAAGTCCTATGGAGTTTTCGATTTCAACACGAGCTACGACTTCACGGATCGAACATCTGTATATTTTAGAACTCTCAATTTCACTGACGAGGATTATTCCAACGTTTATAGCGGAGCAACCGCTCCAGGAAGATTTTTCCAAATCGGTGCAACTTACAAATTCTAATCCTCGATTTTCGATTCAATTCCGAACAAAAAAAGAGATCCCTCGATTTCCAACACGGAAGTCGGGGGATCTTTTTTCAGTTTCTTACATTAATATCTATATCGCCGCGGTTGAGGAGTTTGAGATGGACGCGATGGTCTCGAGGGCTGAGAGGGTTGAACTCGTCGAGTAGGTTGGGAAGGCTCGCGATAATCTCGATCCTCAAATCGATCGTCGCGAGAGTTTTTCATTCGATCTCGACGCTCACATTCGCGAATCGCTCGATCAATCCACTCATTGTTCGGATCTAAATTTTGCGCACGTTGAAAATCTGAAATTGCGCGACGATATTCTTCCAACTCCGCAAAACAGATTCCACGTTTCACATATAAAACTTCATTCGATGAATCCTTCGCTATCGCTTGAGTGAATAGCAAGATCGCTCGCCGATATTGTCCATCTTGAAATAATTGATCCGCGTCAGAGGGCACATTCGATTCCGCAACAGGCTCGACAGTTTTCAATCGATCTTCCTTCTGTCGCTCGGATATTAATTCCTCAACATGATCCGGATCGATTGTCGCGGCGAGTGTGCATCGAACCAATAATCCCTCGTTTTCAATCGGCTCAAGTTCATATGATACATTTTCAATTTTTATGATTCCAAGCGTTGCAGTTCGAATCATTTCACTCGTTACAGTTTGATTCTCAACATTTAGTTCAGATTCGACAAACACTCCAGCCTGTTCCAATGCATTTTTTTCAGCGCGTTCCTTGGCATGAGTTTTCGCGACGTCCGGAGTTTCAAAATCACTCATTATATATTCTCCAACGCCGTCGAATGTTTGAACTTCTGCCGATGCCGTCGAAATGAAAATCGATGTTGCAAAAAGCGTCAAAAGAAATTTTTTGATCAATTGATTCACTCTCCTAATTCAAAACAATTCAAAATCCAGCTTGCAATTTATCACACAATAATTAAAATCCCGCTCGATCGATGAAAAAATTTTCACTCAATAATTTCTAATTGTTGCGGAAGAAAAATTCTAATGCAACAATCTTTGAATTGGAGTAAATTTCGTCGAAACGAGATTCAGTTTTTCGATTCGAGATTGTCGATGAAAAAATTTTTTGAATCGATATTGGAAAGGTTTTAATAAATTTTTTATTGACAGTCAATATCGAAAAAACTAGAATTTCTCACGGTAAGCATTCCGGTCGGATTTTTTCTATGCAGTCTGAAACGATTGCCGCCGCTATGGGAGGAGCGGATTTGATAATCGAATATAGTTTTGAATGTGCGGAAATTGACCGGACGCACGACGATTAAGGGAGGTTTATTCATTGAAAGAGTTTATCTCTAGTGTCAAGAACTTTATGTTCAATGATCAGCTTTTTGATGACACTGTTGGTTCTGTTGCAAATGCTGAAGCTACATTGTTTGGTTCTTACGTCGAGCTTGGTAACGGTTCTACGGTTGCCGCTGATGTCCTTGCAGTCGGTAGTGAAACTACTTTGACTGTTGCCGATAGCGTTTCTGCAAATGTCAGTGTTCTCGGCGCAAATGTCGAAGTCACTGGCGGAGCTGCTAACGATTACATCACCATCGGTGGTGCTGCATCGGGCGTTAAAGTCAATACTGGCGCGGGTGCAGATACCGTTCTCGCAACTGTTGGTGACGGCGTTATTTCTCTCGGTGCTGACAACGACTACATCACAATCAGCGGCGGAAATTACACTGTCAACGCTGGTGCTGGGAACGATTCGATCTATGTCGGATCTGATGGATCTGTTTACATCGATGGTCTCGATGGACTCGATACTATCGAAGGATTTGGCTCTGGAGTCACAATCAATGCAGGCTCTGATGCAACTTTGACTGATACCGGTAGCGGTGTTCAGATTTCCTCCGGATCTAACTCGATCTTCCTCGCAAGTGTAGGATCTAGCGATATCTCCGGTACTAATGGCGTCTATGTCTTTGGATCTGGTAGTGATACAACTTCTTCGCCAGAACCTACACCTGAAGGCTCTGGATCTAATGTCAACGTCGTTAGCGGTAGTACTTCTGGTAATGTAACTGTCGGTAGTGATACGGCAATCGCAGGTAGCAGTTCTGCTTCGTTGCTCGGTTATGAAGGATCTGCTGTTGATTTTGGTTCTGCAGTTAACAGCGTTTCAGATCTCACAAGCGGTTCAGTTACATTTACTCTCGATGAAAATGGAAACCTTATCGCAACTACTGGTAGCCAAGCTGTAACCTCTGAAGCTATTGCAGATGTCGACTTCAGCGTAGATTCGTCGACTGGACTCATCACCGCAACTTATACCGGTGGTTCTAATGTTGACGAGGATGCAACTCTCAACTTTGGCGGCGGTGCTGCTATTGGAAAAGTCAATGCAGACTTCACTAAGAGCGCTGGAAACTTTGCAGTCAACGTTGGTAATATCGCAAGCGGTAACTTGAAGTTCAGCGAGGAAAGCAAGATCGCTGCTGTATTCTCTGGACTTAAGACAGGTGCGAAGATCAGCATGTCTGGTGGCGCGAATGATAACAATCCTGATTCCGGAAATACCTTCTATGCAACCTCTGATGTGACTGTCTCGACCGCTGCAGATCAAGCTGTTATCACTATCACCGACATCAGCTTCAATGCAAGCGATGTTTTGAAAGTCGATGCAGGTATTGAAAATCTCACCAAAGACTTCTTCGGAACTGGTAAGTTCTACAACTATGCAAGCGCAGAGGAAGCATCCACTGCGGGCGTCTATTCGAACAGCGTCCTCGATGCATCGGCTCTTGTCGAAAGCATTGGAACGAGCTTCTCGATGCTCCGTATGGCTGATGGATCTGCATCTCTCGACGACGAAAATGCAGTCGATGAAAGCGCGATCTACAATGTTGTCTGGGCAAATGCTGGATCTTCTGCAACTATCGACTTCAGCAATTCTCAGAATGCAGAAGTTATCGTCTTCACCGATACCAACGGTAAGAATGGCGATATCGTAAGCCTCGGTGGCGATTACAACGATACAATCCATGCTGGTAAGAATGACACTATCAACGCTGGTGGCGGCGATGATCTTATCGACTTCAACTACAGCGCGAACGGTGCATATGTTGTCTTCGATGCAACTGCTGAAGGTAACGATACTGTTACTGGATTCGTTGCAGGCGATGTTAAGAAGGGCAACGTTATCGCAGTTGAGGGATCTGCTGTCCCAACCTTCTCACTCACCGGCGGCAATTTGATGGTCACAACCGATACCGCTACGATGCTCATCGATGGTAGCGAGAACTTCTCCAGCACGACCGACTTCAAGTATAATCTCAATGGTACAGATGGCGTCTTGCGTGTTGCAGATAACGGAACTGTCACCTATGACAAGGATGTTACCTACTACGCAGGAACTGATGCGGAACTCGTTGTTGATACCAGCAGAACTACAACGATCGATCTTAGCACTTCAACCTATGCGAATATTGCTAACGTCGATGCAAGCGATGCAAGCGGTAAACTCACACTCCTCGGCGACAGCGATGACAACGTCCTCTATGGCGGAACGAAAGCATCGACTCTCTGGGGCGGCGGCGGAAATGACACTCTTATCGGCGGCGATGGCAAAGATACATTCCAGTTCACCGCATCCGATGGCAATGTCACGATCCAGAATGGTGCATCGAACGATGTCATTGATATGAGCTCCTTCACCGTCAGTGATATCGCAAGCTATGACTTCACCAACAGCGGTTTGGTCATCACCACGAGCAATACTGATCAGTCTCTCACCATCAATGGAACAAATCTCACGAATCTCAATATCGGTGGAACAACCTACACAATCGATTATGCAAACGGCTCTATCACCCAGGCGTAATTAAAAATTCTTGGGCGTATGACCTAAAAAGAAACCTCTGGTATTTTTGAGGGCGGACGAAAAATCCGCTCTCTTTTTTTATTTCCGAACAAAAAATGATCGAGAAACATTTTGTAACTCGATCATTTTTATTTTTGAGATTGTTTAAAGGGAATTTGAATTGATATCGAGAATTTATCACAAGGTTTTTTTGAGATTCGTTTGATATATTAGAAAAAATTTTTTAAGGAGGGAAATGGTTTTGAGTGGATCTGTTTATAGTCTCGGCAGTTCAGATTCAATGTTCACTGCGGGATCTGGCAATGATACGATCTACAACGATTATGAAAATGTGACAATCGATGCCGGCGACGGAAATGATATTGTCGATAATCGAAACGCTGGATCTTTCGTCAGTATCTTGGGCGGAGACGGTGATGATTCAATCGCCAATTATCGCGACTTCAATACTCTGATCGGCGGTGCGGGATCTGATACGATCTACAACTACATCGGGCGCGATACGACTATCGACGGCGGAAGCGATGCCGATGTGATCATTAATGAGTCGAGCAATAATGTTTCGATCTCCGGCGGCGATGGAAATGATTCGATTCAAACTAGTGTATCGAACAATTTGCTTATCAACGCGGGCGATGGAGATGACTCGATTCAAAATCAAAGCGGCTCAAATCTGAGTATTTATGGAGAATCCGGCAGCGATACAATTTACAATTGGCATAATTATGACTCGACAATCGATGGCGGAATCGGCGATGATTATCTCGAAATCTATGACACTGAAAATGTTTTGGTATTGGGAGGATCTGGCAACGATACAATTCGAAGTGCGGGCGATATCAATGCAACTCTCGATGCCGGAGATGGCGACGATTCGATTTATAACAATGGATCAAATGCGATTGTTATTGGCGGCTCTGGAAATGACTCGATAACAAATGACGGAAATTCTGTCGAGATTTATGGTGACTCCGGCGATGATTGGATTGTTAATAATGCTGAAAATGTAACAATTTCCGGAGGAAATGGAATTGATACCATCGGTAATATTGGCAAAAATGTTTTCCTTGAAGGCGGAGCTGGCGACGATTATATAGATAATCTTGCAAGCGATGTAACAATCAACGGTGGTGATGGAGACGATTCTATTTTAAATATCAACGACACAGGCATGAATCTGGGAAGTAAAAGTTATATAGAACAGATTCTAGTCGATGCTGGCGATGGAAACGATCTCATTGGAACTTCTTTAACATCCGATATAACGATTTATGCTGGAAATGGGAGCGATACAATCTCCAACATTGGTAACAATGCTTTACTCCTTGGTAACGAGGATAATGATCTAATCATAAACATATCCGGCACAAATGTTACAATGATCGGCGGAACTGGAGATGATACCCTCGCAGGATTCGATGGCGGAATCGATGTCTTCCAATATTTGGCAGGCGATGGAAATGATCTGATTCAAAATTTCGGCTCGGAAGATATTCTATCGATCAATTCCGGAAGTTTGATCTCGAGCGTCTTATCAGGTTCAGATTTGATTATCTCTGTTGGCGATGAATCGATAACAGTCGAGGGAATCGGATCTCAATCGATCAATATTATTGGGAGTTTTGCAGAATCGAGCGGCTCAGATACTGGATCTGATTCTGGATCTTCCGAAGGATCTGACTCAATCGGATCTGATTCTGGATCTTCCGAAGGATCTGACTCAATTGGATCTGATTCTGGATCGTCAACGGGATCTGACACCGGCTCGACAGATGGATCTGATTCGAGCGGATCTGATTCTGGATCTTCCGAAGGATCTAATTCTGGATCTTCCGAAGGATCTAATTCGATTGGATCTGATTCCACATCTTCAATCGGTTCAGATGGGACTATCAGCATTCCAACTGATAACTATTCACTCACGACTTCAGGGAGCAATGATTCGATCTTCAATTCTTATTCGAGCGTCACAATCGATTCGGGATCTGGCGACGATGTAATTTTGAGCTATGGAAAATATGCATCGATTAGCACAGGCACAGGCGATGATTTGATATACAATTCGAGTAATGGATATCGAGCAACTCTTATCGGTGGGGCTGGCGACGATTCGATTTATAACGCAGCGACTGGAGTCATGATTTTCGGCGGATCTGGTGCTGATTCGATTGTCAATGACGGCGGCGCAACTATCGATGCGGGATTTGGCAACGATACAATCGTCGGGAATAATTCTCGATCGGAAGTTTTCCTATATTCAACCGGCGACGGAAATGATTTGATTCAAAATTTTGGTTCGGAAGATACATTCAGTATTGCCTCCGGAAGTATCAATTCGAGTCTCTTATCTGGCTCAACTTTGATTCTCGGAATTGGAAATTCTTCCGTGACTCTCGAAGGAACTGGTGCTCAAACATTTGGACAATCCTCGGATTCGACAGGCTCAAGCACAGTTGATTATTCCGGATTGTTCGTCAATGATTCGAGCGTCAGTGGAACTCTTTCATCGAGCACCGCGAACTATATTTCTATCGATGAAAGCGGAAATATTTCAATTTCTACAGTTGCATCCGGAAGTGATAGCGCGATTGTCTCGATTGATTCATCTTCAGCGAGTCTAGTTGCTACAACGAATGACAGCCTAAGCCTCGATTTTGTTGGCGGAACGATCACTGATTGGAATGCAACTCTCAGTGCTGGCGATGATGAAATTTATATTTTCAATATCACCAGTGGAAATTTCAATACCGGATCTGGTCAAGATGTTTTAGCGGTGTCTTCAGTGTTAGCGGGAGATATTACTCTCACTGGCGGCGGAGATGGAAATGCATTCAACGCTCAAGCTGCTACAGTTTCGAGCGCGAGCAGTCAAAATACAATCACTCTGACTGATATCGATCTGGATAATGACGATGTGATTTTTGTTGACGCTGGAATCGAGAATTTGACTGCAGATTTCTTCGGAAACGCTCAATTCTATAATTATGCAAACGCTGAAGAGGCATCGACGTCTGGAGTTTTGGCGAAGAATGTTTTCGATGCATCAGGCTTAGTAAAAGATCTCGGAATGACTTTCTCAATGGTCAACATGGCTGATTCGAGTTTGGCAACTGGAGATCCAATCGACGCGGAAGATATTACAACTGTCGTCTGGGCAAATTCCAAAGCGACAACAATCAACTTCGAAGATCAAACCAATTCAATTTTGCTTTTCACTGATACAAATGGACGTCGCGGCGATAGTGTCAATCTTGTCGGCGAATTCGATGATACAATTCATGCAGGACGAAATGACACGATCAATGCTGGCGATGGTAATGATTTGATCTTTGTTGATACACTTCATTCCGGCGCAGATGTCTTTATCGATAGCGGCGATGGTAATGATACAATTTATGCAGGAAACAGAACTCATATTGCATTCGATGCTGACGCGGAAGGCAATGATCTCGTCCTTGATTGGAATTCGAGCGACGTTATTGGTTTGAATTCGATTCCTTCGAGCGCGTCTATTGATGGCAGTGGTAATTTGGTTATTCGATCTGATAATGGAACTTTGACTTTGGATATGGGCAGTGAATCTTTCGGATCTGATAACATGGTCGCGATAAATATCAACGGCTCGGATGGAATTCTTCGAGCGGCAGGTTCAGATCATCAAGTCATATATGATCGCGATGTCACGATGTATGATGGCGGTTCGAATGGAACTCTGATTATCGATACAAATCGGAGCGTTGAAGTCGATCTTAATACCGATTCTTTCAACAATATTATTGATATCGATGCAGGCTCGGCGACTGGATATATGAATCTCAGCGGAAATTCTTCAAACAATATCATTCGCGGCGGAAGAAAATCTTCGACACTCTGGGGCGGCGGTGGAGATGATGTTCTAATCGGTGGCGACGGATCTGATGTCTTCCGATTCGATTTGGAGGATGGCAACGTCACGATTTCGGGCGGATCTTCAAATGACATTGTTGATATGACTTCCTTCACTGCGGATGATATTGCTGGATGGGAATTCACATCGGGCGGAGTTATTATTGCGACAACTTCCGATCAAAGTTTGACAATCGACGGAAAAAATATGACGACATTCAGTTTGAGCGGCGCGACTTATACTGCCGATTTTGAAAATCAAACTTGGAATTCATAATTTCAAAAAAATCTCTCGGAAACTAAAAGAGCTCCCCGATAGATCGAGAAAATCTGTCGGGGATCTTTTTTTATTTGTGAAAAATGAAATTGACATTTTCAGAAAAAATGCAACTTGACACTGGGGGGGGGGGCAACTATACTAGACATAAATTTTTATCAATTCGAGGAGGAAATTTTTCATGGCAGGCAATTTGATCACTGCGACTTCTGGAAACGACACAATTCAAATCGATGCACTTAATGACTCTGTTGTAACTTGGGCATCTGAATCTGTTGCGATAAATACCAATGATACGATCGACGCTGGGGCTGGCGATGATTCCATCCTTAATATTAAAGGCGATTCGATTGGAATCATCGGCGGCTCAGGTGATGACACAATATACAATTTTTCTGGACAAACTTTGATTATCGATATTGGAGATGGCAATGACTCGATTCGAAATCTGGGCGGTAGCTATTCTACGATATACGCAGGGGCAGGCAATGATACTGTTGATAATGTACGAGCAAATGCTGTCATCATCTATGGTGGTGATGGTGCTGATTCAATCTTCAATGAACGTGGTGATTCGGTCACAATCGATGGAGAATCCGGCGATGATAATATCAACAATTATGTTGGATCATATGTCAACATAATCGCTGGCATTGGAAACGACAAAATCTATAATACAGGCAGATATACGAATATTTTGGGCGGCGATGGTGCTGACGTTATAAACAATAACGCATCAGGCACAAACACAAGTATTGATGCTGGTTCTGGAAACGATTCAGTTTATAACTATTGTGTTTATGTGAGTATCGATGGTGGGGATGATAACGATTTCATCCAAAATTCTGGCAGTTACGCAAGTATCGATGGTGGCATCGGAAACGATTCGATTCACAACTTCGGATTATATGTTTCCATAAATGGCGGCGATGGAAACGATTCAATTGATAATGATAACGGCGATTCAGCATGGATCGATGGAGGATCTGGATCTGATTCGATTCATAACCGTGCTGATTCGGTGACAATCGACGGCGGTGAAGACAATGACTATATTCACAATGATTATGGTGCATATGTGAGTATAAGTGGTGGTGAAGGATCTGACTCAATTTACAACGATAGCAGTTCGTCGGTGACTATAGATGGTGGATTGGGCGACGATTCAATTTACAATCTTTACGGCAATGTAGCATCGATTGACGGCGGATCTGGAAACGATTCGATTCGTAGCTCTGGAGATTCAGTGACAATTGATGCTGGAGCGGGAAATGATTCAGTTCATAACACTGGCTCATACGTTACGATTAATGGTGGATCTGGAAACGATTCGATTTTTAATTACGGGCACTTTGTATCTATCTGTAGTGGAAACGGAAACAATTACATAAGCAACGGTGGTGCATTTGCAAGTATCACGTTATATGGTAGCGATGGTGGAAACGGTAATCCGAATGTTTGGAATGCAGGCTCATATGCCACAATCTACGGTACATATGGAAATAATTACGTAAGCAATGGTGGTGCATTTACAAACATCACTTTCCATGTTGGTAATGGAAACAATACAATCGATAATGCTTTCTACGACAGTAGCCGCGGCGAGCATGTGACTATATATTCTGGCGACGGAAATGACTCAATTCGTAACTTTGGTTCATACACCAGTATTGATGGCGGTGCTGGAAACGATAACATCATTAATGGTAATCCTTACTACAGCTCAGATTATGGAGCTTATTCGACCATAAATGGAGGATCTGGTAACGATTCAATTTATAACATTGGTTCAGATGTGACATTAAGTGGCGGCACTGGAATCGATACGATCGTCGGGCAAGATTCCCTCGCTGAAACTTTTATCCATTCCGCTGACACCGATATCATATATGGATTCGGATCTGGCGATATTGTCTCAATGGAATCCGGAGAAATTGTCTCGAGTATTCAGAGTGGATCTGATCTTTTAATCACAACAGATCTCGGAAGTATTGTCCTCAAAAATACAAGTGGATCAAATGTCTCGATCTCCGAACATATTTTGACTTTCGGAAGTATCGTCATTTCTCAAGATCCTAAAGATTCTATCTATGCAAGCGATGGAAATGACTCGATCTATGTCGATGGATCTATCGCGACAATTATCACTGCAGACGGATCTGAAACAATCGCGATCGATCAAAATGCAACGATCGATGCTGGAGATGGCAATGATATTGTCAGTGTGATCTCTGGATCTGGATTGTATATTGTTGGCGGCGATGGATCTGATTCAGTTTGGGTATCCTCTGTTAGTTCATCTATCACGATTGATGCCGGAGCTGGAGATGATTCCGCATATAACCTTGGCATGCGTGATATCAGCATCAATGCAGGCTCTGGAAATGATTATGTTTTTGCCCTACAAGATGGTTCTGTAACAATCGATATTGGAGATGGAGACAATACCGTCGAAAATTGGACTCCATCAATATCGATTGTTGGTGGTAACGGGAACGATTATATTAAACTTGTTGAAGGCGATTATGTCACGGTTGACGCTGGCGATGGAAATGATTCAATTGATAATCAATGGGGAAAATCCACGAGTATTGTTGGAGGCTCTGGAAATGATTCTATATTAAATAGAAGTAGCAGAACCAGTGTCACCATCGATGGCGGTATCGGTGATGATTATATCTATAACTCTCTGGGAACTTATACTAAAATCAATGCCGGAGCTGGAAATGATTCAATTTATAACACCGGCGAATATGTTACTATTTCCAGTGGTGATGGAATTGACACAATCTATGGAGATGGTTCACTCGCTGAAACATTTATCCATTCTGCTGACACCGATATCATTTATGGTTTCGGTTCTGGAGATACTGTTTCAATCGCTGGGGAGATCAAATCGAATATCGCGAATGGATCTGATTTTCTAATTACAACTTCAAATGGATCGATTGTCCTCAAAAATACAAGTCGATCAAATGTCTCGATCAATGGAAACATTCTAACTTTCGAAAACATGAATGCTCCATGGAGTTCGATTTTTGCAAGCGATTTGAATGACTCGATCTATGTTGATGGATCTCTTGTCACTATTCAAAATTCCGAAGGATCTGAAACTTTCTCCATCACTTCAAACGCTACGATCGATGCAGGTGGTGGAAATGACTCGATTTATGCAAAATCTGGTTCTGGATTTTATATCGCAGGCGGATCTGGAGATGATTCGATTCAAGGAGGTCTTTCTTGGGATGCATCGATATCAAATTCGACGATTGATGGTGGCGATGGAAACGATTCTATCCGTAGCGAATACAGCAAGTATTTAAGTATCATTGGAGGATCTGGCGACGATTCGGTTTACATCTACAGTTGTAGTTATGCAAGCATTGACGGCGGCGATGGAAACGATTCTATTACCAACAACAGTTCCAGTTCTACGAGCATAAATGGTGGTTATGGTAATGATTTCATTTACAACAGCGGCCGTTATTCTAGAATCGATGGCGGCTCTGGAAATGATTCAATTCAAAGCACTGGTGAGTATAGTAGTGTCAATGGTGGTGATGGAAACGACACCATTTATAGTGGAGCCTCTTATACAACCATTGATGGAGGAAATGGAAACGATACTATCTACAACATCAGAGGATGTTCGAGTATCTATGGTGGATCTGGAAATGATTCTATTTGGAATGGTCGGGGCAATTATGAAGGCAACTACAGCGAATCAGTAACAATCGATGGCGGCGACGGTAATGATTCCATTTATATCAATTACGGATCATATGAGAGCGTCAATGGCGGAGATGGTGACGATTCTATTTATGCTCGAAGTCAGCGTACAACAATTGATGGCGGAGCTGGAAATGATACTATTCATAGTTTTGGTGTTATCGGTTCTAGTTTTGTGAGCATCCATGGTGGTGCGGGCGACGATTATATTTACAACATTGGCGATTATGCGAGCCTCGATGGTGGTTCTGGAAATGATTCGATTTTAAATACTGCTGGTTATTTTTCGAGAATCAATGGTGGAGATGGTGACGATTATATTTACAACACCGGCTCTTATCAGATGTCACAAAATGGTTATCATTCATCAATCAATGGTGGAGATGGTAATGATTCGATTCATAACCAAGGCTATTATGTAAGTGTATATGGTGGAGATGGCAATGATTCAATCAAAAATGAGGGGGAAAATGTAACTCTTTCTGGTGGCAATGGAATTGATACTCTAATTGGTCAAGATTCTTCATTGGAGACATTTATCCATTCCGCCGACACAGATATCATTTATGGTTTCTGAGCTAGAGATAGAGTTTCAATTGAATCCGGATCAATTGTTTCGAGTGTTCAGAGTGGATCTGATCTTTTAATCACGACTTCAAATGGTTCGATCGTTTTGAAAAACACAAGTCGATCAAATGTTTCAGTAGATGGAAATATTTTGACGTTTGGAAGTGTCGTCATTTCTCAAGATCCTAAAGATTCGATTTTTGCGAGCGATGGCAGTGATTCGATCTATATTGATGGATCTCTCGTTACAATTCAAAACGCTGAAGGATCTGAAACTCTCGCGATTACTTCAGATGCGACGATCGATGGCGGCGATGGTGATGATTCGATCAGTGTGATATCCGGAAGCAATTTGTATATCTATGGCGGCTCTGGAAATGATTCGATTTGGACTCCATGGCAGAGTACAAAATATTTTTCTCTGACTTCCGCACTGACAATCGACGGCGGAGATGGCGATGATTCACTGTATAACTCTGGATCATTTGCATACATGATCGGCGGCGATGGAAATGATGACTTCGGAAATCTGGGAATGTATTCAACGCTCGATGCTGGAAGTGGAAGCGATACACTTTGCAGCAAAGGTTCATATGCATTAATTTTCGGCGGCGATGATGATGATTCTATATCGGTTGAAGGTGCGTATTCTACAATCTATGGAGGAGCTGGAAACGATACTATCCGCAATCGCAGTCAAGATTCGAGTATTTATGGCGGCGATGGCGATGATCAAATTTCCAATTACAAAGCTACTCCGAATGCGACAATCGATGCTGGCGATGGTAATGATTCGATTAGCAGTTCCGGTAGCAATGCGATTATCTTAACTGGAAATGGAAATGACACTATCGGGACAAATGGTTTGAACGCTACAGTTGATTCTGGCGACGGCGATGATTCAATTTGTATTTTAGATGCAGATGGAGAATATTCTAGTATCAATGCGGGATCTGGAAATGATACGATTTACAACCATCTTTCATACTACGCAACAATTGATGCAGGCGCGGGAAATGACTGGATCTATAATCAAAATTGCAATTCTGTTTCAATTGATGCTGGCGATGGTAATGATTCAATATACATAAGCGGCATCAATTTCACTGTCGATGGTGGATTAGGCGATGATATTGTCAGTGTGAACTCCGGATCTGAATTGTATATTGTTGGAGGATCTGGTGCTGATTCTATTGGTGTTTTTTGCGACTCTTTAACAGTCTCCAATTTGACGATCGATGGCGGTGATGGTAACGATTCCATTTTGGGCTATGGTAACAATTCAAGTTTATTTGGTGGAGCAGGTGACGACTATATCCAAAACGGATCATATAAATATCAAAACTTATATCATCACAACGGAGCGTACGGATATTATGTTAGATATGATTATTATCCTGGTTCATATGTAACGCTGAACGGTGGAACTGGAATTGATACTCTCGAAGGCGACGGTTCAACTCCCGAAACATTCATCCATTCAGCCGATACAGATATCATTTATGGTTTCGGTTCTGGAGATACTGTTTCAATCGAATCGGGATCAATAACATCGAGCGTTGTGAGTGGATCTGATGTCATTCTCACAACTTCAAATGGATCAATCATTTTGAAAAATACAAGTCAATCAAACGTTTCGATCTCCGGAAATATTTTGACTTTCGGAAGTATAATCATTCCTCAAGATCCTCAGAATTCGATCTATGCAAGCGATGGCAATGATTCGATCTATATAGACGGATCAGTTGCAACGATCATGAATTCCGAGAGATCTTCGACGCTCGCTGTTGGATCTAATGCAACAATCGATGCGGGAGATGGAGATGATCTCGTCTCTGTGATTTCCGGATCTGGATTGTATATTGCGGGAGGATCTGGATCTGATTCGATTCGTATTTCTTACAGTAGTGTTTCACCAGTATCAAATTTGACAATCGACACCGGCGAAGATGATGATTACATTTACGGATATGCATTCCACTCAAGTATCAATGTCGATAACGGCAATGACTATATTATGATTTATGGTTCGTATTTGAGTATTTTCGGCGGCGATGGATCGGATGATATTTGCAATTGGAATGATTATGCGTACATCGATGGCGGTGCTGGAAGTGACCAAATTTCAAACTACGGTTTGAGTTCAACAATCTATGGTGGCAATGACAATGATCATATCCATAATGGCGGTAGCTATTCGACCATTTATGGTGGAGATGGTTCCGATTTTATTGATAACCATAATCATCAGTATTCTCATGTATATACGGGAGAAGGTAACGATACTGTACTCGCAAATGGATCATTCTCTTATACAGAAACTGGAAATGGTGACGACTCAATCGATATTCAACTCGGTTGCCATCAGACTATTGATACTGGCGATGGTAACGATTCCATTTGGCATGTAGGTTCATATGCAAGTCTATATGGCGGTACGGGAAATGATTATATCAATAATAACTCTTGGTCTTATAGTTCAGGCGGAGAGCCTATTCGTATTGGATTGTATACAACATTGAATGGCGGAGAAGGAATCGATACTCTCGTCGGGCAAGATTCCCTCGCTGAAACATTTATCCATTCCTCTAATACCGATATTATTTATGGATTCGGCTCTGGAGATACTATCTCAATCGAATCGGGAACAGTCACTTCGAGCGTTGTGAGTGGATCTGATCTTTTAATCACGACAGATCTCGGAAGTATTGTCCTCAAAAATACAAGCGAATCAAATGTCTCGATTTCCGGAAATATTTTGACGTTCGGAAGTATAATCATTCCTCAAGATCCTCAGAATTCGATCTATGCTAGCGATGGAAATGATACGATCTATATAGACGGATCTCTCGTCACAATTCAAAATTCCGAAGGATCTTCAACTGTTGCAATTACTTCAGATGCAACAATCGATGCGGGAGATGGAGATGATATTGTCAGTGTGATCTCTGGATCTGGATTGTATATCGCGGGAGGATCTGGATCTGATTCGATTTGGAGTTTTGAATCTTGGTCGGTAACAATTGACGGCGGCAACGGTGATGATTCTATCGAGAGTGGATCTGATTCTTGGAATGATATCTATGGAAACAACTTGTACATTGATGGCGGCTCTGGCGATGATTTAATTAGAAATTCTAGTGATTCATTGATAACAATACATGGTGGAGCTGGCGATGATTCAATTTACACCATGAACACCAATCATATTAGTATCGATGGTGGCGATGGCAAAGACTTTATCAGTGGTGAAGCTGATCCAAATTCTACAATTTTTGGGGGATCAGATGACGATTCCATAATTAACTTTAGCGATAATGATGCAAGCATCGATGGCGATGATGGTAATGATTCCATCGAGAACTATGCTACGTATGTGAGTATTAACGGAGGATCTGGAAACGACTCCATTCACAATTACGGCAAATATTCCAACATCGATGGCGGAACAGGTAACGATTTCATTTATAACGGCGAAGATGATTTCCAATTCGGTGGTGGTTCATACGTAAGCATTGATGGCGGATCTGGCGATGATTCCATAGAGAATCACGAAAGATATTCAATCATCTATGGCGATTCTGGCAACGATTCCATTTATAACGAAGGCAACTATGTCACGATTTCTGGTGGAACTGGAATCGATACTCTCGAGGGACAAACTTATCTCTCTGAAACATTTATTCATTCAGCCGATACCGATATTATTTATGGTTTCGGATCTGGAGATACCGTCTCAATCGAATCGGGATCAATAACATCGAGCGTTGTGAGTGGATCTGATGTCATTCTCACAACTTCAAATGGATCAATCGTTTTAAAAAATACAAGTCGATCAAATGTCTCGATTTCCGGAAATATTTTGACGTTCGGAAGTATAATCATTCCTCAAGATCCTCAGAATTCGATCTATGCAAGCGATGGAAATGACTCGATCTATGTGGATGGATCTCTCGTCACAATTCAAAATTCCGAAGGATCTTCAACTGTCGCAATTACTTCAGATGCAACAATCGATGCGGGAGCTGGCGATGATATTGTCAGTGTGATTTCTGGATCTGGATTGTATATTGTTGGCGGCGATGGATCTGACACTATTCAGCTCGAAATAAATACTTCGAATGTCTATGTTGACGCAGGTGCTGATGATGATCACATTATCAACGAATCAGGATCATATTTGAGTATCAATGCTGGCATCGGAGACGATACTATTATTCTACGCTACGGCATTGATACTAACGTCAACGGTGGTGCGGGCGACGATTATATTGATGGTTATGGTTCATACATGAGCATTGATGGCGGAATTGGAAACGATTCCATATATACCAGTTGTATCAACTTGATCATTAACGGCGGTGATGGAGATGATTTGATTGATTCCGGATCTGGATATGATGTCACGCTATCGGGAAAATCTGGGATTGATACTCTAATCGGACAAACCTGGATATCTGAAATATTCGTCCATTCAGCCGATACCGATATTATTTATGGTTTCGGTTCTGGAGATAGTGTCTCAATCGATTCTGGATCAATAACTTCGAGCGTTTTAAGTGGATCTGATATCATTCTCTCAACTTCAAACGGATCAATAATTCTAAAAGATACAAGCCAATCAAATGTAATTATTGATAGCGACTTTATAACCTTCGGAAGTGTTTCAATCGAATCCGGATCTGAAAATGATTCTGGATCTGAAGATGGTTCTGGATCTGAAGATGGTTCTGGATCTGAAGATGGTTCTGGATCTGAAGATGGTTCTGGATCTGAAGATGGTTCTGGATCTGAAGATGGTTCTGGATCTG